>NZ_CP120367.1:0-600000 GCF_029892045.1 Sinorhizobium numidicum
ATGCATTCCAAGAGAAATGTCTCTCTAGGCGTGTTGGCAGGGTCATTGATGTTCGCCACCTCGCTGCTCGCCGTGACCGCCTCCGCGCATGAAAAGCCCAAGACTGAGCTGTTCAAGCCCGGCGCGAGCCATGCCGCAGCCAGCGGCGATCGGGCGGATGCCGGTCGCCCGCCGCTCTATGAAGGGCTCGGCAGCCTCACCATGCCGGTCACGACGAAGAGCAAGGCGGCTCAAGCCTATTTCGACCAGGGCCTGCGGCTCACCTGGGGTTTCAACCATGCCGAGGCTCGGCGCTCCTTCAAGGAGGCGCAGCGGCTCGACCCGGAATGCGCGATGTGCTTCTGGGGCGAGGCCTTCGTGCTCGGGCCCAACATCAACGACGCCATGCACGACGAAGCCGTGGCCCCCGCCCGCAAAGCCGTGCAGCGCGCCGAAGCTCTGAAGACCGGCGTAAGTGGCAAGGAACGAGCGCTTATCGAGGCGCTGACCGAGCGCTACAGCGCCAGTCCCACAGGGAATCGAGCGCCGCTAGATAAAGCTTGGGCAGAAGCTATGGGTAAAGTGGCTAAGACGTATCCGAACGATGCAAACATTCTTGTCTTCCATGCCGATGCGCTAATGAACCTGCAGCCATGGGATTATTGGGAGGCCGACGGGCTGACACCCAAAGGGCATGGAGGTGAGATCGTCGCCGCGCTGGAGCGCGCGCTTGAAATCGACCCGAAGCATCCTGCAGCGGCCCACCTTTACATCCATGCCGTCGAGGCCTCCGCCGATCCATCGCGGGCGGAGGCGGTGGCCGATCGCTTGCGCGGCTCCATGCCGGCTGCAGGTCATCTCGTCCACATGCCCGCGCACATCTATGCGCGGATCGGCCGCCACGCCGACTCCATTGCGGTCAACCGCGATGCCATCGCGGCGGATGAAGCCTTCCTGGCACAAACAGGCGAAGCGGCGAGTGCGCTTTATCGCTTCGGCTATTACCCGCACAATGTCCACTACCTGATGCTCTCGGCGCAGATGGCGGGCGTGCGGGAGGACGTTATCGCCTCAGCGGAAAAACTCGCCAAGATTACCTCGGACGACGTCTCGCGGGAGCTGGCGTGGGTGCAGGCCATCAAGGCCGCACCTTTTAGCGCACATGCCCAGTTCAGCGACCCGGACACCATTCTGGCGCTAGAAAACCCAGGCGACCGCTTCCCCTTCGTCAAAGGCTACTGGCATTACGCGCGCGGTGTTGCTTTCGCCTTCAAGGGCGATCTGGGAGCCGCCGCGTCCGAGGCCAAAGCAATCGAGCAACTTATCGACAAAGCGGACATGAGGGGCCTTGAGGAACAGTATCTTCCTGCGAGGAGCGTGCTCGGTATCGCTAAGTATGTCGTCGAAGCTCGCATTGCACAGGCCAAGCGCGACTATACCGAGGCGGAACGTCAGCTGAACGAAGCGATCCGCGTGCAGGACGGGATCTCGTATATGGAGCCGCCATACTGGTACTATCCCGTGCGTCAGCCGCTCGGCGCCGTCCTCCTCCAGCAAGGTCGCGCTGAGGAAGCGATCGCCGCGTTCGAAGAGGCGCTTCAAGAAACGCCGCGCAACGGCTGGGCGTTATGGGGACTGCTCAACGCGCAGATCGCGGCCAACCGAGATCCCGCCGACATCAAGGCGGCATTCGCCCAAGCTTGGCTCGGCGGTGAGGCGCTGCTCACTCTCGACCGTCTCTAAGGTATGACAGGCCGTTCATGCGCCGGCCGGCATACCGGCTGGTCGCATTGGCAGAGCAACTGCAAGCTTTTCAAAGATTTTCTGGGCCGAATGTGCGAAAATGAGCAACCTGCAAACAGAGGCGGCGGCAGAATGTCATTTTCTCAATCGTTGAATGCCGGGGCGCCTGCGGCGAAGGTTCGCGTCGGGTGGCAAACAACCCGGTAGCCGCGGTCGTGGCCGCGCCTTATGCATTTGAGGGAGCGCTACGCTTCCGCCCCGGTGCAAGACCTCGACAGGGTAGCGGGTGAACTCTCGCCCTAGAACCTCAATGAGCACCCGCGGCTCGATCATTCGGGTCAGCCGCCAGGGAGATGTTCTCGTTCTGTGTTCAAAAAGTCGCATAATGTATCAACGGGAACTGCTCGTCGAATCTGGCACTGGGAGAGGCGCCGTCCGGTCGGACGGGAGAACGAGCGTCCACATTTGGCTGTGTCAGTCCTCCGGTCTCTGAAACTGCGGTGACCACCCGCGCGAGATTCCTCGACTCATGAACTGCTCGGCAAGCGCAAGCTGTTCGCGCAGATACTTGCAGTCGAGCAACAGTGTAGCGATCGTTGCCCGCGGATCTTCATCGTGCTAGGCGAGCGCTGCCTCGACCTCCCAATCGAGGTCGGCGCGGTCTGGCTTTCTCAGTGGTGAGCTCATTGCAATTTCAGGCTCAGCTGAATGCCACGGCTTGGCATTGGTAACGGTTTGGAGATGTCGATGCGCCCAAACACCTCCTTGCGCCGCTCTGCCTCGCGCTCTCTTTTTGCACGTAAAGCCGCGACGATCGAGTGAGCGCGCTCAATTACTTCTTCTGCATGGGTCATGAGAATCTCCGTCGATGTTCTCATTTTGTTCTCATTGGCGGACGCCGTCAAGGCCTGTCCAGAGCGGTGGGCCATCGTCGAGCGTCACCTGAACCCCAACTGAACGGCGTCTTCAGCATCGGTTCGAACGGCATGGCCTAAAAGGAAGCCGTTCAACCCGCGGCCCCGTCCGCCAATGGAGACGCTGTCATGATCCGCAATTCCTTCATCGCAACCGCTCTTGTCGCTCTTGCCGGTATTGCTGCCGCTGCTCCTGCGTCGGCCAACGATGTGCGCATCGAGCAATATGGCTGGTCGAATTCGGCCGGCGGCGCGCAGAACGGCTACAGAAACCGCATTCGGGTCCATCAGAACGGGCGCTTCAACACGGTCATCGGTCAGCAAAGCGGCCGCCGCAACGTTGCAGCCATCGGTCAGGAAGGCAATCGCAACCATGGCGCCACCCATCAGACCGGCAACCGCAATGCGGCTGGCATAGGTCAGTTCGGCTCCAACCATACCGCGATCCTGACTCAGGACGGCAATGGCAACATCGCTGCCGGCGTGCAGGTGGGCCGCGGCTGCGATGCCAATGTCAGCCAGGGCGGCCGCGGCAATGTCGCCGCCTTTGTGCAGGCCTGCCAGTGATCGACGGCATCGGCCGGTTGGTCGTGCAAAGGTGGCGAACGCAAGGGAAACGAGCCATGCACCGCATCGTCAATCATCCTCGCCGCGTCATGACGGCACTCGCTTTGGTTCTAGCCCCGGCCGCCACCTTGGCGGCCATGGGCGCGGCGGACCAGGCCACCGGTCCGGTGCGCTGCGAAATCCGAGCCGCACCGCAGGGCAGCAGCATGCTGGCGCTGGAGGCACTTGTCCATGCCGACGGGAGCGTGAGCGGCAGCTATTCCTTCCATGTCGAAAGCGTCGGCACGGCGGGCGGGACCAATATCGAACAGGCCGGTGCCTTCGATGCGTCGCCCAGTCGGCCTGCCGTGCTCGGCGCCGTCGCGCTCAGTGCAAAGGGCGCCTATGACGCCACGCTCGAAGTGACGGTCGGCGGTGAGCATGTCCGCTGCACCGAACGCGTCGGCGGCGGTCGCATTTAGGCTTGACCATTGGCAAAGGGCCAAGGAGTGGGATCAGATGATCCGCGATATGTTCAAGACCCTTGTCGCCGCGCTTCTTGTGGGCGCCATCAGTCTGCCGGTGTTCTCGGCAGCGGCCCATGCCGGAGGCTCGGTCTCGGTGACCTACGCCCCGGCGGGAAGGGAAGACGCCGGTGCCCTGGCGGCGGGCCTGCGCGTCTATTCATTGTATCGCGGCTGGCGGAGCGCCAGCATCCGTCAGTCGGGAGATGGCAATGCCGCCGCCATTGACCAGACCGGTCGCGGCGTTCTCGGCATCATCCGACAAAGGGGGAAAGGGCATTCCGCCACCTTGAAGCAGAACGGCAACGATAACGCCTATGGCCTTTTCCAGTTCGGCAGAGGCACCGCCGCCAACATCGAGCAGAACGGCCAGGGCAGCAGCGGCATCACCTTCAGTTATGGCTGGTGATCGCTGGAGGACGGAAAGCAGCGGTCGGGCATAACAACAGGTGCTACAGCGCCGTGCGTCCTTCAGGACGCACAAAGGACGATACTTTCCGAAAATCGATTCCGATTTTCGGCCGGATGCGTTAGCCAACTGTGCGACCTCGTCGATCTGGCTCTTCCGGTGCCAAACTGGGTCGCTAAGCCTTGCGGACGAGCGGTCCGCCGAAGCCACAGAACTGATCCAACCTTAGTATGAAGATTGCCGAGATCACACCGGCGGTCGTGTTCGCGAGAAACCAGGAATATTAAGGCGCGGGCGCCGTTTAGAGCCACTGCGTTCGTGCATTGGGAGGTGACAGTGAGAAAGCACTCCCGCGAGATATCGCCTGAGGTGCGCGCGGCTATCAGCGCGTTTCTCAGCGCATGTCAGAAAGAAGCCCGGCCGCTTGCGACCTCTGAAGCCCTTGGCGCAGTCCGGCGCCTTTTTCCTGATCTGGATATCTCGGATACCCACCTCATGGATGCCATCATCAGCGAAGCATCGTTGGCGGGTTTCGACGTAGTCACCCCAGATCATAAGTCCGCGGCGCGGATGAGGGATTCACTTGAAGAATGGGATAATGAAGGCGGCGCAGTCGAGAAACCGGCGCGCAGCGAAACGCGCGACGGGAGTGGCAATGACTCGGACGGCACAAGGCGGCGGGCAAAAGCCACCAAGGACCGGAATGAGCTGCTCTAGCACGGCTCTAGCAAGTGCCCATTCAGGGTTGAACGATCCACATATCGGGGTCGCTATCGCGTCAAAGGGTGTTTCGCGGACAGGTCGTTCCGAATCGTGGTCGTTGCAACGGCTAATGTTCCATAGGTGGTCACCAGTTCCGTCCTGCACGTCGCCGTGAGGCGCCTGATGTTTGCGGATCGAAGGCCGATCGATGGGACCGCTTTCATCGAGGCCTTTTGACCGCGGCAATATCTCGCGCCGTGCGGACAGCGCACCCGCATAGGTGCATTCGTCAGGCCGCCGATTGCCCTCATTCCTGCTCATCGAGGAAGAACCGCACCATTTGGGAACAGGCATCCGGACCATGCGGATCTGTATACGATCCAGCGGAATGGCCGCCGGACCAGGCATGGCCAGCACCGTCCACCAACCAATATTCGACCGCCGGCCTTCCCGCGGTGTCCACGACAATGGTTCTTGCATAGGTCCGGCTGGGGGATCGGCCGGATTCCTTCCGGACGGTCCATCCCGCGCCAGTTGGCGTTGCCGCCGCGACGATTCGATCCGCATTGGAGGGATGTACCGTCCGATCCGCACTTCCTTGAAAGACGATCGTCCGGAGCCGGTGCCCATTGGCGAGCCGCCTCGGGCTGGATGCAAGTCCGCCATCGCCACGCATCGCGGAGAAAGCTGACACGACGTCGTTGGCCGACCCGTAGGCCAGGCCGGAATGGATCCCCGCGGCTGAATAGAGATCGGGATAGGTCTCGCCCATGACCGCCGCCATTGCGCCCCCTGCCGACAGGCCTGCCACGAAGACTCGGCCGCGATCGAGGCCGAATTCCGACATGATCTCGATGGTGATTCCCGCAATGATCGAGGGTTCCCCCTCGTCGCGCATCTGGTCGGCGGGCCTGAACCAGTTCCAGCAGGACGACGCATTGTTAGCTCCGCTTTGACGGGGATAGGCAATCACCAGGCCGTGCGTCTCGGCGACCGCATTCATGCCGGTTCCTGCCGCAAAGTCTTCGGGATCCTGCTTGCAGCCATGAAGCATGATAACAAGGCCGCGCGGCCGATCGGGTGCGGACGCGGGAACGTAGAGCCTGTAGCTTCGCGAGCCCGCGGGGCAGGTGAAGGATCGCGCCAGGAACTGTGCCCCATCCGGCACGAAGGGCTGGGGGACCTGTTTGGCGGTTCCCGGCAGGCCGACGCCGTGTAGCTGCCCGAGAACGCCGGACGCCAACCGACTCTCGCGCAAGATCCGTACCGTTTCTCCCAAGGATTTCCGCAACCTTCGCGACGCGGTGCCATCGCCAACCTTTTCGGCGGACTCTTCAGCCTCAGGCTTTGCCGATGGCTCGATGACCTCCGCATCCGGATCGACCGGAAAGGGGGTGGAACGCTGAATTGGCGGCGGTGGTGTGATGTCCGGATTTGTCGAGGTGCGAGTATCGGAGGCCGGGCGGCCGGCCAGTGCATCCTGGATCACGCGTGTCGCCTCGGCGAGGTTCAGGGCGCGCGTGGACCGTACGGCACGGCGCATGGCCGTGGCAAAATCGTCATTCATGGACTTGTCCTTGTTGGTCAGGCCGCAGTTCTATCGGATACGTTCGGCCAGCGCTGATTTCAGCTCGGTGCTGGCCTGGAGCGCGCCGAGCACGGTGATGGATTCAATTGTCGCCAGAGCAAGTTCCGGTGTGACGTCGGGTGCGATGCGGGCAAGCCCGACCACCTTGATGTGAAGTCTTTCGCCGGCCGCCTTCAGCGATTCCAGATCGGCTCTGCTGTAGTCGCGCAAACCCAACTCGAGCGTGTGCCGAACGATCGACTGCTTGACGGCCTCGGCCTCGGCTGCAAGCTGGTTGCGGATCGCTGTTCGGATGAAGTCGGTGCGATTGGAATAGAATCCTTCCTGCACGAGAAGGTCGATGCGACCAAGATCGACGTAGCCGAGGTTGATGGTGATTTTCTCAGAATCGCCACCCTTCTCGCGGAGCTTGTGAATATTATCGGCCATCGGCATTCTCCATCCGTGTGGATGGTATATGGATGGCAAAGGCGCAGTTTTCAAGAGGGGTGCCAACGTTGCTGTCGCTTGGCAGTTAAATGTGAGAATGCGGCTGTTTCAGCCAGGTTGGCATTTAAATATGAGAATCCGAGCAGCAAGGTTCTCATGTGTGGAGCGGCCGTTTGTTGCAAGAGAGAAAATCTGTGATGCCGCTCTGGTCGGGTGCAAGCCATGTGTCCGGCCTTCGCAAGGCGGCGCATATGGCCGCAGGCCCTGATGAAGTCCGCGGATCGGGTTCCAATCAAATTAGCGCGCTCGATGCGCCTTGAGAATCTCGGATTTGTCCAATCCCCGGTTCGACCGGTTTGCCATCACATCTCATCAGCCCTCGCTACCTACCGTCCAGCGTTCCTATTCGAGTTTGCTAAACGGAAGATTCGATTATGCAGCACCAACGTGAGCGGTATAGGCTTGGTTGCGCGCCAGCAATGCCCAGGCAATACGCGCTGTCTTGTTGGCCAGGGCCACCGAGACCAGCCGGGCCGGCTTGCGGGTGAGCAGCTTGGCCGCCCAATTTTTGCTGGCACTGTCCTGCCGTGCTCGACGGATCACCGCCGTGGCGCCGATAACAAGCAGGCGCCGAATATAGCTATCGCCCTGTTTGCTGATGCCGACAAGTTTCTCCTTGCCGCCACTGCTATGCGAGCGCGGCGTTAGACCAAGCCACGCCGCGAAGGAGCGGCCCGAGGAAAACAGTGTTGCATCTGGTGCCGCCGCCACAATAGCGCTTGCCGTGATCGGCCCGATGCCGGGGATGACAGCCAGCCGCCGGCTTGCCGCATTATTCCGATGCCAGGCTAAAATCTGCGTTTCGATCTTGTCGATTTCGCTGGCCACGATGCGCATTTGTTTGATCAATCCATGCAGCGCCTTGCGCGCCAATGTGGGCAGGCTGTCTTGCATCGCATGAAAAGCCTCGATCGCCGCTTTCACGCCGGCGGCCCCTTGCGCGGCGATGATGCCGAACTCAGCGAGATGTCCGCGCAGAGCGTTGATCAACATGGTGCGCTGGCGCACCAACAGGTCGCGGGTTTTATGCAGCATCAGGACGCCTTGCTGTTCCATGCTCTTCACCGCGACGAAACGCATGGTCGGTCGTGTCACTGCCTCGCAGATCGCCTCCGCATCAGCCGCATCGGTCTTGCCGCGCTTGACGTAGGCTTTCACGTAGGCTGGTGGCATCAGCCGAACCGTGTGGCCGAGCTTGCCCAATTCACGGCCCCAATGATGAGCCGTCGCACACGCCTCGATGCCGATGAGGCAGGGGTGAAGGCTCGCGAAGAATTTCATCACCTCGCCGCGGCGCAATGGCTTACGGACGACTACCTTGCGGCATGCGTCGATGCCGTGAACCTGGAAGATATTCTTGGCAAGGTCGAGTCCGATTGTAACAATCTGGTTCATGGAGTGGCTCCTTTCCCATGTTTCTCACAACAGCGATGCTAGACGCCGTCGGGAGGCCGCTCCACCCCATCAAATTAAGTGTCACGTCAACCATTTGAAATCATTGGTACCGTAGTCTCATAATTAAATGGCAAGCGACATCGGCTTTACCATCTCGCCGACGTCCGGTTCGCCGCAGCGCGCCAGTATCGCCTCGCGCGCTGCGTCGCGAAGGCGCAGCACCGACGCAAAATTGGTTCCGGACGGGACGACGGCCTCAGCGATCTCGATCGCGACCGACGTCCACCGCGGAAACCATTGGTTTCCCCGCAGCATGGACCGCGTTCCGCGGATGATGCCGGGCAATACCGGCAGGTCGGCATCAGCCGCGACCCTGAAAGCCCCGAGATAGAAGGCAAAGAGCCCTGGTCTTCGCGTGAACGTACCTTCGGGGAAGAACACGAGAATGCGTCCCTGCCGGGCGGCCCTGGTCAGAGACTCGGCGTCAGTGAGGCTGCCCGCAACGTCGTAGCGCTCGACGAACGGCGAGCCCAATTTACGCAAGAACGGGCCGGCGAAAATCTGCCCGGCAAATTCCCGCTTGGCAACGAAAGCGGGTTCTCCCGGGAGAACGGCAGCCAGCACTACGGCGTCCATGTAGCTCGAATGGTTGAACACGAGCATCGCGTTGCGGCGAGGAATGCGCTCAATACCGCTCGCCGTGATGGTCACGCCGACGACGGCGAGCGCCGCACGGGCGATCATTCTCGCCGCGGTCCAACGCCAAGTGAGTTGCGGCAGGACCATTACCGTCAGCCATGCCAGCAGGAAGCCGCAACCTATGACGGTCCACCACCATCCGGCATAAAGAACGTCGGCGACAACCCGGCGCAGGCGCCTCGTTTGCGGGCCCACTCCCGCAAGTGACAGCCGCAAGACTTGCCACCAGAGCGATCGTTGAGGCGCTCCGATTGTCCCGCTCTCGTAAAGCTGCTTTGCCGCGCTGCGGCGAATCTTTCCGCTGGATGTCTTCGGCACGGTTCGCGGTGGCGCAAGGACCATATCGTCGGGAGGTGTCCCGGCGATATCCGTTGCGACCTCGCGAGCGCGCTCTTGCAACCGTTCCCGCGCGGTTTCGTTGGTCTCGCGCGTTTCTGCCACGACCACCACACGCTCCGTTCCCGTGGATTTTTCGGTGGCGCCGAACACGACGACGCCTCCCTTGCGCACGCCGGGAATGCCCGCCACGGCCTCTTCGATGTCTTGCGGGTATATCTGGCGCCCGGCGCGGATGATGATGTCCTTTGCCCGGCCAGTGATATAGACATCGCCATTCGCGATGTAGGCCCTGTCTCCGCTATCGAGCCAACCATCGCAGAAGAGCGCGCGCGTCTTGGCGTCGTCCCGGAAATAGCCGGAGGTCGCCGACGGGCCGCGAAATTCGAGCCGACCCTCTTGGCGTTCGCCAGGCTCAAAGCCGGCGCCATCGACGATGCGGATTTCATGACCTGGCAGCGGATATCCGCAGGCGACGATTTCGAGCGGCTTCGGATCGCCGGGGCCGGCGGGCATGGCCGCGCCGCGGTTGGTCAGCGCAGTGCGATCCACACGATCGATGACCGGCGAGCGGCCCGGCGGAGGGAAGGCCAGCCCCACTGTGCTCTCGGCCAGGCCGTAGACCGGCGCCATGGCGCCCGGTTTGAAGCCATAACGCTCAAAGTTCTCAACGAACCGATGTAGCGTCTGGGCACTGACCGGCTCCGCCCCGTTTGCGACCATGCGAAGCGAGCTTAGATCGAGTCCTGCGAGATCGGCGTCGGTTGTCTTGTTGAGGCAGAACTCAAACCCGAAGTTCGGAGAAGCGGACAAGGTGGCGCGAAAGCGGTGCATTGCCCAAAGCCAGCTGTCCGGGCGCACGAGAAAGCTCATTGGCGACATCACGTAGAGCGGCGCGCCAAAATGAAGACATCCCAACCACGCGCCGATCAGGCCCATGTCATGATAGAGCGGCAGCCAGCTGACAAAGACGTCGGTCGAGTTCGCCTGCATCACCGCGCCCATGGCCCGTACATTGGCAAGCAGGTTGGCGTGGCTGAGCACGACGCCTTTCGGATCTCCGGTGCTGCCTGATGTGTATTGTATCAGCGCGGTCGAGCGCGCGTCCGTGACCGGCGGAAGCCGTATCGTTGGAGGCTCGGTGCTGAGACTTGCAACGCTCTCGACGCTGCTGAGGCTTTCGACCTGCCCCCGCAGTAGCGTCGCAGGGGCCCTTCCTTCCGCCGTGATGACGAGCATGCGGGCACCGGCATTACGCAGAATGCCGGCTTGGCGACGCAGATGGTCCTCAATCCGCGAGAGCCGCATCGGCGGATAGATCGGCACCGCCACGGCTTGAGCGTGGAGAATGCCAAAGAATGCGGAGAAGAAATCCAGGCTCGTGGGCAGCATCAAAGCGACACGGTCGCCCGGCTCGACATCGTGCCGGATCAAGCCGGCCGCGACGGCGCGAGCCGCTTCCGCCAGTTCCGCATAGGTCATGGTTCCCAATGCCGTTGTGTCGTCCTGGAGGATCGTCAGGTGCAGGCGGTCGGGATGCTGTGCCACGTGCCAGTCGAGAACCTCGACGAGCGTCTTCGCCTCGGCAGCGGCGGGAACGGGAGCGAGGGAGGAGGTTGCCTGCGCCAAGTCGGGCTTGCCTGGCCGGACGCCGGCGTGTTCGAGGGCATTGATCAAATCGCCGATCGTATCCGCCTCGCCAACAATTTGGGCGGGTAACCGCACCCGGAACGCCCGTTCGATCCTGAGGATCAGCTCCGTCCGGCCAAGGCTGTCGATGCCGAGCTCCCCTTCGATCCGGCTCGACGGCGAGATCTCGACCGGGTCTGCGCGTTGGGGCTGAACCTCGCGCACGAAGTCGCGCACAATGGCGATCAGGTCGCCCTCGCGTGATTTCCTGTCATCGGTCGTCGTGCGAATCATCTTCGCACCCGTTTCACAACGCCTTGTTCGACATCTATGCCGCCGTGCTGAGTAAAGCCCAGTTCCGGCGGGCAGTTGCGGTGGCGCGAAAGCCTGCCCTTGGCTGGTCAGTGGCTCGACCCACCTTGAGCCAAAATCTCCTCACCGATCTGCCTCCGACGGTGACGGAACTACAAGGCTCAAAGCAACTCATACGCATAGGCAATCACGATTACCCCCACGATCACGACTGCCACTCGGTACCAGAGACCCCTACCGTAAAGATCCATCGTCGCCTCCCGTGTTGATTACCGGGCGGATTTTTAGAGACCTCGAGTATATTCCAGAATGACCGATTTACCCACTGGTAGGGAGAGAGTGGGATGGATAACGGCCCCGAGAAGCGCGAAGGGATTGTCCGCTGACCCGAGGGGCTCCGTGGGTCCCGAGGCCGACACCACCGAGATCCGACAGAAAACTGCCCTTCCTTCGGCAGCCTTCCGTCAGAACTCAGCGGCATTCACGCGTTCTTGATCTGGTCGACGGCGATCGCCAGCAGTTCGTCATAACGCCGCGAATCTGATGGTCGGTCTGTGTGACGCCAGCTGCGTCCAAATCGGCGCGTACCTTGCGGAAGACGTCGTCGTCCCCTGCTTCCTCGAAATCCGCGCGCACCACTTCATTCGCATAGGCGTCGGTATCCGCGCCGGTTTTGCCGAGTTTTTCAGCGGCCCATAGCCGAAAAGCTTGTTGCGGCGCGCCATGGCCTTGAACTTCGATTCCTCGTCCATCGCGAATTTCTTTTCGAAGCCTTCTTGGCGGTCTCTCATGCTGCTCATGATTGGCCCCTCGGTTCAGGGTGCAGGTTCCGACCTTCATCCGACATCCGCCAGATAACCGTCTAGACTTAGATCCGTCGAAGCCCAGAGTGGCGCGAACGGGCGTCATTGGCAAGATCGGACCGCTGACGCACGTGATCGATCAGGGGCATTCTGACGCGTTCAGTCTTCGTTCAGCTTAGCGTTATCCGTCGGGGATCTAACGCTACGCCCTCAGTTTGTCCGCGTCGTTAATCGACAGGTCCTCGGTACCTACCTTTTCGGCGTGAACCAATATATTCCAGCAATCTGGCGCGCTGAAGGCCTTGGATATCCCGCCGCGCGGTCTTCAGGCTGACCTGCCAGACGCGCATAATCTCCTTGGCACCACATCGGTCACCTTCAACAACACGCTCGAGAAACCAGTGCTGCCGCTCATTGAGCTCCACGGGTCACGGTCAGGGCCATCTTTAGGGTCACTATCCCACGCATCCCTTGCCAGCGCGCCGAATGCTGCTTCCCCAGCAGCATAGGCTTCCGTGGCAACGGCACGGGTGATGCGATCGCCCGCAGTCGACAATGGATTGGAAGCCGGGCTCTCGGTCAAGCCCAGAACAAAGGCGCGGATAACCGGCGAGGAGACCACAAGGCGCAGGAAAAACAATGTATGTGGAGCATGTTGTGCTGACAGCCAGTGTTTTGCCGTGCGCTCGCTCGCGTTTGTCTGTCTTATCAATTGTTTGATAGCCCGGTGACTGTCGCCGTGCTCTTTGCGCAGCAAATCGGCAATGGTCCTGGCGAATATATCTCGCCCACCCAGAACGCCTTCCCATACCGGCAGCGTCCTGCCCTTTTTCGGCAACATCTTCCGCTCCGTCATCAGTTAAACTTGCGCTGATGGAAAGCGGCATGTGTCTGTCGCGCGCTGCTGAGGTCGTTTGCCCGGAGCACTGCAGCGAGGACGAGAAAGGGCGAAGCTTGGCAAACCGGGAAACCTACGGGAGTGAACCGTCGCCGCAGCCGGCGCTTCCTGTTCGCGCTGCCGAGTACGTCCGCATGTCGACCGATCATCAGAAATATTCCACGGAAAACCAATCCGACGCGATCCGACACTATGCAGAAGCACGCGGAATCGAGATCGTCCGGACCTATGCCGATGCGGGCAAGAGCGGCCTCAAGATCGAGGGGCGCGCCGCACTCCGGCAACTGATCGAGGACGTGCAGGTCGGCAATACAGACTTCACCATCGTCCTTGTCTACGACGTCAGCCGATGGGGACGGTTTCAGGATGCTGATGAAAGCGCCTATTACGAATATATCTGCCGGCGTGCGGGTATCGCGGTTCAGTATTGCGCCGAACAGTTCGAGAACGACGGCAGTCCGGTGTCTACGATCGTCAAAGGCGTCAAGCGGGCGATGGCCGGCGAATACAGCCGCGAGCTATCGGCGAAGGTCTTCGCCGGACAGGGCCGGCTGATCGAGAGGGGCTACCGTCAAGGCGGACCTGCCGGCTTTGGCCTGCGGCGAACCCTCATCGATGAACACGGTGCGATCAAAGCGGTCCTGCAGCGCGGCGAGCACAAGAGCATCCAAACAGACCGCGTCATTCTGACACCAGGGCCGATCGAAGAAGTGAAGCTGGTCCGGGAGGTCTACAAGACGTTCGTCCATTATGGGCAGAGCGAGATCCAGATTGCGGCTGACCTGAACTCCCGAGGCTTCTTGACCGATCTTGGCCGCCCTTGGACGCGGGGAACAGTCCATCAGATCCTGATCAACGAGAAATATGCCGGCGACAATGTCTGGAACCGCCGCTCGTTCAAGCTGAAGAAAAAGCGTGTCCGGAACGAACCCGACATGTGGATCAGGGCGGAGGGAGCTTTTGAGGCCGTCGTTGAGCGCGAGCTTTTCGAGGCGGCAAGAACAATCATCAATGCACGGTCGTTCCGCCTCAGCGATGAAGAAATGCTGCAGTCCTTGCGGGATCTCCTCCAGGCGAAGGGGATGCTGTCGGGCATTGTTATCGATGAGTGTGCCGGCATGCCGTCACAGCAGCGCCTATAGCGCCCGTTTCGGGAGCCTGCTGAAAGCCTATCATCTCGTGGGCTTCAGCCCTGATCGCGACTACCGCTATGTCGGCATCAACCGGGAGCTCCGCAGATTGCACCCCGGCGTGCTCAGCGAAATTCTGGACAGTTTGCGCGCCACCGGCAGTGAGGCTTGGCAGGATCTGCAAACCGATCGGGTGATCGTCAATCAGGAATTCACGCTGTCGGTGGTCGTCGCCCGCTGCCTTCAGACGTCGACAGGGCTCCTGCGCTGGAAGCTCCGCTTCGACACGTCGCTTGCTCCTGACATCACGGTCGTGGTGCGTATGGATGCGGCCAACCGGGCGCCGTTTGACTATTATCTGTTCCCGCGGATCGACATATTTTCCGAGAAGCTACGGCTGGCGGAGGACAATGCTCTGTGCCTTGATGCCTACCGTTTCGACGATCTCGCGCTTCTCTATGAAATCGCCACACCCGTTCCCCTGCCGGAGGCCGCATGATGCCTGCCCTTCCAAATCGGATCGAGATGATCCCGATCTCAAGAATTACGGTTCTGAACCCACGTGCTCGGAACAAGCGGCAGCATCGGGACATCGTCAACAATATCGAAGCCATTGGTCTCAAACGTCCCATCACGGTGAGCCGCCACGACGGGCCAGGAGGTCCGCGTTATGATTTGGTCTGCGGAGAAGGCCGTCTTGAGGCGTTCCAGATGCTCGGACAGAGTGAGATTCCTGCGGTCGTTAGTGAAGCCAGCGAGGACAAATGCCTCGTGATGAGTCTCGTGGAGAACATAGCGCGGCGTACGCCGCGGCCCATCGACCTGATGCGGGAGATTGGCGCCTTGCGGGCGCGGGGATACACCGACGCCGCCATTGCCGAGAAAATTGGCGTCGGCTCGTCCTGGGTCAGTATGATCGCTAGTCTCCTCGAAAGAGGCGAGGAGCGCCTCGTTGCCGCTGTGGAGACCAGCCTCATCCCGATCACGCTCGCTATGGAGATTTCCCGGGCGGAAACGGAGGAGGCGCAGAACCTGCTTCTCGACGCTTACGAGGCGGGTCAGCTTCGCGGGAAGAAGCTTGCTGCGGTCAGGCGGATGCTCGACATCCGTATGCGCGCGCAGGGCAAGGGTCTGCCGGCAGGACGTCTCGGGCGGAAAGGCACTGGTCGCCGGATGACGGCTCATGACCTAATGCAGGTCTATCAGCGCGAGGCGGAAAGGCAGCGACTTCTGGTCAAGAAGTCGGATTTCACGCAGACGCGACTTCTGTTCATCGTGGAGGCGCTGAAGGACCTGCTCGCTGACGAAGGGTTTCTCAACTTGCTGCGTAGCCGAGGGGCTGGCCACCATGCCAAGGGCGCTCGTCGCACGGATTTCCGGAGGCCGAAATGAATGATGGGCGGAAAGAAGACACCGATGGGGATGGGCGAATCCACCTCGCTTTCGACCGTGACATACGGACCATCCCCATTTCCGCGATCGTTCCCCTGACCTCCTGGCCGCCATCAACCGCTTCCTTACAGAGCACAACCAACAACCCAAGCCCTTCACTTGGGCCGCCGATCCCGACAAAATCATCGCTGCCGTCAAACGTGGGCACCACGTGCTAGAGAAAAGCTCAATGGCTCTGGTCATGTAGCCCCTAGCGTCTTTGTTCAGCTTGCCCGTTAGCTCTATTGTGGGCGGTGCTCGGTGCATTATAGATGGGCAGTAACTTGTGTCAGTGACTTCGATGGGGTCGCCGATCTTATCGTCAAACCGGCTATGTTAGGGCTCGTCAAAGCCGACCGCGACGGGCTGGATCGTTCCATCGCATTCAGGCCCTCCCGACCATAAAGGCGAATGCCAATGACCGAATTTCTTACGGCGGAAGCCCTTTCCGCGTTTCTCCAGGTCATCATGATCGATCTTGTCCTCGCTGGGGACAACGCGATTGTCATTGGATTGGCGGCCGCTGGCCTGCCCAAAGAACAGCGCAACACGGCCATCCTTGTGGGCATCGCGGCTGCCACCGTGCTTCGCATCGGGTTTGCGGCGATTACGACCCAGCTCTTGCAGGTCATCGGGCTGCTTCTCGCCGGCGGCATCCTCCTACTTTGGGTCTGCTGGAAGATGTGGCGGGAATTGCGCGCTGGCCAGCACGGCGATGTCGACGCCCACGAAGCTTTGGAAGATCGCGATATCGACAGCGATGGAAGGGTCGCTGGAAATGCGCCGCGCAAGACTTTTGCACAAGCGGCGTCGCAGATCGTGATTGCCGACGTATCGATGTCTCTTGACAACGTGCTGGCGGTGGCAGGCGCTGCCCGCGAACACCCCGGCGTGCTCGTCTTTGGGTTGGCATTGTCGATCGCTCTCATGGGTGTAGCTGCTGGCTTTATTGCTCGGCTGCTACAGCACTACCGCTGGATTGCCTATGTCGGCCTTGCGGTCATCCTGTATGTTGCGATGGAGATGATTTACCGAGGCGTTCACGAGATTGTCGCGTATGCAGCCATATAGTCTTTGGCCTCGCCTTCGGGCGTATTTGATAGACTTAGTCAGCTGAGTTCCGCGTGTCGTCCTCGATTATGACACACCCTCTTTTCGAGCCTCTAGGAGCTCTATGAAGCGATTGGCCGTCTTCGCCAAGGCTTCCTGTTTGGCAAACGCCGTAGCGATCGGCGTGTCTTTCCTCTGCCGTGGTTGGCCATTCTCGACGGAGAGGCGGAAAGTGCTTGCCTTCAGAGCTCGATCGAACCAAGCCGCCGCTGCCACCTCGTCATCACGGGCTAAGGCGTTATTGAAGAGCGCGATCGCGGCACCTTCTAAACTCTCTACCTGCCTCAGGGGTCGGCGCCTTGGGCAATCGTTGTGGTTTGCCTCATTTCGCGCGCGACGGCTAGCAGCTCACGGAGATGTTCGCGGTGGCGAGACCGCATTATTGTGGCCTCTCGGCCGCTAAAACGACGAAGAATGTAACGCTTCCGACATCAGGTTCCGCTCGCTACCAAGGACTCGCCCTTGACACCCTACTTTTTTAGGGGTTCCTTATTTGCTGCAGTGCAACAACGTGATCTGTATGCCGTAGGGAGCCAATAACATGATTGCCGGCAACGAAAACACCGATCTGCCTGTCGCGGATGTGTGCGTCATCGGCGCCGGACCCGTTGGCCTAGCCCTCGCTCTAAAATGCGAGAAGCTCGGACTGAGCGTAGTCCTTCTCGAGGCCGGCGCTCTGGATGGTCCCTCGACCGCGGACGAGACCTTTGCCCATGTCGAATTCACCAATGCGAATCACGCAGCGGTCACCGCCGCGACGCGGCGCGGCGTCGGCGGGACGTCTGCGCTTTGGGGTGGTCGGTGCGTTGCATTCGATGACATCGATTTTGCCGAACGGGCGCATGTTCCATACTCGGGATGGCCGATAACGCATACTGAATTGCGCGACTACTACGCCGAAGCCTTCACGTTCCTGAATTGTGGGGACTACGTCACCCATCTCGACGGAAACGACATTCGGGGTCACGACGTTCAGGCGTCCACTATCGAACGTTGGAGCACTCGGCCCGCTCTCGGCCCTTTGTACAAGGCCCATCTTTGTGCCTCCAAGCGGATTGCTGTACTCACAGAGGCAACCGTTGTGGGAATCGATCTGGACCCGGCGGGTTTGCGCACCGACTGTGTCAAGGTCTATCTCCACGGGAGAATGAGAGAGGTTCGGGCAAGATCCTATGTTCTTGCCGGCGGCGGACTTGAGAATGGACGGTTGCTTCTGGCCACCCAACGTAACTGGCCACGGAAGTTCGGCGGACCGGAGGGGGCGCTCGGTCGTTTCTATCAAGGGCATCTCACAGGCTATATAGCGATCGTCGAGTTTCAAAACAGGCAGGTAGAGAAAAGCCTTTCGTTTCAGAAGGATAGGGGTGGTACTCATTTCCGCCGGAGGCTGCAGATCAGCGCCGGTGCGCAGCAGGAAAATGCGTTGCTTAATTCGGCCTTCTGGCTGGACGGGCTTTCGATCGCCGATGCCACCCATGGCTCGGGCGCGTTTTCCGCGCTCTATCTGCCGCTCGCTTTTTCGGGGGTCTACAGGATTTTATCGAAGGGTCTGGCACCGAAGGCAAAGTTTGACGGTCAGCATTACCGCGGCCATTTGCAGAATATGCGCAGTGATCCGGCTCTCTTTCAGGATATCGTGAGATGCACAGGCAATCTCATCGACAGCCGTTTGCGCGGGCGAAGAACAGTGCCAAATCCGAAGGGCCGATATGTGCTGCGGTACCATGCAGAGCAAACGCCAATTCCCGAGAGCCGTGTGCGGCTCAGCGAAAGCCAGTCGAACTCACTCCTGCCAGCGCTCAAAGTGGATTACCTTGTCAATGACAAAGACGTCGCGTCAGTTTTGCGTTCTCATCAATTTCTCGATCGCTGGCTCAGTGAAAACGCCATCGGGAAGCTGCATTATCTGCACGATGCAAACAGGCGCGACGATGCCGTATTTCGTCAAGCATTCGACGGCTATCACCAGATCGGCCTGGCGCGAATGTCTGCCAGCCCGCGCGATGGCGTCGTCAACACCGACTGCCGCCTGCACGATGTAACCAATCTCTATGTCGCCGGCAGTGCGGTCTTCCCAACCGGCGGCCAAGCCAACCCCACGTTGCCGGCCGTCGCTCTGGCACTAAGGCTCGGCACACACCTTGCGACCGTGCGCGGGTGAACGGGTGATCTGCATTGGCCGTATTCCGCCTACGGCCCCACGGTCGCCATCCTCGATCGCATCCAAGAAAAATCAGCAATCTCTGGCGCTTTGCCTCGCCGAAGGGCATGTTGGTGGTGAGGACGTGTCATCTTGGCAGAGGGAGGAACGCCGATGCGCTGCTTTAAGGTACTTGGTCCTTCGCAGATCGGAAAATCTACGCTTGTGGGAAAGTTGGGCTCGCTTGAAGGCGAGCCAAAAAATCAGTCTCTCCATTTGGTTTGAGCCTCAGTGAATTCGAATTCGGCGGAGACGCCGCCGGCAAAATTCAGACAGTTACGTCCAAAGAGCCGTGCTCGATCGTTGCGCCTTCTTCACGGCGTCCCTTTATGAGCTCAATGAAGCGATTGGCCACCTTTGCCACGGCATCCTGCTTGGCAAACGCCACGGCTATCGGGGCGTTTATCTTCTGTCGCGGTCGCGCGTTATCGACAGACAGTCGGAATGTGCTTGCCTTTATGATTCGATCGAACCAAGCCGCTGCCGCCGCTTCGTTGTTGCGGGCCAGCGCGTCATTGAAAAGCTTGATGGCGGCCGCTTCTAACCCTTCAACTTGGGCTAGGAGGTCGGTGCTTTGGGCTAGTGTATTTGCTCGCCTCAGCTCGCTCGCCACGGCAAGCAGCTGGTGCACGTGCTTTTGGTAGCGTGAAAGCGAGGATCGGGACAAGCCGTACTGGCCCGCTATGGCTCAAATGGGCACCCCGGCAGCGAGCTTACCGTCGATTTCCGACCGTGAGGCAGGCGGTCAATCACAAGACGGTCCAACGCCTAATGGTCGAGATCGCTCGCACCTCTACGCGCACAGCTTTACGGACAGCGCCGCGTCCTCAAGGGGCCGCACTGGTGGAATGCCGGACCCGTCGGCGACGGGAGCCTCAAAAGTCGAAAATGTCTCCGAGCAAGCCACCTTTTTTCTTCTTATAGGACTGGGAGGAGTGCGTGCTCCCGTATCGCTCCTGTTCCCTCTGCGGCTCTCGGTACGGCGCGGGCTCACCACTAGCGCGTTCGATGATTTTGTCTAGCTCGCCGCGGTCCAGCCAAACGCCTCGGCACTTCGGGCAGTAGTCGATCTCGATTCCCTGGCGATCACTCATCACCAACTCGGACTGATCAATCGGACATTTCATCGTTAATTCCTTTAGATGTTAAGGATTGAATATGGGGCTCCAACCACCACACACAAGAGCACTACCCAACCTTGGCGATTTCAAGTTTTGTGGATGAGCATTTTTTCTTAGGGGGTGGTGCTCTCTCGCGCGCTGGCGCCCGCACGCGAGGGAAAAATCGCGAGCGGATCTAACGGGTTCGCTCTAAGGAATTATCTTATGGATAGCCGGTCGTGCACAATTCTTCGAGCTCGTTGATGGAGAGCTTTTCGAGACCGAGTGGCGGCAGCAGGCGACCAGGCGGCGGGCGCTATCCCCTCATCTCCGTGACAACCGGCCCTCTCCGCAGTTTGAGCACATTTTGAACCAGTATTGCCTTCGGTGCGTTTCGCCATTTCCACCGCCAGGGAATGGGAGGGATCTGAATGCGCGCTGCCGGAATGATTCTGCTGTCGGCCCTGGTGCTTTCCGGGGTGACACTTCCGAAGAAGGGGCCCCTGCCAGAGGCGAGGCCCACCATCCAAGGCGACCAGCCGACGCCAACGCCGAAACCCTTGGCTCCACGCGCGGCTGATGATCAAGCGACCGGTCAGGGAAAGACCGGTACACGAACTGAGCGAGACCTGGCCCCGGACTGGAAAGACGATGCTCTGGACGCCTTGCCAGAGGCAAAAGAGACGGTAGTCGAGATCAAGAAAGAGGACCCGGAAGCATATGCCTCTTGCCTCTCCGCACTCAAATCGCTGGGTAGCGCTTTTGCCGAGGCCTCCCGAATCGATGATGGTAAGGGCTGCGGTATCGACAAGCCAATCGATGTGACAGAGGTCCTCCCCGGAGTTTCGCTGAAATCGCATGGAAAGATGCGCTGCGAGACCGCATTGGCGCTCGCCCGATGGACTAAGGAGTCGGTGCTTCCCGCCGTGCAAACGGCTTTCGGAGCGAACGCGCGCGTTACGGCACTGAACCAGGCTTCTACCTATGTCTGTCGTCCGAGGAACAATGAGACCACAGGAGAGATGTCGGAGCACGCACGCGGCAATGCCGTAGATATCGCGTCCTTCACTTTCGGAGACGGCAAGACCATCGAGATTCAGCCGCGCGACGAGGACGGCACTCTTCCCGCAGTAGGTGTCGCATGGTCGTCATACGAGGCCCATCGCACAGTTGCACCGAAAAGTCATCGCTGCATTGGTCAACTTATGCGCGCCGCCCACCGGGCGCTCATCCGCAGGGATGAGCCAGGCCCCTCCGTCAGCAGCCGCGCCCCTTGAAATTACTCGCGCCGCTCCTAACTCTTATCACTGGCGACGTTCGAAGCGGTTCCCTTGGATGGAACAGGGCGAGAGCCCAAGCTAAATAGAGATACGTCGCAATCGGAGCTGCAGTGGGCACCCTCTGCAGCTCTGTTCGTCTCTGAAGGGACGGTTGCCGGGCTCGGAATAACAAATGAACTCGATGTATCGAGCATGCGGCCTGCAGGCGGAAAATCGAGGGACTGTTTGCGCGCACCTGTTCACCAGAGCCGCATTGCAGGGGCATAATTAGGTCGCACAGGTCTATACTGCTAGCCAGGATGAGGCGCTACCTTGCTAAGATCGGCGCCGTGCGGCGAGCCAGCGCAAGTGCACGGACGAGTCCGCCGCATGGTGTTCTGCGACACAACCTGCATAATGCTGCCAACGCACGATAAGTTCAGCCAGTTCACGTTCAATCGTGTCCCACGCAGCAAGGGCGTCACTTAATACCAGCGTCCTCGACCATACCAGCCGCCACCTAACAGAAGGATGATAAGAACAATAATCAGAAGCGTGGTGAGATCCATCTTGGCCTCCTGGAGTACCCGTCTCTGCACGGCGGTTCTTTGTTGTACTCAGACTAACGGCAACGTTCCGCAGGGAAGGTTGGTTCCATGGTGGTTTCCGGTGAGGCATTGTGAAGGCGCCTGTCGGCGCCGTCATCAATAGAGGCCGCTACGGCATCATAGTCCGGTAACGTTCGCGTTCGCGTTGGACCTGGTCCAGCGTGTACAGGTCTGCTTTTTCGTCAAACCGCTTCCAGCCTTCATCAGCATAGATGCTCCTGCGGGCGGCAAGATCTACGCTGTTTCGTTGCTCGAGTATTGCTTCTGCTTGGGGTGCAAGGCTGTCGTCAACCCTTGCCGTCACCAGGGTGCCCCCACGGCGAACGCCCTCGGCGTAAACATGGGCTTCCCCTTCATCGATCCCGGAATCAGTCAGCGCGCCGATCAACCCTCCTGCCGCTCCGCCTGCTACGGCTCCAGCTGCTGCGCCGACGGCGGTGGACGCCAGCCATCCTGCGGCCACAACAGGCCCAACGCCTGGAATTGCCATCAGGCCCAATCCGGTCAGCAGGCCGACAACGCCACCTCCGGCAGCTCCAAGGCCAGCTCCGGTACCGGCACCTTCGGCCGCGTTGGAGCTTTCGACCGAGTACCAATCGCCTGTGTTGTTTGCAACGATGCTGATATCATCGGAAGGCACACCTGCTGCTTCCAAATCCCTGACGGCGTCGCGAGCATCTCCATAGTCGTCCTGTGTCCAGCTTTTTTCGCTCGCTGCTACTGGAAGGGGCGGGGGTGCGGCCGATCCTGACCGGAGATGACCGCCTAATAACGGCGGCTCTGCTCGAGGGATATGCGGATGATCGCCATCAACCTGAACCAAGTTGCGAGGGCGCTCAACAGTGGTCGAGGCGTCCACCCGAGCGAATTGGACATCAACCTTGAGAACGTGCAGCGCGTCCAAGCCGCGGTGATGAGCGAGCTTCGGTCTCTGACCCGTCGCGCCGGTTATCAGCGTCGAGGGTAGGCGTAGCCTTGGAAATCTTCTTCGGCGCATTCACTAGCGAATGGGAGCAGCGGCGCGCAGCTCTGCTGCATGAAATGTCGTCTGGTGGTGGTCGCTCGGCCGAAGAAGAGATGCGAAAGCGCCTCAAGCAGTTGGCTCAACTCGGTGCTGCAGGTGGCGGCGGAGGCTCAGGCGGGGGTTCCGGTGATAGTGGATCCGGATCGAAGGGCAGGGGGCTCCTCGAGCGCAGCCGACGCCGGCGACAACTGCGGCAAGCCGTCCGATGGATGCGCGGCTTGCGGCCGTAGCCAAGGGAAGCCAGCCAGCCGTCGTCAAAATGGCGTCCTATGGCGGCGGTGCTCGTGTCGGTGCGATGCTGAATTATGTGTCGAGATCCGGCGAGCTGAAGGTGGAGAATGAGAGCGGCAGGATCCTTGATGGTCGGGAAGATCTGGCCCGTGTCCGCGGTGATTGGGATCACCTTTTTCAGAACCGCGCCGAAAGTCGGGACATTGGCAGCTTTACCGTTGAAATTGCCGCTTCTGGCTTTGCATCGGATGAGGCATTGCACGAGCAGATGAGAAGCACCCTGACCAGCGGCTTTGGCGACCGGCGCTATGCCTATGCGATCGAGAAGAATGAGGGCGGCTCCGTGACCATCCAGGGGATCGTCGTATTGCGAAGCGGACAGGGGGAGCGGCTGACGGGCGATGCGAGGGCGGCTGGCATCATGCGGGGCCGATACGACGCCAGCGCGGCCGCTGTGGATGCAGGCGCGAAATTCTCATCTCACGGATATGGGAACGGCGTCGAGTTCGGCGCCAGCCGTTTGCGGAGCCTTGTCGAGCGGCATCAAGACGATCGCGACGATCGCGGCCGATCGATAGCAGACGAGAAGGCGGCGGGCGACCTGGTGCAGAAAGAATGGCGCGGCGAGCATCCACAGTCGAAAGGGCCGCGACGTGATGCATGTGATCATGTCGGCGCGGGCCGGAACGGACGTCGCTGCGTTTGAAGGGGCAGCGCGCGATTTCCTGGCGCATCAGTTTGCCGGACATCGGTATGTCTTCGCCATGTACGATCCGGCCAGCGATCCTAAAGAGGCGGGGGAGGGGGTATCCAACGCGGCGGGCTCAACAAGAAAGTCTACGCCAAAAATCTCGTCACCAAGGGCATGTTCGGCATCTGCCGCAATCCACTCTATGTCGGTAACGTGCTGATCTATGGGGCCGTGTTCGTGATGCCCGGCGATCCCTGGGTTGCCTCGATTGGCATCCTATCGTTCCTGTTCATGTACCAGTGCATCGTCCATGCAGAGGAGGATTACCTCGGTACCAGGTTCGGGGAGGGGTACAGGGCCTATTGCGCCGACGTGCCGCGCTGGATTCCGCGCTTCGGCAACTTCCGGCGAGCGACCGAAGGCATGGCCTTCAATGTCAAGCGGGTGATCGGGAAGGATTATTCGACCATGTCGGCCACCCTGATCGCGCTGCTGTCGGTGGAGGTCTACGAAACCCTCGCCGCCCCTGAGCCGGGCCGATATGGTCCATATCTCTCGCTACTAGCCACCCTGATCGCTTTCACAGGGTTGATGGCCGCCTTCGTCAGTTTTCTCAGGAAACGCGGCAGCTTCCGCGAACGAAAGGCGGTTTGACGCTGCCGCATGATCTCTTAGTGCGGTAACAGGGTAGGGCTAAGTTATGCAACGGTCTTTGCAGGCGGGATCAGCGACGCACTGCGCTACTCCGAACTGGCCCTTTGTCCCTTCAAGGCTTGGCGCGGTCACGCGGTCGAATAAGGAACACATTTCTGCACAGCGCTGACTAGGAAGCCATCGGCCGCGTTTCCCGCTTTTGATAGCGCCGGTTGATTGTCCGAGAGGTGGCGCATTGGACAATTTTGCTACAAGCGTTTCGCCGCCTCAGCCGGAACTGCAAGGCAACATTCCGTCTCCGCCTTGCAGGTGGCGGCCTTGCGCGCATGTTGGGTTTTCCGGCGTCTAGCGACGAAGCTCAGTGCGCGGGTGATTGCCATCAGGAGCGCCGACGGTTCGGCCCCGAATTGCTGATAGAACGCATCCTCATCGCGGCGCCCACGTTCTCGGTCCTGCCCGCCGCAGAATTCCATCAACCTGGCTAATGCGAGCAGGTCGAGCATGTTTGCGTCCTTTCGGCCGTTTGGTGGTTCAGACTTCCTTGGTGAGGCTGCGCCAAAGGTCGATGCCCCCCTCGCTGGCGTGGCGATCGATTTCCCGCAGATCCTCCGGAGCGAAATCCGGATTCTTGAGAGCGTCGAGGGAGTCATCGAGCTGGGCGACGGTGCGTGCCCCGATCAGCGCCGAAGTCACCCGAGGATCGCGCAGCGTCCAGGCGATCGCCATCTGGGCCAGTGACTGACCACGCCGTCTTGCAATCGCGTCGAGGGCCCGGACGCGCTGCAGGTTATCCTCGGTCAGGAGGCGCGTATTAAACGAACCGGTTTTCGCTGCGCGCGCGTCTTCCGGTATGCCATTGAGATATTTCGAGGTCAGCAGTCCTTGGGCCAGTGGTGAGAAGGCAATGCAGCCCACCCCGAGTGCGCCCAGCGCGTCGAGAAGTCCGTCCTCGATCCAGCGGTTCAGCATGGAGTAGGAGGGCTGATGGATTAATAGCGGCACGCCCTCGGCGCGCAGGATCCGCTCTGCCTCGCGCGTCCTTTCCGGACCGTAGGACGAGATGCCGACATAGAGCGCCTTGCCTTGCCGGACCATCTGCACCAGCGCACTCACCGTCTCTTCGAGCGGCACATCCGTGGTCGGCCTGTGGGAGTAGAAGATATCGACATGATCGAGACCGATGCGCCGGAGGCTCTGGTCCAGAGAGGCGAGAAGATGCTTCCTGGAGCCGCCCGACCCGTAAGGACCGGACCACATGTCCCAACCAGCCTTGGAGGAGATCACCATTTCATCGCGGTGATGGCCAAAATCCTTCTTCAGAATCAAGCCGAAGTTCTCCTCTGCCGATCCGTAAGGCGGGCCATAGTTGTTGGCGAGATCGAAATGGGTGACGCCGCGGTCGAATGCCCGCCGGACGATCGCGCGGCCGGTTTCGAAGCAGTCGGTGCCACCGAAGTTCTGCCACAGCCCAAGCGAAATCGGCGGTAGCTTGAGGCCGGAACGCCCGCACTGGCGATAGTTCACGTTCTCGTTTCTGTTCGGAGCTGCAGCAAACATATCATTACCTCAACATAGATCGCGGCATCTCCCGGAGGCGCCGGATTAGCGAACCCGGACCTAATGCGCGAAGAACGTCGGATCAATGGGGCCAGGATCAATGGATCGTTGAGGAATGCTCAAGGATGGAGCACGAGGTAAGTTATGTTCGCCGCTCTATCTCCCGAATTGTCTGGATGAGCGCGCTGATACCGAAGGGGAGCTGGCGGCGGCTGGAGTAATAGATCGAAAGCGGCGGGCCGGTCGATGACCATTGTGGCAGTGCGATCTCGAGATGCCCCGCGTCAAGATGAGGACGAACGAGCCTTTCGAGGCAATAGGCCAGGCCAGCGCCGTTAATCGCTGCACCGACTGCGAGGTCTGTTGCACCGGAAATGATCGAACCTGGCACTTCGATTTGTCGATACTCCTCTCCGCGCTCGAATTCCCAGTGATAAATCTGGCCGCGTCCGGTGCGGATGCGGATGCATCTGTGCTTGTTCAGGTCCTCGGGTATGGATGGACGACCATGTCGAGCGAAATAATCCGGTGACCCGACAGCAACCCATTGCAGGGGTGAAGTGAGCGGCACGGCAATCATGTCCTCCGGAATTGTGCCGCTGTAGCGGACGCCGGCATCGAAACCTTCGGCCGTCACGTCAACGAAATGGTCGTCGACGGCGATCTCCACCTCAATGTTCGGGTATTTCTCTGTGAAAGCAGGAAGAACCGGGGTCAAGAGCAAGGGCACGGCATCGCGCAGCACATTGATGCGGACATTCCCGACAATGCCGCGGGACTGAGCCTGCAACTCCTCAAGCCCCAATTCGATGAGGTCAAGACCCGCGGCAATTTTCTTGGCGAGCGCATCCCCCGCAACAGTTGGAGCGACGCTGCGGCTTGTACGATTGAGAAGTCGTACACCAAGTCGCTCCTCGAGGATTTTCATACGGTGACTGAGTGCCGAGACCGTTACGTCCAGATGGTCAGCGGCTTTTCGAAAGCTCCGATATTTGACAATCACGAGAAAGATCGCGAGATCCGAGAGCTGGTTTCTGTTCAACATTCCTTCGACTTGCTCCCGATCACGTCAGTTTTCTCTGCGGGGCGTGTCCTGATCGCCGACTCACGAAGTGGTTTGGCCTCACCGGTTCTGAAGCCGCAGCTGGCGCCTTCTCAAGTTCCGCTAACAAAATGCGCGGCCGCGACGCGACGCCGTTCCGGCATGAGATGGTCTCGGCGACGCGTCTGTCAACATGTCATTGAGGAGAACTAAACGGTCAGGGCCCTCCGAGGCAATAAGCTTGCGCTAAAATGCAACAGACAGTGCTCAAGCGTTAGAACGAAGATGGGTCCGCTCTATCGGACTAAGTCGGATGGGGGCGGCGATGGCCGAGCGCCTCAGAAACGTCGGAATTCGCCTCGACGTCGACAACGGCCCCCCCGGACAAATCCCAGCCGCTCGAAGAAAAGCGCGCGAAGGTGGCTGCGTCGGTCGCCTTGCTTGAGAAGTGCCAAGCTTGAACTGCAGCACAACGAGGCGGCTCCGGTCCTTGAATCCTGAAGCCGACATCAAACCCCAGTTCCTCCTCGCGCAGCAGGTTCGGGAGAAAAGTGACCGCGCAACGAGATGAGAGGGCAGCCGCTGGCGGCTAAGGATCGCCGAACTGGCCGGGCTACGGGCGAAACTGATTTCGAATGTTCCCGCTCTGTGCTGTGAAAATCGCATAATGCATCAACGGGAACCAGCGCTCCGTTTATCGCCTCCTTACATCGTTGCTGGCTGTTCTTGCCAATTTTTGCCATTGCCGCTATGATCTCTCGCATGGGCACGATGAACATTTGGCATCAGCGCGATCTCCAACCATCCCGTTCCACTCCTGTCGATGAAGGAGCTTATCTCGCGGTCTCAATCAGCAAAGAAAAGGTGGGCTGTTCGTCGCGCTCACTACCGTCCAGCGTTCCTATTCGAGTTTGCTAAACGGACGATTCGATTATGCAGCACCAACGTCAGCGGTATAGGCTTGGTTGCGTGCCAGCAATGCCCAGGCAATACGCGCTGTCTTGTTGGCCAGGGCCACCGAGACCAGCCGGGCCGGCTTGCGGGTGAGCAGCTTGGCCGCCCAATTTTTGCTGGCACTGTCCTGCCGTGCTCGACGGATCACCGCCGTGGCGCCGATAACAAGCAGGCGCCGAATATAGCCATCGCCCTGTTTGCTGATGCCGACAAGTTTCTCCTTGCCGCCACTGCTATGCGAGCGCGGCGTTAGACCAAGCCACGCCGCGAAGGAGCGGCCCGAGGAAAACAGTGTTGCATCGGGTGCCGCCGCCACAATAGCGCTTGCCGTGATCGGCCCGATGCCGGGGATGACAGCCAGCCGCCGGCTTGCCGCATTATTCCGATGCCAGGTCAAGATCTGCGTTTCGATCTTGTCGATTTCGCTGGCCACGATGCGCATTTGTTTGATCAATCCATGCAGCGCCTTGCGCGCCAATGTGGGCAGGCTGTCTTGCATCGCATGAAAAGCCTCGATCGCCGCTTTCACGCCGGCGGCCCCTTGCGCGGCGATGATGCCGAATTCAGCGAGGTGTCCGCGTAGGGCGTTGATCAACATGGTGCGCTGGCGGACCAACAGGTCGCGGGTTTTATGCAGCATCAGAACGCCTTGCTGTTTCATGCTCTTGACCGCGACGAAACGCATGGTCGGTCGTGTCACGGCCTCGCAGATCGCCTCCGCATCAGCCGCATCAGTCTTGCCGCGCTTGACGTAGGCTTTCACGTAGGCTGGCGGCATCAGCCGAACCGTGTGGCCGAGCTTGCCCAATTCCCGGCCCCAATGATGAGCCGTCGCACATGCCTCGATGCCGATGAGGCAGGGGTGAAGGCTCGCGAAGAATTTCATCACCTCGCCGCGGCGCAATGGCTTACGGACGACTACCTTGCGGCATGCGTCGATGCCGTGAACCTGGAAGATATTCTTGGCAAGGTCGAGTCCGATTGTAACAATCTGGTTCATGGAGTGGCTCCTTTCCCATGTTTCTCACAACAGCGATGCTAGACGCCGTCGGGAGGCCGCTCCACCCCATCAAATTAAGTGCCATGGCAACCCGTTGAAATCACTGGCGCAGAATTCTCATAATTAAATGCCAAATGACAGTGCCACCGTTTCTTGTCGCCGTTTGGCTGCAACCATGCGCCACCAGCAAAGGGGGGTCAATATGCGGAGAAACGCCCACGAAGCCTTGGTCGAAGGAGCCACGCCGTTCCGACGACGACCTTTAGGCGTTCGTGCGGAGGCGTACCCGAAAACCTCCAGCAAGACGCTTGTTCGAGCCTCGCTGCTGGCCTTGACTGACCTTGAACTCAACGATGGCAACGCGCTCTGGACGAACTATACGCTGGCGATCAAGCATCGTCTGGACGGCGCGGGAAACGATGAGATCGACGATCTTGGCGACGATGACCCGCTGGAACTGACCCGTTCCATCCGAATTTGAGCAGAGGTCGACCGGGGAACGAGGCTGACGCCAGTTTACGGTCTTTAAGAACATTACAAATATCCCGCAAAAACAATGATTTCTCGGCTTTCTTCGCGAAGTACATGATTGAGAACCGGCATCTCGAGTCTAAGATCACACGGGCATGGCAATATTAGTTTAGGAATTTCAGCATCATACTATTTCAGACTACAAAAAATGCAGATAATTCGCGCAAAACAGTAGCTAAATTATAATTACATGTTATCTTTATTGCTTCACGGGGTAGAAAAACAAGCCCATAGGGGGGCCTGCTCATGACGACGGAGATTGATCGTGGCAGGCCGCGGCCTGGAGCGATTCCCGCCGCATTCTCGTGGATTCCTCTTGATCGGGCTGATGCACTTAACCATGAACCCAACCCAAGCCGAAATATTGACAACATTGATCTGAAAGCTGGTTGGCCGCCTCGTATTCTCGAGGCAACTAGCATCACGCCAGTCGAGACCTTTTCATCCCCGCATTATTGTAGCCTGCGGACGCGACGTCGTAACATCGACGCGGCCCTCGCCCACCCCGAAGTTTCAAAATTGCTGACGGGGAGATGGGAGGTGCTTGGCTGCAATGTCGTGAGCGAACGCTCTCAGGTAGCAACTCGCCGAGTGCGAGCCCACTTCTTCAGTTACTCGGCCAATCGTATCATCGAAGTCTGCTTGGACGACTTGGAAGTCACTGCGGTGGCTGTGAAAGCGCCACATGAGTATCCTGAGTCTCCGATTGAAATGGCACAAGCGATATCGGTTGCGCGGAACTCTCCGCAGCTCAACGGCAAGGTTGATGGCATGGATGCCCATGCAATCCTCCAGGTTCGAGCTGATGCGTTTGCGACGGGTGCCTCAACCCGATGCATGTTGGTGATATTTACCGAAAAGAATGATCCAACTCGCGAACTTCCGGTACAATATTCGGCAATGGTGGATTTGCGAGCTCAGAGCCTGATGTACGTCGCCTTTCCTTGCGATGAACCGGGGAGCCCGTGCGGTAAACGGCAGGCGCAATAGTTGTTCTAATTGACCAGGTGGGGGAGATCCAGTTGGGCGAGACAAGCAACGGTCATTGCAAGTGGGGAAATTGGTTCTTTGACTACGGGGTTTTCGGCACCGAAGGTTTGTGCTTGGTGGACGGATTCTTTCGTGGCCAGAAGATGTTCAACAAATTGAGCCTACCGGTTATCCGCGTTAAATACGTCAAAGACGAGTTCTGGGGCGGATTTTCGTCCGTGGTAGGAGTTGGGTGCGGTCCATATAACGATCAAATTACCTGGGATACGGAAGACTTCGGCGAAAATCTCAATCCGATCGCCGGGCCACATCATCTTGTAAAATTTTCGACTCCCTCAGGTGACCGCTATATTCTGAACGACGAGATACTAGTCAGTGGTACTAAACATCTTCATCTCGCAGTATACGCTCGCATCGGAGCTTATCACATTCAACAGTCGTGGTTCATAAATGACGACGGTTGGATTCATCCGCGCATCTTTAGTAAGGGTTTGTCGTGCAATCTGGATCATTGGCACCATCCTTATTGGCGGTTCAATTTTGCGTTGGGTATTCCAGAGTCCCATAGGTTGTCCGTTTCTCGTGAAGGAGGCCCATTTATTGCTGATATAACTAATGAGGGATCCCTAATAAACAGCACATTTGGTGAATTAATTGAATACGTCGTTACTAGTACACAACCAAGTTTGCTTGTTGGCCAGGTCGAAAGGCCATCGCGGGCCATTATCATTCCGCCTCATCGGGATGAGAAGAAAGGCGTGGTCGGCCCAACCGAATTTTCGCCGTTTGATGGTTATGTACGAAAATTTCGGCCCGAGGAGGATGCTAGTTGGCCGCACGACGTTCATACGGACATTAAGTTTAACATCCACGAGCCTTGCAATGATGGTGATATCGTATTTTGGTCAATTTGCCACCTCAAACACAAGGAAAGCGACGGCGCGGATCACATGCACGATGTTGGCCCAGACATCCTGCTGGAACCTATGATTGTGGCCGGTGTGCCCCCGGAGTTTAAACGGGAAATCACAGTCAAATGCGAATTACACGTCAAGGACTTTAAGCTGACAAAGAAAGACCTATGGGACCACAAGGCTTTTTCGGATAGCGTCTTGCTTGATCCGGCAGCACTCACCGGCGAGGTAGTCAGAAAAGGTAATGCAGGTGATGTAACAGGCGAGTTAGTCGTTCGAGTGACGCTTAATCCAGATTTATCCGTCAACGTTCAATTTACTGCCAATCTCTTCGACGAACTGGAGCGAGTTGCACAGGTAAGCGGTCAGTTCAACGTCCTGAGAGATTCTGATCTGGCTTGGAACGGAATTCATCTTGTTGACTATCATGGGGGGGATCCGGACACAGCCGATATGTCCTTCCATGTGTTCAATAATGTCCAGCAAACTGCTTAGCTACTGATCCGGCGCGACTTCAGTCGGCGACGTGCACTCGACGCCCTAGTTCTTGGATCTAGTTGAGCGAGTGGACGCTTCGGGCGCTTTACAAAGCCATCGTCGAGTTCCTCCGCGAAAACAACAAGGGAAGCAAAGTGCCCGGCGCAGCGCGATCTCGCACGACAATCGTAAGACATTCAGCTGGAGTTCTTCATTTCACGCCGGTGAGTGGCTTCCTCAAGATATTGCAGTAGCAGGTCACATATGACCGCTTCCTGAAGATTAATCGAATATCGCGTCATGCGATTGGTCCACATGTGGATCAGGCTGATGCCGATCGCATCGAAGGATGTTGCCAATTGTCCGTCAGTCAACAACTGATCAAGCTCGCAGACCAGCGCTCCGTTTAGAGCCGATCTGCGGTCGATTGCGTCGATACCGAACCGCATGTCATTCCGCGAACCGGTGAGAATCGCGGATACCTCCTGCCGGCGCGACCGACGTATCCGGCGCATATGGTTCCGACTGTCGGCGTCGAGCGAGGCAATCTGTCGGTCACGATGTTGCCGCATCAAACGCTCCTTCTGCCGATCATCGAACCGAAGATCGTTCAGCAAAGCCATTACTCCGAACAGCGTTAGCTTCCAGATCGCGTCCTGATCCTCCCGATAGAAGCTCAATAATTCTATGGCAGTGCGACTGTCAGCTTCGAACATTTTCTCACAAACCGCCACACCGAGACCGCCGCCATAACGCGTGACCTCCGGCTTGTAACGCGTCGTTGCAACACTCGTAATGAGGTCAGAGGAGGAGTTTGCGAGTGAGACAATTTTTGCCAATAGAGCTTCTCGGCGATACGAATCCGGTCCGACCCTGATCCGAAGCCTGATATGCGGAGCTGGTTGATCGTACCGGATGTAAAACCATTGATCGATCAGGCGAGATACCTTCAAGTCGCCAATGCAGGGACCGAGCAGATCGGTCAACACCCGGTCTCGGGCATATTCGGCGCAAAACAGCTTGAAATAGAGCCAATCGTCCCCTGTGTATTCCGCGTAGCTCGGCGCAACGGCTCGATGCTGACGACTGGGGCCTTTGTCCGCAACGGATGTGGACGGTTCGCCGGAGACCTTAATCAACGGCACCACGAGTTCATGCGCATAACGGTTTCGGCCATCCGAAACGACAAGTTCCGCTTTGGGCGGATACCATTCGCTGAGCGTAAAGCGGTGCTTGTCCCTCGCTGCCTGCACAAGACTTTGGACTGACAATACGTTTTCTAGGTCGACAAACAGCGATTGATCGCCCTCATCCAAGCTGACGTATCTCGGCAGGCTGTTTTGTGATCTCCAGGCCTGCAGCTTCGCGAAACACGCCGCCCCGGATGATTGAGAAAATTGATCGATCTCTTGAACCGAAAAATTCCACCGAGCCAGGGACAGAATCGAACATCCGTGGCTTAGTCGCGGCAGAAAGGGTGCAGAGGCCAAGGCTCCCCAGGAAAACGAGTAGTCCTGGTCCATTCCATCCTGACCGATCTCGACAAGAAATCTGTAGGCGGCGAGCTCGCTGCGATTGTAGGCATGCGCGCAAGCGAGGTGCGGAATAACCCGACGGGCAAGTCGCTCCGAGAAGAGTTGGACCCTACCGTCAATGAGTTGAACTCTAAGATCGGTCAAGGGTATCTGCCGCTCTGGAGGAGCGCCAGAAGCGTCGGCAATGGGAATCTCATAGTCTCGAAGTACGGGTCGGCAAATTACGTTGCCAGCATTTCCTTGTGGGAGATGAACAATTTCGGCGTGAACTGCATTGTCATTCGATCCCTGCTCCTGCCGCAGAGCGGCTTGCAGTTGCGCTTCGAGGCCGGCGTCTGCCGCCGCGAAGCGTCCCAGCAATCGTGAGCATGTAGGCCCCACTACTCGGCGGAAGAAGATCCGATGTGTATTGCTATCGCTGCTGCCGGATATCACGACCAAAGCATCAAGTCCGCTCGGAACCGTTCGCGGAGTTCGCGGCGCAAGGCTAGCAATATCACTGTCGTTCAGTTCAATGGCTAAGGTGTTGGACTTCAGTGCTCTATAAAGAACTTTCAACAGGTGGTCGTCCCTGCTGGTCCAGGACGACGTAACGCTTTCTAATGTGCGAGAAGGCCAACCGTCGAGAAGGGGTACACTGGCCGACGAATTCGATCCGAAGCCGATGCCAATGTCCGGATCAATAACTTCGAGGAGGGGTCGAGGTTCGCCCCCGTACTTCGCTTCAAAGCGTCGGCGGAACTCCTCCATGGACGGAAGCGCTCTGCTATCGGCAATCGAAATGAGTAACTGGGCACCAGATGCAATTTGCTCGGCGAGCGTACGAGAGATGGTGGTATATCGCCCATACCAACAGAGCGTGGTCCGAAAAAGGCGCGCATGATCGACTTCCACGGGCAGCGAGGCCAGCGCGCTCTTTGCCCGCGCCATTCGGCTGTGAAGACCACGGAATCCATCACGGCTAGGTGTTTGGAGGGCATCAATGGCTCTTTGGATCGCGTCGTGACCGGCGCGACCCGCAGGATATTTGCCTAGCGTCTGCGCCAAACTGTGCGCGGGATCCGCTCCCGTCGCGACAACACACAACGGCGACACTAGCAGGCCGGCATCGCATAGATACTCTGCAAACCGGACCGCGTCATCAAAATCCACATCGTTGGATACTGCACAAACCGCGTCTGCAATTTTCTCTATCGTTGCCCCCTGCGGAGTGCCAGCCGCGCGCAATGCTGAAAGGAGAAACGGCGTCGGCTCGACATCCACCTGCTTGTATGTGCGCCGGTTGGCGACCATTCGTGTTTCCACGTAGCGCAGGCGGTCGGCAACACGATACAGGTCGGTTGCAGCACGAAATCGAAGGGCCTTGCGCAACTCCGGCTCCGCCGACAGTTCGGCAGCCAACTGCATCACATATCCGACATCTAGCTGCACCGTTGGACGATGATGCTTCCGTTTCGGAATTTCGAGAAATGTCGTGTCAGCGACCGTCCCGACACCAACGCCTGCGAACAAACCGAATGGCGTAGCCCGGCTTGCCATTCGGGTGAAATAGCGCAGGAGGGTTCTTTCGACTTTACCGGGCGCCGAAGATTTGTCGTGCAACCATGCGCCGAGATCTCGCGAGAAGCTGGGCGAGGCGACTTGGATCGCCGCGCTGACATCGGCGCGTCTGGCAACCTTTCGCAACCGTGCTTGAAGGGCCTCGCGATCTTGTTTGAGAGCCGCATCGATATCTCCCGCATCACGCCACGCGTCATAGGCTACAAGGTCTTTTCCCCATAGGTCGACGACGTTCCAAGCGAGGGCCGGAGTCCGCAAGACGAAGAAACCCGGGCATCGCAAAAATCGCTTCATTGCAAGCCTCCGGAAGCTTGTAGAATGCACGCGAACATTGTGACGATCGTGAATATCGGTTATGAATACTGGCTGCGGGTGGTTTCGTCTAGGCTCTCAAAGCACCCGAATCCTTGAAATGCCAGTGCGTTACTTCAGTAACTTCCTTGCGAATTAAGGAGATAGATCATGGAATCCCAGCAGCTTACTCATGATGACGTAAAAAGGCTAACGGAGCGTCTATCGAGTTGGGCTAGTACCAATCTGGATGAGAGGGAGCAGCTTCTTTTAGCCGGTGTTCTCGAGCTTGCGGGCAAAATGTACGAAGGCACTCAGTCTCCAAGCGGCAAGCGAACCCTACCACTCAAACGAGAGTCAATTCGCGACCTTCAGGTCTGGGACCGATTGCTGGAGACGCAGGGACATAGTCTTTGGACCTGCGATAAACCTCCGTCATTCGAGCAGTTCGAAACTCCGAAAAAATGAGCGCCCGCCTTGGAAATCGCCGCAGTGCCAAGGCTTTCCGCGAGTGAATTCAAGCCGTCACGATTTCGGCGACGCCCCTGTGTGGTGCATGGACTGACGACGGAATGGCCGGCTCTCGAAAGGTGGACGCCCGGCTATTTGAAGAGGGTTGCTGGCGCAGTGGAAGTCTCACTCCGCGAGACGGCCGGGAGCCCTCGTAACATCTATCAAAATCTAGCCCAAGGCGGGCGCATATCATTCGCGGACTACGTCGACTGGGTGACGGAGACCGCAGAGGCACCAGACGTTCAGGCAATCCTGGCTCAGTGGACCGATCCCGGTCGAATTACGAGCGCCATAGAAGACTGCCGTTTTGAGGCATCATACTATCTGGACGCAAAACTCCCTCAATTATCGAAGGTTATGATGGGTGATGTTTGCATCCCCACCTGGTATGACGTTTATCCGATCGACATAATTTTCTGGCTCGGTGTTCTAGGAACCTCATCTGGGCTGCATTCCGACGTGACGCCGAACTGCAATGCTCAAATTGCCGGCAGTAAGCACTTCCTCCTCTTCCCGCCGTCACAGGCGAAACGGCTCTATCAGATCCCAGGCCGCACACATTGTCGATTCGATCCGAACATGCCCGACTATGAGCGTTTCCCCGAGGCAAGAAAAGCCTCTGGATTCGAAGTCTACTTGAAGCCGGGTGAGGCCCTGTACATACCCGTTGGTTGGTTCCACCAGGTCACTGTGGTCAGTGGAATGTCCATCAACGTGAACTTCTTCTGGCAGCGGCAGTTTCCCCAAGGCTTGGCTACTCCGCCACTGTGGAGAATCCTTCTTCGGCGAGCATCGGCTCGAATGCGGCGAATTCTAGAAGCCCCGCGCTAGAAATGGTCAGCGCATGCCCCTCGCAAAACGAAGGGGATGTTCCTTTTCAGTGACCTGACGATGTCAATGATGTTGTCGCGGCCGCGGTCGGATCCTCCTTGTTCCAAGGTAAGCGGCAACGAGACCCGGTTGGAGGGGTTTGCGGTCGGATATCGGTAGCGGACGTTGTGAGCCGAAGTGAGGTTCTATGTCTGCGCCTAGTTCTGAAACTAGAACCTTTCATATGATCGAAGCTGTTGCCGACCGCCTTGAGGGTGCGCCGCGGCAACTTCGGCGGCGTTGTTCACGATGTTCAAATGACCGTGTATCCCGGGGCACTGCATGCCTTTGACAATCCGCGCAGCCCGGCGCGCGTTGCCGATCCGACTGGCAGCCGTCGCGAAACTGCCCGCGCGGCCTGCGCCGGGAGGAAGAGGCACAGCTTGTCAATGCGCCGACTGGAAAACCCTTTACCTATGCGGATGGCTGCGTCGAGTACGGCCGAGCGTCCAACATAACGATGCCGCCGCTATGGCGGCACAGGGCGAAGTGAAGGCGTTTCTGCAAAGTCGTTTGAAGGCAATTGACGGCCGGTAACAGCACAAGTGCTATGCGACTTTCTCCATCCCGTCGCGGACGCTCATTTGTCCGGGTCGCACGCCTGCTTCGGGTTCGAAGGGAGCCATTCTTCACGAGCCCTGTGCGCGACTTGTTGCGAAGATGTTCACGTTCTGCGCTAAGAAGATCGCATAATGTATCGACTGGAATTGCCGCACCTAACGCACACATCATCAGGCTTAGAGCCTCCCGGGAGTTGGTTCATCAGGGAGGTGCATCCTCGCTTTAACCGATGCGCTGGGCGACCTCGTGCGCTTTCATCTCCTGCCGGGCGAGCGCTACAACACGGTCGGAGTCGCGCCACTTATCGACGGCCTCGATTTCGGGGCCATCCTCGCCGACAAGGCTTTCGACGCCAACTGGATCATCGAAGAGATGCAGGAATGCGGCGCGCGGATCGTCATCTCGCAACGCCCACAACGCAAACATCCCATCGCGATCGATCAAGAGGTCTACAAGTGGCGGCATCTGATCGAGAGTTTCTTCTGCAAACTCAAATCGCAACTTTTCATCAATGATTTATGTTTGCAACGCCTTCATCAACTCGCGGTGAATCTCAACAGGCCCTAGACCGGAAAGTGGGATGACGATGTTCACTGTGAGACCATCCAGCCGCCAATCATGGCTCAGAGTGCCGCCGAATTGGCGGACCACAGTGGCTTCTACCAACGCGCTGCCGAAGCCCTTCGACCCGGGGGAGGAGTGTATTTGCGGCCCACCGTGTTCCTTCCATGTGATGACAAGGTGTTCGCCTTCGATCTGCCAGACAATGTCCACTCCGCCACTGTCGCCGCAAAGACCGCCGTATTTGGCAGCATTGGTCGCCAGTTCGTGGAAGACGAGCGCGAGCCCATTGACCGCCTGCTCTCCGCATCGAACAGCTGGCCCGTCGAGAGAAAACCTTCGGTTCCGTTCAAGCGTCGCAGCCTCGTGCGGTTCGACGATGATGCTCAGCAATTCGGCCAGACCGGAGGCCGCCCCCTCAACGTCGCTGAAAGAACGCCTCACCAAAGAGTGGGCGGCAGCGAGCGCGCGCAGCCGGCCGGACAGCATCGCGATCAGGTCATCCTTGTTGTCCGTACCGCGGGAGCTCATCCGGATCATGCCGCCGATGATTGCGAAAAGATTCTTGAGCCTGTGGCTCATCTCCCTGGTGAGCAGTTCCTGTTGTTCAAGCGCGTAAGAGAGTTCCTGTTCGGACCGGACCATCTTCAGCGCTATGCCGATGAAGCTCGCAAGTTCCTGCATCGTCGCTGCGTGGCGGCCGTGGAAATGTCCGATTCCATCGGCGACGATCCAGAGTGTCCCAAGTGGTTCCGTCCTTCCGATGTAAAGGGGAACGAGCAGGACCTCCGGTAGCGACAGGTCCCGCGGGATCCACTCGTAGACGCGTTCTGGATGAACGGCGAGTGTCGGCGCGTTGCGGTCCAGCGTAACACCGCACGGCGAGAAATCGCGGGGCGTCGTGGCTCTGTCGAACGGCGACAGAATTCCGGTCAGATGATGCCACCGGAATACTGGGGATGGCTCGGTCTCTTCCAGAAGACTGATGCCCGCCGAAATCCCGCCGGTCAGTTCCATGGCGAGTTCGACGAACTTCGGGAGCAACTCTCCGGGCGCGTCGTGCATGCGCCCGGCGAGCTGGAGAAGTGCGGACTTCTCGCGCGCCGCATCGGACTGTGGCACTGGCCGCTGTCTCAGGTCGACGGCGTAGACCGCCGAAACGTCAGGCTTCGACACAGCTGCAATTTTCACCTTTCCCGTCCTTTCCGCGCCCTGAGCGATCAGAAGGTTCATTGATACCGCAAATCGGAAGGCGAGCAAAACGTCGGCAGGTAGAATTCCTGGTGCAGGAGTCACGGTGACCGTGTGATGTTTTTCCAGGGCCTTCATTCCGGCCCAGCGACCCACCAGCCCGCCGCTTGTGGCTTTGAACGCGTGCGCGACTTCTCTGCGTGGCGGCAGTTCAAATCCGTTCAAGGCGAGGGATTCGCAGTCGGCTTGCCGCTGTGTCGCGTGGGCAAGCGCCGATCGTCTCGAGCGGGTGGTTTTCTGCCTTCCGATCGGAACGCGCAGGCAGCGCCATCGTCTGACATTGCGAGTGTGGCGATCCGACCCCGTTGACGACCTTGGTCGTTGCAGACTGAACGTCCTAAACGAAGTCGGGAACCTGACCTTCAGCGTAAGAGCATTCGGGCGTGCGCTGGTCTGGGGTCATTCACCACATTTCGTGTCCGGTCACATCGTGGCCGCCCAAGTTTCAACACGTTCAACACCGCAAGGACGTGCGTATGTGGAAGATCCAAGTCGGCCTCGCCGCTGTATCGCCCCATGGCACGGATGAGACGACCCACAGTTTACCGGCGGCGCGCGAGACGGCTAGCGGGCGACCCGCGGATGCTTTTTTCGTGTTATGATGGGGCTTGCAGCGCGTAATCACGACCTCGACAATAGGGCAGAGGCCGAACGCTATTTTTGCTCTGGCGCAGGAAGTTTTGCGCCCCCCAGGATAGGCTCAACGCCGAAGCTGGGTGTGCTGCCTTTTCCTGACTGATCCGGGGCGAGGAGGTAGTCCATGTCCACGAGTACCCGCCCGCTGCAGCTGGGCGACCAGGCCCCGAATATAGTGCTCGATGCGATATCGCGCGACGGCAAGATCGCGCTTGATGATTTTCGAGGCCGTAACCCGTTATTGATCGGTATGTTTCGCGGCCTACACTGTCCGTTCTGCCGGCGCCATGTCGCGGCGATGGCGCAACTCAAGCCGGCCCTGCGTGAGAAAGGCGTCGAATGCCTGGCGGTGGTCATTACGCCGGTCGAGCGGGCGCGGCTCTATTTCCGTTACCACCCGGCCCCCGATCTTCTCGCCGCATCCGACCCGGAGCGGGCCTCGCACCGTGCTTTCGGCTTGCGCGAGGTCGGGATGGACACGGTCATGGCGATACGGGTTCATCTCCCGGGCGAGTTGCCCGAGCCTATGGATGTCATGGCAATGGACGAGTTTCTCAACAAGAAGGAAGGATATGAGATTACGGAAGCCGATCAGCAGGCGATGGCTTCCAGCCAGGGGCAGCTTGTCGGTCAGTTCCTGATCGACCGAGGGGGCATCGTACGCTGGAGCTTCACTGAAGTTCTGGAGGCTGGCCTCAATACGTTCAGGGCACCGAATCCTGAGGAATTGATGTCCGCAGCTTCCCAAGTTACACATTAATAGGCGGCGGAAATAGGCTGCTGAAAACTCGCTCGACGACCACCGTCCTGTGGTGATTCTGTGAATTTAGATGATGCTAAGGCGCGGAGGGTTAAAGTCTGCCCGTGGGCTTCGTAGCGATTTCCATTCAACGGCCGCGGAGCGACCAGACGCTAGAGTGAGCAGGCCTCGCGCATAGGCGGGGCGACGTCCCCTCCTTGCCGCAATCACGCCGTTCCGACGGGCGCGCCATCTGGCAAGTTTCCACACCCTTTCCTGATTTTCTTTGGCGAAGTGGGAAGGTCAGGATTGGGTCGAAGGGAGCCGTTCTTCACGAGCCCCCGTGCACGGCTTGTTGCGAGGATGTTCACGTTCTGGGCTAAAAAGATCGCATAATGTATCGAAGGGAACTGCCGGCGCCGCGAACCATGAAAATTGGTCGTAGTGAAATAGCTTTTCACCGTTGCTGCAATGGGGTGGTGAGTGGAAGTTTCCTGCCTGCGCCCCGACGACTTGCTCGACATGCCCAAAAAGCGGGCAGTCGAATTCCTGGACGACCGCCGTTAGGACAGCGCCGGCGGCCAATGGCCTCTCAACCTCCGTTGCGGGTGCTCTCGCGCGTGCGCCGCGACATGCTTCAACGCGCCGAGCCGTGTCTTGTCGCGTTGCACACTGGTATCTCGTTCAAGTCGGTTCGAGAAGCCTTTTAGCAGCAATAGCCATTTCCTTCTCCGAATAGGCTGCAAACCCAAGCAGGAATCCGTGCTGAGCAGGCTCCTCGAGATAAAGAGGCGAAAGCGGCCGGAGGCGCACTCCGCGCTCGGCCGCGCGTTTCGATGCTTCCACATCATTGAGCCCCTTACGAAGCTTGCCGAGCATGAAAAGGCCGCCGAACGAAGGTTCGACAGTCATGAACTGTTGCCAATACTTCTCTGCTACCTCAAGCAGCGAATTTTGCCGTGCCGAGTAGATTTTCCGCATTCTGCGTAGGTGCGCCGTGAAGTGCCCTTCCGTGAGGAATTCAGCCAACGCAGCCTGTTCCAGGCTGGCAACATGCCTGTCCGAAATCGACTTTGCTGCCACGAAATGGCTCACCAAATCATGAGGCAGAACCAGGTACCCAATACGGAGGGACGGGAATAGAACCTTGCTGAAGGTGCCAACATAGATCACACGGCCACTTCTGTCCAACCCCTGCAATGATTCGAGCGGTTGGCCGTGATACCGATATTCGCTGTCGTAGTCGTCTTCGACGATCCAACTGCCATTTTCAGTCGCCCATTCCAGGATTTGCATCCGTCGCGCCATGCTCATGGAAACGCCGAGAGGGTATTGCCGAGACGGCGTGATGTAGGCGAGTTTCGCCTCTGTAGCCTTTTCCCGGCCAACGCTTACTGCCAAACCTTCCGAGTCCACGGGGATTGGCACGATCTTGGCACCCGCACCTTTCAGGCTTGCCACGCCCGGAGGATAGCAAGGATCCTCGACCCATGCCTTATCTCCTTGGTCAAGCAGCAAGCGGGCACAGAGATTGATGCCTTGCTGCGCCCCGTTGGTGATGACGATCTGTTCCGCCGTGCAACGGACCCCCCGATGTGAAGTGATGTGATCGGCAATGGCGTGTCTTAATTCTTCCAGACCGGCAGGTTCCCCGTAACCCGCCATGTGACGTCCAATGCGGCTGAACTGCCTGCCCATCAGCCGCCGCCACAAAACGGGAAGAGTTCCTAGATCGGGTAGTCCGCTTTGGAAAGGCGCGGTGACGAGCGTACCAGGTGCGCCGATCAAATGTCGAGAAAGAGCTTTTCCGCGGGAAGAAAGAAGAGGAGTGCTGCTTTCCGCTTCCGCCTTTCGCGCCGAAACGGCCAAGGAAATGTCGAGAATGTTCTCGGCTACGTAAGAGCCGGAGCCCACCCTACGATGTATGAAGCCCTCTGCCAGGAGATGGCTGTAGGCCGCATCGGCCGTGATTCGCGAAATCCCCCACTCGTTTGCCAGCGTGCGAGCGGAAGGCAAGGGACACCCCGGCTTGAGCCTTCCTTCCAAGATGTGGTCCCGGATTTGGCCTTGGATCTGCTTGTAAAGAGGAACATCCGAGTTCCGGTCGATCCTCAGCAATACCAGACATGATCTCGGCACAGTACAACCTCGAATGGCCATATCAAAATCTAAGAAGTGGCCATATACATACAACCCAAAATGGCATTTCTCAACGTCTAGGGCGAGGGTTGATCAAGCGAATCTCAAACGGATACGGAAGAAAATGTCTTTCGAGCTGACGGCGGACCGATGGGCCACGACATGGCCAAAACGGCTATTCATTGCAGAGAGGTATTTGCTCTCCTTTTCAATGGGCATCTTTGCATTGCTGCCCGCTTACCTGCTATCGATCGGCCGGGACGAAGTGTTTTTCGGATCAATCTCGGCGTGCGGAGTAGCCGCTGCCATCCTAATTATACTTTTCAGCCCCTCGCTGGCACAGCGGTTCGGAATTAGACGACTGGCCCCGGTCGGAGGACTCCTTTATGCGGCCGGCTGTGCAACCATGATCTTTAACGAGTTGTCCGGCGCGCGCCTCCCGATCGTGTACTTTATCGGATATGCACTCCAATCGGGAGGCTGGGCACTCCACTTCACTGTGGGATCCATCTGCATATCGGCACTGTCGGACGACAGCGACCGTTCGTTTAACTTCATGATCTACGCCGCGTTCAGCACTCTTGGGCTGACTTGCGGACCTCTACTAAGCAGCCTTCTTTCAAAGCTGGCGGACACCCCGCTAGCGAAAATGTTCGCCCTTGCAATGATGACGGCGCTATTTGGTTCATGTCTTTCGATCATTGCATCGTCCCTGTCGGCCCGGGTTGGTAAGGCGGACATTCCCAAGAATGTCCCGATCGTTCGCGAGCTCCCAAAGCTGTTCACAGGCAAGACTTTGCTGTTCTTTGTCTTGGTGTTTTTGTCGGCCAGCATCTACACCACTCTCATCAACTTCCAGGCAACATTCGCCGGCGCTTCTGGCCTATCGTACGAGGTATTCTTCGCCTGTTGGGCGATGGGTGTTGTTGGGTCGCGGTTCTCCATTGGATCCAAAGTGTCGCGGAGTGCGGCAGACCGTACATTGCCGTTACTTCTGGGCGGCATGGTGGTCTCGCTGCTGAGTTTTCTCCTCGCCCCGGGCGACGCTATGATCTACGGGATGGCCTCGCTTGCTATAGGCGTTACATACGGACTTTCGTACCCGGTCATTCAGGCCGAGGCGGTCCGAGTGGCAGCCACCCACGCAAGAACCGTCGTCCAGATCATCTTTAGCCTTTCATATTTTGTTGGCCTGTACTTCTTCCCGCTCGTAGCAGGACTCGTCAGCGTCCATCTCGGCTATGACGCTCTGATCTGGCTCGTGGCCAGCTTGGCGCTGCTGCAGACCGTTCTCGCCATACTCGGCTACAGTTTAATTCGTCACCGATCTGTCGCGGACCATAAAAGAGGTCTTGTTGAGGGCAGGACCGATGCTTGAGGAGCAGGAGCATTTCGTTATCGGAGCCGGTCCCATCGGGCGTGCCATCGCTCTACAACTGGCGCTAGCAGACGCAGGACCGATTGCAGTTGTCGACCAGCAGGAATCCGCGCTGAATGCCGCTCGAAAAATCCTGTCGGCCAGCCAAACGTGCGTACGTTTCGATAGCGTAATTGACGTCGGGGACGCGACACAGAGAGCTCGCTCAATCGTCTTAGCCATGGCGTGGCGGGAGTGCAGGGGAATCTTCGACCATCTCACGAGAGCGCTGCGGTCGGCAGGCATGAATACGCCGATCATATGCGTGGGGCGGCCGGATATAGAAGACCCGTCAATACGAACTCTCGACCGAAACGGACCCGTGGCGCTCCTTGGGGCAGGGCTTGAACCAGGCTTCGTCGAGTCCTTATCGTCCCTGATCGCCGCCGAATTCGGCGACCTGCGACGGCTGGCAACTCATTGCGGCGGAATTCCTGCGCTGCCTGAGCCGCCGCTGAACCACGCAATCTCGTTCGGTAGAAGGCTGCCGGTCGAGCAACGAACTGCGCTTGCACGCATCGACGGCCGGATCGTTGCTCGGGAACGGTTTGAGACTGCCGCTCCGCTTTTCCTAGAAGGTGTAGGCCTGCTCGAGGCCTACGACGACGCGATGCTCAAGTCCACGGCCGAAGAGGCACTGGCGGGAATCCCCGAGTTGCGTCAACGCACTCTTCGGTGGCCGGGTTTCGTGGAGAGTGTCCGGTCCCTTCACCGCCTTGGACTGGTCTCCGAGGACCCCGTTGAGATCGGAAGTTCGCGAATGGCAGTCCGTGATGCAATGGAGATCCTGCTCAACCGCAACTTATCCGTGAGTGCTGAAGTCCAAGTCGTCGTGAATGCCGATGTTGAAGACTCGACGGGACAAGCGGGCCAGTGGACGGCCGTCATCCGCTCCGCACCCGGCCAGCCTATTTCGGCCATGGCGTTGGCTACAGCAGTACCGGTCGTTGCTGCGATCGAAATCCTCCCGCGACTGGGGTTGCGTGGGCCGATACTCCCGCACGAGCCGGCTCTTGCGGAGGTGGCCATGTCAACCTTGTTGCGCCTGAGAAGCGATCCGGACGCACGCATCGTCGAGCGTTCATCCGGGAAGTTGAAAACCAGCAAAAATCTTGGGGATAGCAATGCAAAGACGAAAGATACTGCTTCTCGGCAGCGGGCCGGCAAATCTTGCACTCCTCACCTGTCTCGATGAGAGACGTAGCCGGACGCTCGATGTTCTTCAGGTGATTGAGCGACGCGAGAGTGCTGTCTGGCACCCCGGGCTGGAATTCGAAGATTCAACGCTGCAGGTCTCGCTCTTCAAAGACCTCGCGTTTCTGCGGAATCCATCGAGCCCATTCACGTTTTTCTCGTTTCTGCGCGAAAAGGAACTGCTGTATCAATACATCCACACGAATAACTTGTATCCTTCAAGGAAGCTTTTCTCGGACTATCTTGTTTGGGTAAGCCATAAGTTTCATCGGCAAATCTCCTTCGGCAAGGAGGTCACAGGAATCCGATACTGCGGCGACCAGTTAGGCACGCCCAGGTTTGTCGTCGTCGTCCGTGATACAGCGACCGGGTCCGTCTCCGAAACGGTTACGGACGATCTCGTATTGGGCCTGGGCCACGAACCACACATTCCGGAAAATCTGGCCGTCGATACGGACAGGGTCGTGCATTCCAACCGCTTCCTCCATTGCGTCGATGAGGGCCGCCTGAAGCGGGACGCGCGCGTGGCGGTTGTCGGCGGCGGACAGAGCGCAGGAGAAATCGTGCGCTACTTGCTGCGGAGGCCGGACGTGGCCGAGATCACGGTGATTGGCCGCCGCCATCTCTTCACACAGACCGACGACAATCCGTTCGTAAACGACCTTTACACCTATCCCCGATCTCTCGAATTCGCCGGCCTTCCCGACGAGGGACGCCGCCGCTTCTTATGCGACATTAAGAACACGAATTTCTCATCGGTGACGCAGGATGTGCTGCGGGACATTTACGGGCTGGTCTTTGAAGACAGAACCTGGGGCCGTGACCGATTGCGCCTTTGCTCCTACACCGAGATCGTCTCGGTCGGAAAGAATGCCGACGGGCTTCGTCTCGAGATCAAGGCATCCGGACACGCCCCGGCTATCTGTGACTTTGATTTGCTGGTATGCGCCACAGGCTTCACCAATAACCGCCACCTCAAATTGCTCCGGCCGCTGGGCCTCGGAGCACAGGATAGGGATATCCCGGTAAACGGCTCCTTTGAGGTTGAGCTCGATTTTCCCGCCCGTCCGCGCCGCGGCCTGACTGGACCACGGCTCTTTCTGATGAACCATTCTCTTCGGACGCGGGGGCCCACAGAGCACACGTTGGCAGGTCTGGCCGAGCGAGCGGGCGTAGTCGCGGACGCGCTCGATGCAGGATACCGGTCCGAGCAGCCGCACGAGCAAGCAGCATACCTGGCCAGTTCGTCCATTTTTCATCTTGAGGGAGCCGTAAAATGACTAGTCCGCAGATCATCGATCTTAGGAACGAAGCCCGTCAGGTCCCAACGACATACGAGGGAGGCATTATCAGACACAACCCCTTTCCCGAAGGAGGAGACGTTTCGGTTCGATTGCTGAAATTCACCCCGGGCGCTTCGACGCATCGCCACAACCACACGGAAATTGAGTTCTGGACCGTGATTGCGGGCGGCGTCCGGATTCATATGGATGGCGGGAACTTCCTCCTTCTGACAGGCGAGAGCGTTCGGGTTGAGCCGCTTCAAAGCCATCGAATCGAAGCGCTCGACAGCGGTGCCGTCATGCAGACAGTCTGGTGGCACAGCCGTAGGAATTTCGAGGAAACGGCAGGGGCTAGGGGCAACAACTCTGATCGTGAAGTGATGATTGTCCCCGCGATGCTTACGCCGAACGGCCGGATGCATATCGGTCACGCGGCAGGCCCGTTCCTTTATGCCGATATTCTCAGCCGGATCGCCAAAGCCGCCGGTCGCGCATCCTTCGTTGTCCAGGGCACGCACGGACATCTGGAGCACATCCGTATCGCGGCCGAGGCGGCGAATATGGACTACTACCATCTGGCGGAGAGGAACACATCGTCGTTCCGGGAATCCCTAAGCCGGCTCAAGGCAGAACCAGATGTCTTTATCGGAACTGAACCCGACGAACGGGGACGGGCGGTTGTACTGGAAGTCTTCGAGCGTCTGTTCGAAAAAGGACTGATTGTCGAGCGGGAGCATTCCGTTCCCTATGATCCGGACACGGGCCGCTTCGTGGTTGATGCGTTCGTACACGGGGAATGCCCGCATTGTGGCGGCTATTCATCGGGTACGGAATGCGAGGATTGCGGCGCTCTGGTTCTGGACGCAGATCTTGGAAATCCGGTCGATTTGGGCGGGAAACCGTTGGAAAAAAGAGCGCTTAAACGCCTCTTCCTGAACTTGGCATCCCTGCACAGCAAAATCGAGTCCTTTGTTTCCCAGGAGCATTTTCCCCTTCACTCAAGACTGTATGTCGACTCTTGGCTGGAGCGGGGATTGCCGGAAGTCTGCGTGACGAACCTGAACGGGCACGGCATCAATGTTCCCCTCCCGGGATTTCAGGACCAGCGGTTCAACGTGGTGATGGAGTATGTGCCGAGGCACCTACTTGCACTGGAGAGCATCCGAGAAAGTCGAGGGCAGCCAGCCCGGTGGTACCAGCTCAAGCCGTCGGAACTCCCGGAGCTGAACATCCTGTTTGGGGCCGACAATTCCTTTGGCAGGCTGCTCGTCATCCCTGCTGTTTTGGCGGCGCTCGACTTAGAGCAACTATTGCCGCGCAGAGTGTACGCGAACAGCATGCTCACCCTTGATGGCCTCAAGCTGTCGACATCACGAAACCATGCCATCTGGATCAATGACTTCGTGACGCCGGAGAATGCCGAGGCCTTCAGGTTCTACTTGTGCCGCTGCCGTCCCGAGGGCGTACCGGAGGATTTCACGGTCGGTTCCTTCGAAAAGTGGAAGAGCGACTTCTGGGAAACTGAGCTCGCGTCGGCCCTGCGAAATGGCGGCCATGTCATCCGCCGGGTGACAAGTGCAGAGCTTCCGGGGCCCGGCCAGTGGTCAGCGTCAGAAATTGAGCTGCTGGCGACCTGTAAGTACTTTAACGACGGAATCCGAGCCGACTTCGAGGCTCCCTATCCAGACATCCGTCGGATAACGCGTACAATCGAAACGTTCGTGAACAAGATCGACCGTTATTTCGCGACTTCACTCCATGTTCCTGCTCCCTCCAAGGGGAACGAGGCACTTGAGCGGACCGCAGCCCGTATGGCGTTCATGGCCCTGGCGAGCCTTAGCGTCGCGCTTTTTCCGATCACGCCCGACTTTGCCGCCTCTATTCTGAGCAGGCTCGGTCTCCCGACTTCGCCAAACCTTGACTGGCTCGGAAGAGACTGGATGAGCGAGCAAGTCAATGTCTCTGGCCAGCTTTGACCGAATGGATCTCACGAAGGGCGTTGGCGATGAATGAGTCGTTTCGGTCACCTACAAAATTCAGGGCGTACACCGCGGCACAATTTCAGGCTTCCGAACACTGGAAAAACCTTAACGAAAGCCTTCGGGGGACATTCCTGGCGACTACCAAGGTCCTCCCGTTCCGCGTGAATGACTATGTCCTGCAGAACTTAATCGATTGGGACTCCGTTCCCAACGACCCTATGTTCCAGCTGTTGTTTCCGCAACCGGGGATGCTGTCCGAACGTGATCTATGGATAGTCGGCCGTGCCATGGATGGAGGGAGCCTTGAAGAATTGAATGCCGCGGTCGGCGAAATTAGGCGCGGTCTCAATCCTCATCCGGCCGGCCAAATGACGCACAATGTCCCAACCATGGGCGACGAAGCGGTCGACGGCATTCAGCACAAGTACCGCGAAACGGTGCTGTTCTTTCCCAGCGCCGGGCAGACCTGCCATTCCTACTGCACGTTCTGCTTCCGTTGGCCGCAGTTCGTCGGCGATGTTAGCTTGCGGTTCCAAGCCAAGCAGTCCGACGAACTCGTTCAATACCTGAAAACCCATCCAGAAGTCACGGACGTGCTCATTACCGGCGGCGATCCGATGGTAATGAGTTCCCGCTCCCTTGAGCGTTTCATAACGCCGATCCTAAAGGAGACATCAGTTTCGACAATCCGGATTGGATCGAAGGCGCTGACCTATTGGCCCTTCAGGTTCATCTCCGACGATGACACGAAGGACTTGCTCTCGCTATTCCGACAAGTCGTTGACAGCGGCCGGCATCTGGCGTTCATGGCCCACTTCAATCATCCCCGCGAGATGAAACCTTCGCCGGTAGGCGAAGCTATTGAAGCGATCCGCTCTACAGGAGCCGTGATCCGCACCCAAGCGCCCATTCTTCGTCACATCAATGACAGTCCAGACGCCTGGGCCGAACTCTGGAACGAAAGCGTCAGGTCCGGCTGCGTACCGTATTACATGTTCGTCGAACGTGACACGGGACCTAGCGAGTACTTCAAAATTCCACTCGTGGAAGTGCTCCAAATCTTCCAGCAGGCGTACCGCCGGGTTTCCGGGTTGGCCCGCACGGTCCGCGGTCCAATCATGTCCGCCACACCTGGAAAAGTGCAGATCGACGGCATCCTTGAATTCGCGGGCAGACGGATGCTCCAACTGCAGTTCCTACAGGCCCGCGATCCTGCCGCCGCCCGGCAGCCTTTGCTCGCCGAATACGACGAGACGGCTTGCTGGTTCGACGAGTTGAAGCTTTTGGCCTTGGCAGAGCGACAGCCGGAACTGCGCAGTCGAATGCCTGAAGTGGCTCAATAGGGGATAAATCTTGTCGAAACTAGGAACCCACATTGTCGCCGATCTCTACGGGGCATCCCGCCTCGATGACGAGGATTTTATCGAGGGAGTCCTTGAGAGCTGCGCGAAGGCAGCCGGGGCCAAGGTGCTCCTCAAGAATACGCACCTATTCACCCCCGAGAACGGCGTGTCGTCGTTGATCGTCCTGATGGAAAGCCATGTTTCTATACACACTTGGCCGGAAAAGGGGACGGCTGCATTCGACGCGTTCATGTGCGGCGCGGCTCAGCCGAGATTGTGCATCCCGGTCCTGAAGCAAGCTTTCAGTCCTTTCCACATGCACGTCCAGGAGCTCCCCCGATGCCCTCCGCAAAGGACGGTTCCGAACGAAACAGGGTGGGAATTCGCATGAAGGTTAAACTTGCGACTATCGAAGAAGCGGCGATGGAGGATAACGCCGGAGAACTCGATGAGACCTTTAGGAGGAACGGTTGCTGCCTCATTCGGCTGAAGCCGACGACCAGCAATGTCATTCGCAAGGCGATGGAGGCTTCGGTCGCGCTATTCCGGCAGCCCGCGGAAGTAAAGGCAGCGTTTGTCGACAGCACGACAAGGGTAGGCTACCGGTCGGTCGGAATTGAATACTCTCAATCTCTGAACCGTCCCGATCTGATGGAGTCCCTGTCTTACAGCATCAAGCACGAAGGGATCATCCATGGACTTGCCCAGGGAGAAGCCGAGACGGAATGGCGGAAATCCTCAAGGGCTGGTTTCCAGGCGCTCGACCTAATATTCATTAGGTTACTGAACACGCTGCATTCGTCTGTCAGCCCTGGCCGCGCCGTGCCTTACAAGCCATTCCCGGATAGCTTCTCGGCGAACGGATCCTTCCTGCAAACCAATCACTACACATCCGAACTGATGTCGCGGTCCATCCTGCAGGATTGCCACGAGGACGCAAATCTCGTCACGCTTTTGCTTTCGGATGCCGACGGTCTTGAGCTTAGCCTCGATCGCAGCAGCTTCGTCGGCTGCAGCCCCCCGGCCGATTGTTTGCTCGCATTTTCCGGCAGCTTGATGACGAAGCTGTCCCGAGGGCGATACCCGACCGTATATCACCGGGTCGTCCGCCTCCCGCACGTCATGGAGCGAAAGTCCATGATGTACTTCGCCAACCCTTCTCCGGATGAATTTCTTTTTCCCTGGGGAACGGGAGGAGAAGAAAACCTTGCGCAGATAGCTGCGGAATCCCCGCAACGTTTTGGATTGCCGAAGCTGGCGTAGCTGCCCTGAGATGGACGCAGGAGATTTGATGAAGATGCATCGCGAGCCCACCATTGCCGTCGTCGGAGAGAAGTGGCCAGGAGACCACAGGATGCTCCTGGTTCCCGATCACGTTTCACTCCTTTCAGAGGCAGGCTGCCGCGTTCTGGTGGAATCGGGGGCGGGAACCGGAATCGGCATTCAGGATAGTGAGTACGAAGCTGCCGGTGCAACGCTGCATGACACTGGGTATTGCTACGGCAATGCGCATTTGGTGGTGAAGTACAAATCTCCACATCCGACAGAATACCGATACCTCAGACCCGGAAGCAGAATCGCTTGTTTCGTCTATCTCGAGCACGACCGCGAGATGACGGAGACATTCTGTGAAAAACAGGTCGACATCTACGGTTTGACCTACTTCCGCACTCCTGATGGCTTTTTCCCTCTGCCGGTTTCCGACAACGAACTGACCGGCAAAATGGCAGTAATATACGGAGCTTACTTCCTCCAAAGCCATCTTGGGGGAAGAGGAGTATATCTAGGGCACGCTCCTGGAGCGGCGAATCCGCGCGTGCTCGTGATAGGATATGGGAAGTCCGGCGGCGCTGCCGCACGGACGGCGCTGGCTCTCGGGGCGGACGTAACGGTGCTCGGAACTTCGGCCGAACGGCTGCGCCTTTTCGAGGGGACTCTCGACCGGCCTGTACGCGCCCTTGTCAACACTCCCGAAAATCTTCGGCAGGAGCTGAAAGAGGCTGACCTCGTTGTGGGAGCTATACTGGATTCCACCGTGGACACACCTGCGATGATCGACAGGTCCATGCTTTCATGTATGCGGAAGGGTAGTGTGATCATCGACGTGACGTGCGGCTACGGAGCTGGCTACTTGCCGACGTTCCACAGTTTCACGTCGCATGAAAATCCCAGCTACGAGGTCGACGGGGTTATCCATATCAAAATCGATCGTTTGCCCTCTACGGTTCCCGTGACGGCGAGCGCCGCGACCGGACAGTCGGCATACCTTACCTGTTGAATATGGTCCGCGCGCTTCACAACGGAGAGCGGGATCCCGTGAGCCAGGCAGGACTCCTCGTCAGCAACGGGAGGGTCGTGCATTCGCAGGTACTGCGCAATATCCAGATGCTATGGCCGGACTTCCGCAACGGCCACGATGGCGCGTTATGACTTCCGCCGGAAATGGAGAATATAACAGGCGCGCAGCCTTTTTCACCGAGGAATACGACGACCGAAGCGACTTGCGGTTTCTCACGGGTCTCGTGGGCAACCGGGCAATCTCGGTGCTTGACATACCTTGCGGGACGGGCCGGGTGAGCATGCACATCGCCCGAAGACCTTGCCGGATATGGTCTGTAGACCGTGAACCGGAAATGATCAGGGTTCTTGAGCAGCAGGCCGCACACGCTGGACTGCGCCATCGCTTGAAGGCCGCTGTTGGGGACATGTCGGAATTCGACCTTGGTCGCCGCTTTGATTTGATAATCGTCCCAAGGGAAGCTTTCCAGCTGCTGACTTGCCGTGACTCAGCCGCCCGGGCACTGACATGCTTCGCCCGGCACCTCAAATCGGATGGGCGACTTGTCGTCGACCTCGCCAATTTCCGGGTCGGACCGACAGCGGCCAGAAATCTCCTTCCCGACTACTTCACGCCGGACCGCCGTGACGGCATCAGAATCTATGATTGGACGCGCTTCAGCAACGGACGTCGAATATCGCGCTGGAGGACGCAAGACAACGCCTCGAATGACATCTTCCGGCTGACACTTGATTTCGTCTCCGCTGACGGCATCTCCGCTCCGGACGCTTTTACGGCAAAGATCGGTTTCCGAAAATACGACAAAGGCCAGTTCCTTGGCCTTGCGCGCGGGTCTTCCCTTGTCTGCATCGGAGCGTACGGAGACTACGACCTGAACCCCATCTCGGCGACCTCACCCAGGATGCTCTTCTTCCTCCGAAAGTCCGGGTCATCTTCCAAGGGCGCCATACCATGAACGATTCTTATAAGGGAAAAGACAAAAAGCCGACGGGCTGGCTGAAGGAAGAAGGGAGTAGTTTCGACAACAAACTTCATAGTCTGAGCGTGACGTCCCTGGAGGGCCTCGCCTTGCAGCCGAGCTCCCTCGAGTATTTTCGCCGATACCACAGGTCCTACTTCTATCAGCCGTTTCAGCATGGGCAGGGCGCGGAAGAACTTCTATCAGTCATGCGAAAACATGCCCCCAGCGGCGATTGGCTTGACGTTGGCAGCGGATCGACGAGCCTGTTCTGGCTGCTGCCGGCATTTGACAGGATCACCAGCCTCACCGCGCTGGACATCTCGGTCGAAGCCCTTGCCGTCCTGGACGAATTCGCACGCGGAGCGGAATTGCCGGACTGCTATCGGCACGTCTTCAAACTGCTCGGGCTTGAACCAAATGCACTTGGCAGAATGCGCTCGATACCGCGGGCGTACTGGCAGTTTGACATACGGCAGCCATGGCCGGACTTCGTCAACCAGGCTTCATTTGCTGCCGTTTCGGCAATCGGAGTTCTCGGGATCAACAATAGTTCCGCGGACTACCGGAGATGCTGGGCATCACTTCTGAATTTGTTGCCAAGCGACGGCGTTTACTTCGGGGCCGACTGGGTCAGGGCGGCATCACTCATCGAAGAAGAAGGACACGACAACACGTTCATCAGCGGTGAGCTCGTGGAGACTGCAATCCGCATAGGCAAACTGGCAGATTCCAGTCTGATCACTCGCCTGATCGGGCGGCATTCGCGCCACCTCTATGCGTCTCCTGGCCATATCGAGGCGTCAGGCGAGCCCGCAACACCGGCGGAACTGGCGGAGCATGAATGCATCTGCATGCCGCGGGTTCCGACCTGGACTCTGCACCAGGGGATGAACAAGGTCGATGTCGCCGTTAGCGGCCGCTTCACGCTCAACAGCGTCGGGATGATCCGAGCCCTGGCGGTCAACCATCAGGGCATCGCCCTGCTTCCCGAGAAGATCGTCGCCGAGGACTTGGCCTTCGGCCGGCTCCGACGCATTCTGCCCGAGTGGCAGGGCTCGGCGGTCAGCATTTACGCCGTCACCGAAACTCGCCTCATTCCCGCCAAGACCCAGCGCTTCATCGAGTTCCTGTCCTCCAGGCTGATGGAAGCTTGAGCCTGGAGGTTCTTATGGAAGCACGCGGGATCGGCAGCTTTCGGATAGTTGCGGCTTGATGGTCTAAGACCGGAATGGCGGCGCATAGCTGCTTGTGCCGAGACGCACGGCCCCGCTCGACGCGGGGCCGCATATTTTCAAATCTCTGTGTGCTCCGCCAACTCCAGCGCATCCTACATGTCCACACCCAGGTACCTGACCGTATTCTCGATCTTGGTATGCCCGAGCAGGATCTGGATCGCACGAAGGTTGCCGCTCGCTTTGTAGATTATCGCCGCCTTTGTGCGGCGGAGCGAATGCGTGCCGTAATCTTCGCGCCGTAGCCCAATCGCGGTGACCCACTCATCGACCAATCTGGCATATTGGCGAGTGCTGAGATGATCGGCATGACCGATCCTACTGGGAAAGGCGTAGTCATCGATGGTGCCGCCTCTACGTTCAAGCCACGCAAGCAAGCTTGCCCTGACGTCAGCCGTGATCTCGAACTGTACAGGACGTCCGGTTTTCTGCTGGATGACCATGGCGCGGGTTCGGATCTCCCGGCCCGTGACGAGGGTTCCGATCTTGATCTTGACGAGATCGCAGCCTCGTAGCTTGCTGTCGATCGCGAGATCGAACAACGCCCGGTCTCGCATTCGCTCCTCGCTATCGAGGAAGAAACGAATTGCCCAAATCTGCCGCTGCTTCAGAGGCTTCTTTACGCCGACCTTTCGGCCGGCGTTCCATGCCGGGCGGCCCAGTGCAGCAGGATCATATTGTGCGATACCCATTTGAGTTCTCCTTGGGCCACAATTGGCCCTCAGGAAAACGAGTGAGTTCAAGAAGTCAGAAGGACCGCTAACGACGGTCCATGCGCCTACTGCCACCTGGAAGGTGGAGCCGCAGGGTGAGTTTCCTGTGGAAGGGGTTCCGGTCAATTCAAGGGCCGATCGCCTACTGGCTCCGATGCCGGAGTGCGTCGACGATCACGGTCATGGCCGGAGACATTTGGCGCCTGCTTGGATAGTACAGGTGGTAGCCGGTGAAAGGCTGGCTCCATTCGTCCAATACAGCCTCGAGTCTCCTCGCAGCGACGTGTTCTTCAACAAGATCCTCCGGGACGTAGGCGATCCCGTAGCCCCCCAACGCCGCCTCGACCTGCGAGATCGACGAGTTAAAACTGAGCTGTCCGTCGACTCTTACCCGTAGCTCCCGGCCGTCTTTTTCGAATTCCCACGCATAGAACCCGCCCCACGTCGCCTGGCGCATGTTGATGCAGACATGGCCAACAAGATCTTGCGGCGCAGTCGGGATGCCATACTTGATCAAGTATTCCGGCGAGGCCACTGCGCGCAGACGCCAGTCCGGGCTGATCCGCACCGCAATCATGTCCTTGTCGACGCTTTCGCCAAGCCGCACGCCTGCGTCGAAGCGCTCCTCCACGATGTTGCGCATGCCATTATCGCTGTAAAGTTCCACCCGGATGTCGGGGTAGTCCACGAGGACGCGGCTCAGCTTCGGCCATACCGTCGTCTGCAGGGCGTGGTCGGACAACGTAAGACGGACGGTGCCGGACGGCTTTTCCCGGAATGCGACCAGGGCTGCCAAATCCGCCTCGATCTCCTGAAATCGCGGAGCGAGGGACTGCAACAGTCGCTCGCCCGCTTCCGTCGTCGCCACGCTACGCGTGGTCCTCGTGAGGAGCCGGACGCCCAGACGCGCCTCCAATTGCTTGATCGTGTAGCTCAGCGTTGACTGCGACGTCCCAAGCGCCGCCGCAGCCTTAGTGAAGCTCTGCTCCTTCGCCACCTCCAGAAACCAAAGCAGGTCTCTTAAATCTTCGCGCTGCATCACCGGCTCCCGATTGATATTGGATTTCGATAAGTACATGCGGATTAGCACGGATAGTCCGCAAAGTCCGTCAGCATTATCTTGTCCTCATCAGAACCGAATGGCCACCGGGATTGAGGCACATGACCCTGACCTACAACGAAAACATTCACGACAGACGCTCGGCGTGGGGCGCCGTGTTTTCCATGACTTTGTGCGTTTTCGTGCTGATCGCATCGGAATTCATGCCCGTGAGCCTGCTGACGCCGATTGCCGCTGACCTGGGCGTTTCGGAAGGAAACACGGGTCAGGCAATCTCCATCTCGGGCATTTTCGCGGTTGTCACCAGCCTCTTCATAGCTGGACTGACGCGGCGGCTGGATCGGCGGGTGGTGGTGCTCGGCTTGACGACATTCCTGATGCTGTCTGGGATAGCAGTCACCTTTGCGCCCGCCTATTCTCTGCTGATGCTGGGTAGAGCGCTGCTTGGCATTTCTATCGGCGGCTTCTGGTCTATGTCCACGTCGATCGTGATGCGTCTTGTTTCTCACGACCAGGTGCCGAAGGCACTTGCCCTGCTCAACGCTGGCAATGCCATCGCGGCCACAGTCTCCGCACCTCTGGGAAGCCTGCTTGGATCCTATATCGGGTGGCGCGGAGCGTTCTTCCTCGTCGTGCCGGTCGGGCTGCTCGCGCTTGTCTGGCAGTGGGCCAGCCTTCCATCGCTTCCGCCGCGGCGCGATCATGCATCCTCGAACGTCTTCCGGCTGCTGTGGCGTCTGCCCGTCGCGATCGGCATGGTGGCGATCCTGATGCTGTTCATGGGGCAGTTCGCGCTCTTCACCTATCTGCGGCCTTTTCTGGAGCAAGTAACCTACCTCGGCATCCAAACCCTCTCGCTCGTCCTTCTCTTAATGGGATTGGCAGGAGCCGTGGGAACCTGGGTTGTGAGCCGACTGCTTAACGATCGCCTGTTCAGCATTCTGATAGCGATCCCGTTCCTCATGGCCTGCATCGCTCTGACGATGATCGCCCTCGGCGACGCGCAGGCCCCCGTCGCCCTGTTGCTTGTCGGCTGGGGCTTTCTGGGAACCGCTGCGCCCGTGAGTTGGGGCACCTGGCTGAGCCGTGTTCTTGCCGATGATGCTGAGGCAGGCGGTGGACTTCAGGTCGCTGTGATCCAGCTCGCCATCACGGCCGGGGCGTCTCTTGGTGGGCTTCTCTTCGACGCCGCGGGTTGGCAGTCGACCTTCGCGCTCAGCGCTGCACTTCTGTGCGGTTCTTCCCTTGCATCCTTCGCCGCATGGCGTCTGTCCAGGAGATCATCTTGAACAAGACAATTCTCTTCAGATCGGATTTTACGGGGCCACCCCGTGGCTGCCCCGTCGTCCGCGTAGCCGGCTTCAGCCGTGCATCAATGAACCACGACCTCAATGCAACGGAGATCCTATCATGAGCAAGAAAATCGAGACCGACAACACCTGCAACACCAGCAGGCGCAACCTCATGAAGGGAACAGGCCTTGCCGTCGCGGCGATGAGCATGATCCCAGCGGCGACGGCGACACAAGCCTTCGCGCAGACCTCTGAATGGGACAAGGTGTTTCCGAAGAGCGACAAGGTTGATCACCAGAAGGTGCCGTTTAACAACCGCTACGGCATAACGCTCATTGCCGACCTCTACCTGCCGAAGAACCGCAGCGGCCAGCCATTGGCAGCTCTTGCCGTTGGCGGCCCCTTCGGTGCCGTGAAGGAGCAATCTTCTGGATTGTACGCTCAGACCATGGCCGAGCGGGGCTTTGCAGCGCTGGCGTTCGACCCTTCCTTTACCGGCGAAAGCGGTGGCAAGCCACGCAATGTCGCGTCGCCGGACATCAACACGGAAGACTTCAGTGCCGCGGTGGATTACCTCGGACTGCAGCCCTACATCGACCGTCAGCGGATCGGGGTGATCGGCATTTGCGGCTGGGGTGGAATGGCTCTCAATGCCGTTGCCGTCGACAAGCGTGTCAAGGCCGTGGTGGCCACCACCATGTACGACATGACCAGAGTCATGTCCAAGGGCTACAACGACAGTGTCACGCCGGAGCAACGCGGAGAGGCCCTGGAGCAGTTGAGCCATCAGCGCTGGGCGGACGCGGAAAAGAACATGCCAGCCTACCAGCCGCCCTACAATGAACTCAAGGGTGGCGAGCCTCAGTTCTTGGTCGACTACCACGACTACTACATGACGCCTCGCGGCTACCATCCGCGCGCCGTCAACTCCGGCAATGCCTGGACGCAGACCACGCCCCTGTCGTTTATGAACATGCCGATCCTGACCTACATCGCGGAAATCTCGCCGCGCCCGCTCCTGCTCATCCACGGCGAGAACGCTCACTCGCGCTACTTCAGCGAAACAGCCTTTGCCGCAGCAGCAGAACCAAAAGAGCTGATGATCATCCCGAACGCCAGCCACACCGATCTTTACGATCGCATGGACAAGATCCCGTTCGACCGGATCGCCGACTTCTTCGGCCAGCATCTGGCATAGGCGAAGCCATTCCACCTAAGCGGCTATCGGTGGCGCAGGTCGCCGCTGTCGCCGCCATGCGACTGAAACACTCTCATTGGGAGACCTGAAATGACCGACAACATTGCTGGCAAGACCATCGTTATCACCGGTGCCTCAAGCGGGATGGGCGCCGCGGCCGCCCGTCACCTTGCCGCCAAGGGCGCAAGCGTAGTTCTTGGCGCGCGTCGCGCCGACCGCATCGATGCACTTGCGGCCGAGATCGCCGATGCCGGCTACAAGGCCACTGCTGTCGTGACCGATGTGACGAAGCAGGAGGACCTGCGCAAGCTGGTCGGCACCGCCGTCGAGACCTACGGACGAATCGACGTGCTCATCAACAATGCCGGCGTCATGCCGCTCTCGCCGCTGGAAAGGCTGAGGGTCGACGAGTGGGACCAGATGATCGACGTCAACCTCAAGGGCGTTCTTTACGGCATTGCCGCAGCACTACCGCGCATGAAGGAGCAGAAGTCGGGCCACATCATCAATCTCTCCTCCGTGGCCGGACACAAGCTTTTTGGCGGCTCGGCAGTGTATTCCGCGACCAAGTTCGCCGTGAGGGCGCTGTCGGAGGGGCTACGGCAGGAGATGGCGCCCTACAACATCCGCACCACGATCATCTCTCCTGGAGCGGTCAAGACGGAACTCCTCGACCACATCAGCGAGAGGGACGTGCAGAAAGCCAATCAGGATTATGTGGGACAGGTCGGTGTGCCGGCCGAGACATTCGCGCGGATGGTAGCCTTCGCGATCAGCGAGCCCGAAGATGTCGGGATCAACGAGATCCTCTTCCGGCCAACGGCTCAGGAACTTTGACGCGAGCAGAAGACTATTCGGCCCCCAAGGGTCAGACGCCCAGTCGCATGTGAAGTTTCGCCTAACTGACCAACACGTCGAGATCGTCCGACAGGACCTTTCCCACAAGGTCCCGCCACTCTGAAACAGGTAGAGGAAAACAAAGATGAAGAACTTCGCCGCAGGAATCGCTATCTCGGCTCTCGCTGCCACAGGTGTAGAGGCGCAGGAAGAACGGAGACGGATCGCCCCGCTTGCCGTCTATGACGTCGCGCCAGGCCTCGGACACTTCACTGATAGCGTCCTGTTCGGTGAGGTCTGGGAACGAACGGAACTCCCGGCTCGCGACCGAAGCCTCGTCACCCTTTCGGCGATCGTGTCCACAGGCAAGACTGCGCAGATCGCCGCTCATGTGAGCCGAGCGCTGGACAATGACGTGAAGGCTGGAGAGATCGGCGAGCTCATCACACACCTCGCGTTCTACTCCGGCTGGCCGAACGCAATCTCCGCCGTGATGGAAACCAAGAAGGTCTTCGATGAGCGCCAGATTGCACCCCTGAAGAACAGCGAGGCGGCACGCATCGAATTGGAAGCCGCAGCCGAGGCAGCCCGTAGCGCCGCCGTCAACACCACGGTCGCACCGACGGCAGCGGCACTTGCCGATCTCACCAACCGCGTCCTCTTCGGCGAGCTCTGGCAGCGACCCGATCTGTCGGCACGCGATCGCAGCCTCGTGACGATGTCAGCCCTGATCGCAGTCGGTCAGCCGGAGCAACTACCCTTCCACGCCAACCGCGCACTGGACAACGGCTTGTCGCAGGGTGAAGCTTCGGAGGTACTGGCGCATGTCGCTTTCTACGCCGGCTGGCCGAAAGCTATGTCCGCCGTGCCTGTCCTTAAGCAGGTTCTCGAAAACAGGAAAGCAACTCAGGTGAGCGCTCCTCAGGCAGAGCTTACGATCACTCCCGCAGGGACTGGTGCTGCGTCAGCTCCGGAGGAGTACTTCACAGGTAGCGTCCAGATCTCGGGCCGCTATCAAGCCGACGCTCCTGCGCGCATTGGCGGAGCGACCGTCTCCTTCTCGGCTGGTGCTCGCACGGCATGGCACACCCATCCTCTCGGGCAAACCCTGTTCATTGTGAGCGGGCGCGGTTGGGTCCAGAAGGAAGGTGAGGCAGTTCAGGAAGTCGGTCCGGGAGACGTCGTATGGATCCCACCGCTGATCCGGCACTGGCATGGCGCTTCCAGCAGCGAGCCGATGACGCATTTTGCAGTGGCCGAGGCGCTTGATGGAAGCTCGGTCACTTGGATGGAGAAGGTGTCCGACGAGGACTACCGTAAGGGCGTTCGATAATAGAACCGAGACTGGCGGGGGGTCGAACTTCACCCGCGCAAATCGACGTCTCAAACAAGCAGAACACGAGCACCGACCGCTATCATCTTTCTCTTTCCCGCCGCTAGTCTTGCAGCCGAGAAAGGGAGCTAAACTGGTTTCGGCGCCACCGGCTACGCTTGAGGCGGCAGCCGAACCACCTAAGACCGGCATGGGTGAGATTCCGTGCCACAAACCGGAACGGAGAGACGGGCTAATGCTGAAAACAATGCTGGGCTCTGCCGCTATCACACTAGGAATGAGTGGACCCGTAATGGCTCAAGAACGTATCCTGATTTCTTCCGAATGGGGCGAGGTTACCGCCACCCTCGCCGATAATGAAGCCGCCAGATCTTTAGCTCAGATGCTGCCGGTAACGATCAACATGTCCGACCATCTCCGCCAGGAAAAGACGGGAAACTTGCCCTCGGCACTGCCGGAGCTGACACGGCAGCGAGACTTTTCCGTCGGCACGCTCGGACTGTGGAGTTCCGACCACTTCGTGATCTACTACCGGAGCGGTCGCGTGCCTTCGCCCGGAATCATTGTCCTTGGGCAGGCCACAGGCGATGTTTCGACATTCGACCGCCCAGGATCCGTCACCGTAACGCTCGAAGCGGCCGACTGAGCGGCGCCTCAAGCGGGGGCCGCTCCCCGCTTCTGCTTTCCGTGACGCCGACTTAGGCAGCGGTCGAGTATGTCTGCTTTTTGGGAGCGGCAGAGTTGGCCTGTACGACCGACATGAGGGCGCAGAGCGGAAATCATTTCCGCTGTCGGCCCAAACCGGTCATTGGCAGTCGCAAAAATCCGCCGCGAAACTCCAACTTTTGCGGCGAGAATCCTCGAACGCTTTCAGGAAAGACCGGAGTGTCGCAAAAGTCAGGAATTACGCGACACGGGTCAGCAAACCAAATCGGGACTGCGATGGATAAGGTTTAAACTAATGCTCGTCGAACATGCCTGATGGAAGACCGTCCATGCTGTAGGTGTTTTTCTCGCGACGGTAGATCTCGAGGCCGCCTGGTCCTTTTGCCTCGGTCCACTGGTCCAAGCTCGTTCGCTCAGCCTTGTAATCAAAAAGAGGAACGCCGAAGCCGCAAGAGGTTTGCACAAGATCGATGTCTAGCCAAATGATCTGGCGGGCTCCCGATGGCTCCAATCCGTCGTAGTGACTGGCCAGAATGCTCTCGTATTCGGAGCTGTCACGATGAATGGCCCGTCCGCGACCATAAAGCCGTAGGATCATCGGAGGCCCTGCGACTGCACAAAACATCATTGTCAGTCGGCCGTCGGCGCGCAGATGGGCGGCGGTCTCGTTGCCGCTCCCGGTCCTATCCAGGTAGACGACTGAGTTTGCATCGATCAATCGAAGACAACCGGTTTCCCGTGGTGAAATATTAACTCGAGAGCTTACGGTGGCCGAAGCTGTGAAGAAAATGTGCTGACGGCCAATGAAGTCCTTGAGCCGAGCGTTGATGCTTTCGAATTGCTTTGCCAAGTCTGACGCGCCCCGTGTTTCATATCGAAAATAGCGGTAAATGGTCATGCGCTCGACCAGGAATCAAGCATTTACTATCCGGCAGGAGTTGACTGCCGGCGCGGGCAGAAGGCAACGGCCCGCAGGGCTGGACGCCGTTAGCCCGTATGGCGTTGGCACATCGGCTGCTTCAAGGGAGTCTAGGTCCAAACCGAGCATTCTGCTGGCGACGAAGGCAATGAGCCCAACGGCTAGTAGCGCTACCAAGAATACTGCGACGGCCTTGGCGCCCGCGTACTTGATCGTAATGCCATTTGATGGCTTAATGCATCGCTGCAGCCACCGCGACAACTTTGAACGTAGCGAAGACTATAGGTACCCAATTCATCAGTGCCCGCAGATTCGCCACGACGGCGAACCTGCGGATTGTACTTTCAGCCTGAGAGGAGCGCGGGTTTAAGGCGATTCGGGCGTGGAGCCTTCGTCGCGGATTGTTTTGCCTTCGACGGCTAATCGCGCACGGAGTTGGTCGATGGCACGTTGGAACACTGCCGGATCGTCCAGTGCCCGAGACAGAACAATCGCTCCCTGAATGGCGAGAACGGCGTCTTCCGAGAGGAGGCGCGCCTGCTCAGCGTCACGGCCTTGCCGGACGAGCGCTGATTGCAACGCGTCCACCCAGGCTACGAAGTAATCCCGGATGGCCTGCGCGAAGAGGTCTCGGGTGTTGGCGACAGCCAACGCACCGACGAGACAGACACGCCTGCCCGACCTGAAGTATTTCGCAGTTTCATCGAGCATTGCAGTGATGGCGGCATCGGCATCGGTCCCGTCTCGCAGGGGGGAATAGACGGAATCCTCGAACCATTGCTCAATCTCGGCAAGCACAGCCTGCACCATCTCCTCCTTCCCATTCGGGAAGAAGTGGTACAGACTGCCCTTGCCAAGGCCGGTGGCCTTGCCGATCAAGGCAAGGCTTGCACCTTCGTATCCATGTTCGCGAAATACTTCGGCCAAGGAGGCGATGGCGTCGGATCTTTCAGCGACCATGCGGGCCATGATTAGAGACCCAGATCGCTGAGGCCGGGATGGTCATCCGGACGGCGGCCGAGCGGCCAATGGTACAGGCGATCGCTTTCAGCAATCGGCATTTCGTTGATGGATGCGTGGCGGTGCGCCATCAGGCCGTCCTCTGCGAATTCCCAGTTCTCGTTACCATACGCGCGGAACCACTGCCCGTTGTCGTCGCGATATTCGTAAGCGTACCGTACAGCGATGCGGTTGCCGGTGAAAGCCCAGAGCTCCTTGATGAGGCGATATTCATGCTCCTTGTTCCACTTGCGTGTCAGAAATGCCTGGGCTTCTTCGCGGTTGGTCGCGAATTCGACGCGGTTCCGCCAGCGGGTATCGACCGTGTAGGCGAGGGCGACCTTGGCGGCATCGCGGCTGTTCCAGCCGTCTTCGGCCAGGCGGACCTTTTCGATAGCAGTTTCGCGGGTGAACGGGGGGAGAGGAGGACGTGACATGTTGATTTTCCTTTGTAAATCGTTGCGGTGTACTGTTCGGTAAAGACTTTACTGATTGGTACAGTAGCTATGATGATTTTGGCTGTCAACGGGTTTTTTGCGGTGTCGCGAAAAATTTTATGACGAGCGATTCTCCGGCTCGAACCGCGGGTGATGCCCTGCTGGCCCCAAGGCCAGGATGGTCATCCGCTGCGGCCATGGTCCGCCGAGCACCCTCGCCTGCCATTGCAACATGGCGCGGCGAGGCCCGTTTAACTGCGACTTTCTCAGCGCAACGCGCGGGCCATCGAAACCGCTCATGCTGGCTATGGATCTCGGTTCTTCACCATGACGGATCGCGAACCTGCATCGGGCACGCCTCGACGAGCGCCCGGCTTTCACAACGGCGGATCGCGCCAGTGCGGGCGGAGCACTGGCGCGATCGATCAGAACGGGTGTGGCGCTTAGAGGCCAAGATCGCTCAGCGACGGATGGTCGTCTGGACGCCGGCCAAGCGGCCAATGGAATTTGCGCTCCGCTTCGGCGATCGGCATCTCGTTGATGCTGGAGTGACGATGCGACATCAGCCCGTCGTCGGCGAAGAGCCAGTTTTCGTTGCCGTAGGCGCGGAACCACTGCCCACCGTCGTCACAATATTCGTAGGCATAGCGCACGGCGATGCGGTTGTCCGTAAAGGCCCACAGTTCCTTGATGAGCCGGTATTCGTGTTCCTTGTTCCATTTGCGGGTCAGGAAGGCCTGAGCTTCTTGCCGATTGGTGGCGAATTCGACGCGGTTGCGCCAGCGCGTATCGAGCGTGTAGGCCAGAGCGACCTTCGCCGCATCGCGCGTGTTCCAGCCATCTTCTGCGAGGCGGACCTTTTCAACCGCAGTTTCGAGGGTGAACGGCGGGAGCGGGGGACGTGTCGCGCCCTTTGCTTTCGTGATTTGAGTTGTTCCGGCAAGCGCGGAGCCCGCAAGGGCTACGGCGGGGAGCGCGGCGATGAAAGTGCGGCGGTTCATACGAATCTACCTATCTAACAATCGTTCTGTACCGATTGGTACACAACGGGTGGGCTGGAGCGCGCCCTGCCCCGTCCGTCGCTCGCCATCAGCGCCGAAAATCTGCGCGTGGGTCCGAGTTGGCTGGCATCCGGCCCGGATTTTACCGGGAGAGGGTCAAGTCGCGGGTGGTGGTGGTCGAAAGAGGCGAGGCGTGGCCTCGGGAATTAGAAGGGGCAGCCCACACGCTCGAAGGCGCCGGGCTGCTCCGTAGCGCGGTCAAAACGGCTTGGTCGGGAGGTACTTGCCGTCCAGGGTGATCACGGCGCGCGCGCCGCCTTCCGGATCTTCAACCTTCTCGATGTTCAGCTTGAAGTTGATGGCGCTGATGATGCCATCGCCAAACTTTTCGTGGACCAGGGCCTTCAGCGTGGTCCCATAGACCTGCACGATTTCGTAGAAGCGGTAGATGGTCGGATCGCTCGGCAAACCGTTTCCGATGCTGCCGCGGACGGGGATTGTCTGCAGGAGGGCGATGCCGTCGTCGTCGAGGTCGAGCTTTTTGCCCACGACCTTGGCGGCGTTCGCCGGTAGCGGATGCTGGCCGAGCAGGGCGGCGGTGACGAAGGCCTCCGACAGACCGGTGCCTTCAGTGATCTGTGCGTAGGTCAGGTCCTTGTTGAACTTCGATGCGAGGATGACGTCCGTCAGGGCCTGGCGAGTGGTCTGTGTGGCTTGGGACTGTACCATTGGCATTCTCTCCGTGGTTGGGATTTAGGGTTCAGGCAACGCGCCTGGCTTGATACTTGACGGCTTGGACTTCGGGATTGTCCGCGAGGGAAACGAAGGCACCCCTGCCGCCGTCGAAAGCTTCGATAAGGCCGCTCGCAATGTCGTAGACCCAGCCATGCAGGGTCACGCGCCCCTCTTCGAGAGCCAACCGCACCGACGGGTGTGTCTGGATATTGGCGAGTTGGGCGATGACGTTCTCGCGCACCATAGATGCGACCTTAGCGGGCTGGTCCTGGTGCTGGCGGGCTTCGTTCACGACGCGGGCAGAGTCCGCATAGCGCAACCAACTGCCCACCGCGGGCATGTGGTCCAGGCACTTGCACGTCGCGATGGCGGTCATCGCGCCGCAGTCGGAGTGGCCGCAGATCACGATGTCGGAGACCTGCAGCGCCGCGACGGCGTATTCGACCGAGGCGGAAACGCCACCCGGCTCGGGGCCGTAGGACGGGACGATGTTGCCGGCGTTCCGAATGACGAAGAGGTCGCCCGGCTCACGCTGCGTCACCAGTTCAGGCACCAGGCGGCTGTCCGAGCAGGAAATGAACAGAGCCCGCGGGTTCTGCTGCTTGGCCAGATCCTTGAACAGCTTCACCCGTTCAGGAAAGGCTTCCCTCTGGAACTTCAGAAAGCCGTCAATAATGCCTTTCATCGCTGCAATCTCCTTTTCGCGATCTGTTGAGGTGAAAGCTACGGAAGGCTTGGCATAATGTAAAAGTCTCGTTTATGATGGGGTGGATTAGATAATCTTATAGGTGACCATGCTTGCCCGACAGGTTCGTTATTTTCTCGCAGTGGCGGAGCATCACAGCTTCACACGGGCCGCAGAGGCACTGCATGTCTCTCAGCCAGCCCTTTCGCAGCAGGTCAGGCTGATGGAGGACAGCCTCGGCGTACAATTGTTCGACCGTTCAGGACGCACGACAAGGTTGACGGATTCCGGAGAGGTCTATCTGCAATATGTGCGCCGCGCTTCGCAGGAGTTCCGGGAAGCCAAGCGCGCCATTCATGACGTGAATGACCTGAGCCGGGGCGCGTTGCGAGTGGCCGTGACGCCGACCTTCACCACCTATCTGGTCGGTCCTCTCGTCGAGGCGTTCCACACTCGTTATCCGAATATCACCCTAAACGTACGGGAGATTTCCCAGGAGCATATGGAAGAACTGCTCCTGGCTGATGAGGTGGATGTAGGGATCGCGTTCGCTGGGACACTTACACCAGATATCGAACTAGACCCTTTGCTGGTTGAAACCCTTGCCCTGGTTGTCAGTACCGGTCACCCTCTGGCGAGTGAAACGTCGGTCGGGCTGCAGGCCCTGAGCGCCGAGTCGCTTGTGCTGCTCAGCGCGGAGTTTGCCACGCGCGAGCAGATTGATCGCTTCTGCCGCCAGCATGGTATCCATCCGCACGTAAGGGTAGAGGCCAACTCCATCAGTGCGGTGATTGAAATCGTCCGCAGGACGAGGCTGTCAACGCTTCTGCCTGCGACGATCGCGTTCGCACATCAGGATCTGGTCGCCATTGCACTTGATCCAGTGCGCTTGCAGCGCACCGCCGTCATGATGCAGCGTAAAGATGCATACAGAAGCGCGGCGGCGCGGGTCTTTATCGAGCTTGCGAAGGAGGTAGCTATTGAATTGAGCTCACACTAGGCGGATCACTGATTTGATCGACTTATGCGACATACGCTGCGACGTCGCAGTTATTAGGAGTTACGCAACATGACAGCCACCGGCTCGCCTTGTGGGAAGCTGATAACCTGCTTTGGCAAAGGCCAGTCCGCTACAGCTTCTGGCTCGCTCTCCCCACCAGCGCCGGCGCTTTCTAGCCGTGTGCCTCCGCCCGAACATCCGATAACCAGCACGCGCTGGACTTTCGCGAGAAGGGCTGCTGCATCGCCCAGAGAAACGTATCGTGGCATTCACGCGTCACCTCATTAACCAGCATGCTCCAGAAACTGACTACTTGCTTCCCCATACCCGTGGCAATGACCGCTGTTGGCGCATTCCAGCCGATATAGCTGCTCCAGGGGAGCAGTAGTCTATTTAGACCACAATCGGCCAATCCAACTTTGCGGCGTTCAACGTCTTTTCGCGACTCGCGCGAAACGCATCCGGCGAGGAGCAGGCTTCCGTCTTCAAAGAGAAGGTGGTGGTCAACGACCCGGCGGCAATGTGCAAGGCGGCGCTTCTTGGACTCGGCGTCACGATGATCGCCATGCCTGACGCGCTGCTCTATCTGGAGCGCGGCGAACTCGTCCGGCTTGTCCCAACCTGGTACGCGGACGCAGGCCCGATCTCCATCTACTACGCGAGCCGGACCCTGCTGCCGTCAAAGACACGGCCTTCGTGGACTTCATCGTTGAAGTCTTCCAGCGCGGGGCGAGCGCTTCGCAGGAAGCGTCGATTAACCGAGACCACTCGCGAGCGAGCGCGTCTCGATTCTCAATGGGCCTGGGCTACAAGCTTCCTGATGCCCAAACCCGTTCAATCCTTGGGCCTGGCCATCAATAGGTCGGTTATCCGTACCCACCGCCGCTTTCGATGCGACAGCGGCGACAAAACGCCTACAGCCGCTCCAGGTTCAACAGCTCGGGATTGCCGCGCCAAGCCTTCGCGCGTTCTGCCGCGGCCTTGCTTTGGGCAGGCGCATCGCCTCTGGCCTTGGCCGCCTGCTCGAGGCCGTAAAGCGCCCAGGCGCTGCCTCGGGCGCGATCAAGTGCGGCATTGAACTCCCTCTCGGCTTCTTCCGGTTTGCCGTCTTTCAAGAGCGCCGCGCCGAGCGACTGCCTAACCGGGTAGTACCAGAAAGGCGGTTCCATGTAGGGGACGGTGTCCTCGGCCTCAGCAGCCTTGCGCCAAAGGTCTATGGCGGCGGTGTTGTCGCCCTCGGCCTGCGCGACGCGCGCCAGAACGACGCCTTGGGCCACCTCGAGAACTGGCCGGACGGGAACGCTCCAGGCGTCCAGGTTCGACCAGTCGGTCTCCTGTGCGATGCGCTGAATGGCGTCGGCCTCCTTGCGAGCGCCAGCCGTGTCCTTCCCGGCCAAGGCGACCCCCCTCGCGTAGTGCCACATGGCCTTCACGTAGGGCGGCGCGCCAGCGGGCTCGGGCAAGGCCAGAATCTTCTCCGCATCGGCATACTGCGCCCAGGCGAAGTACGGGGCCGCCTTGACAGGCTGCACCAGGGGTATCTCTGCGGCGATCTCGTTACTAAGCAATTTGTCGAGCTTGTCGGCCTCGGCGAGCACGGCTTGCCTGTCGCCGATCAACTGCGCCGACACCAGCACGAAGTGCACATTATGGGCGTAGTAGCCGATCGGATACACGCCCATCGCGCCTGTCTGCGAGATATAGGCCTCGTCGATCTTGGAAGCTGTTTTGTTGACGTCGAAAGAGTCGACGTAGCGGCCGAGGCGATGATAGATGTGGCTGGGCATGTGGACGATGTGCCCGGCTCCCGGCATCAGGGCGGCGAGCCGATCGGCGTAGGGTTCGGCGCGCTCCGGCCGGTCCGATGCCTCCACGAGATGGATGTAGAGGTGGATCGCCCAAGGGTGGTCGGGAGCCTTAGCCAGGACACCTTCCAGGCGCTTCTGGACATCGGCCGTGCGTCCTTTCGGCTGCTTGCCGCCCGGCTCCCAATAATCCCAGGGCTGGGTGTCCATTCCCGCTTCGGCGGCCAGCGCCGCCAGTTCGAGATCGTCCGGATACTTGTCCGACAGGGCAGCCATTGCGTCCGCGAAGGCGGCGTCGAGCTCGGTCCGTTCCGCCGCTGGATCGTCCGAGTAGCGGGTGGCCACCGCTTCGATCAAATCCCTTTCCTTCTCGCTCGCCCCGGCGGCGAGGCTCTGCGCCTTCTTGAGGGCAGCGATAGCCGGCGCGTTTGCCGTCGGGTCCATGGGCACGTTGATGTTCGGTCCGAGCACTAGCGCCTCGCCGAGGAAGCACATGGCGCAATTCGGATCAAGGCGTTGCGCCTTGCGGAAAGCGCGTCTCGCTTCCGCATGGTTGAAATTGACGGCCATCCTGAGACCCTGGTCGAAGTAGCTCTGCGCATCCTTGCTTGTGGTGGTGACCCGAGAGGTCAGCGAGCCGAGATCGGTCCAGAGAGGCGGGTCTGCCTCCTCGTATGACCTGATCGCCTCTTGGACGTGGGTAGGAATGGCGGCGACAAGACAATGCGGGGCTGCAGAAATTTCCACGGGAGTGTTGGTTTCCCTCACTCCGAGAGCGCCCGCCGCGGCACCAGCACCCAGACCAACGAAGACAAGCGCAGGCAGTCCTGCAGATTGCAGGAGATCATGAATCTTCATTGAAGCCTCCTCGCATTCTGATAGCAGGCAAATCTCTCCCAAGATTGCCGCGACCAATATCTGCTCGGAAGGACTGCCCGGCAAATCAATTTGCGAAACAGCGCATCGAGGCGGTCTCTCGATGGCAACCGAATTCTGCTACCGCTTGTGTTCCCCGATAGGTGATCATGCCTACGGCTTCTGGTTTGGCCTCTATCGTCAGCCAAATTGAAGCCAGAATTGTCTATCTGGAGCCGCGCGGTGTCGGAAATCATCAGCTAACCACGCAGGTGGCGCATAGAAGATGCGTGCGGGCAACCGCTGCCTGGGTGACAAATATGCGTCTCATAGTTTCCCCGGAGAGATTCTCATATGCTATGAAGTCATCCGCTGATCGAACGGTGCCCCATGAGCGACGACAACATCATCAAGTTTGCGAGACGGAAGCCAAAGCAGGGACCGAGGACAATCGGCCCAATTCGGAGGAAGGCGCTCACCTGGTTCGCAGTGATAGCGGGGCTGGTCCTGGTGTGGGCGTATTACCAGTTCATCGCGCCGCCCAATCTGCCATGAGATGAAGCTTTGTGCGTTCTCCAGCTTCTTGACTTGGCCTCAGAATCCCAGTGGCAGTCGGCCAACTATCCTCGAACTCCAAAAACAGCGGCTTGGCATCGTCAAGCGTAGGCGTTGCTGAAAGAGCATCCCGCTCCCTGGCCCGAAAGCCGCCGTCGTACAAAGCCGGCGTCACTTTCCATCAAGCTCTCAGGACCGAGCCTTGGAGTGCGCGCACCTTCATTGTCCAGGACCCGGATGGCAACCTGATTGCATTCTCGGGGCATGGGGTATAGGTCAGCTTTCACCACCAACTGCAGCCCATCCGAACCGCTTCGCGCTACGGCGCAAAACGGCCCAAACAGGTCATTGGCCGTCGCAAAAATCCGCCGCGAAACTCCAACTTTTGCGACAGAGTTTTGCGGCGAGAATCCTCGAACGCTTTCAGGAAAGACCGGAGTGTCGCAAAAGTCAGGATTTGTGCGGCGAACCATCCTCGTGGAAGGGCAGCGCCGGCCTACAGTGGCTTTCGGAAGAACACGACGCGCTGTGTCTCCTCAAATCCTAAAGCGGTATGGAGCGCATGGCTGGCTGAATTCTCAAGCAGGGCGTCAGAGCCAAACTCAACACACCCAAGCGACTTCCCCCAATCGGCAACGGCGTTGCAAAGCAATCGTGCGATACCCTTTCGCCTGTCAACGGGCCGGACATAAATCCCTTCGAGGAATAGAACGGGCGAGCTGCTGCATCCATTCACATAATCATGTCGCAAAGTGGCCTCAACAAACCCGACAGCTTCATTCGCAGCATTTCGAGCGATGAACGCGACCGCTTCTCCACTTTCTGAAAGAAACGCCAGGCCCAACTCAGCTCGATGATCTTCGAGCGAGTGATGCGGCCACAGCGCAACGCGAAGCTCCGCCCACGACTCAACATCTTTTATGGTCCCAATCTCGATAATCGGCTCCATATTGTGGTTCTCTTTTGTAGCGAAATTCCCGATTAAAGCGACACTTGTTTTCCTAACTTTTGCAACATCGCAGAATAGACGGTTTTGCGATGCCGGCAATGTCTGCTGTTGGCACTTCCGCGCATTGACGGGGTTCCGCCCAATGCGGCTCCGTCTCGGAGCCTGTCTACCGGATGGCGAACGTCGAGAAAGCCTGTCCTATCGTCACCAGAGCTACTGAACAGGGGCTGGAGGTCCTTGCCTTCAAGCACCCCTCGGCGGGCAAGCAGTTTGTGAAGGGGACGATTGAGAAGGGGGAGCAGCCTCGGATTGCGGCCGAACGTGAACTTCTCGAAGAGAGTGGCTTAGTCTGTCGGTCTGCCATGGAACCACTTGGCAGCTTTCCTATAGGTCGGGAACGGACGCTCTGGCATTTTTTCGCGTGGCACTCATCGGGACTTCCCGACAGGTGGCGGCATACTGCGGAGGACGATTTCGGCCACACGTTCGCGTTCTTCTGGCATCCCATGAAGTTACCGCTCGATGAAGATTGGTACCCGATCTTCCATGAAGCCTACCATTTCTTCGCCGCTCGCCTCCCTGCGCCATAACCGCTTTGGGTGCGGGGGAGACCACTGGCTCTCGCCAATGGTCAGGTGTCTACAGTTCAATCTGCTCAGCGATCCGAAGGGCGTCGTCCACCTCGACGCCAAGGTACCGGACGGTGCTTTCGAGCTTCGTATGACCGAGCAGAATCTGTACGTCCCGAAGGTTGCCCGTTTTCTTGTAAATCTGTGCCGCCTTCGTCCTTCTCATCGAGTGGTACCGTAGGCGCTGGCTTCCAGGCCGATGGAGGCAACCCAGCGGCGGACGATTCGAGCGTACTGCCTTGTCGACAGATGCGGCCTTCGTCTGTTCCGTCACCTCGAACTGTACGGGCCGCTTCGTCTTCTTCTGAATGATGGTTGCACGATCTCGGATTGAGCTACCAGACCACAGGTCTTCAACCCTCAGTCTTACAAGGTCGCAAGCACGAAGCTTGCTGTCGATGGCAAGGTTGAAGAGCGCCAGCTCCCGGATGACTCCGCTCATTTCCAGCCGAACACGGATTGACCAGACATCTTCGGCTGAAGCGGTCGCTTCTGGCCAACCAGGATACCTTTGTTCCATGGACAGTGGGGGCGCAACACGGCGGTTTCCATGACGAAGTCTCCGCCACTCCGCCCACCGCGTCGCCTCCATCAGGCAATCAGACGATAGCACACTTTGACGCTACTCGGCCCAATGCGGACCTCGGAGGTTATCTTGCACCCCCAGACAAACTCCAGAGCCGCCGAATTCCTCGTCGAGGCCAGCCACGAGCCTGTCGACGCCGCCAGGGAAGCGGCTGGCCACATGAAAATGGTGTTTGAGCCGGTAGCGGTCGTGCCTTCCTAGTTAAACTCTACACCTAAAATAAAGAACCCATAGATTAAAGCGAAAACAATTGCCCAAAAAATAGCCAATGTTGTAGGACGTCCTACTAAAACTCTGTGCCTATTGCTTTCTTTGTAGTCCTCGTGAGGTCCATCGGTGTGGAAGGTTGTTCCGGAATATTCGTTATCAACATCGAAGTCCCAATTCATCTTCTTGTAAAAGAGAACCTCACGAATTTGCTGATATAGCTGTATAGATGCCGCTATCGCAAATAGCATTACCACCATAACTTTAAAGAACGTGTCCACATCCACTCTCTTCACGCTCAATAATCATCGCCGTCGAAATCACACCGAACCTCAAGAGGTAATACAAATCATCAGGGGCTTGGTTAAGCATTCTTACAATCATCAGAAGCATTAAATTTTTAGTGAAGTGCTCACGTCGAATCTCCCTCGGGATATTCAATGCTGATACTCACGATGAGATAACCGTAGATACAGAACTGATTACACCACCAAATTTCCTATCGGAAAAGGCAACGCGAGGTTTCGAAACCGATAATCTGATCGCCAAAAAGCGGACGGGGCACCTGGGGCCCTGCATGAAAACGCCCGCAATGACGGCTTATGGCGCACAGGCGACGTGACGCGGCGGGGCGATGTCTGCTTTCTAGCCGGCGCGACGACGGCCTCTATGACCGAATTGGGCGGATATCGTTGAAAAACTCGGCCAGTTAACTGTTCATCGGGCTGTTGCAGCATCTTTCCGGTAGGGATGATCGGTTATCTGCCCCGCACTTTGGCGCAGGGTATCCTTACTGGCTGCTTTTATGCGGCAATGACGCCGTGTGGTGGCCTTTGTGGTCTGAGTTTCGCCAGTCTTCTGAGGTTCTGGGCGGTTGCTGCAAGCAGGAATTCGTCTCGCGCACCACATGGACCTCGCAGCCTCAAACGCGCCATCCGGAGAATGCGTTTGAGGTGAGCGAAGAGCATCTCGACCTTCTTGCGGCGATGCCGGGAACGCTCGTAAGCGGGTGTGGCGGCAATTGCTCTGGCCACATCGCGGGCATCTTCGTTGAGATCACGCGGCACCTTGCGAGCAACTGCATTCGGGCAGCAGCGCTGCTTCAGATCGCACACATCACAGTCCTTCTTGCTGGCCCGATAAAGCCGGGTGCCTTCACTGGTGATGCCCGATCGGGGCGTCGCGTAGGTGCGGCGGAACTGAACCAATTCCTTGCCCGCCGGGCAGATGTAGCGATCTCCCTCGCCATCCCAGGTGAAGTCCGAACGCGAGAAGGTCCCGTCCGTCCTGTTGGATTTATCAAACACGGGAATGTGCGGCGCGATGTCCTTTTCCTTCACCAGCCAGGCAAGATTGTCAGCAGAACCGTAAGCGCTGTCGGCTGCCAGATAGCCTGGCGTCAAGCCGAAGCGGTTCTCGGTTCTGTCGATCATCGTGCGGGATGCTCCGACCTCCGCCTGACGGATCGCTCGCGTCGCCTCGACATCAAGAATGATACCGTGATCAGTATCGATCAGATAATTGGTGGCGTAGGCGAAGAAGGCATGCCCCTTATGAGCACCTGTCCACTGAGCTGCCGGGTCGGATTGCGAAATGAACTTCGGCGTCACCGGCGAGGCAGCGCCAAAAGCAGCGTCATCCAGAACCGCCAAATACTCCTGAACCGAGCGGCCAGCATCGTCTTCGGCTTTCCATTCAGTGCCGGGCACCGAACGCTGCTTGTTGGCGTCCGCCGCGATCAGGCTGGCATCAACCGCAAAGCCTTCTGCTCCCACCAGCCCTTGGGCAAGGCACCGTTCCACCACAGTCTCAAACATGTGCCGGAGGATATCACTTTGCCGGAACCGGCCATGACGGTTCTTCGAAAAGCTGGAATGATCCGGTACCTTTCCGTCCAGGCCAAGGCGGCAAAACCACCGATATGCGAGATTGAGATGGACCTCCTCGCAAAGTCGCCGTTCCGACCGGATACCCATGCTGTAGCCGATGATCAGCATTCGCATCATCAGCTCAGGATCAACTGAGGGCCGACCAGTGTTGCTATAGAAAGGCTTCAACTGTGCTCGAACGCTATCGAGATCGAGGTGACGATCGATCCCGCGCAGCAGATGATCCGCAGGGACATGTTCATCGAGGCAGAAGTCGTAGAAGAGCTGCGCCGGAACCGCCTGACATCCCATCATTCGCCTGATCCCCTGCAAATCACTCAGAGGATTGAATCACGCGTCCCAAGCATCGGCAATGCCAAGTTTTTCAACAATATCGGCGCGAAGCGGTCATTTAACCTTGAGGAGAGCAAGGTCTCCTCAGGGTGGAGAGGAGACCTTATTCGCCAACTCTCCGATGGCCGGTTCGCGGACGAAGCCGAAGTTATGCGGCCGCCTCGCAAGGTCCGCTCTGCTTCGCCAAACCTGTCGTTCGACATCGCCTTCACGATGTTTCGGTGTGAAACGCGATGCGTCCCTTCCATAGGCACACCGATTATTGGCGCCCGTACTTCCTGAAGGTCGCGTTCCAGTCCGCGGCAAGGGCGTCAAGCGTCTCCCTGGCCGTGCCCTCGTCGCCGGTCACGTACGGATACACGCGCTGGTTAAACTGTTGCAGCAGTTCGGCGTACTCCGGAACCGCCCAGAAATCCTTCACCTTGAACATGGTCTCGTAGAACGCCCTGTTATACGGCGTGGCGTGCTGAAAGGCATCCGATCGCAGCACGGTCGCGCTGCAGGAATAGCCGCCGAGTTCTGCCCACTTCTTCTGCGTGTCGTCCTTGATGAGCCACTCGAGGAACTTGAAGGCCTCGTCCTGCTTCTGCGAGTAGGAGATTATCGAGATGCCTTGCCCGCCGAGCGCGGCGAACTGGTCGCCGTTCGGTCCGGCCGGGTTGGCGAAGAAGCCGGTACCCTTGGCATTGGGGTTGGCGGCCTCGTTGATCAACGCGGGGAAGAACGCGAAATAGTTCATGCTCATCGCGGCCAAGCCCTCGGTGATTGCTTGGTTCTCCTCCGGGAACATGGAATTGGCCCAGCCCGGAGGCGTGAACTTGTACAGCTCCCTGTAGAATTCGAGCGCGGCGACGGCTTTGTCGGAATTGATGAAGCCGTCGACCTTGTAGGTCTCATAGTCGCCAAGCTCGCCGCCATATGAGAAGAGCACGCTTCGGAAGCCGCTCGCCAAAGCATCATAGGAGTTGTCGGTGTAGATCGCGATGCCGTATCTTTTGTGGTCAGGCCGATGGAAGAACTCGGCGATGTCCCGCATCTCCTTAAAAGTCTTCGGCACCGCGAGGTCGCGGCCGTACTTCTCTTTGAAGTCGGCCATTTCCGTCGGGTCCTCGAACCAGTCTTTGCGATAGGCCCAGCCGACGGCATCACCCTGGAGCGGAATCGCCCAGTACCTGCCGCTGTTGCCCGGATACTCGGCGTAGAATTTCACAGCGGCCGGGGCCATCAGCTTGGCAACATCGTGCTTCGCGACAAATTCGGTGAGCTCGACATAGTGGCCGCCGGTCGAGCCGGCGCCGAGCCACTGCGAGTCTCCGATGACCATGTCGTAGGCATCGCCCTCGGCGTTGAATTCGGCGAAAGCCTTGGTCTGGAAGTCCGGCCAGGTCGTCGTTTCAACGTTCACCTTGACGCCCGTGCGCCTCTCATACTCGTTGACGAGTTCTTGCAAATAATTTGCGGGATCCCATTCCGCCCACAAAATCGTGAGCTCGGTGGCAGAAGCCGGTTTGCCTGAAAGCATGAGTGCAACGCCGGCGAGCAGAACAATGCACGTTTGCCTGAACATCGTGTTCCTCCCAAAGTTCGTTGCCTCCTATCGCGGCGTCGGCGCAGGATTTGAAAGCTTCTGCAGTAAGCTCTTTGCCTCAACCAGATCGGGCGTATCGAAACCCTCGCGGAACCCCGCATGAACTGGCGCAAGAAGCTCCTTTGCCTCGGTGGAGCGACCGTGTTGGACAAGCAGCCCTGCGAGCCGGAGCGCCGCCCTCAGCTCCGATGACCGCGCACTCTGCTCGCGCGCCGCGATCAGTGATTTATGCAACCAACCCTCCGCCGCCTCATCGGCTGGATCGAGCAAGAGCAAAAGCTCAGCTTTGGCGCGCAGCAGTTCCGGCAATTGGTAGACAGAGTCCGTCTTGCCAAGCGTGGCGAACGCGCGGTCGAGTACCGCCAGCCCTTCCTCGGCTTCGCCCTGCGCGCCGCAGGCTTGTGCCAGGGCGCACAGGTAACACGCGGTCCCCATGTCGGCGCCGGTTCCCGAGATGATCGCAATCCCCTCGCGCATCTCCCGGATGCCGTCGTCGACATGGCCGAGGCCCGCAATCGCCCAGCCGAGATAGGCACGCGCCTGGCCGAGCACCAAGGGAATAACGAGATCCGTGCACAGCGAGACGCCCTTTTCCGCCCAACGCCGAGCTTCAGCGAATTCACGACGCATCAGATGGACAAAGCTGAAGCTCAACAGGGCCTGCGCCATGGTGAAGGGATGCGCATCCCGTTCGGCCAGTGCCATCGTCTCCAGCGAGCGACTGACCGCCTGGTCGGGCCGGCCGCATATGCACAACATCTGTGCCGAGAAAGCCCGGCAGCACACGCCGGGGTCATGCCCGGTGTAGCCCCAAGCGAGGTGGCGATGCCGATCGTAGTCGTAAATGGCCATGCCTTGGTTGGCATGTATCTCGCTGGTTCTGTAGTTGCCCAGATAGAAGTTGGCGCCCCAGAGCTGGTGGTGCGCCTCCAACAGGTAGGCCGATTCACCGGTAACCCGAGCGAGCTCCATCCCAAGCGCGTGGCATTGAAGGGCTAGTGTTTCGGCAGCTCGCAGATCACCCGAAATGGTACGGCACGAGCTTTCGCCTCGGAGGGCGGCGAACAGCTGAGCCTTATCTCCAAGTCTCTCAGCAAGCGTTCGTGCACGCGAAAACGCGTTCAGAACCTCCGGATCGCCCCAACCTTTGGCGGGGATCAGGGCCGAGCCCATGGCGGTCTGCAGTGAAAGCTGCTGCCTCAAACGGTCCTCGGAAGCAGGCAGGGAAGCAACCAGCTCGAGCCCCTTTGCGAAATGGGCCGCGGCCTCGTGGTGGGAGGAACTCCTCAGCGCCCGTTGCCCGGACTTTAACCACCACGGCACGGCCTGCGAAGCCCGGCCTGCGAGTGTGTAGTGCTGCGCCACGGTCTCCGGCTCGGTCTCGGCGATATCGGCGAACTCGGCTTCTAGGGCCGCTGCGATCCTACCGTGTATGTGCTGGCGCCGGCTCTTCAGCAGGCTGTGGTAGGCGGTGTCGCACACCAGCGCGTGCTTGAACGTATAGGTCGCCTCCGGTGCTGCGCCGTTGCGAAACACGAGCTCAGCCTGTTCAAGCTGCTGCAGCGCGTCGTTGAGCTGACCTTGGCTTACATCGCTAATGGCGACTAGGAGCCGATGGTTGAAGACGCGGCCGATGCAGGCGCTGATCTGAGCCGTCTCCTTCACCGGCGCCAGCCGGTCGAGCCGCGCCATCAACGAATCTTGCAGCGTCGAGGGGATCGCAAGAGAAGGCAGCGGCCCATTCAACAAATACCGGTCGCCGGCCTCGACCAGCAGGCCGGAATCGACGACTGTCCTCGTCAGTTCCTCGACAAACAGCGGCACGCCTTCGGTATTGGCCAAGATTCGGTCCGCAATCTCCGACGGGAGCTTCTTCCCACCCGCCACTCGCTCAACGATCGCCGCGCTCTGGTCCTCTTCCAACCGTCTGAGCGGCAGCACGGTGCCGTGCGAAAGAGCCTCCAAGCGCGGGTCAAACTCCGGCCGCGTCGTGACAACAAGCAGAGCCGGCAATTCTGCGAGGTGCTCTATCAACATTCCCAGCCACTCTGCCGTCGTCGGATCGATCCAGTGGGCATCCTCGATGAGTACAAGGACCGGACTGCTCACTGCCGCAGTCTCGACTAGCCGCACCAACGCAGCGAGGGTGCGTGCCCTCATTGTTGGTGCCGGCAGTTTCAACGGCAAATACCGCCCTGGCGCATCGATCGATAGCAGCGCCGCCAGCAGCGGCAGCGTCTCCTCGACGTTCGTACCGACCCTGCCGAGTAGCGTCTTGAGCTTGTCAAGCCTTCTGTCTGCGCTGTCATCGCTGACAAATCCCGCAGCCCTTTCGAGCTGCGCGATGAGAGGATGGAGCGCGCTATTGACGTGATAGGGCGAGCAGAAATAGCGCAGCTCGGCATGCGGCTCGGCGCCGAGCTGCTCTGCAAGTGCTACCATCAGACGCGACTTGCCGATTCCCGCCTCGCCGGAGAGCAGCACGGCCTGTCCCTCTCCCGACGTTGCGCGATGCCAGAGCTCGAGCAGGAAGGCCAATTCTTCTTCCCGCCCGACCAGCGGCATAAGCACACTGTGCCGCGCTGCGAAACGGCTCTCGGCGGCCGCCTCGCCGATTATACGCCAGGAGCGCACTGAGGTGGCGAACCCCTTGAGTTGGCGGTTTCCCAAATCGGCTGCCACGAACAAGCCGTCGACCAGCCGCTGCGTGGCCTCGGCGACCACCACCGAGCCTGGCTCAGCGAGCGCCTGCAGCCGCGCCGCAAGGTTGGGCGTGTCTCCTAAGACCGCCTCCTCTTGTGCAGTGCCTTCGCCGATCAGGTCGCCGACGACTACCAACCCTGTAGCTATTCCGACGCGCGCTGAAAGTGCCTTGCCGTCGGCCGCAGTCAGGCCAGCCGTGGCGGAAGCCGCGGCGAGCCCGGCGCGAACAGCTCGCTCCGGGTCGTCCTCGTGCGCACGCGGCCAGCCGAAATACGCGAGCACGCCGTCGCCCATCAGCTTGGCGACCCTGCCTTCGTAGCGCGCGATCTCGCGCGACACCGCCCTCTGATAGCCGAAGATGACCTCGCGCATGTCCTCTGGGTCGAGCCGCTGCGACAGCTCAGTCGAGCTGACGAGATCAACGAACATGATGGTCAGCTGCCGCCGCTCAGCACGCGGCGACGGTGGCTCGGCGCTGGGCGAAGCCGACACGCGCCCCTCGGCCGGGGTTGCATCCAACTCTGCCCGTTGGTCGGCGGACGGAAGCTCCTCTGGCTTCATGGCGAGTGCGGCAATGGCATTGAGTAGCTTGCGACGGTGTCCGACGGGAGTGACCCCGATCGCAATCAGGTCCTCGGCAGTCAGGCTCGAAAGGACCGCGAGGTCGATGTCATTGTCGCGGAAGGCCGGCGCGTACTGGCTCAGCCCTAAGCTCGTTAGCCATGCCGCGATATCCACGCGCCTTCTCCCAGGCCAGCTCCGCTTGCAATTATACTCCAAATGAGAAGCACGGTCGTTCTTAGTTTTCAATGTGAACCAGCAAGGTCATTGTAGGGTCGACGACCGAGCCAGGCATGCCGCTCCGCCTCATTGTCGGCACAGAAAGCTTGCTCTGTGCGAAAACGCGCAAGCTCGGCCTGCGTCGAGATGTGAATGAATGCGCAATGCTGTGGATCGACCCGCGAAACCGTGGCGTGCAGCGCGGCCGGCCTCGCCACCAGGACATAAGGCCTGCGAACATCGTCTGGCGTCGCATTCCACCAAAGAGCTGAGCATGCGGGCGCCTGCACGTAATCGATCCCGACGGGGTACCTCATTGCGCTGGCCGGAGAGTAGGTCTGCTTTCCCGGCTCGCCAGACCTTCTTCCAGGAATTGGGAACGTCAGGGTTGGGTCGAAACGCGTCGATCCGCAGCTCCGAGGTAAGGTCTGGAAATGGTGCAAACCTGCAGCTCGGCGGCATGTATGCATGTCCGCTTCTGGGATAGCACCGTGCTCTAGTCAGTGTCCGACTTGGGGCGCAAACTAGCCATCCAGCGCGTTGGCGCTAGACTTCCGCTCTCCACCCGATTCGGACCTTGGCGTTCTGAGGTTCGAGGTCCGCATGGGGCCAGCATCGGCAATTCGGGAGTTATCGGCGAGCGCTTGGGTCGCGAACCGAAATTCGGTAGCCTCCGCTCCGCGCGGGAAAGCGCCCTTTCCGGTTATCGAAAAGAGCGCCGCATGATTCTTAGGCTTTGGCTTTCCAGTCGGCTTCGGTTTTCTCGATAACCTCAAGGCGGGTCTTCTCTTTCAAGAGCGGTAGGCTCATGCTGCGCCATTTCAGCGCCGCGAAAAGCTCCTCCTTGCTCACGCCGCCCTCACGCAAGAGCATTTCCCGGGCAATCGTCCATTTGCTCGCTTTCGCCTGCTTCGCGGCGTCGGCCGGCTGCCCCTTAACTTTCCGGCTCCGTTTTGCCGGTTGGTCTTGCTCGCCGCTCGCCTCAACAATGGGCGGCTTGGCGGCCAGATTCATGGCCGGCAATTCGATGACCTCAGCAGCCGCCTCCCAGTGGCGCTCTGAGCGCATCATGTACACCTCAGGAAATCACGTTGCGAACGAACCGCACCGATGCTTCTCCGGGATTGCCCAGGGGCACCGCAAGGACCCTAAGAATTTAGGGGTTTCACAAACATGTTAACCAGCCGCCGGTTGCAATCTCAACTTTAAGTACGAGACCTGTAAGAAACTACGGTTACCAATCCCTCGCGCTTTGTTTAGCTTTTAGCAGTTGGTGCGGATCTCAGGACGTCGAGAGCGAAGTGCCAAATTCGTCATCCAATCTTCGGAAGGAACAACCAATGGCTGAGCAAGAAAAGTCGGTCCTGTGGACCGGCACACTCGAGGCGACGGCGGAAAAGGGTGTGAACACCGGCCTCACTCTTAACACGAGGGACCCCAAGATCACGATCACCGTCAAAGGGTCGGCAAAAAACGGGCCGGCCGCCCCGGCGGTAGGTCCTGAGGGAGATCCCAACAACAAGGACCCAAACGCACTTCTGCCCGGAACGAATATCGGCGCAGTTCTGATGCGGATTGGCGGCGGGCAGGCTGGCGGCGGCCCTATGAGCCCCGTCGGCAAGGGACTGTCCGATTGGACGATACGATACGACGGCGGCCTCACATTCTTCTACAACGATGTGCCGGGTGAGTTTGGCAACAATTCGGGCTCGTTCGACATCGCGGTCTTACGACAACTCAAGTGGAGCGGCACGCTGCAGGCGACGGCGGAAAAGGGCGTGCAAACAGGCGTCACCGTAAATACGAGAACAGACAAAATTTCGGTCACTGTCGCAGGGTCAGGCCAATGGGCTCCCCAATACCCGGCAACCGGTCCTGATGGGGATACTCAACATAAAGACTCGCGCGTGCTTCTGCCCAGTGCGAATCCCGGCGCAGTTCTGATCAAGATCGGCAATGGTCCTTATAGGGTCGTCGGCACGGGAAAATCCGATTGGCCGGTGCCCGAGGACGGCGAAATCGCATTCTTCTATAACGATGTTGCGGGTGACTTTGGCGACAACACCGGCTCCTTCGCGATAACGCTCTCGGTAAATTAACCGCTGATCAGCGCGCCGGCTTTGATCGGCCTGAAGCTCCTGGTCCGGCGGGCTAGGGCAAAGCCATCCTAGCTCCCCCGAGCCCGCTCGCCGGGCTCGGCCCTTTCGCTTTGAAGGCGAGTTCAAACTCGTGTTATCGTGGCGGCGGATGAAAGCCCGGCGGGCGGCCCCATTGTTGTCAACAAGAAGCGCCGGAAGATCGAAAAGCCGGCCGCCGACCCAAGCAGCGCCACAACACTGGTTTAGGACTCATCTGAGGCGCTTCACCAGATGGCGCAAGGCAATGTCGACATCACGGTTTTCCATAACTCGACGCAGCAAGGTATCCAGGCGATCGACGTGATGGCCAAGCTTCTGAAAAGGAAAAGGTAGAGCCGGTCACCTGGGTTCCGTTCGAACTCGTGACCAAGGCCAATTCCGCGGAATAGGCCAAAAAGTAGCTCGGCTCAAAGCGGAGTTGTTTCAGGAGCCGGCGCAGAAGCGTGAAGCGATCGATCGCGGCTCCGTCGTCCACTGAGAATAATTACCCTTCCCGACCAAACGAACCGCATACCCTCCACGCCTGCGGTTTCGAGGAGGGGCAGGTGTTGTCGCCTGCCCCTCGGCGGGCGTTGTCCGAGCATTTCGAACGGCTCCCATCTACCTGATCTGGACCTCAGCGTCCTGACGTGCGAGGTCCACGGCCAAAGCGGACTTTCCCACTTCCTTTCGTCAGCGACCGCTAATGGGATGGACCGGCTGCTTCCCCGGCGGGTTAGTCTGCAAAGACTGTTGCCCGCGAAGAGAAGGAGAAGCAGCCATGAAAATCCATACTGAGAACACAGCGCAAGCCCTGGCGACGATCGGGATCGACATTGGCAAGGAGGTCTTTCACGTCGTCGGTTTCGATCCCAACGGGAAGATCGCCTTCCGCCGGAAAATCAAACGGCTGGCGCTTGCCGAGATGTTCCAGAAACTGCCACCCTGCGGCTGCTCATCATCGGCAGCATGGCGGTCATAAAACAGGCAGCAAGGCGCGGCGCACCGAAGGGCTCATGGCTGGAACAGATGCTGGCGCGCAAACCGCGCATGCTGGTGGCGGTCGCGCTCGCCAACAAGATGGCACGGATCGTATGGGCGCTGCTCATCAATCAGGAGAGTTACCGAGCTCTGGCCGCGGTCACGGCGTAAGCCGGGCCGGCCAGGGGCCGTCGGAGACGTGGTCGGTCGAAGGAGGGTATGGCACAGCAGTCGGCGAGACGGGGCCGGAAGAACCAGGGCTCACCACCGTGCCAGCGAGCACGCTCAGGGTGATATGGTTCCGGTTCGCGCACTCCCATACGGGCCCGCAGCCTTTGCGCTGCATGAAGAGGCCGGACAGATGGCAGCATCCGACAACGTGCCACCCGCCGAAAAACCGCTTGCGTCTGACGGGGCGTCCACAGATGGGGAGCAGTCGTCGGCTCTGGCTAGCACGAACGGCGGCCGTGCGGGACAAAAGCCGCCGTTGAGTTGCTGAGGCCAAACACAAGGCCAAGTTGATCTTCCAGCGCGCGAACCTGCTGAGCAACCCACGCTCTACACTGCGAGACTGTAGGCGGCGCGCTTAAGCGCGTCGCCGAGCATCGAGACAATGTCGTCGATCTGGGCTTTCTCTGTGATGAGCGGCGGGGACAGTGCGATGATGTCGCCTGGAGCCGGCGTGGTGCGACCTGCCCGGATGGCCAGTTCGCGCCAAACCTAGCCGTGAGGCCAGTTGGACGGCATGGTGAAACAGGCGAGATTCCTCAGATGGATTGAGGAGAAAGACCATGTCGAAAGCCAGCCTTGCCGACTTCTCTCGAGAGATCGCCGGCCTTGTCGCCGCCGCCGCTCCGGGGATCGCCGCCGTCCATGCCAGCCGGCATAATTCTTCGAGCGCCGTCCATTGGCGTGAAGGATTGTTCGTTGCCGCGAGCGAGGCGATCGAGACCGAGGAAGGCATCGCATTGACTTTACCGTCCGGCGACTCCGTGGCGGCTGAATTCGTCGGGCGCGACCCAACGACGGGGATCGCGGTGCTGAAATCGGATGTGCCTGATGGCGCGCCGGCTCTGAAACCTGCCGGGCGGACAGAGGCAGGGAATCTTGTCGTCGCTGTCGGCCGGGGGGAAGCTTCTACGCTGGCCGGCTTCGGGATTGTCAGCGAGGCCGGACCCCCTTGGCGCAGCATGCGTGGCGGCCTGATCGACCGGCGCATCCGCCTTTCCGCGAGCATCGACCCGCGCGCCGAGGGCGGTGCGGCGATCGATGCCGAAGGTGGCTTCATCGGACTCGTCCTGTTCGCCCCCCGCCGGCGCGCTCTTGTCATTCCGGCCGAAACGGTCGACCGGGTTGCGGCAACGCTCGCCGAAAAGGGCCATATGCCGCGCGGATATCTCGGAGCAGGGTTGCACCCGGTGCGTCAGGAGAAGGCGCGGGGCGCAATGGTGATGAGCCTCGAGGCGGGCAGTCCGGCGGAGAAGGCCGGGCTGATGCTTGGCGACATCATCACATTCTGGAATGGCGAGACGGTGGAAGGCGTGCGGGACCTGATCCGCCAGATCGGTCCCGATAGTGTCGGCAAAACGGTGGCACTCGGAATATTGCGCGGTGGTGAGGCGCGAAACCTCGACATCGTCATCGGCGCACGCCCGCGCTCCTGAGCGACAGGTGAGGATCGATGGCCGAGCGCTCGCTGACAGTCATGATAGCCCTGTCCGATCCGGAGCATGCGGAGGAATTGGAACATGCTCTGGGGGAGCGCGGTCATGTGGCCGTAGCGACGTCTTTCGATGTCGAGCATCCGGAGGATTTCGATGTGGTCGTGACCGATGGCGAACCTCTTGATGCAGCGACGCCGCATATCGTGCTTGGTGCAGCAGCCTCGGGGGGCAACATTCATGCTGTGCTGCCGCATTCCGCGGATGCTGCGCTCATCGCTGCCGCGACGACGGTCGTCGCGGCAGGATATCGCCTGTCAGCGGTTGATGCTGGAGAGGCAAGCGAGACCGCTGATACGGAAGCGGCAGTGCTGCCGAGCGACGCGCCTCACAACCTGTCACTCAGCCCCCGCGAATTGGAAACGCTTGCGCTGCTTGCTGACGGGGCCTCGAACAAGGTGATCGCCCGCCAGCTCAAAATCTCGGTGCATACCGCGAAATTCCACGTCGCTGCAGTGCTTGCCAAGCTCCATGCGCAGAACCGCGCCGACGCTGTGGCCATAGCGCTGAGGCAAGGGCTGCTTTACGTATAACGCTCAGCCAGTAAGTGTGAGAACTGCAACGGCAGCGCCAGGTGCCTTCGGGTCATAGGGGTCGCGCCGCTCAGCTGCCAGTCAGCACGATCAACTCGCCCACCATCGACGGTGAGTCCCACACCGAAACTCAAACACACCCGCCTTATCAGCAGTGAAGCTTACGGTAGTGAGCTGGCCGCGCTTGACGGTGAAGTTAATATCGTAGCCGACAATCTCGCTCGGATGCTCCGCGCCGTTGACACCAAGGATCTCGAGTGTGACCTCGTCGCCCTGGTTCACGATAATCTAATTGGGCTCCCAGCGGTAGGTCGATACCTCCCACCGGCCCTCGGCATTGGGAGCTTCGAGTCCGTAGCCCTTACCCTCCGGTAGGGCGGCGCTCGGGAACGGCTCCTTGTCGACCGTCGTCCCGCCCTTGGCCTCAACCGCGACCATGGTGATAGTGCGCTTCATGCTGGCCGCTTCCGCGGAACCGGCCACCCCTCCCGTGGTCAGTGCCGCAGCCAAAGCAAGCCGGACCGCCGCTCCGCCGGCCGCGATACTATGCCTGAACATTTGAAATCTCCCTTAGTAAGATTTGCACTCCTCCACGAGCGCTGTGCCATCGCTCAGTCCTGGGGCTGAGCGTCGTACAAGGGAGACGCGCGAACGCTCCCGATTCACTGTGCATGGCTGGATTCGAGCATAGCGGTGATGCGGGCCGCCGCGTCCAGCTTAGAATATGTTGCGACGACTGGCTCGCGCTTTGACTTTTGGCCCGTAAGAACTTCGAAGGGTCAGTGCGCTGTTCGTCTTCGCTCGCGAGCGGGCCTCTGTCCCCGAGTAAGTGCTCGGAAAACGCGAAAGAGGGGCCTGCTCTGATCCCGCCCAGGCAAATCCTCTTTCCAAGGCCACTAGACGTCATAATATAGGACAAACTCGTATGGATGCGGGCGCATGCGTATCTCCGTGATCTCGTGCGAGCGCTTGTACTCCACATAGGTGTCGATGACGTCTGTCGTGAACACGTCTCCCGCAAGGAGGAACTTGCAGTCCGCCTCAAGCGCATCAAGAGCCTCGCCGAGCGACGCCGGTGTCGACGGGATTGCGGCGCGTTCAATCGGCGGCAGATCGTAGAGGTTCTTGTCAATCGGATCTCCCGGATCGATGCGGCTTCGAATGCCGTCGAGGCCGGCCATGAGCATGGCGGCGAAGGCCAGATACGGATTGCAGGAAGGATCCGGGCAGCGGAACTCCACCCGCTTGCTTCCGGGGTTGAGCGAGTACATCGGGATCCGGCACGCCGCAGAGCGGTTGCGGCGCGAATAGCCGAGATTGACCGGCGCCTCGAAACCCGGCACGAGCCGCCGGTAGGAATTGACGGTGGGAGCGCAGATGGCGAGCAGTGCTGGCGCGTGCTTGAGGAGCCCGCCGATATAATAGCGCATCACTTCGCTTGAGCCGGCATAGCCGTCGCCTGCAAAGATCGGGCGATCTTCCTGCCAGATGCTCTGGTGGACGTGCATGCCCGAGCCGTTGTCGCCAAACAGAGGCTTCGGCATGAACGTTGCGGTCATGCCGCGGCTGCGCGCGACATTCTTCACGACGTATTTGTAGATCATCACGCTGTCGGCCATGCGCGTCAGCGTCGCAAACCGCATATCGATCTCGCCCTGGCCGCCGGTCGCGACCTCGTGGTGGTGCGCCTCGACCTCAATGCCAATTCGCTCGAGGAGCGTCACCATTCTGGTGCGCGTATCCTGAAGGGTGTCGGCAGGCGGGACAGGGAAGTAGCCCTCTTTCGGGCGCAGCTTGTGCCCAAGGCCGGTTCCGTCCCTCGCCCTCCAGTTCGCCTCGACGGCGTCGACCTCGTAGTAGCCGTAGTTGGTGCCCTGATCGTAATGGACCTCGTTGAAGACGAAGTGCTCGAGTTCCGGGCCGAAATAGGCCGTATCGCCGATACCGGTCGTCTTGAGATAGGTTTCGGCCTTTTGTGCGATAAAGCGCGGGTCCCGGCTGTAGGGCTGGACGCTGACTGGGTCGAGAATATTGCAGATCAGGACGAGCGTCGGCTCCTCCGTGAAAGGTTCCAGGAACGTAGTGGTCGGATCTGGCACGACGAGCATGTCGCTTTCCTGTATTTCCTGGAAGCCCCGAATGGACGAGCCGTCGAAGCCGATGCCATCGGTGAAGCTGTCCGCACTGATGGCGCCTGGCGGCACGGAGAAATGCTGCCACAGGCCGGGAAGATCTACGAACCGAAGATCGATCATCGCGATCTCGCCGTCCTTTATCGTCCGCAGAACGTCATCCGGGCTGGTGTAGCTAACGTAAGACATCGCCGCCTCCCTACCTCATATTGGTCCGTCGAAGCGAGGCCGGACCTCGACTGCGCCGCCGGCCCTTCTTCCGGCTGCGTATCACTCGATCATCTCGCCGTGCCCGCGGACCCCGGTTGCGAGCGCTGAAATTCCCATGAAGCGCCTCCCGCGTGAGCCGCGCAAACTGTGCCTGGCTCATATGGACCAGGGTGGCGTCATCGCCGCCCTCGAAATAAACCTCCGGTTGTTCGCAGACACTATCCTCGATAATGATGTCCAGCCCGTAGCATTCGCCGATCGGGGGAACAGCGCCGTGTGTGCAATCCGGGATCAACTGATCGAGCTCATGATCCGTGGCGAGCGTCAGCTCCTCGCCGAGTGCCGCTTTAAGTTTCCTGAGCTGCACATGGCGGGAAGCAGGCAGAATGGCCAGAAGATAGCCGTCGCGTCTGCGCAGCACGACGCCTTTGGCTAAGAAGCGGGCTGCGACGTGGCAGGCGCGCGCGGTAGACATCGATGATCTGGTCGGCCAATGCTCGACCAGATCGTACTCGACGCCCTTGCGATCGAGATATGCCTGGAGTGTCAAGGCAATGGTCACAATCCCACCCTCCCTAGGGCGAGACCTTCCATCGTGAGGCCCCGTGCTTGCGTCTCACGATGCTCAACCAGCTAATATAACACGTCGCGGCTCTCGCGTTCCAACTGTTCAATTCGCGGCGAAGGTTTGTGGCGCAATACCCTGTCCGCAAGCGGACCTCGCGGTCTTCCAATGGCCGTTTGGTTCAACAACCATCGATCTCCGCTGGGCCACCTCGGACCGGGCTTGAACAACCCTGTTGGCGTCCACGCATGGTTGGGGGCGTTGCCTCTAAGATGTGACAGCAATCGGACGCGGATCGGTCGTTCGCCAGAAAATAGGACATATGATCTGGACATGCTGACGCCGGTCGCTACGCGGGGCTGGGATTTCCCGTTGTCGATGGTCGCCAGTCGCTTGCGCTGCCCGCGGTGCGGTTCAAGGTCGATGACCGTCGTCTTCATGCCCCCGTCGGACAGCGACAGGCGGAGAGGGGCTGCGTGAGGGGAAGACGCGCTGACAGAGTTTGCGTAAGGCCACTGTCATCTCGCTGTAACAAACAAGACGCTAAATTAGCAGCCCGCACACATAAGACTCGGCCCCTCCCTAAACCGGAGAGGGCCTTCTTTTGTTTGCTAATCTGGAATATCGCGAAGCGGCTTCCGTCTCGGTGGCGGAGGCCGATGCTTCATGACTTGCTTTATCATGTCTGGATTCACGGTGATGGGGTATTGGTAGCCAGCGATACGCACGCGCACTATGCCGTTGTCATCGATCCAAACGGCCTCGCCGCGGATGCGGCGTCTGGTCCGGTGTGTATCAACCAAAAAAGTGCCCGTCGATCGGCGGGCACTGCAAAACTTCCTCGCTCCTGAGAAAGGATATCTTCGAACGCTGCAGCGTAGAGGAAATTCCCCCTTTGCTGTTGGTGAGAGCGTCAATGCTGCCTTTTCGCGGATCCGCGCGTTAATGGCGCATGGCCAAAGCATCTTCGAGAAAGCCTCCCGAGATCGCTCCGCTGGACCCAGTGCCGGCACGCGTCGAGCCGTTCTGTCGATGCTCGTAGGCAAGCCGCCAAAGAGGGCGGGTTGGGCCTTCGAGGAGAAATGGGATGGTTACAGGCTCGCCGTTCACGTCGAGCCGGGCAGGGTGCGGATCATTACGCGCAACGGCTATGACTGGACCGATCGCTTTCCGGCGATTGTGGCCGAGGCATGCCAACTTGGAGCGAAGACGGCTATCCTCGACGGCGAGGCCGTGGTGCTTGACGAGGAAGGGGCGGTCGGACTTCGGCATGCTGCAATGCGCCATTGGTCGCCGGCCGGCCGCGCGCGAGCGCGACGAAAGTCTCCTTCTCCGGACTGCCGCGTCTGATGATCGCGATTTCGGATCTCACAATCGACGACGTCAGGAAACTCGATTTCGCGAAGCTCGACGGGGCTGTGAAGGAAGCCTTGCCGATCGACGCCTCTACTATCCGCGGGCAGTTCGACGGCGTGCTGAAGCCGCGGGCCCTTGATGACATGCGGGTCGCATCCTCGAGCATAGCCAGCATCCGACATCATGCGGGTATCAGTTCGGTGTTCAAAGTCATCGAACGGGCCGACAGTCCTGCCGAACTCGACCGTTTCAAGTCTCTTGCGAAGGGATTGGGAGATCGGACGGACGGCGTCATACGGCTGTTTGGCAAAGGAGCAATCCGGCTCGCCGATCTGATGTTCGAGATCGCATTCGCGATAGCGTGGTGCTTCGGTGCCGCATGGACTGGCATCTCATTTCTTCTAAAACTTCGCCGACTTTTTCGATCTCGCACGGTGTAACGCTCGGCACGGCAAGCTGACTTGGCGAGCCTATGGTAGATGAGGCGTGGAATTTGCCCGCCGTTCCCGAGCTTCTGTTCAATGCTGCCGCAAGAGATCAGACAGCCGGCTTCGCCTCGAAGGGTTGCCAGATCGTCCGGTCGGTCTGTTCGGGATGGCGGTGCGCATGGGCAGGGCAGTGGTCGGTCAGCACGAGTTTCTAGGCGAGGATGGCCGTGCCGCGCATCGCCCCCGCACATGGCTGCAATGCTCAGAGCTATGAGCGCGGACACGGTTGTTGCTCCAGCCGCTTGAGCAGCGCGAAACGGAGGCACCAACCGTTCGATCAAACCTCCTGCGTCGCGCAGGTCGGCGTTGGCCTCTGTGGGAAGCGGAGGCGCGCTTGCCGCCGAGCGGTTGCGAAAAGCTGCGTTAAAAAGTCATACAATAATGCTGCGATGCAACTCCCCGCGGCTTGTCTGTGATAGTTTTATGACGGATAGTCGCGGCGTCGATAAGCGGAGGTCGTGATGGGTGAAAAGCGCAGAAAGCTGTACGAAGCATTGCTGGAAGGCGCGATGCAGGGCCATTCCGACAGGAACCTCTATGATTTCGTCCTCGAGCGTTGCCCGAAGACCTCGAGCAAAAAGCTCGTCCGCGCTTCTCTGTTGGCCCTGACCGATCCCGATCTCAAGGACCGGACTATTCTGAGCACGATCTACGCGTTAGCGATCAAGCATCGCCTGGACGAAGCGCGCGCCGATGAGATCGACGATGACCCGAGGGAGTTGGCGCCGTCAATGTCTGGCAAGCAGACGCCTTCGTCGGGAGAGGATTTGTCCGCGTGATGGGCGCAGCACGCATAGTGCAAACTGAGCGCGGCTAAATGCTCCGATGCAGCGGGTGTCACACACCCGTCGCATAAAAGGAGGATCAGTGCCCCGATTTTTCATACCGATGATCGCGGGAGGCTAAAATGATGCAGGGTCGCAGCTATCATATCCTCTTCCTTTCGCGCCGAAACTCTGCGCGCAGCATTATGGCACAGGCCATCCTCAACAAGATTGGCCAGGGCCGATTCCAGGCGTTCAGCGCCGCCGTCGATCCGGCAGAGGCGATCGAACCCATAGTGCAGGGCCTTCTGCGCGCGGCGGATCTTCCGATCGACGACGCTCGTCCCAAGCATTTCAGCGACTTTGCAGCCGCTGGGGCGCCTGAATTGGACTTCGTGTTCACTCTCAGCGACACAGCGGCCGGAGAGCCGCTTCCCGAGTGGCCAGGCCTTCCCGTCACGGCGCATTGGAGATGTGCTGATCCGGTTCTTGCCGAGGGCGAACTCTGGGAGAAGAGGCAGGCATTTGTCGATGTTATGTCGCAGCTCGAACGGCGGCTCGCCATCTTCATTAATCTTCCGTTTGAATCGCTTGATCGGATGAGCCTTCAAACGCAGGTGAGGGCGATCGCGGACCCGCCCAGTCCCTAGGATCAGGCGCGGAGGATCCTAAATTTCGGCCGCGGTCCGTCTTTCGGGTCAGGCCGATGCTGACTCTCCCGGCTGCCTCGTTACGGATAAAGATGTGCGAACCAACTTCGGTACCTGGTGCGCATTTGAAGCCACTAGCGGGAACACCGCTGGCCGATCCGGCGGCCGACGCATCGCTCTTGGGTGGCAGATCCTGTTTGCCGTGACATTCCGCTTCAGAGCACGCCGGCGAACAGTCGACTCTCCGACTCCCCGAGCCTGCGGACCATGCCGTCGATCAGAGCGTGCGAATATTGTCAGCAGAACTCTTGCCCGACCGATGATCCTGAGTAACGTCGAAGCTCACCTTTTGAGAAAGGCGACCGGCAGCATAACCTCCACCTGCCGGGGAGACCGCCGGAAAGGAACCGGAGTATCATCGGCCCAGGCTTGGGCACGCGACCGAGATTCGTGCCCTAGTTGCTCGGCATCATGACAGCTCTTGCCACCTGTTTCCTAAGGTGGCCGCCGGGCAGTGAGAAGGTGTTGCGGCAATCGCCGGACACCCGTTTGCTGCGAGGAGGTTGAGACATGTCACCAGATCGTTCTCGCTCTTTCGACACTCTCGTCCCATCCCCACCGCCGGAAACCATTCCGTCCGTCGCCGAGGATGGCCTGCGGCGTCGCCTCAAGCGCAAGCGCGCCTTGGCGACATCGCTTCTCGTCGCCATGGGCGTTGTCTTCGTGGGTACCCACTTCGTCACTGATCCCGGCATCGTCATAAGGCTGCTGCGCGCCACCGCCGAGGCGGGAATCGTCGGCGGGCTTGCCGACTGGTTCGCGGTGACCGCGCTCTTTCGACACCCGCTTGGTCTCCCAATCCCCCACACGGCGATCATCCCCAGCAGCCAGGAGCGCATCGGTCGAACGCTCGGCCGCTTCCTGGAGCGGCACTTTCTCACCGAGGAGGTGCTGCTGCGGAAGTTGCGGAGCGCCCACGTGGCGCAGCACTTCGCGGCTTGGCTGGCGGCCCCTGCGACCGCCCCGATCCTCGCCGAGACCGTCGCTGCGGCGCTGCCCTACGTCATTCGCACCCTGGACAATAGCGACCTGCAGGACTTCGCCCGGCGGACTGTCGGTGAGCAGGTGCAACAGGCCGATATAGCGCCCGTCATGGGCCGCGCCATCCACATAATGACGGCGAGCGGCGAGACGGACGTCCTGTTCGAGCGCGCCCTCGGCGTTGCCGCTGAATGGCTGGAGGAAAACCGAGAGCAAATCTTCCACCTGGTTCGGGAACGGAGTCGCTGGTGGATTCCCAAGACCATTGACCGCAAGATCGCCGACGCGATCGTCACCGGCTCCGCCGATCTTCTGAACAACTTGCGCGAGCCGGAAAGCGAGGTTCGGCTGAAGTTCCGCGAGGCGCTCACCCAGCTGATCGACGAGCTGATCAATTCGCCGGAGCAGCGCGAGCAGATCAACGCCTTCAAAAACCGCATCCTCGAGCACCCGGAAGTCCAGGCATGGATCGCAGCGGTGTGGCACGAGACCTCACGGACGGTGTTGGAAGACCTGTCTCAGCCGGCCTCGAAAGCGCGCATGGCGGTGGAGAAGCTCTGTCTGCTGGTCGGCCGGGCACTTGCGACCGACGAAGCAATGTTGAAGCACATCGACGCGTTTCTGGAGAAACTTGCCGTCTATCTTGTCTCCTGGCGTCACGAAATCGGGGCGTTTGTGGAAGAGGTGGTCAGAAGCTGGGACAGTCACACGCTCGTGGATCGCCTGGAGCTCGTGGTAGGCAGCGATCTGCAATATATCCGCATGAACGGCACCGTCGTCGGCGCCTTTGCCGGCTGCCTTATCTTCCTGGCTTCCCAACTGCTCGGTTGACCTCGCCTGTCCGCAGACGCGTGCGAGGCGGTCGTCCGAGCTCGCATTGATGGCGACTTCATTGGCGCCTCTGCAACCAGAGCCTGCAATTGCGCGCTCTGCGAAATGTGACAGGGTGATGACAAACTTGCGACAAAATTTGGTGTTCGACTAACCAATTCCAGCACGAAATCGTTAGATGCTCCAGACGACCTCAAAGGAGCGTGACATGGCGCTGCATCTCGTCACTGGCTTGGTAATCGGCGTCGCTGCAGGTCTACTTGTGCCAAGAGTCGCTCCTATCCTGAGGCCCTTTGCCAAATCAATGATCAAAGCCGGTGTGATAGCTTACGACCACGCAAGGGTGGCAGTAGCCGAACTCAATGAGAGCACCGACGACGCGATTGCCGAGGTCAGAGCAGAAATAGAAGAGGAACGCAAAGCGGCCGGCGGGCAACCCAGGTCCAAGGCTAGTTCCTGATCGTCGTAAGGCGGGGACCTCAACCAGGCGTCCTGACGGCGGGAAGAAACAAGGAGGCAACTTCAATGGCGATACTCGAAGATGCACTGAAAGGCGGGAACATTGTAACGGGCCTGGCGATCGGAGTCGGCGCCCTCGTTTTGGCGCCGCTCGCGGTCCCTCTGCTGCGTCCGATCACCAAGACGTTTCTCAAGGCGGGTCTGGTTGCCTACGATCAAACCCGAGTCGCCGTGGCCGAAATGAACGAGAGAGCGTCCGACCTCGTCGCCGAAGCCAGATCGGAAATGGCCGAAACTGCAGCCAACGCAACTCCGCCTGCGCCGGCGGCCAAGCCCGCACGCACTACCAGCTAGTCTGAGCGTTTTTGTCGCCGTGATGGCTTTGAGGGCCACCACGGCGCGCGAAGCGTTGCCCATAGGAATTCCCTGAGGGCGATGATCGATTTGTATTCGCTGTAAAGCCGCGAGCCACCGGGGTAGTCTGCGATGCACACCTTCGCCGAGCCTGGGAGGCCCAAAGCCTCCAGCCGCATCGCAGTCTCCATCGTCCCGATCCACGCGTCCGTGCCGGGACGTGCCCGGCTGAAGGTCGGCGGCTTGCAAGGATCAAGCGCGGTCAAAGACCTGCTTGAACGCGGAGGCCGTGCGGCGCCGGGCGTGTCCAGCCTCACCGGTAGCGATCTGACCGGCACAATCCTCGTCGAGTTCGAGGCAACGTCAGATCTCGATGCCATCATCGACCACCTCGCAGCTTTGTTGCGCGGCGAGATCGTCGCGCCAAGCGATGCACCACATCGCGAGTGGCACGCAGTGTCACCCGGCCGACTGAGTTCCATGCTCGAGGTTTCGGCGGATGCAGGACTGTCGAGAGATAATGCCCTCGGGCGCTTGGCGAGCATCGGCCCCAATGTCCTCGACTCCATCCAGCCACGGTCGAGCACAACCATTCTTGCGGGCCAGTTTGAAAGCTTGCCGGTGGCAATGCTTCTTGGCGCAGCTGCGATCTCGATTCTAACAGGTGGCGTGCTTGAAGCCGCCGCGATCGTCGCGGTCGTGGGCTTGAACGCCGCCATCGGCTATCAAACCGAAAGCCGCGCCGAACGGACGATCCAGGGCCTCGGAGCGAAGGGGTCGCGAACCGCACAGGTTACACGCGAAGGCGTCACTGCCACCATCCCGGTTCAGCAGATCGTTCCTGGCGACATCATCTCGGTGCAACGGGGCGACGTCGTCCCGGCTGATGCGCGCCTTGTGAACGCACAGGCCTTAAGTGTCAGCGAAGCGATGCTGACGGGTGAAAGTGCACCCATTTCCAAGACTGTCGGCACCATCAGAAGGTCGATGGTGCCTCTCGGCGCGCGTTCGAACATGATCTACCGCGGAACGATCGTGACGGGAGGTAGCGGACATGCGATCGTAGTGGCCACGGGGTCGCTCACGCAAGTGGGACAGATCCAGCGGCTTGTCGGCGCAACACTCACCCCCGAGACGCCCATCCAACGGGAGCTTAAGAACCTCGGACAATGCCTGGGGTGGCTGACCTTGGGCGCATGCGCATTCCTTGTGTTAGTGGGAGGGCTGCGTGGCCTGGGTGTTCTCCAGATGGCGCGCTCGGCGCTTTCCGTTGCCGTCGCCGCGGTTCCTGAAGGTCTGCCGATGGTGGCGACCACCACGTTCGCTCTCGGAGTTGAAAGGCTGCGACGCGAAGGTGTTCTCATTCGCAAGCTGGATGCTATCGAGACGCTTGCAGCGGTACGGGTTGCGTGTTTCGACAAGACAGGCACGCTCACCTTCGGCCGCATCTCTGTCGAGACGATCAGGATCGGCGACAAGGCTTACCCGATCAATGACGTCAGGCGAAGCGGCGCGGACCCGCAGGGCCCATTGCGCAGCCTGTTGGAAACTTGCTGCCTTTGCAACGACACGGAGATTGTTCGGGCTGACAAAGGACTGCACTTAAGCGGCTCGCCCACAGAGAGCTGCCTCATCGAGGCGGCTCTCGATAGCGGCGTGGACGTTGCCTCCTTGCGAGGGCGTTTTGCCCGAATATCGGTCCAGCAACGAAGCGAAGTGTCTCGCCTCATGGCAACGCGACATATGACGGAAGACGGGATGCTGATCGCCATGAAAGGAAGTCCGGACGAGGTCCTCCGGCGCTGCGGCGCAGAAATCCGGCCGGACGGCACCCGGCGAGAACTCACGCCGGATCGACGCGCCGCCATAGAAAAAGCAAATCTCGAAATGGCATCTCGGGCTCTGCGCGTCCTCGGCGTTGCGCGCAAGCAGACGAGCGGCTCCAAGCCGACTGCAGAGGACACCCAGGATCTCGTCTGGCTGGGGCTGGTGGGGATGGCCGATCGGTTGCGGCCAGGTGTCAGCACTCTGATGGGCAGACTGCACGAGGCCGGTATTCACACGATTATGCTGACCGGCGATCAAAAGGCGACAGCCGCCGCCGTCGGCGAGCGGGTCGGACTGAACGGCGGAGGTAAACTGGCGATCGTCGATTCGACGGAGATCGAGGGCATGAGCTCGGAGGAGTTTGTGCTGACCGCTCGGCGTGCGCAGGCGTTCAGCCGGGTCAGCCCTTCCCAGAAGCTTGAAATCGTTCGCTCCCTTCAAGAAGCGGGGGCGAGGGTGGCGATGATCGGCGACGGAGTGAACGACGGACCTGCATTGAAGGCCGCGGACGTCGGCATTGCCATCGGGCGGGACAACATGAGTGCAGCCAGGGAAATCGCGGACGTCATCATCGACGCCGACGGCCTTGGCGGCCTCGCGCCGGCCATAGAGACAGGCCGCACGACCCGGCGGAACATCCGCAAGACTCTTCGCTATCTGATCAGCACCAATTTGAGCGAGATCATGCTGGTTCTGGCGGGCACTTCAATCGGCATGCGAGCACCTTTCACGCCGATGCAGCTTCTGTGGATCAACCTGATCTCGGACGTATTGCCCGGGATCGGATTGACGATGGAAGCGCCTGAACCCGACATCCTTCGACAGGCTCTGGAGAAAGGCGACTCTGAGATCTTGCCGGGCAGAGAATTCGGCAGCTTGACCGCCCAAGCCACAATCATGGGCGGCGCGGCGATGGCAGCGGGTCTTTTCGGCGCGTTCCGCTATGGACTGGATTCGCCGCGCACGAGAACCATGACTTTCGGAAGCCTGGTCATCGCCCAGCTGCTTCACGCCATAACGTCGCGATCCGATTCCGAGAGTATCTTTGGTCCGAGGTCGAGGCCGCCCAACCATGCGCTTTCATTGATCATTGGCGGATCAATGGCCGTTCAGACCGCAGGCCTGTTCGTGCCGTTCTTAAGACGACTCCTCGGGATCGCGCCGATTACTGGAATAGACGCCCTCATTACCCTTGCCGGCGGAACCCTTCCATTCCTCACCATGGAATGGATGAAGTCGGGGCGTGATACCGTCGAGACGGACCTTGTGTGGACCCGCAAGACGGAGCGAACGGTCCTTCCCGGCGACGCGGCACCACCCCCTAAGCGGCGATCGCGATGAGTTCTTCCTCTTCCCGGTGTACCACTGCAGGCAATGGGTACGACCTCGGCCGCATCATTGAATCGACGGCCGCGCGAAGTATCGGTTCGCCAAGGACTTCCGCCAGATGGGCAATGGGATGTCCGCCGAAGAGGAGAGGCAGAAGCTTTGCCACCAGGAATACAACATCCGTGTCGCACGCCCTGCCACTGTCAACACCCAGGGCAAGGGGATGAGCAGCGGACGACCCAACCGCCAACCCCGGAATGTTGCGGCATGCAGCGATCGGATCGATGCCAACATCGTGCTCGATTACCAGGCTCGCCGCGGTTGGATTGACCGTGACGCTCAAGACGCCTTCGGCACGGAGAAGCCTTTGCTGCAGCTCAGCAAAAAAAGCGGTCTGATGGCGTGCGGCGGGAATCTTGATCCGCAGACGGCCCGGTGTGTAGTGAACGATCTGGGCGTTCAATGTAGGTACCTCTAGCTTCATGCGATTTGATGCCTGCCGCTCGAGGCGGGCGTTTCACGGAGCTCAATAATAGGTACACGTGAAGGCCTGATGACAGTCGCGGGCACCATCGGGCAGCCGGCGTCGCCGTCGCGGGCGTCAGTGATCGCTTGGACCCTCGGAAGTGGGAGCTGGGACCTGTCGGAATCGTGCGATGCCTGGATACGCACCGAACGCAATTGCACTGGTGGAAGGCTCTTTGTTATGCGAAACTGGTTGAAACTGCCCTCTACCTTTCGTTTACGCATCGGATCTAAACGCAGGCGGTTGCCATTTTTCTGCCGTCGCGGATCTGCCGTTCGGCCGATGCGCCCGTAGGCAGCGGCGCAGGAGTCTGGACAAGGAGGCGGGTGATGCTTCCGACAGCAACGATCGAACACTCGATGTCGGGCCGTCTGCGAGTGAGAGTTCCCGATCGCCGTGGCGACGTCTCCTATTTCCGCTCGGCAGTCGAGAGGCTTTCCGAACATCCGGAGATTGCTGGTTTGCGGGCGAACCCGATGACCGGAAGCATCCTTATCCAACATGAGACCGATTTGCCTTCGATCCGCGAGATCGCAACCAGGCGCGAGCTATTCGATCTTCAGGAAGAATCCGCGCCGCTGTCGTACGCCGTGGCACCCCCTCGGAGCGTAGAAGTGTCGACGCCTGGCGTGGCTGCGGTGGAGCGAAGCCGAGCAACCACAATTGGCCTGACGAGCCTGGCCTTCTATCAGGCGATAAGGGGCAACGTCATTGGTCCCGCCACAGAGAATTTCTGGAACGCGTTCGGTGGGCTGCGACTTCTCAATAGTTCACTCATTGCGCTCGGCTTCTGCGGCCTCGGCATTCTGCAGCTGACAAGGGGCCGATGGGCAGGCTCGGCATCGTCCCTCCTCTTCTACGCATTTGTCCTCCGACAGGCGTCCGCTTCGGCCCCTGGCAAGCGGCCTGCCGACTTGAGGGACGGAAATCCGGAGAACCCCTCGTCCCGGAACCGGCAACGGAGGTAAGCGTTCACAGCGAAAAATTCGGTTGTGAGCGGAAGATCACCATTGATATTCGTTCGACTTCAGCTGTCGCTTGGCAGATGGGATGGTTGCCTCCCTTCCAAACCCGTGAAATCAAAGCGCAAGACAGCGATGCCTTCGCGCGTAAGCTCGGACGCAATCCGGCCTGCTGCCGCCAAATCCTTAGAGCAGGTGAAGCAATAGGCGAACAGTGCGTAGGCGCGTAACGGCCCCATTGGGCAGATCGAGCCGGGCGGCCAGGGTTGCTCCGGAATGGCCGAGAAGTTGAAGCCGCTGCGGGTTGGAAATCATCGTGACGCTCCTTCGCTGGACGAAAGGAGCATTCTACATCAGCAACAGAGATGTCCACGATGCCCGATCCGTACTTCAGGCGTCTGCGGCTCGAATCTCCTCCAAGGCGAGGCATTAAACAGGCAACTTCTGACCGGAAGCGGTCGCTCTTGCCGGTCAGTGCGTCGGTGCTGGCCCACATGTCGTGCGCATCATTAGTTTTCCCGCGCCACCAAGGAGATGTCGGCAAACGCGGCCTTCGTTGCCTGGGCCGCCGACCCTTACCATTTCCCGAGGGTTCTTTGACACACATTCATGTTAACGAGGTGGCCCATTGCGCGACCAACTAATCTGACGAGGCTTGACCATGCCGACCGAAAAACAATGGAAATCACCTTCGGCGCTCTTTGGCTATCTATCGGAAAAGTGGCCTGATGCCTTCAATGCGAACGCGCCGAAGCCACTCAAGATCGGAATTCGTGCAGACATCCGCGCGCTTGATAGCGAATTGTCCGACGAGGACTTGAGCAGAGCCCTGCGCGCCTATACCAGAACGGGCAAATATCTGGCGCAATTGCTCGCCGGCGCGATGCGCGTCGATCTCGAGGGCAAAGCCGCCGGTGAAGTGACAGAAGCAGATGCGGCAACAGCCCAGGCTTGGCTGCTTGCTCGTTTTGCGAAGGCAGAAACCACCCAATCACCAGAGCCAAAAACAGAGCCCGAACCAACTTCGAAACTGGACCCTAAACGAGCAGAGAGCAAGGCAAAGCTTTCGGCTGAAAGACCTGCCGGTCTTGTCGTCGAGACGAAGCGCCGTCGCTCGCTCGGCCGCCGCTCTGGTCACCGATGAGTGGCTTTGTCCGGATAGGCTGAGCGGCAAGACGGTCGTGAGCTCTCCGCCCACTCGAGTCACGGCTCGATGCTGACCTGCCTTTGAGACCACCTTTTCGAAGTCGTTGATCAGGATGTCTACGCGGACACGCCAGATACCAGGAAGCGGGATGGTCATTTGATCAATCCGCCAGTCGGCTTCATCACGCCGCACCGCCGGTCGCCTGAACGGCTCGATGCCGGACTCGGGCTTGGAAAGGACAAGGGTCACCTCCTTGGCGTCAAGTCTTTCGAACTCGCCGGTTAGAACGTTGATCGAGACTTCGACGTTGCCGGCACGTCCTGGCATGACCTGAATGAAGGCCATCGCCTTGTCGGTGTGGATGGGCGCCGCGGTCGCGGGCTGAGCTGCTGCGGCTGCCAAGGCCCGCGGCGGCGGCGTGAAGCGCCAGGAGGCTACCACCGCGAATATCAGGAGCACGATCACCGTTTCTCCAGCAATCGAGCGAACCAGTCGCTTCGTGGCGCGGCCATCGCCTGCCGTTGCCCGCTTGGTAAGACGCCAGCGATTGGCTGCAGCCAGCAGGAGCAATCCCATTACCGAAGCAAGCTTGATCAGGAGCACACGGCCGTAGGTCGTCTCGATCAGTGCCTACGGCCTCTGCACCTGCACGGCGGCCAAAGTGACGCCTGCGACAACGAGCACAACAGCGACGGTTCTCGCGCGGGCGCATCCTTCGGCTTGACCCGTCATGTCACTCTTCCGTCCTCCGAAAGCATCGCGCGCACCGTTGCGGCCGGAGCGCGCCCGCGAACTTGCCCGCGAGGCAGCGATCCTCGCCGATACAGACCTCGTCCCCGCTCAGGTCAGGATCGCGGCCGCGAATCTGAAGCTGATTGCTGAGAAGCTATAAGCGGTGCCACGCTGCTGCTACCGGTAATCTACGGGTAGGGCGTGAGGAAGCTCGCCGGCAGCGGCCGCTTCTGGTTGTCGACGATCGTCACCGGCCGGGCTTCGAACACCACTTCACCCGGCTTGTAGCGGAACGTGCCGTCCGGCCCGATGAGGGAGCCCATCGACAGTTTCCGGGCAAGCGACCAGTCGCCGTTGGCGGCGATGAAATCAGCCAGCATGACGACTTCCTCGTCATTGCCGCGCATATAGTCGAGAAGCGTCGTAGGCTCGCCCAAAGCCTCCCGTCGACCGACCCAGTCGATGCAGCGCCGGTAGAGCTTGGGATCGAAGCACTTGGAGCGGAAGGAATCCGTACCACGGATTGAATTGGAGCCGTTGTCGTCTTGGTCGGTGTCCCGCATTGACCGCGACGTGCAGAGCCCAGGCTCGAAATCGCGCAGGTGGCTTGAGAGATTGCTGCGCAACGGTGCTCGCCTTGCCCCACTCGTCCCGTGCGATGCATAGAGTTCCGTGAGCCGCTGCATTTCCGCGACCGTCATGCTGCCGTAGAACGAGCAGAAGGCGAAACCTTCTTGCAACGCGACATCGTTCAGCACGACGTCCTGCCCATGCTGCGAGAGCGTCACATAGCCCACGATGCGCCCGTAGACGTCGGCCGCACCATTGATGCTGTCCGCGAAGATCTTCAGCTTCGCCGATACTAGAACATCCGGACTGTCCTTGTCGAATGGGCCTACGCCAAGTTTGGAGCGAAGGCTATTGGCAAAGAAATCGGTCGACAGCTTGCCGTAGGGCTGCCGATAGGACATTTGCCGAGCCAGGTGCTTGGCAATCCAATTGCCGTAATCCCCGTCGAACATACCTTCGCGGTAGTTCGGCGAGTAGTGGGTCTCCGGTGCATCGATGCCCTGCAGGCGCACGGAAAAGGAAGTGCCCCCGCTCCGGCGCAGGATCGACCGGAATCTCTCTTCGCCTGGGTCGTTGTCATCCGGCTGGAAGGTGCCGCCCCGCTCGAAGAACGCGCCAACCTTCAACGCCGCTCCGTCTGAAAAATAGGTCGCAGTGGTCAGATCGGGGATGAATTTTAGTGTATCGACATCGGACGCGCCATGCGGCCAATACTGGGAAATATCAACGTTCCCGGTAATCTCGACATAGCCCATGACTGCCCTCCGAGTGAGAAAGAGAGCATCGCTGAAGCAAGTTTAATTTTCAAGTTATGCCTCGATGACGGTCACCTGTAGTTGCGATCGCAAACGAACGACCTGGACCTTGCTGTAGTCTCTGTTCGGTTTTGATCCTGGGAAATTCCCGTTTTGTGCTGAAAAGATGGTGTAACGGGCGGAACCCGGCCCGGCAGGTTTGAAGGGCCGGTGGTCGTCCCTGACAATGATGGTGTCGCGGAGTCAGGAGTGGCCTGCTCCATAGCAGCACGGAGAGACGACCATGAAGCAGTATGCCGGCATCGACGTATCACTGGAAGACGCCAGTGTGTGCGTGGTGGATGCGGATGGCCGCATTGTGCGGGAAGCAAAGATCCTCAGCGAAGCCGATGCGCTGATCGCCTGGTTCGGCGCGCACGGCGTGGCGATGGAGCGCATTGGTCTGGAGGCCGGCCCTTTGTCGCAGTGGCTCCATGCCGGGATGGTGAAAGCAGGTCTTTCCGTCGAGCTGATCGAGACGCGCCACGTGCGTGCAGCCTTTAAGACGATGCCGGTGAAGACCGACAAGAAGGACGCGCGGGGCATTGCGCAGTTGATGCGGCTTGGCTGGTTCAGACCGGTCCACTGCAAATCTCTTGCCGCCCAGGAGGTGCGGGCTCTGCTGACCGCCCGCAAGCTCATTTCGGGCAAGCTTCACGACATCGAGATGAGCCTCCGGGGCATCCTGCGCGGCTTCGGCCTCAAGGTCGGGGCGACGACGCGGCGCACTTACGTGGGGCGCGCATCCGCGCGCTGATTGCAGGCCATTCGACCCTGGAAGCGATCGCGACGGCCCTGCTGAAGGTGCGCGACGCGCTTGTGCATGAATTTGCAGGTTTTGAGCGCAAGCTGCGTGCCATCGCCCGCCAGGATGAGAACGCACAGCGGCTGATGACGACGCCAGGCGTTGGCGTCCTGGTGGCGCTGACGTTTGTCGCGGCCGTCGATGCGCCGGAGCGATTTCGCTCCTCACGCGCGGTGGGGCCGCACTTCGGATTGACGCCGAAGAAATATCAATCGGGCGACACCGATCATAGCGGTCGCATCTCGAAGATCGGCGACGGCAGCGTGCGCACCGCGCTCTACGAGGCGGCCAATGTCATCCTGACGCGACCGGTCAAAGGTTCCGATCTGAAGGGCTGGGCGTTGGCGGTCGCCAGACGTGCCGGTCCCAGAAAGGCGCGCGTGGCGCTGGCCCGCAAGCTGGCGGTGGTGTTGCATTGCCTGCTCAGGGACAGAACATGGGGTAATCGCGGCGCGACCGCCCCAAGCAGATGCTATCGGGGGTGGTTGCTCCCGATAAGATGGTGAAACGGGCTCACGATGGGAAACCGGGCCCAACATCAGATGGAGAGCAACCATGGACCAGTATATTGGGCTTGATGTTTCATTGAAAGACACAGCAATCTCGGTTCGGGAGGACGGCAAGCGGATCTGGCGGGGAAAGTGCCCTTCGGACCCAACGCTTCTGGCCGAGCTTATCCGCAAGCACGCGCCGCACGCCAGGCGCGTCGTCTTCGAAACGGGGCCGCTGTCGACGTGGTTCTACCATGCCCTGACGGCCGAAGGGGCTCCGGCGATCTGCATTGAAGCGCGGCACGCGCAAAAGGTATTGAACGAGACACTCAACAAGACCGATGCCAATGATGCCGATGGTCTGGCGCAGCTCGCAGAAGCCGGCTTTTACAAAGCGGTTCGGGTCAAGTCGTTTGACGCTATGCTGACCCGCGCGTTGGTGGCGGCCCGCAATCAGCTCCTGAATCTCTCAACCCAACTCGGCAATCAGATCCGCGGTGTCATGAAGACCTTCGGCCTTATCGTACCCAAAGGCACAGGTCGGGTTTTTGATACCCATGTTCGAGAGCTCCTGGAGAGGCAAACTTCTCTGGCACAGATCATTTTGCCCTTGCTTGATGCGTGGCACAATATTCGCAAGCGTGCGGCCATTCTTGACCGTCAGCTCATTGCAGCGGCGCGGCAGAGCCCGGCTACGAAGTTGTTGATGACAGTTCCAGGTATCGGCGCCATTACGGCGGTCTCTTACATCGCCGCCATCGAGGATCCGGAAAACTTCCGAACTTCGCGCTCGGTTGGCGCCTGGCTCGGGCTGACCACCCGCCGCTATCAGTCGGGCGAAGTCGATTATGACGGCCATATCTCACGCAGAGGCGACAACCGGCTGCGCGGCTGCTTTACGAAGCGGCGACAACGCTGCTGACGAGAACCAGTGCCAGAACTGAGAGCAGTCTCAAGAATTGGGGACTTAAGCTGCGCGAGCGGCTTGGCTTTAAGCGGGCGGCTGTGGCCGTCGCCCGCAAACTCGCGGTTATCATGCATACCATGCTCAAGACGGGAGAAACCTTCAATCCTTCAGCCGGCACCAACGCATTAATGAAGGTCTGACAGCCGATTACTCTCCGCGCATCACCTTTCTGGCGCGACAAGGCGTCCCTGTCGTGGACGTAGGTCTGGCCATTCCGTGAAGTTGGCGGCAGCTCCCAGAGACTGCGCGCAGAACATAGGAAGACCTTGCCTGCGAAGACCATCATGCGGCGGGCTTGTACCGACCGCGAAGACAACCCTGTTCCCGACATACGATTGCTCTCACGTCAAAATGGAGCGCTGGGCGACGACTAAGAACATGAATGCGCCATATGACGTTGCCGAATCCGTGCCGCGCTGGCATTCGGAGCTCATCGCGCATACTCAAACGCGATTGACTCGTGAGCCGCGATCAGACAACCAACTTCATTGCGCATAAGGGAGCGCCAGCCCTGGCGGCTTGATCGGGAGGAGACGACAAGGCAGGCTTTCGGACGGGCACCGCCATCAGCCTCCGCAGCAAGGCCCCTTCGCCGGGACGATGGATGGGTTAGGCCGCTATGCGATCAGCAGCCCGCGGTGACTGCGCCGCTAAAGCTTGGCCAACCGGTCCTCAGCAGACCCCATAGAGCAGCGGCAAAGCGCCGACTGCGGACAGAAGCAAGCCCTCGGCGAGGGATTAAGCGCACAAGGGATTGACGCAAAGCCCGTTACAGAAGATCGCATAATGTATCATCGGGAAGCTGATCAAGTTATAAGATTTTCACGATCGTCTTATAGTAGGCGGCTCTTGCCAGCGAATCGAGGTGCAGTTATAAGAAAATTGTATAAATCTTATAGCGAGCTTGCTGATGAAGATGATCGACCTGATGTACCGAACAATGTTCGCGGAGCTCGTTCAGCGTAGCCTTGATGCGTCGTTTGAGACAGATTTCTCCACGTCCGGCAATTTCGTCCGGGTTCCTGTGAAGGGAAGATATTACTGGTATTTCGAGGAGACCCAGCCAAAGAAAATACGGAAATATGTCGGTCCGGCAGATGATCCGGAGATTGCAAGACGTGTGGAGAGTTTCCAAAGCATCAAGGATGATCTGCGCGGTCGTCGAAAACTGGTGTCGACCCTGACCCGGGAGGCAGGGCTGGCGGGTCCCGACCGGTTCACGGGAGACGTGGTCGCAGCCATGGGAGCAGCCGGCATCTTCCGCCTACGCGGTGTTCTCGTCGGCACGGTCGCATTCCAGACCTATGCTGGACACCTGGGTGTCCGGCTGCCCGGAGCCTCGTTGCAGACCGGAGACGCCGATTTCGCTCAGCATTATTCGGCGTCCTCGACTATCGAGGACAGCCTGCCGCCCGTCATCGACATTCTGAAGAGTGTTGACGCTACTTTCAGGGCGATACCACACCGATCAGACCCGCACAGGATCACGCAGTTCGAGAATGCCGCCCGATACCGGGTCGAATTCCTCACACCCAATCGGGGTTCCGATGATTATGCCGATCATGCCAGCCCCATGCCCGCTCTTGGCGGGGCGTCGGCACAGCCATTGCGTTTTCTCGATTTTTTAATCCATGAGCCCGTCCGGACTGTCATGCTGCATCGCTCGGGTGTTCCTGTGATCGTGCCATCGCCGGAGCGCTATGCAGTGCACAAACTGATCGTCGCCTCCCGCAGGCAGTGGGATGTAAACGGCATCGCGAAACGGGAGAAGGACGTGTATCAGGCCAGCCTCCTGATCGAGGCACTGGAAGCCACACGCCGACAAGAGGAACTCGCAGAGGTCTTTGCCGAAGCTTGGGGCAGAGGTCAGAGCTGGCGCGCCGCGATCCAGAAGGGCCTTAGCCTGCTTCCGGAAAAAAGAAAGGCAGCGGCCAAGCTAAGTATTGGAGACGCTCTATCGTCAATCGGGGCGGAACTCGAAGGCTTCACCGACGCCGCCGTTAAATAGCAGATAAGCTCGTTGGCGGGTTTTTGGCTGCGTTTCCCCCTTTGCATGAATGGCATTGCTGCGATTCTAGACTCCAGGATCTGCAGTTCGAATCCTTTCAAGGCGAGGGATAGGAGCCGACATCCCGGCTGGGCGGCGTATCGCCGGCTTCCGATCGTCTCAGTCGGGTGGAATCCGGAAATTCGCAGCAAAAGTGCCAAATGGCTGCTTTGCGCCAAACAACGGACCGGTCGAATGAATTGCTTGTCTGATCGCGGCGTCTGCGGTTCGACTTGATTCATATGTGGACGCCCCTATGGCAAGGGCCTTTTGTCGGGGATGGTTTGATCGGTTGCTTTCATATGTCCGGCCTGTTTGTGCGGCGTAGAGTTTGACCGCTGGCCCTGATGGAAATCCGCCGGTGAGGTCCCTGATCAAGCTGGCGCGCTTTTGAAGCGCATTGAATCAGACGGGTTGGCCTCACCATTGGCTCGATCGTTACACATCATCGACTGCCGTTACCAATTCGGGTTGTCTGGGATCGAACTCAGGCCGTCAGCTCATGAGCCCTATAAGCTTCCTTTCGGGTCAGTACGACCCATGCGATCCGCGCGAGCTTGTTGGCGAGCGCGACGGAGACGAGCCTGAACGGCTTTTTCTCCAAGAGCTTTCTGATCCAATTCGCCATGGGTGTTGCCTTGTCCTTCGTGTGACGGATGACGGCGGTAGCACCGACAACCAGCAATCGGCGCAAATATCGGTCTCCTTGCTTGGAGATGCCACCGAGCTGGGTTTTGCCCCCTGTCGAATGCTGTTGCGGCGTCAGGCCGAGCCAAGCGGCAAATTGCCGACCTGAACGGAATTGATCGGGATCGGTGACGGTGGCAGCAACAGCCGTGGCCGTGACTACGCCGAGGCCGGGGATCGCTGCGAGCCTACGACTGGCTTCGCTGTCGACATGCCAAGCGTGAAGTTGCTGATCCAGCACCGCAATCTCATCGGTAAACACCATGATCTGCCGGATCAGAATATCCAGCGAAGTGCGTGCATAAGAAGGTAGGCCGTCCTCATCGGACAGCGCTTGCTGCGCCAGCTTGGCCAGATTGGCAATGCCGGGATTGGCGACAAGGCCGAATTCTGCCAAATGCGCCCGCAGCGCATTTGCGACCATGGTGCGCTGGCGAACGAGCAGCGCTCGCGCGCGGTGGGTCATGAGAATGCCCTGCTGCTCCACCGTCTTCACAGGCACGAACCGCATCGTCGGGCGCTGCACGGCTTCGCAGATTGCTTCGGCATCCAGCGCGTCGCTCTTGCCACGCTTGACATAGGCCTTCACATAGGACGGCGGGATGAGCCGGACCTCGTGCCCCATCGCCGCGAGCGTGCGAGCCCAATGATGCGCTGTTCCGCACGCCTCCATCCCGATCAGGCATGATGGTAGCTTTGAGAAGAAGGGCAGCATCTGCTTCCGATGCAACCGCTTCACGAGCACGGTGTTGCCTGTCTCGTCGATGCCATGCGCCTGAAACACGCTCTTGGCCAGGTCCAATCCCATGATCGTGATCTTCATCGTGAATGCTCCTCTTGCTGCTTCGGATGACAGGTCGGCATCATAGCCGCAGCCGGTGCGGGGGCGTCCACATCATCAAGCCGACCAGTCGAACGGGTCTGTTATGATGGGACTTCGCGACGGAGCGATTGAAACTGATGCGGCGACATGTCGGTTCCGCCCGAATATCGCTGCCAGGAATGTTGCACGAGCCTATTCAGGGTGAACGATCCACATCTCGGGTCGCGATCGCATCAAAGGGTGTTGGGCAGAAGGTTGTGCCGGTCGTGGTGGTTTCGACGGTCAATGTTCCATCGATGGTCACCAGTTCCGTCCTGCACGTCGCCGTGAGGCGCCTGATGTTTGCGGATCGAAGGCCGATCGATGGGACCGCTTTCATCGAGGCCTTTTGACCGCGGCAATATCTCGCGCCGTGCGGACAGCGCACCCGCATAGGTGCATTCGTCAGGCCGCCGATTGCCCTCATTCCTGCTCATCGAGGAAGAACCGCACCATTTGGGAACAGGCATCCGGACCATGCGGATCTGTATACGATCCAGCGGAATGGCCGCCGGACCAGGCATGGCCAGCACCGTCCACCAACCAATATTCGACCGCCGGCCTTCCCGCGGTGTCCACGACAATGGTTCTTGCATAGGTCCGGCTGGGGGATCGGCCGGATTCCTTCCGGACGGTCCATCCCGCGCCAGTTGGCGTTGCCGCCGCGACGATTCGATCCGCATTGGAGGGATGTACCGTCCGATCCGCACTTCCTTGAAAGACGATCGTCCGGAGCCGGTGCCCATTGGCGAGCCGCTTCGGACTGGATGCAAGACCGCCTTCGCCGCGCATCGCGGAGAAAGCTGATATGACGTCGTTGGCCGACGCGTAGGCCAGGCCGGAATGAATCCCCGCGGCCGAATAGATCGGGATAGATCTCGCCCATGACCGCCGCCATTGCGCCCCCTGCTGATAGGCCTGCCACGAAGACTCGGCTGCGATCGAGGCCAAATTCCGACATGACCTCCATCGTAATTCCTGCAATGATCGAGGGTCCCCCGTCGTCGCGCATCTGGTCGACGGGTCTGAACAGTTCCAACAGGACGACGCATTGTTAGCCCCGCTTTGACGGGGATAGGCAACCGCCAGGCCATGCGTCTCGGCCACCGCGTTCATGCCGGTTCCTGCAGCAAAGTCTTCGGGATCCTGCTTGCAGCCATGAAGCATGATGACAAGGCCGCGCGGCCGATCGGGTGCGGATGCGGGAACGTAGAGCCTGTAGGTTCGTGAGCCGCGGTGCAGGTAAAGGATCGCGCCAGGAACTGTGCCCCGTCCGGCACGACTGGCGGGACCTGTTTTGCCAGTCCCGGCAGGTCGACGCCGTGTAGCGATCCAAAAAACGCCCTCGGCGCGTCTGAGACGAAGCCGATGTCTCATATCGGCAAGGTCCCCGAGACGAATACCTTCAGGGCGATGGCGATGACCCAAGCGGTGATGCCGCAGGTCCGCGACTAGATCCGCTGTTGTCGTCAATGTGACCTCCAGCGTCGCGCTTGCCTCTATGCCATTCGCCTCGGCCTATACCGCGAGCAAGTTGGCCATTGAGGGATTTACGCCCACGACCGATGAATGGACGGAGGTGCTCGTCAAAGAAAGGGTGAGCAATTTTGTTACCACTCTGCTGATCTCGTTTACGTATGACCGAGCCTGACGCAACACATGATGGCGTTGTCCTACCAAGAGAGTGCGAGCTGAACTCAGTCCTCAGCGCGATCGGACTTGATAAACCAGGGGAACCAACTCGACGGTCTCGGCTCAATAAGCGAGGCTTCGCTCCTTGGTTCCCCTTCAAGAGAACGAATGTCGCGCAGAGCTTCGCGAAGCGCCTGCCCTTGAGGATGATCGCCGGCAACCTCAAGAAAGCCGGATATCGACCATCTCGTCTCGGTACCACCAGAGGCGATGTTAGCGCGATGGATGACAATATGCTCGCCCGCAGCCCGATCATGCTCGAGAAACCACTTGTCGCCATTCGAGCTCTCTGCAAATTCCTTCGGTCCTTCTAGCATTCTCGGCTCCTCACATCGCGGATGAAGATCTTGATCACAGCATCATTTTTGATAGGGGCAGGCTCTACATGCTGGTTACCGGGGACCGCAAACAGTTCGTCAAGCTTAAATTCACCCCTTTGCCCGATGGAAATGGGCCCGATGGCAGCGAGCTTTTCGAGGGGCAAAATATATCACGGGTGATATCCCTCGCATTACAGAACTCAGGCATATTTGCACCTTCACTGCCGAAAAGGCAGTTCGTTCAAAGGACCTGGGGCATGTCCATCTTAATCAGCATCATAATCAGCAGCCTGATCACTGGCCTTGTCATCGCCCTGCTGCTGTACCTCGTGCAAAAACTGCCGATTGACTCGACGATGAAGCAGATGGCTCAGATCGTCGTTGTAGTCGTCGGCGTAATTTCGTTGCTCAGCTATCGGGACGTAAACTGAAGGGCGCGGGGCTGCCCGTACTCCCAGCCGCCACTTGAAATTCAAATGTCAACAATTGATCCGACTTCTGCGCAGGCACAAGAGGGCAGGGTCAGCCGGGGTTGAGATGCGCGAAAGGTCCAAAACACTGCTGAGCCGGCTCGCTAGAGCCGTGCTAGATCATCTCATTCCGGTCCTTGGTCGCTTTTGCCCGCCGTCTCGTGCCGTCCGAGTCATTGCTACTCCCGCCCGGAATTTTGCTGCGCGGCGGTTGTTCGATTGCGCTGCCTTCATTATCCCATTCTTCAAGTGAATCCCTCCTCCGCGCCGCGGACTTACGATCTGGGGTGACTACGTCGAAACCCGCCAACGCTGCTTCGCTGATGATGGCATCCATGAGGTCGATATCCGAAATATCCAGATCAGGGAAAACGCGCCGCACTGCGCCAAGGGCTTCAGAGGTCGCAAGCGGCCGGGCTTCTTTTTGACATGCGCTCAGAAACGCGCTGATAGCCGCGCGCACCTCAGGCGATATCTCGCGGGAGTGCTTTCTCATCATCACCTCCCAGTGCATCAACGCTCTTAATCTAAACGGTGCCCGCGTCTCAATGTTCCTGATTTCTCGCGAACACGCCGCCGGACGACGGCAAACCGGACAAAGTGCTGACAGTCGCCCAGGAACTCCCAGTGCCGGAGTTGCCGGATGATTGCCTCACCGCCGGCGCGCCGATGTTCTTGATGAAGACCGAGAGAACCGAGCCGGTCGTCACGAGGATTACAACCTGTGCCTGCGTTCGAGCTTAGTAGAGCGATGCGCGCATGATCAGAAGACTACAGGATGCGTCCGAACAGGACGGAATAGACAACCACTGCAATCGCCAGAGTCAAGGCAAGCGATACCAACAGGCGCGTAAAATCGTAGGTATAGAAGCGGGCGGGAATGAGATTTTTCATTGCGAGTTCCTAAGTTTCGTTTGGTCGAGATGCCCAAGTGCCGGATCACCGCGCCTCAAGACAGTGAGCGACTGCAACTCGTGCTGACCCTGCCGAGGATGTCCGCTGGAACTTGGATATCGGTCATAATGTTTGCTACGAGTTCGTCGCGCTTCGCACGATTGTCGTAGCCCTTAAGTGCTGCGAGGTCGGTGCTGCTGGCAGTTGCCATTCGCCCTGCCGCACTTGAACAGATGCCCGCAAGCGCAGTCACTCTGGCCTCCTCGGCCGCCTGGGTGCTGGCGGTCGTGGTGGTAATCCATCCAGCATTGAATCCGATGATCGGCGCTGCGAAAAGTCCTACGACTAGACCGATCGCGTAGGGTTTGGTCCGCTCAAGGACTTGATCGAATGTCATGATTTCATCCCCTCTAATCAGGTTGATTATCGGGATCGTTGCGGGCCCGTGCTCGGACCAGGAGCCACTGGCAATCCGGATTTGTTACGGTGCGCCCTAAAAGAGTTAAAGTAAACACTAATTCAACTGTTCACCCGAGAATACGTTTCAACTAGTGATCGCAGAAAATCTGGGGTGGGTGGTGAAAAAATCAGCCCTCTTATATTTAAAGAATCTAAGCATTGTTTTTTGAATAGGCATTATTTTACTTAAAAAAAACATAGTAAAACCACATTCAAGGCCCACGAAAATTGTGATGGTTTTTGAAGCCCCACTTGCTTTTTGCTTCATCAGAGGCGATGCACCAAACGCACCGATCTCGATTCCGCTTATCGAAGTGCGGGCCCGCTGTGCGGGCTTGGTCCAATGAGGCTGTAGCGACAGGAGCTGGTCCGCGCTGCAATTGGCGCCGAACCGCCTCATCCTGGCTGAACTCGCGCCCACGTACGCCACAGAAAAGTACGCCATAGAAAAGGAGGGCAACATGTTTGCCCGGACGACACATCGAACAGTCCATTTCGATCTACCATTCTGGATGCCTGACCTCGGTGAGATGGTGGCTCCTGGCGACTACCAGGTCGATGAAGACGAGGAATTGATCGAGGGCATCTCCTGGCTCGCCTATCGCCGTGTGGCGACCTTTATCAAGCTACCTGCCACGGCCGAGAACAAATACCGAATGCGTCTGATAGCGATCGATTCTAAGGAGCTTGAACGCCTGATAGCAGTCGATCGCCACGAAGCCGCAATCTCGCCGTCACCCGAACGATAAAGGCAACATTCAATGCGTCGCCATCGATTCCCGATCGGCTTGTCAGTGCGCCTTAAAGATCGCGCAAATATTTCACCCCGCGCGGCCGAAACCTATCGCATCACTGCCAAGCTCCCTTTGAGAGACGACTCGCCCCAGTATCGCATGCGCAATGATGAACTCGGTCAAGAGCGCGTGAGCAACGAAGATAATCTGGAGCCGATTGAACGGGGCCTGACGCCCAATAACTGAGAACCGTACTAGTTGTGGCGCAGGCGACTGCCGCAAAATGAGCTGCTGATGAAAAGCAAACACGAAGAGCACGCGCTCGCCATCAGCGCTTGGGAATCCGAAGGGGGCGCGCCGAACAGATCCGGACAGCGCGATCAGTACGGCCGCCGTTTCGACGGAGACGGAACCTATACGATCTATCACCTCTTCACGGGAGAGACTGCAGAGGTCGGCCCCTGGAAGATGGAAGGGCTCAGCCCCAAAAATGCAGGGCGGGCGCTGCGTATTCTCAATAACCCACCAGAGGCTACAGTCTAGGCGATGCGCGGATATCCGAGCGATATAGTTGCGGCGCTGAGTGAGGCGGAAGTGAACGCTCTTCGGTGCGTATACGAGATCGTTTGCACCGAGTTCGGAATTCCTCGAAACGGAAAACAGGCTCAGCGGCTTGCGAACTGTCTGCTGGCGGACTTTCGGCGTTATCCGTTGAACGAAGAGACGCTGCTCTTGGCCGCGCGGGCATTCTGCCGGGATCCAACGAGAGAGCCAACCGGAAGGGGCAACTCGTTCAGCGAGGCAACAAACTAAAAACGAAGTGTTGAAATTGGATGTTGCAGCTTCGGACACCGCTTCAGGCCGGTTGAAATCCCAAATCCCTCTATCTTGGCCATCGACGCAGTTGTCTATTTCACGTTTTACGGCGTGTTCTGGTAGTGGAGCGAGGCCGTTTCTGGACGCTTGATCCGATCCTAGAACAGAGCAAAACCCGCCGAACAGCGGGCTTCACTATGGCAAGATTAATTTCAAACTTTTAACAGGGTCTTCTTAAAGCGGGATCGTGCGCCATCCCGTTGCACGAGTCCGGTAACATTTCGGGGGTTTCGAACGTAGGCGACATTTAGGCGATCCCGCCCGATGGATTTCTTGTTGCCTGGCATTCGCTCCCTCCCTGTTGGCCGGGATATCGCCGGCTCAGGAAGGCGGCGCTTTCCTTTTCAGCTTGAAGGAAGGAGCGACGCCCCAAGGTCGCCGCGCCTAAATAGCGGCGGCATTCCGGAGGTCGACAATGGGTCGAACTTTCCGGTTCCCATCCGTCTTGGACGGTGGAAACAAGAAGTCCAACGCGAATGGTGGAACAGCCGCATGGCGATCAGAAGAATCATCCGGCGGATTCCCATCCTGCTGCGAAAAAAGGGCAGCGCTCGCCGATGTCAGGTCAACGATCCCGCAAACCGCTCCGGCCATCGTTCGCGTTGGAAGACCTCGGCTATGTAGTCGATGAACACTCTCGTCTTGGAAGGCAACAAGGTCCAGTCTGCTGCGGCGCTCATATTCCAGCCGCCACGGCAGCGCATTTATGAAACGGATCGAGTTCCTTGTGCAGCCTACGGCTCGAGCTGAACCTGGCGGCGTCGAGCAGGCAAAGAACGAAGGGATGCGAGAACGCAGAGCCGTCCGATGGTGGATCGCCGCAGTCTCGAAGATCAGATCAACATTAGGCCGTGACCGCAATTTTGTCGCCGCCCGCAGTGTATTGCTACCGTACTCATTTCTTGTGCGTCCGTTTTCCGGCGCCATTGCTGTCCTTCCGAATCGGGTGGACGTGTGACCGCTTAGGGTCGTTTTTTCGCGTTCACCCACCGTCGCAGAAGGGTGGGGAGCGGAAGCTCGGTGCGGACGCGCTTAACGGCGGCTTTGCGTGTCGAGGTGGACTTCCCGAGATCCGCGGATCGGGGGCTCCAGGGCCGTCCCGATGCGGCTTCGCCAACCTGCATGCGGTGCGGTGGCCCTCCAGGACGGGCGCTGGCGTTGCCGGTCTCCTACCACAATCGGACTCCCGTGAGAGCTCCGAACGCTGTCAGGCGTAGTGGGAGCGATCATCGGGTAAACGGCGGCAGGATTCCGTTTCACCGTATTGTTCTGGCGGTTCACTGTGGCACATTGCGAATAGCTCTCCCATTAGCTCTAGGGATTTCAACCCATGGCCACTCGGCCATCCTGCCGTAAGCAGAGAAGAAGGAAATTCATGTCTGTAGTTGCCTCGTTCATGTACCGGGATGGGAAGCGCGCGGAGAAACTGCCGGTCTTCCCCACGCCGATCGCCTTCAACGACAATGAGTTCTGCTGGATCGGCCTCTATGCCCCGACGGCCGAAGAGATGGCGACGCTTCAGCAGGCCTACAGCCTTCACCAGCTTGCCGTCGAGGACGCGCTCAATGCGCACCAGTTACCGAAGGTCGACATCTATGGCGAGCAATTGTTCGTAGTTGCCAAGACCGCGCACCTCGAGGGCGACAAGATCGCCTACGGTCAGACAGCGCTGTTCGTCGGCCGGCATTACATCATCTCGGTTCGCCAAGGCTCGGCGCGTGCGCACAGCGCGCTTCGCTCGCAACTGGAGGCCTCGCCGCAACTAATGCAAAAGGGGCCGGATTATGTGTTGCATGCGATCATCGATTTCATCGTCGATGGCTACTTGCCCGTCGTGCAGACGATCGAGGACAAGGTGCTGGCGATGGAGAAGCACATGCTGGTCGCGTTTCTCGAGCGCGAGGAGATCCGTCGGATTTTTCGTATGCGCCGGCAGGTCATCCTGTTCCAGCGCATTCTCGGACCGATGTCCGAGGTGGTTGGCAAGCTGGCAAATCTGGATTTGCCGTGCATCGACGATCACGCCAAGCCCTATTTCCGCGACGTGCTTGACCATGTCCGGCGCGTCGAGGCCATGGTCAGCGGCCTGCGCGAGGTCATCACCTCGGTGTTCGAGGCCAGCAACCTTCTGGAGCAGCAGCGCCAAGGCACGATCACCCGGCAACTGGCCGCCTGGGCCGCCATCCTTGCTGTCCCGACGGCAATCGCCGGGATTTACGGTATGAATTTCGAGCACATGCCGGAATTGGAAACGCGCTACGGCTATTTCGCGGTGCTCGCAACGATCGCGCTGCTGTGTTCTTTCCTATTTTACCGCTTCAGGAAAGCCGGCTGGCTCTGATGTTGGCCGTTCGATCTCAGTTGTGGATGCCGAGGAAATCAACAAGCGCTCCCTAACGATTCTGCTCGGGATAGACGCGGTCCAGCGGGGTAGGCCTCAGCCTTTCGCCCATCATGCAGTCGGTGGCAGGCTCTTCGGCTGCGAGGCGAACACTCGCGGCTGGCGAGTGGCCGCTGACTTCCAGGATCAACTTCTGACGAATGGCGATTCCGAAGTCCTCCGGCTCATGCACGGCAAGAACGAACGAGCCAGGACCGCCAATGACGCAATCGCCGTAATATTGATCAAGAGGGCCAATAGACGCCGACGGCCGAATGAGAATCGCCAGCCCATTGATGATGATGCCGCGGGCCAGCGCTTCAGCGCGCACGGGCGTGACCGGCGGTCCCGAATTGTTCGGTCCGTCGCCGGAAATGTCGAGTATCCGGCGTTCGCCGGAGAACTCATTCGCTTCGATAAGCGACGCGCCGAAGATGATGGCATTGGAGACGGAGGTCGCGCGCCGTGTCCCGATGGGCCGTACTTGCAGCCTGGCGGCGAAAGCTTCGGCGTCCTCGGCTTCGTCAATCACCTGCCAGGGGATGACGGAATCCTCGTTCACCAGCCCAGCCCATTCGAAATACCCGAGCGCGATGCGCCCCAGGTGGCCGCCTTGCACCGCGTTGATGAAGTCCGGGTGTCTGAGCGCCTCCAGATAGCCGGCGCGCTGTACGCGCGCTTCCTCCATGTCCATCGACCCCGAAATATCAACGGCAAGCAGGAGCTCAACATCGACCTCCTCGGCTGCCGCTGCCTGGATCAGGACTGCGCCTAACGCCAGGATGAGTGCGATCACCTTGAACATCGCCTCGGCCCCATGTTGGATGAGACGTGCGCATCGGCAGGGTTCAGGAACAACGGCCTCCCCGCAGCATTATCTTAGCTGCTCGCATTGCCGGCGCAAAGGCGTCGCCTGAAGTAGGCCCCAACTTCGTCAGGAGCATGGATGCCATCGGGTTCTGCAGGATTTCGGCTCAAGGTACCCGGACTCGATCGCCGGCCGGAGAACACGCCTCACGCGCGAGCCAGAAGCGTGCACCGGGCCGAGGCCGCATGAAATGGCGAAATTGTCATCGGCTCCCTCTTCTGAAAAGCGGCCTGCATTCCATCTCCTCAGAAAACTTCGCACTGGCCTGATCACCGGCGCGGCCGACGATGATCCGAGCGGTATAGCAACGTACAGCCAGGTCGGTGCCCAGTTCGGCTTCACCCTCGGCTGGGCGATGCTGTTCTGCTATCCGCTGATGGTGGCCGTCCAGGGCGTCAGCGCCGGGATCGGCGCTGTGACCGGACAGGGCATTGCGCAGAACCTGCGCCAGCATTACCCACTGTGGCTCGGCAGGGTGGCCGTGTCGCTGTTGTTCGCTGCCAACTTCATCAACATCGGTGCCGATCTCGCCGCCATGGGCGCGGCGTTTCGTCTCCTGTTGGATGGTCCGCAACTAATCTACGTCGCGATCTTCGGCATTATCAGCGTCGTCCTCGAGGTTTTCGTGCGCTATCGCCGCTACGCCTTGTTCCTCAAGTGGCTGACGCTGTCGCTATTTGCCTATGTCATCGTCGTCTTTGCCGTCGAGGTCCCCTGGTCGGAGGCATTGCGCGGCGTCTTGGTCCCGCAGCTCGCCTTTGACAGCGGACACGCGATGGCTTTGGTCGCCATCTTCGGGACGACGATCAGCCCGTACCTGTTTTTCTGGCAGGCCGGTCAGGAGGTCGAGGAATTGCACATGCGGCGGCGCGAAAGGCTCGCGGCTGATCCGAAGGCGGCAGACCCGGAACTCGCGCGCATTCGCCTGGACACTCTCGTGGGCATGGGGTTCTCCAATGTTGTCGCGCTGTTCATCATTCTGGCGACGGCCGCAACACTGCATGCGAACGGAATCACGCAGATCGAGACCTCGGCAGAGGCGGCAGAGGCTCTGCGGCCGATCGCCGGGGAATTCACCTTCGTCGTGTTCGCCGCCGGAATCATCGGAACGGGGTTGCTGGCGGTCCCGGTTCTCGCCGGTTCGGCCGCCTACGCCGTCGCTGAACTGTTCCAGTGGCCCGAAGGACTTGATCGTGCACCGCATAGGGCGAAAGCGTTCTACGGCACCATCGCGGCGGCGACGCTCGGCAGTGTCGCTCTCTCATTCACCGGACTGGATCCGTTCCGGATGCTCTACTGGAGCGCCGTCGTCAACGGCATGCTGGCCGCGCCGCTCATTGGCATAATGACGGTGATGGCGCTCAACCCGCGCATCATGGGGCGGCTGACCGCACCTTGGTGGATGGCCAGCCTGGCTGGCCTCACGGCGATCGTTATGGGGCTTGCGACGCTCGCAATGTTTCTGCTCTAGCCTTGAGTGCTGCTGAAGAGCAGCATCAGCGCGCTCCGAATTCGCCAGGTGAGCAAGCTTGCCGCGGTGCGGCGCGTGTGAGGTTCGAGATGGCCCGGAACTCTAATCTCTCATGTGAATGCCTTCGCCGAACCGGCATTGCGACCGTACGCGGTGCGCGGGCTAGGAGAGCCATTCGAGCGAAAGCAATCGCCGCAGCGGCGCGTGGGAATCTACTATTGGCGAGGGGCCGCTGTGGGTCGAAGGGAGCCGTTCCCTGTGCACGGTTTGTTGCGAGGATGTTCACGTTCTAGCTAAGAAGATCGCATAATGTATCAACGGGAACAGTTTGAGTGTCCCCTTTGGTGGCTAGACAGCCTTGTTGCCCAAGCGCACACCGCTGCCACCGTCGGGGGCCGGTCCTTCGTCAAAGAAGACAATCCCGCGCTCCTCATAAACGCGCCTGATCGCTTCCACAGTGACGGGCTGAGGCCCGCGCGGACCGACTTCATCTTGCTCGATCCTGCTGACCGTATTGGCTGTGACTTTCGCCAGTTGGGCGACCTCTCGTACTCCGAGCTTCAATATTGCGCGCGCGGCTCGGGCCTGAGCAGAATTCACGGTGACCTCGTATTCATTTCGATACAGCGTATTGACAAACATCCGGACGCAATATAGATACACTGTATCGACATCTGCATCAATGATTCCGAGCGGTTTGGCTGGGCGGATTCCGTCCGGCGTGTCAACGCGCGAGCAGATTACGCGCTAAGGGAAGGCTGCATGGAACTGCGCCAGCTGAGTTATTTCGTTGCGGTGGCCGAGGAGCTACATTTCGGCCGGGCAGCGGCACGGGTGCACATCGCCCAGCCGGCGTTGAGCAATCATGTGCAGGCGCTAGAGAAGGAACTCGGTGTCCAGCTTCTCACCCGGACGACCAGACGGGTGGCGCTGACCAGGGCAGGGGAGGTGTTTCATGATCGTTGCGTCCGGATCTTAAGAGATGTCGATCTCTCCACCGAGGCCACCCGCTCGGTCGCCGGCAAGAACGTCAAGAAGATCAAGATCGGCACCATCTATCCGGCGACCATCGGCGTGCTGCCTTCCTTTCTGGCAAGGATCGCAAGGAAATACCCGGAGATCCAGCTGCACATCTCCAGCGGCTCGACCGATGGCATCATCCGGAGTATCGAGACCGGCCAGATCAATCTCGGCTTCATCCGGCCGGTCGAAAACATCGGCGCCTTACGCTTCTTCTCGATCGCCCAGGAGCGCTATCTACTGGCGGTGGAAAAGCAAAGCGCGCTTGCCGCTCGATCCGAGATCGGCATTGAGGATCTCAGAGACCAGAAGATCATCTCCTTTTCCAGGGCGAACCTCTCCTATACCGAGCGCTATTTTGCGGGAAAGTTCGAGGAGCACGATCTGACGAAAAACATCGCCTATAGCTGCGACGACAGCTTCTCGCTCGTCTCGCTGGTCTCCGCCGGTCTCGGCATCGGCTTCGCGCCGGAATGGACGCAGGATCTGCCGAACCGCAATTTCGAGCTCAAGAAGGTGCGGGGCGTCGACTTCCGGATCGGACTTGGGGTCGCCTGGAACAAGGAGGATCCGACCGCCGCGCGCGACGACATCATCGACATTGCAAGATCGCTGGCGCGGCCGGGAAGGTGAGGGGGAGGCGGTCTTCGCCCGCCCAAACGGAGCAGCTTGCCGGGCGCAGTTGGTCCCGGTTTCCGCCTTTCAGGCGGCTGACGCTAAACTTGGGGTAATCGCGGCGCGTACACTCTCTCCTGCGGATAGCCAGTGGCGGCCCCGAACGTGCCGCCATTAACTTCAGCGCTTGTCAGGCTGCCCGCTGACGCATGAGCAACGCCGCAAGACGCCTTGCCCGTTCGAGGCAGGTTGGCTGCTGGTCTGCAAATCGCTCCGCGCCGATTTCCATGATCAGCGTCGTATCCGGCAGGAATGCCAGCTCGGAGAAGATGTCTTCCCATGGAATGTTGCCCCAGCCGATCGGCAGATGCAGGTCGCCGATGCCGAGCGCGGTTGCCTCGGCCGGATGATAGAAGCGCTTCATCGAATAGGGCAGGCCAAAGCTATCATGCACATGCAGATGCCCGGTCACCGGTGCCATGTCGCGCAACTGTTCGCGAAAATCGAGATTGCGGAAGGTCGCTTCGATATAGGCATGCGAGAAATCGATCAGTGCAACGACGTTATCCGAGCCGATCGCGCGAACGGTCGCTGCCACCTGGCTCGGCGTCTGCCGATACTGGCCGCTTTCGGTGGTGAAGATATTTTCAAGGGCGATGCGCACACCGTAACCCTTGGCGATTTCGGCCATCTCGGCGAGCGCCTCACGTTCAATCTGGTCGAGATCTCCGCCATTCTCGCCATCTGCAACCTGTGCGGCGCCCGAATGGTGCACGAGAATGCCGGCGCCGAGGCGATTGCACAGTTCCAGCATGGCCCGCACGATCTTCTTCTGCAGATGCAGATGCTCCCGGTCCATGAAGTTGGAAACGATCTGGCCGTGCAGCGACAGCTTCCTGAAGTTGTACTGGCGGACAATCTCTGTGACGCGCTGTGTCCGGTCCTCGATGATCCGGCCGCCGCTGATGATTTCCTCACCATAGATGCCGATCTCGCAGGCATCGGCGCCCGTATCGGCGATTTCCCGCAAGGACGCATCCAGTATGGTCAGATCACCGTTGCCGGTCCGGTTGCAGAAACCGATGGCGGTTATGATGTCGTTCATGACAGGTTCTCCTTCGAGACTTGCAACAGATCACGCGACGGTTGCAAGTGCCGGGATCCCGGCCGGATTTTCCTTGGCGCCGGTCACGGGCCCGACGTCTATCCGTCGCCCGCTGTCGCGGTCGAAGACATGCAGTTGCGATAAGGGCAGCTCCAGGCTGATCCGATCCCCGGGGCGCACGGTCATCTGCTCGCCGATGATGGCGGCAAAGGGCTGCCCATCGATCTCGGCATGAACGACACGGCCGGAACCGAGCTCTTCAATGAAATCCACCTTCGCCGACACGCCGGTGCCGGCCTGCACGACCACGCATTGCTCCGGGCGGATGCCGACAGTGACGTTCTTTCCGCGCAATTGCGCGGCGAGGGCGTCGTCGATCGGCAGCTGTGCATTCCCGAACCGAACCATGGCGGTCCCGGCTTCGACGCGGGTTTCGAAAAGGTTCATCGCGGGCGAACCGATGAAAGACGCGACGAAGACGCTTGCCGGCCGGTGATAGATGTCGAGTGGTTGGCCGACCTGCTCGACACGGCCCTTGTTCATCACCACCAGCTTGTCTGCGAGTGTCATCGCCTCGACCTGATCATGCGTGACGAAGATCGACGTTGCCGACAGGCGCTGGTGCAGCTTGCGGATCTCGGCCCGCATGGTGACACGCAGCTTGGCATCGAGGTTCGACAAGGGCTCGTCGAACAGGAAGACCTTCGGCTCGCGAATGATGGCGCGCGCCATGGCGACACGCTGACGCTGGCCGCCGGAGAGAGCCGCAGGCCTGCGGGTGAGATAGTCGGACAGGCCGACGATCTTCGCCGTCTCTTCGATGCGCTTTTCGCGCTCGGCCCTGGACACGCCGGCGACCTTCAACGCATAGCCGATATTTCCGGCAACGGTCATATGGGGGTAGAGCGCATAGTTCTGGAACACCATAGCGCAGCCGCGTTGACGCGGCTCCAGCTTGTTGACGACGCGGCTGTTGATCGCGATCTCGCCTGCGGTGATTTCCTCAAGCCCTGCAATCATCCTGAGAAGCGTCGACTTGCCGCAGCCGGAAGGGCCTAGGATGACCACGAATTCGCCGGACGCAAAGGAAAGATCGACGCCATGCAATGTCTTCGATTTGCCATAGGATTTGTGGACGGCGCGGATATCAATGTCAGCCATAGTCTTGAACCTTGTTTGTTAAAGCGTGGATCATTTTTCCGTGGCAACCAGGCCACGTATGAACCAGCGTTGAAGCACAGCGACGACGATCAGCGGCGGCGCCATGATGATGAGAGAGCCGGCGAGCGTGACGTTCCAGTCCGGCGTTCCGTTCTCCGAGGGCAGGAGCGCTACCAGCGACATCATCGTCGTCTTGTAGGACGGGTCCGTGATCATCAGCAGCGGCCACAGGTACTGGTTCCAGCCATAGACGAACATGATGGTGGTGAGCGCCAGCATGTTGGTGCGCGACAGCGGCAACAGCATGTCGAAGAAGAAGCGCACAGGACCGGATCCGTCCATGCGCGCGGCCTCGGCAAGTTCATCCGGCAGCGTCATGAAGAACTGGCGGTAGAGAAACGTGCCGGTTGCGGTCGCAATCAGCGGCAAGCTCAGGCCGGCATAGGAATTGAGCAGGTTCCATTCGACCGACACTTCGATTCCCGTGAGAGCGGCAATCAGGAGGCGGAACGGGTGGAAGAGATCCGCGGCAACGGCGTAGGTCGGCACCACGCGGACTTCGAGCGGCAACATCAGCGTGATGAACACCATCCAGAAAAAGAAATGCTTGAGGGGTGTGCGAAAGAAGACGATGGCAAAGGCGGTGCAGGCCGACAAGACCACTTTGCCGAAGGTAACGAGGCTGGCCATGATGAGGCTGTTTGTCAAAGCCGTGGCGAGGCTGGCGCGCGACCAGGCGGCAGCGGCGTTCTCCAACAGGCGGTCCTGCGGCACGAACTGGAACGGCACGCTGTTGACCTGCTGCAAGGTCTGGCTGGCGCCGGCCAGGATGACGATGAAGGGCCCGATCAACAGCAGGAAACCGAGGACCATCAGCACATAGGTGAACGCATCGGCGAAGGGGGTGCGCTGGATCATGATCGGCTCACTTGTAATGCACCCGCTTCTCGATGAAGCGGAACTGGATGAAGGTGAAGACCATGATCAGGCCGATCAGAACGATGCTCTGGGCCGAGGCGCCAGAATAGTTCAAGCCCTTGAAGGCTTCATCGACGATGCGGAAGACCATCACCTCCGTGCCGTGATTGGGCCCGCCGCCAGTGGTGTTGTGCACGATACCGAAGGTGTCGGCCCCCACGAAGCCTTCCGTCATCATGATGACAAGCAGAAAGAACAACGTCGGAGCGAGCATCGGAATCTGGATATCCACGGCGCGCCGGATCGGACCGGCACCGTCCATGGCGGCCGCTTCTGTTAGCGCGCGCGGGACCGATTGCAGTCCGGCCAGCAGGAAGATGAAGGTATAACCCGCCCATTTCCAGGCAAAGATGATGATCACAAGGACGAGTGCATGGCTGCCGTATTTCGCCGGATTCCAAAAATCAGGGAAGATGGCATTGACCGAGGCCATCAGCCCGCGTTCAGGCGAAAGAATGAAGCGGAAGGCCATGCCGGCGGCAGGTCCGGCGATGGCGTAGGGCAGGATATAAAGGAAGCGGAACAGACCGGAGCCGGGAAGCTGACGCTCGACTGCGAGCGCCAGGACAAGGCCGACGACGATTGTGAACACCGTTCCGCAGAGGGAGAAAATCAGGCTGACAACCACCGAGTTCCAATAGAAGGGATCGGCGAACACGTCTTGGAAATTGGCCCATCCGACGAATTCTGCCGCACCGCCGAAAGGTGGCTCGAGCGTGAAAGCCCACTGCATCACCGCAACTGCCGGCCAATAGAAGAAGAGGAGGATCAAAGCAATCTGTGGCAGGGCGAACAGGATCGGCAACCACCAGCTTTTAAAAACGGAATGCTTGTCCATGGGTGACTTGAAACCATACAGGAAAGAGAAGAGAGCCCGCCGCGCGAAACCGGCAGGCTCTCAGAGTAGGGCGGGGTTTTAGTTCAGCTTTTGCCCGGCATAGGTCTTTTCGAAGCGGCGCAGAACGGCGTTGCTGCGCTCCACGGCCTGATCGAGTTCCGTCTGCACGTCGGCGTTCTGCATAAAAATTGCTTCGAGCGACGTCGATACTTCCTTGCGGATCTGCGTGAAGCCGCCAAGCCGGATGCCGCGGGTGTTCTGCGACGTCGGTGTGTAGGTCAGGCTCTGGATCGCGAATTCGCGGCCCTTATAGGGAGCCTTTTCATAGAAGCCGTTATCCTTCATGGCGTCAAAGCCGGTCTTGGTGACCGGGATGTAGCCGGTGACCGTCGACCACCATTCGGCCATTTCCGGGGTGGCGATGTAGTTCAGGAATGCTGCAGCGGCCTTGTATTCGGCTTCCGGCCGTCCGGCCATGACCCACAGCGATGCGCCTCCCACGAGCGAGTTCTGGCGCTCGGTGCCTCTCCAGACCGGAAGCATTGCGACTTCCCATTTGACGCCTTCGGGCAGCGTCTTGCCGACCGTGCCGTGGTCGGCAATCGACGTCTGGATCATTTGGCAGGTCTGTGAGGTGAAGGAGGGCACGGTATCCATGCCGAGCTGCTTGGTCTTGACGACGAACAGCTTCTCGTCGGCCATTTTCTTGAAGAACTTCACCTGATCGACGAACTTAGTCTTGTTGATGACGAGTTCGGCGTCGAGGCCTTCATAGCCGTTGCCCTTGGTGGCGATCGGTTGGTTGTGGATAGCGGAGAACTGCTCCATCATCGGCCATGTGTCGAAATTGAAGCCCATCGGGCATTCGAAGCCCGCGGCCTGCAGTTTGCGGGCGGCTTCCTCGACCTGTTCCCAGGTGTCCGGCTTGAAATCGATGCCGGCTTTCTGGAAAGCATCGACATTGTAATAGAACATGGCGGTGGAAGAGTTGAACGGGAAGGAGTTCAGCTCGCCGGCAGCGGTTGCATAATAGTTGGCTATACCGCCGAAATAGTTGTTCCAGTCGATCGTGTAGCCATTGTCGGCCATCAGCTTCTTGGCGGGCACGAAGGCGCCGGACAGCATCAGGTCGAGCGTGCCGGCATCATAGATCTGGGTGATCGCCGGGTGCTTCTTGGCGCGATAGGCGGCAATCGTATTCTGCAGCGTCGTGTCGTAGCCGTTCTGCGAGGTGCAGACGATCTCGAAGTCGGTCTGCGCATCGTTGAACTTCTTGCATGCATCCTGCACGCGCTCGCCCAGATCGCCGGAGAGGCCATACCAGAATTCGAACTTGGTTTTCTCGGCGAATGCCGGAGAAGCACCGAGTGTGGTCGCGGCCAGAAGGCCCGCCAGGAAAGATTGAATGACGGCGAGTTTCATCACAAGTGCTCCTTGGAAGTATGACGATCAACCAGCTGGCGCTTTGCTACCGCGCTTCAGTTCGCTTTCTGCTAGCAGCCGAGTGTGACAATCCGTCCTAGCTTCCGTGATGAAATGATGAAACCCACATGGCGTTCCGCCGCGCTTCCATTCGTCCCAGCAGGTATTTGTTTGTGAAAATGGAGCACTCGAGCGCAACAGGATCCGGAAAGGGTGCTTGGCCACCTGGCGTTTGTCAGTTGACCTGAGCGTCCCAGCTTCCTTCTGTCGTTTTCAACAGTAGCGGAGTGGAAAAGACGCCTACGGTTCTATCTGGCCAATGGCTGCCCAAAGCCGTCAAGCGTTCCAGCCATTGGCGCGACTGCAACATAGCGGCGCCGATGGCCACCGGCTCGATACCGGCGACAGCCAGCGCTTGGACGACCCCATCTCATCTGGAACAAACGTCCGAGATAGATTTGGAAACGGCATTCGCGTAGATCGTCGCCGCCTACACCGCGCCGGCAAGGACAAGTCATCTCTCGAAATATTGTTCTGCCCATCCTGCGCGTGTGTATTGAGCTGGCGCGGCTTACGGCTTCAAGAGGATGGCCGTCGGCGCATGGCTGTAAACTTGCGGCTTGCGCCGCCAGATCTCGTTCATGATCTGGCTATTGATCATTTCGACCGGCTTGGACACTTTCGAAGACCTTCCTTCAAAAGGGCGCTGTGTGCGCGATCTTTGGTTTTAACAGCATGCCACGTGTCTGCTTCGGGCCGAATGTGTTCTCTAACGGGTCACGGGCGGCGGCTCGGTTATGAGCGTTGTCGAACCTTTCGGGTGCCGCGTTCTCAAGTGCTCAGGTGGCACTTAACGGGGTAAGCCTGGTATGGAGCGGCTTGTTGAAAGCGCAGTCGGCCGATCTAGTTGGCCGCATGCTACAGAAGCGGCGCCGTCATCCATTCCCTCCCTGGGCGTCGCTCCGCTCGGGAGCTCGTTCAGATTGGCTGCAGATGGCCCGCCAATCGAAATGATTGACGGCTGCGCTATGTAACTAGAAAATCAACAACTATCGGGCCGCCTCACAAATGGGATGCCTGATAAAGGGAGGAAGTAATGGCTATTCGTTTTTTGTTTGCCGGGCCTCTGATCGCGGGCGCGGCGGCTATGGGCCTTGCGGGTTCCGCATGGGCTGGCGAGTTTGACGGCGTGACGGTCAATGTCATCACCTTCACCGGCCCGCAAATCGCCGAGCCGATGCAACGGCGCGCTCCTGAATTTGAGAAGCTCACGGGCGCCCACATCAATGTGATCACGGTTCCCTTCTCCGATCTTTACCAGAAGATCCTCACCGACTGGTCGACGGGTACCAACTCGCTCGATGCCGGCGTGTTCGCGCCGCAGTGGATGGTGGACTATGTCACACCGGGACTGATGGAAGACCTTAGCTCGCGCGTCGAGGCGGACCCCGCTCTCAAGCTCGACGACATCGGCGGGTTTTTCCGCGATTTCTCGATGAAGTTCGCGGGCAAGACCTACACCATTACCCTCGATGGTGACTTCCAGATGGTCTACTACCGAACTGATGTGGCCAAGGAGCTAGGCCTCGGCGCGCCCGAGACCTGGGACGACTACATCGCTTTCGCCAAGGCTGCCAACGGCAAGGACATGAACGGCGACGGCAAGCCGGATTTCGGCTCCTGCATCGCCAAGAAGCGCAACGCCCAGTCCTACTGGATGGTGACCTCTGTCGCCGGCGCCTTCCTGCAATCCATGGGCACGTCGCAGGGCGCCTTCTTCGACGTCCGGGACATGAAGCCCTTGGTCAACAACGACGCCTTCGCGGCGGCGCTCGCTATCTACAGTGAAACCACCAAATATGGCCCGCCTGACGAGATCAACCTCGACGTGGGCGACACGCGCAACCTGTTCACCTCCGGCCAGTGTGCGCTGACCGTCGACTGGGGCGACATCGGCACGCTCGCCATCGACCCGGAGAAGTCCAAGGTGATCGACAAGGTAGGCGCCGTCATCCTGCCGGGGTCCGCCAAGGTGCTCGACCGCGACACCGGCAAGCTCGTCGACTGCACAGCCGAGATCTGCCCCTACGCCATCGACGGGGTGAACCATGCGCCCTTCGCGGCCTTCGGCGGCTGGTCGGGCGGCATCAACGCCAAGGCGGCCCCGAAGGTGAAGGATGCGGCCTACGCCTTCTTCAGCTACATGAGCGCACCCGAGCAGTCCAATGTCGACGTCACTATCGGCATCACCGGCTTCAACCCCTACCGCCTGTCGCAGTTCCAGAGCCTAGATAACTGGACCAAGGCAGGCATGAGCGAAGCTGCGGCCAAGGACTATCTGGGCGCCATTGAGGCGAGCCTGAATTCGCCCAACATGGTGCTCGACCTGCGCATTCCGAACAATCAGAAGTACCAGCAGATCGTGCTGGATACGGCGATTGCCCGCATGCTCGCCGGAGAAATAGACATTCCGACCACGATGAAGACCATTGAAGACGGCTGGAACGAGATCACCGACGAAGTTGGCCGCGACAAACAGCTCGCCGCCTACAAGGCGACCATCGGCGCAAACTAGCGTCACCATCGACCCGGCTTCTCCCGTCCTCCGGGACGGGAGAAGCTTCAAATCCAGACGGAGCACACGCCGTTGGAGACTTGGCAGACACGCACTGTCGATTGGTTTGATCGCCATTCGGGGCGGCTTTTCGTGCTTCCGGCCAGCCTGCTCATTCTGGCCTTCTCGATCTTCCCGTTGATCATTTCGGCATGGCTTGCGCTCTCCCGCTTCAAGCTGGGCAGCGAAGGATACGAGCTCATCTTTGTCGGCTGGAACAATTTCAGGAAGCTGCTGTTCGGGTCCGAGCAGTACCATCTGCTTGGCACATTCATGCCCATATCGTGGCTCGGCTGGCTCATTGTCGCGGCCGCGATTGTCCTGATCGGCTCGGGCATTCGCAGCTTCGTCACTTCCGGGCACATGACGGTCATGGGTGCGATCGGCCGCCTCATAGCCTTTGGTCTCTTCGCGTCACTCGCCTGGCTCTTCGCCGCCACCGTCGGCGACAAGGGCCAAATTGGCTCGCTGTCGACGACGATCTTCTACGTCTTCCTGGGGGTCGCCATCCAGTTCGTCATCGGCGCCGGGCTGGCCTTTCTCTGCTCGCTCAGAATCCGCGGGCGAAGCTTTTTTCGCGTGGTGTTCTTCGTCCCGCTCATGGTCACGCCGGTGGGCATCGCTTACACTTTCCGCATGATGGCCGACATGACGGTGGGGCCCATCTCGCCCCTCTGGCATTGGCTGGGGTTGGGCGATTTCTCATGGGCGACCAATGCCTGGTCGGCGCGGCTCGTGGTCGTGCTGGGCGACTCTTGGCAATGGATCCCGTTCATGTTCCTGGTCATGCTGGCTGCCTTCGAGAGCCAGCCCAAAGATGAGATCGAGGCGGCCGAACTAGACGGCGCCTCCGGCTTCCAGATCTTCGGCGACATCACCTGGCCTTCCGTCGCCCCGGTCGCGGCAACCATCGTGCTGATCCGCATGATCGAGGCCTTCAAGATCGTCGACCTCCCTAACGTCCTGACCAATGGCGGTCCCGGAATCGCGTCCGAATCCCTCACGCTGCACGCCTTCATGCAGTGGCGCGCCCTCGATCTGGGCGCTTCGGCCGCGATTTCCTATGTCCTGCTCTTCACCTCGACGATCATCTGCGTGTCGTTCTTCAACTTCGTCGTCAATCCTGCGAGGAGGGCGCGCCAATGAGCATTTTCGAATCCAAGAAGCTCGGCGAAATGGCCGTCGGGACCAAGATCGTGGTCTACGGCGTGCTTAGCATCTGGAGCTTCATTGTCCTGTTCCCGCTCTATTGGGTGCTGATCACCTCGTTCAAGCTGCCCATCGCCGTATCCGGCGGACCTTTCTACCTGCCCTTCGTCGACTTCTTGCCGTCACTGCACGCCTGGAGCTACATCTTCTTCGATCTGGGCAACGATACGTTTCGACCCTATTTTAACTCAGTGGTCGTGGCCGTCTTCTCGACGTTTCTTGTGATGATCGCCGGGTCGCTGGCCGCCTACGCGCTGTCGCGGTTCACGTTCCGGCCGCGGCTGCTGACCATCCTGATCTTCATCTTCGTCGTCGCCCTTGTCATCGTGCTGGTCGCGGCACTGGGAGTGAACTGGCTGATCGCAGTAACCGTCGGGGTGGCGCTGGCCGTCATCGGGGCAGGGGTGTTCCGCAGGATCCCTTCGCCGACGCTGGGCAATCCCGACATCCTGTTCTGGATGATTTCGCAGCGCATCCTTCCGCCGGTCGTCGCCGCGATCCCGATCTATGTGATGTTCCAGCAGGTCCGCCTGCTCGATACCCATATGGCGCTGATCGTCACCTATACGACGGTGAACCTGCCGATCGTGGTCTGGCTGATGTACGATTTCTTCGTCTCGATCCCCAAGGATCTCGAGGAATCGGCCGAGCTCGACGGTGCCTCGAGGATCCGCATCTTCTTCGAGATCATCCTGCCGCTATCCAAGCCGGGCCTCATCGCCACGAGCCTTCTGGTGCTTATCTTCTCTTGGAATGAGTACTTGCTGGCTCTGTTCCTCTCGACTGCCAACGCCCAGACCATGCCCCTGCTGGTCGCAGCACAGAACGCGACGCGCGGACCGCAATGGTGGTACATGAGTGTGCTCATCATTATCATGATCGTGCCGGTCATTCTGCTCACCCTCGTCCTGCAACGCTTCATCGCCAAGGGACTGCTCCTTGGCGCTGTCAAGGGATGAACACTTGACCGTCAGGCTCGAGAAAGTAGCGAAGTTCTTCGGTTCGGTGCGGGTCCTGCACGAACTCGATCTCGATGTGAAGGAAGGCGAGTTCCTCGTGTTGCTGGGTGCCTCGGGCTCGGGGAAAACCACTGCGCTGCGCATGATCGCCGGGCTCGAGACCGTGAGTTCCGGCATGATCACCATCGCGGGGCGGGATGTCACCAATGTGCTGCCCAAGAACCGCGACGTGGCGATGGTGTTTCAGTCCTATGCGCTTTATCCGCACAAGACGGTCGGCGAAAATATCGGCTATCCGCTAAAGGTCCGAAGGCTTCCAAAATCCGAGATGGAGGCACGCATCAAGGATGTGGCCGACCAGGTTCAGTTGACGCCCTACCTCGAACGCTATCCCCGCCAGCTTTCGGGCGGGCAGAGACAGCGCGTGGCGCTGGCGCGGGCTATGGTCAGACGGCCCAAGGTGTTCCTGATGGATGAGCCCCTGTCAAACCTCGACGCCAAATTGCGAGGTCACATGCGGGCAGAACTCAAACACATGCAGCATGACCTCGGGATCACTACCATCTATGTGACCCATGACCAGATCGAGGCGATGACATTGGCTGACCGCGTTGCCCTGCTTGAAGGAGGCAAGCTGCAGCAGCTGGATACGCCGGCGAATATCTACAACGATCCTGCCAATCTCTTCGTCGCGCAGTTCATCGGTTCGCCGCCGATGAACTGCGTGCGCGGTACGCTTGACGGCAATCTATTCATAGCGGGCGGGACGAAAATCAGGGTTCCGGTGATGGGCAAGGTTGCAGAGGCCGTGCTTGGCGTGCGTCCCGAGGACTGCGCCGTGACGGCGCCCGAGGACGCCGACATGAACGGGAATGTCTACGCGATCGAACTCATCGGTGATCACACCTTAGTGACGGTCAAGACCGAGTCGGACATGCTCACGGTGAAGGCGGCGAAGGATTTCTCGGCGAAGGTCGGCAACGCCGTGGGAGTCAGATTGTCGAAGGACCACCTCTACCTCTTTGAAGCGGAAGACGGTGTGCGGCTGCGATAGGGCCGTCTGCCTCCCGGCGTACCCGATGAGCGACCTCTCCGGGCCGCAAAGCGGGGACATGGCCGTGGCGATCACATGTTCTCGTTTCGTGCCCCGGAAATCGCATAATGTATCGAATGGAACGCCAAATGGCTGTCAGCGACCTCGATCCTTCGACGCTACGCGGTGAACGGCTGCTCAGTGCGCCGCGTCAAGCGGGCAATCACCGGCTGTGGCGTGTTGGCCGGAGCGGAGAGCGCATTCCATGCGCAAGCGGGTTGTCTCCGGTGTCCTCCATCTTAACTGAACGCAACAGATAGCCAAACGAGGCCAGAGATGATGATCATCGCGATTGCTATTCATTCAACTCCTTTTTCTGTCATCTGCGGGGCTCCAGGAAACTCAGCTTTGCAATGCGCACCTGACCCGAGCTGAGCTACGCTGCCGTCTTCTTACGTCGATAGGACCTTAGTCCGATGCTTATTGAAACGTCTTGGAACGAGATCCAGACGGCCTTTGGGCAAGGTCAAAAGCCATTTCGGTAACGGCCTGCGCCGGACGGGTTTGTCGGGCGACGAAACTCCGCCGCTCGGAAGCCTGTGAAATTGAGGGTTCGGAGACGAACGACGCTTACGGTAGGAACCTGTTCGATGCACCGATCTTAGCCCTCGGTCAACAAGGGAATAGGTTCCTCCCGCCTCGGCGCCGGCAGATCGCTTCTGTTTGTGACTCGCGTCGTCCTCCTAGGAGATGACCTCTTCCGCCACTAGGTACCGCAAAGCGGTCGGCAAGTGTTCGACGCACTCCCCTCGTCATTCTGCGACCTCCAAAGCGGGATTGGTGGGCGGCCGGAGCTGCGGGGCGGTTCCATCCATTTCGCCGTCAATTTAGATTCACGCAAAACTGATTGCAGAACAGCACCAGTTATACTAGGCTGCAACCAGTTGCAGACTGCAAGCACATTTTCAGCAAACCAAGGGAGGCTTCCATGAGCATGCGTGTCATTAGGGGTAATGATGTCGAGATCGCCACCGAAGCCTTCGGCGATTCGGCGCATCCGCCGGTCCTGCTCATCATGGGGGGAATGGCATCCATGCTATGGTGGCCTGAGAGATTCTGCCGCCGGGTCGCGGAACACGGCCGCTTTGTCCTTCGCTACGACCAGCGCGATACCGGTCGCTCGACCAAATATCCGCCAGGTCAGCCGGGATATGCCTTCGACGATGCGGTCGACGACGTGCTCCGCGTGCTCGACGGCTACCGAATTTCCGCTGCCCACATCGTCGGAATGTCCCTCGGTGGCATGATCGGCCAGGCCACAGCGCTCAAGCATCCCGAACGCGTGCTTTCCCTGACGGCGATCAGCAGTTCGCCGGTTGGGATGAACACATCCCACCTTCCTGCCAGCGGTAAGGCCTGGATGGAACACATGAACATGGAGGTGGACTGGTCGCACCGGGCAGAGGCGGTCGCTTACATGGTCGAGGATGCGCGCTTGGTCGCGAGCACGGCACATCCGTTCGACGAGTCCGAGACCAGGGCCTTCATCGAACGGGATTTCGACCGCTCAGGCGGCTACCTCAGCGCCACCAATCATAGCGTCCTGTTTGAGATCAGCGATGCGTGGCAAGATCGGCTGCACGAGATGAAAGTGCCGCTTCTGGTCATTCACGGCGCCGCTGATCCGGTATTCCCAGTAGAACATGGAGCGGCCGTCGCGACGGCGGTCGATGGAGCTAGGCTGATCGAGATCGAAGGGGGCGGACACGAGCTGCATCCGGCAGACTGGGATAAGATCATCTCCGCGATCATCAAGCACACCAACACTCACCCGAACGAATGACCTCGACCCACCAGATCGTCCCATCAACCAAGCAGTTCAGGAGACAAACCATGTCCAGGCTTCGTATTCATGCTTTCTCAATTTCGCTCGACGGATACGGCGCCGGGCCCGACCAGAGCCTCGATAATCCGTTGGGCAGGGGCGGAGAAGCGTTGCACGAATGGTTTTTGCCTACCCGCACCTTCCAGCGGATGTCGGGCAAGGAGGAGGGGACAACCGGCATCGACGAGGATTTCGCCGCACGGGGGTTCGACAACATCGGCGCCTGGATCCTCGGCCGGAACATGTTCGGGCCGGTGCGAGGACCCTGGCCCGACCAATCCTGGAGGGGCTGGTGGGGCGAAAACCCGCCCTATCACCACCCCGTCTTCGTCCTCACAAACCATGCGCGTCCGTCGCTGGAGATGGAGGGCGGCACGGTCTTCCACTTCATCACTGACGGCATCGAAGCCGCGCTCGCCCGCGCGAGGGAGGCGGCGGGCGGTCGTGATGTCCGCCTTGGCGGCGGCGGCGCCACCGTCCGGCAATATCTGAACGCCCGGCTGGTTGACGAGATGCATATTGCGGTCTCGCCCATCCTTCTCGGCAGCGGTGAGGCGCTCTTTGCCGGCATGGACCTGCCTCGCCTTGGCTACGAGGTGACCGAGCATGTCTCGTCGGAAAAGGCGATCCACATCGTCCTGTCGAGGCGGGCCTGACCCTGCGCTAGTTCCGACGATGCGAATGGGCCTCCCCGTCAATCGGCAGGCCTTTGGGGCATCAAACTAAAAAATCAGGCGAGGATTGGATCAATGAAACTCTACTATGCCCCTGGATTCAGTAGCATGGCGGACCACATAGCCATGCTCGAGGCCAAGCTTCAGTTCGACCTTGTCAAAGTGGATCTCCGGACCAAGGAGATTGAAGACGGCGGGAGCTACACGGATATTAATCCCAAAGGCCATGTCCCTGCCTTGATGTTCGACACTGGGGAACTCTTGACCGAGAACGCCGCGATACTTGCCTGGGTCGCGGATCGTGCTCCGAGCATGGCGCCGCAGGGCGAACTCGGCCGATACCGGTTGATCGAGATGCTGAGTTTCCTCGCCAGCGAGATATACAAGCGCTTCCCGATTTACCTCTCGGTCACCGAAGAATCGAGGGCAGTGATTCGGGGGAGATACTGCAGCGCTTCGGCCTCTTGGCCGTCCGTTTGGAACGCACGAACTACCTGTTCGGCGACAGCTTCAGCGCGGCGGACCCGTATCTGTTCATACTGGCGCGCGGCGCGCAGCAACTCGGGTTCCCGCTCTCAGCGTGCTTTCGCGACTACGTGGCGCGCATCGCGGCACGCCCCTCTGTGCGGGAGGCGGAATGGCGCGAAGCGCTCCCCGAGGCTTCGTCCTCTCAACCGTGACGGCATGTCGTCCTTGTTTGGAAACTCGACCGCTGACGTGGTCGGTCAAGGATGGTAAGACCGTATGTCCGTCTTCGTGGCTGAGGTGGCTCGCCCTACACTGGTCTTCCGAGGGTGGCCCCCATGGGCTATCTGAAAACGGCGGTCGAAAGGCCCCCGCGAACAGCGACATGATAATCGTCGGCCCGCGCTTTCAGGGCGGCTTCCTCGGCGCCGGCAGCTCGGTCGGCTTGCGCAAGAGCGACACCGACCTCAAGGTCATGTTCGATGCGGCGATCGCCGCCGCAAAGGCGGATGGCACGATCAAGCGCCTGTCGGAAAAGTGGTTCGGCTTCGACCTCACTCCGCAGTGAGACAGATCTGACGTCGCTCGAAAAAAGGGTCGCCGCGTGTCCTTTGCGATGCGCGGCGCCTTCGCGTCTAGGCAGTACCGACTATGGCCCACAGCGGTCCCCGGGTGCTGGTCAGCTGTTCTCGTTAATTGCTCAAAAGATCGCATAGTGCATCGAACGGAACGGGCAGATGATCCATTCGGGATTGAACGAGCAGGGTTGCGTGCTGCTTGTCGAAAAACTCTCCAGCGAGGATACGACGTTCAACCGTCTCTTCATCCAGCACTATTACGATTTCAAGCGGCGGAACGGCTATTCGGAGATCGAGATTTTCAAGAAGCGCGAGGCGCTGGAAAACGTCCTAATCCCGTATCGGCTCGAAGAAAACCTTCAACTTCTGAGGGAAACAGGCTTCCGGAGCGTCGAGCTCTTTTTCCGCTGGTACAATTTCTGCGGGATTGTCGCGGTGAAGTAGCAGTTCAAAATGTTACACCGACCTTGTGCGTCTGAAAAGACGCACGGCGCTGTAGGCGGGATGAGGCCGCCTCCTAACTGTCAGAATCGGGCAAAATGAAATTGTCGATGATCCACTTCGGAAACTTTCTGTTTCGATACAGAAACCTGATCTTCCCACTCCTTATTCTTTCGCTGTTCGTCACGGTGCCGCCGCCCGGCGAAATCTGGGCGAGCACGACGCTGGAGCGCATCAAGGACGTCATCGTCATCCTGTTCGCGCTTTCGGGCCTGGCGCTCCGCGCTACTGTCATCGGCTATGCCTATATCCAACGCGGCGGGCTCAAGAAGAAAGTCTACGCCAAAAAACTCGTCACCGAGGGCATGTTCGGCATCTGCCGCAATCCACTCTATGTCGGTAACGTGCTGATCTATGCGACCGTGTCGCCCCCCACCGAACCAGCCAGTCTCGCGAAGCCATGGCATTCTGCATCAAGTCGACAATCACAGCTTCGCGAGCAAAAATGTGCTGACCGCAAAATGCGCCATAATCAAGTCTAGTCGTGTAGTCCTTGAGCAATATCAGAGGGTGGAGGCAAAATGCCGGCAGGTCGCGGCCTCAATTTCGTCGCAGGCACCACAGAGGACAATGATCCGCGTATGTGGTGGGCGAGCCGGACTGCCATTGCGACGGCGGGCAGGGTAGGGTTGGCCTGGCCCGAAGTCACGAACACCGAGCTACCTGCCACGAAGAGGTTGGCGATGTCATGCACCCGACAATCTGCATTAACGACCCCGTTGCGACGGTTCGCAGACATTCTCGTAACGCCAATCTGGTGGTAGCCGTCCTTGGCTTGCATCGCGACCAATCGTTCAAGATCCTGAGGCTCGCCCATGAAGACCAACCTGCCGACGCCTTGCCGGGCGAGCCATAGATCGAGCGCCTGATGAGCTAGGACCGTCGACTGGTAATCTTGCGTGGAATAACTGAACGACACGTCCAGTTTCAGGGACCGGTCGCGGTCGCGCACCTGGCTAAGGAACACCCTGCTCTCACGGTTCGGTACTTGTTCTGCATGATAACGTAGACGGTATAGATGATATGGGTCAGGCACGAACAAATGCGGCTCATGAAGGAGCACCCTTTTGTGGAACAGGTTCACGGCTGAGCTGATGGACTTCAACGGATTGCGCGCCAGGTTCCACAGATGAGGCGCAATGCTCTGCTCCGTTCGTCTTCGGTTCTCGGAATTGCTGTTCATGTTCTTGAGCACATATCCGAGAGAACTGGTTGTGTCCCCGGGCACGGCAGTGGCTATGTCTCGATTTTGGGGCCACATTGCGATGTTTGAGATACCGAGCTCCGACTGAAGTTGGGCAACCGGCTGAAATCGTCCGCGCACGAAGGTGCCATTGGCAGACTTGTAGAACCGATAGCTTCGGGCCTGCCCGGAACTCGAGAACTGAACCTGTGCGATCTCGCCGGCCAAATGTCCCATGTAGAAGCGGCCAAGCGGGCCTTCATTGCCCGAAAATAGTTCAGGAAACTCGGCCTGCAGGTTGAGTAGGAGCCGGGCATTTCCACGGCCGCCGCAGGCCAGTATGAAATGTTGCGCGGATATGAAGTGAAAATGACCCATGCAGGAGACGCCGAGCTTCCTCACCGTGCCTGCGACGGGATCGAATCCGATGGAGTGCACCCGCGTGTTCAAGACGATGGTCAGATATGGCGAGGAATGAAGTTCCTTTCCGTTCGCCGCGGCTGTATCGCGCACACGCGTCCAGCGTTCGAGCGACCGGAAAAATCCTGGCGCTTCAATGGCAGCGGGCTCGTCGAGATCGGCGTCGCAGCCGAGGATTGCGCGCGCTCGTTCGTAAAAAGGCGAAAGCTCCCCGTGGCTTATGGGCCAGTTTCCATCGCCGACGTAGTTCCTTTTTGCAAAATCGATATCGTCAAACTCAACGCATTTACCTCCCCAGCGCACAGAGGTGCCGCCGAGCCCTGTTCCGAGCGTCTCACGGTCTCCACCGTGATTTTGGCCTTCGCAAACGTCAAAGGAGGCCTCGTTCGGGTGTGGGCGTCTCGCGCGCTTCGCTCCTGCGTCGATCAGTAATGTGCGAATCTGCAACCGGCACAATTCGAGAGCCACGGCTAACCCAACCGGCCCCGCGCCGACGATGCAGACCTGAAACGGTGCCGAAAAGGCATGCGCGTCTGCAAACATTATGCTCTCCCATTTTCGAGCGAACTCCGTGGCGGGACACGCTGGCGGGATGGCTCTAGCTGAGCTGTGATGACATTACTCTTGATTGATCGCATTTCCAGTATATCCATCCAATGCCTTGCATAAGTCCCGCCTCCGATAGGTCATGCCAGGATTTGTATTCAGTAGTATTGCTGCTTACGAAGTCGGCGTTGTCGATACTTGTGGTGGTATACGCCGTGTATTCTTCGGTATGCTCAGCCCGGTTAAGCGGATCGATTGCCCTCTTGGCGAAGGTCGACAAGAACTTGAAATGTAGAAGTGACCCCGAGATTCTGACGGCAGTCCGCGTTTCGCCAAGATTGAGGGAAAGCGGCCAAACCTGATGCGACGATTTCAGGAACATGCGTTCTCCGCCCATATAAACCAGGGGCACTTTGTTGAGTGCAGGCCCATCCCAAATCCGGTTTTGAAAGTACACCCGTCCGCGAACGCCGCCTTTGATCCAGATTGTTTGATTGCGTTTGTCGAAATGCGATGCGTAGCCGGTGCGGTCAAATAGATTGCAAATCTCAAGAGGGTCACGCCCTACCTCGCAGATATTTTCAAGAATAGGCCTCCGACTATACATGTCGACCATGACCGATTGCAGGGATTGATTGCCGATTGATTCAAGATAAGCAGTCAAACTACTGACCGGTTGTGTATCGCAATGTGGATAAACGAAAAACTCATCCGCATCGACGTAGAGAATCCACTTGCCCCTGCAGTGCCGGTTGATAACCGCATTGATCCAGTCGTTGCCGAAGCGCGCGCCCTTATAGGAGCCTCCGCCTGAAACGATGGACACATCACTGCAGCCTGACAATTGCTCGCGCGTGCCATCGGCCGATCGGTTGTCGATACAGATGAAGTGCTCGAACCCGAGATTTCGATAGTATTGGAGAAAGAAGGGAAGCCGGCGCCCCTCGTCACGAACGACGAAGACAACGACGTGACGAGCGTGGTCGAGTCCACTGCGGAGCCGCTCGTATTTCACCTCCCTGGCTTTCCAGGTCCGACGCAGGCGAGCCTTGACGTAGTGGTGTATGCTGGCGGTGGCTGTGATCGGGTCCATCGGTCTTTCCCAACGTTTGGCGGCGTAGCGTCTCGCCTTCGATGCATGGGTTACATGGATCCCCGCTAGGACTGTCACGCTGGAAGTTGAGCCGCGGTGTGACATCGCATGCGGAGATGACGGTCAGACAGCGTAATCTCCGACAAACAGGCCCTGCAGCTGCGGGCCGAATTTGTTTTGCCGAATGGTGTGCGCGACACGCTCCTTCAAGGAGCGATACTTGTATAAGGCCTTGCGATCTAAGTTTATTCCCCGGTAGAGAGACCGAAACAGTGGATGGGCCTTGCGCAACTCCACATAGACTTGGCTTTCCTTGTCGGTCCACGGAAAGAATGTTCCATGCCAAGGCTTCGGATGCGCCATGTAGTGGACGACGGACAAGGAGGACGAATTGACGAGGTGAAGGAACTGCTTGGGAAAGTTCCAGCGGCTTGAAACGAGAATGAGTGAGGAGCCGCAGACATAGTTCAGAGCACCCTGATCATGCTTCCCGTCGCAGGCAGCCGGATTCTTGACGAAGAGCTCCAGCGCTTCCGGACCGATCCAGCCATTGCGGTGAAATTTGAGGAAACCCGCGTTGAAGTAGTGGCTGTCTTTGCCACAGTGCAGAAAGTCATGAATGGACGTGTAGTCGCGAGCCGCAAAGAATTTCCCCTCAGGGACATAGGCATTTTGAAGCTCGCTCAAGCTGCTGACGATCTGGGTATCGCCATCGAGATAGAGAATCTGCGTATAGTGTGGCGGCAGGACGTCGCAAAGCACGAGCTTCGCCATGGTGCTGACGCTGATGCGCCCTTGGAAGTGGGAGCCGTCGAGTCTGCCGAGGGCCTGCTGCAGGGCTTCTGTGGCGTCCACCAGCTGAACCCCGCGCAATGCAAGCAGGCTTCTTAGCTCGTCAAAATTATCCAGATGCTCCGACATGAGGATACAGACATCGCTTGTCGGACTTGAGAATTCTCGTGCCTGGAGCGCTGACAGGATCGTCGGAAACGAATATTCGACATCTGCTACGTAAACGACGCATTGAATGTTCATGTCGTCACCCTCTTTTCATGCCGCATCGCCGGGACGGCGATGATGAAATCTGTTTTGGGAAAGCTGTCGTCTGGAAAAAACCGGCGGGAGCTTGAGCGGCGGGCGGCGCGTTGAAAGTGGCGACGCCTGTGCGTTTGATTATCGCAATCTTAAATGCCAGCGTGTATAAACGGCTGACACCCCGAAGCTGCACGTCAGACAGCTCAAACCGGGGGGGAATGGGCAATATCCTGGAAGGGGTGCAAAGCGAGAGATGGCGATACTTTCCGGAGTCATGGTAGCGGCCATATCGATCGCAGCCGCGGCCCGCATCCGCGTAGCGGCCTTCGCCATGTTTGCGCTTTTTGTAGCACTCGGCTTCGGAATTTTGACCTTTATGAAAGGGTCTCCCATCCTCGATGCGACCGTCTCCGGCATCGCTTTTCTCCTGGTGATGGAGATTTCCTACATGGGCGGCGTGTTCTTCTGGGTACTCCTGCGCCGTGCACGCCGGCCTTCCGCAAGGGAAGCGATCGCCGATCCCTCGCATACCCCGGGCAAGTAGCTTCCAGGCTTTCGGACGGGCAAGTCCTGCGACCTCGATGGGTGCCGCTCGAAAGCGAGGCGCGCTCGTCGCCGACGGCCTTGTCGTTTCTGGTCTGGAATGCGAGCGGGCGATCATCTTGAGACCAGCACCGGCAAGGTCGTCAACGATGCCGATGTCCTCGATAGATGCGGCTGGGCGAACCATTCCGGGGATGCGCCGGGGCGTGTCAGGCAACCGGCAGCCAGGCCTGCGGTAATGCTGAACAAAAGGCCGAGGTCGGCGCCGCTTGCCGACACCGTTGCGGAGGCGATCTGGGCCATCGATGCGAAGATCGCGGCGAGTCCAATCGTTCTGTCTTCAATCGTTCTGCCTGGCCGCTCAGGCAGTTTTTTCGAGCGAGCCGCGTTTAAGAGGCTATGCAGGAAGACGAGGAAAAGGACCGTGCCGGCCACTCCGATATTGGACAGCAATGCGGCGGGAAAACTTGATGCTCGCACGGTTCCGAGTCCGCCGCCGAACGTCGCCGTCTCGACAAAAGCCGTCAGAGCCAAGGTATTCCAAGCCGTGCGTTCCTCTCCGGACTGCGACTCGAGCTTGTCGACGAGCGTCAAACTTGCGAGATCGTTCACCGCGTTCCACGCGTCCGGGATCAGCATGAGGCCGATGACCGCGGCGGGGACGACAAAGAGCGTGACGCTCAGAAAGGCTGCGTGGCGCGTCGTTGTCCGGCCGGCGACAAGCTGATTCAGGCTGAACGCGATCACGACCAAGAGAACAAGCGCACCGGCGATATACGCGGTCGTTGATGTGCACAGGAGGACTGTCATGCCGATCGACAGGGCGGCAAAACCCGCCAACCGGCTTGGAAAACGCTCCAGCCAAAGCATGAGCGTGAATGTGAAGTACGCCAATGCCGCCGAGCCGTATGCGCTTGCTTCGGGGTACGAGCCGACGATACGTTTGAAACCGCTCATGGTTTCTGCCGTATGCATCGTGTAGTTGGCGTTCCGGATAAAATCGAGCCATTCGGGATGACCGGCCATGAACGTCCCCACATCGAGGCTCGCCAGAGCAAAACAGGTTACGGCAGTCATCACCAATGTTTGGGCCAGGAAGCGCGCGTACCCCAGTTGCGCGAGGCCACAGACGACGGCAAAGCAGGCGAGATCACTGAGCAGGTAGACGGCCTGGGTCAGGTTCGACGAGCCCGGCGAAAGCGGGGAGGCTATCGTCGACATCACGCCTGACGCACCCCGCGCCGAGGAATAGACCAGCGTCGCGCCCTGGAAGATTCGCGGCAGGAAAAAAGCCGAAAGCACAGAAAAGAGTATGTACGCGGCGAACCAGAAGCCGGGGCCCGGATAAGCGGCGCTCGCCAGTGCCGCCTGGATCAGGCGGGGGCGAAGCATGCAACATGCGATCAGCGAAAATAGAAGAAGATGGCTAGGCTGGATGCTGCTGCCGCCAAGCGAGGGGAGCTGAATGGCGGCGGCGGCGCCTAACAACACCGACAAGCAAAGGACGGCGATCGCGAAGCGTGCTCCGAGAACGATGCCGAACGCACCAAGTAGAAAGACGATGTAGCCGATCACTTCTATCGTCATGGCCGTCTCTTGGTCGGCTCGAGCGGCTCGGAGGCAGGCCGACCCTCCTGCGCCACGTTTGCGATCATTGCGGGCGAAAGTTGTGGGCGCTGCGACAGGGATGATTTTTGCGAGGCCACGCCGACGCCGACCTCGACCAGGTCGTGCGGAAACAAGGGCGTCGTTTCATCGGCATCGATATGGCTATAGCTTCCGTCGTCGTTGCGGCGCATGATCCTGAAGGTTTTGCCAATGTTGCCAAGCGCGACGGCCTCCTCCTGTGCGCTCCCTGCAACCTGCGCGCTGTAGTCGGCCTGTTCGCCAAGCAAACGTGCGACTTGGATGTCGATTGCCGACTTGCGGATTGCCAAATCGATCGTATTCACCTCCTGCTGGTTCTCGGCATTTTGTTTGTTGACGATGTTGAGCTTTTCCTGCTCGCTTTCGCTGAGCGACTGACGGGCCTTGGTGAGGGCGATTTCCAGGTCGAGCAACCGGCCCTGGGCCTCCGCCAAACCTCGATCGACGGACAAATGCCGCGCATTGTCGGTCAGACCCTTGCTGGCGAGGTTGTTGACGCTGTCGAACTCCCGCTGTGCGAGGTCGATCTGCCGCTTCTGCGTGGTGATCTTTGCCTCAAGCGTCTTTATTTCCTGGCTGTAAAGACGGCTGAGGTCACCGGCCGCGTCGATCCGGCTTTTGAGCTCGATGCGCCTCAGTCGCATCAGGTTGGTTTCTTCCTCCTTCAACTTGTCGATGTCTGGCGTGCCCGAAAGTTCCGCGGGGATCTCGAAGCTGGTTTCACCGGCGATTTCGGCGCTGAGCCGGGCCCGTCGAACAAGGAGATCGCGTTGAACGAGGGCGGCCGTGCGATAGGCGCCGGCGGCTTCGATCCGGTTGCGCTCGAGGGTGTAGGTTTCCCCGCGGCGCAGAAAGCCGCCGGCAACGCTGACCGCTTTCATCACGGTCATGTTCGTTTGGAAGGAATAGCGCCCTGGCGTCTCAACGGCGCCGGTGATGAAGATCGGCGCATGCTCGGCGATTTCCACGGCGATGAAGGGTCTGCCCGGCAGCGTTGCCCTTTCGGTTAAGGAGTTCGCAATGGCGTCGGAGACCTGCTCGGTCGTCTTGCCGATGGCCGTGACCTGGCCCGCGATGGGGATCGACAGGTTGCCCGCATGATCGACCGCATATGTCCCTTCGAGCGCCTGCCAACTGGCATATTGTTCCTCAGACGAACGCCACTCAACAATGCGCAGCTTTATCCTGTCCTCCGGGACAAGCGTATAAGGTTCGGCATGGGCTGCTTCAAAAGGCGCCGTCCAGGCGACGGCAAGCATGGCGAGGCAACCGGAAAGGCGAAGAGCGGGCAAGAAAAGTCGTTTCATGACGTCTGCTCGCTCCGGTTCGCGGGGGTCGATGGCGACGGTTTGATTGAGCTGCTGCTGAATTCCAGGACGCGCGAAGGAGAGGCATTGCCGGCGACAAGATCTCTCATGGCGACGATATTGCCGCGCAGGCGGCCAAGCCGATCGACGGAGCGGTCAGCGATCAGCACGCCGCGAAGGTTTGCCAACATATTGCGACTTATCTGCGCGATCGCGCGCGCGCTCGTCATCGTGCCCTTGCGCATCAGGTAGGCAGGATTGGCGACCTGCGAGTAGCCAAGCCGTAGACCAGGCTGACGACCCGACTTGACCCCGAGATGAACGCCGAGGGCTCCCGCGACCTTAACGGATCGCCCGTGACGTGCGATGGTTCTGCTGAAGTCGACATCTTCCAGCCAGCCATAGAGCGGAAGTTCTTCGTCAAATGTCAGTGCCTGTTCCAGGACGGGCGCCAGGCGCACCACCATGTTGCAGCCGTAAGCATTGTAGACGTCCGTCACCAATTCGGGCCGCTCGCCCGCCCTTTCAATGATGCTGAGCGCCTCGGCCATGCTCAGGCCCTTGCCGAGGATACCGTCAGCCAGGACTTCGCCGGTAGCGATGACGACATCCTCCTGCCGCGCAAAAACGGCTGCCATTCGCGCCATGAAGTCGGGTGCGGGAACGAAGTCGTCGTCGAGGAAGACGATAATATCCGTATCCGGCGCCGCGGCGCGGATGATCGCGTTGCGTTGGCACGTGAGGCCGCGCCGGCCGACGATGAGTTCGACGCCGGGCGAGCTCGAAAGCGAGCCCGCATCGTCCATGTCCGGCACGCATACGATCGTCCGCACGGGAGGAGCTTGCATCGCAGCCAGATAGTGGATCGTCTGATGAAGCGTCGCTGGGCGGCCGGCCGAAGCGATGCCGACGGCGGTGCGCAACGGGAGCGGTGCGCACTCCGCGCGACGGGGCAAGGTGTGGTCAAAACGCGCTTGCATGGCTTGCCTGTCTCGCTTTCTCGTTCAGTCGGAGTCCGCTGTCATCGCAGCATTCTGGCTGGGGCGTTGTTGATGACGGCGCCGAGGATCTCGCCGTCGACGTTGCGCATGCTGTCGATCGCCCTGACTGCGTCATCGACGGATGTGCGCCCGTAGGCTGTCACCACCAGGACTCCGTCCAGTTCCGGCGCTATCGCATTCGTATCCGGGGAAGCAGAGAATGCGGGGAGGTCGACGAGAATGGTGTCGTATTTCTTCTTCAGGGCATCAAAACTCCATTGTGTCCGGCCCGAGCCGATACGAATGGCTGGAGTGACCCTGCCGACTTTACCAAGCGGCAGAAATTGCAGAGTCGGCGCAAGCGAGATCACCGCCTTCTCCATCAGGTCGACATCGTCGAGCACATCGACGAGACCGATCGCGACTTGAGGCGCAATTGCCGCGCTCAGGGAGGAATTTGGGGCGGCCGCATCAATAAGAAGGGTTTGCGAGCCCGACAGCGCGGTGAGGATCGCAAGTTCGCGGGCCATGGTGGACGCCCCGCTGCCAGGATTGACCGCTACTATCCCGATGACGGTCCGTTGTCTGCGTCGCAAACCTGCGACAATCGCGGCCAATTCGCCCATGCCATCCAGAGTCCTAAGAATGGCGGCACCATTGCTTGCGTCGGCGGCAGGGGAAAACAAGGCAGAGCGACGTCCCAACAATGTGACCGATTTCAAGCCTGCTGCTTGGATGAGCTGCCGGGCGCGGATGATCCGGCGATCACCGACATGCCGTATCATGGCCAACATCAAGCCGGCGCCTGCGCCGACGGCGATGGAAAAACCGAGGATCAGGCTGCTACGCGGACGCTCCTTGGAAAGTGGCGGGGTTGCCGCGGAAACGATTGTGGCGTCGGAGACCGGATAGGAGACGCGCTGTTTCGCTTCCGTAAATCGCGTCAGGGTACTTTCGAAGAGTGCGCGGCGGGCGTCCGCGGCGCCCCGCAATTCGGCAAGCTTGAACTGGTCGCGTGGATTGGCCCTGAAGGTGGTCAAGGCGTTGGCTGCCTCACTCAATTCGCGCTGTTGCTCAGTGACGAATTTCTCCAGCCATTTGCTATATTGTTGCGCGGCCTGCGCATTCATCTGGATGTTTTTGCGGATATATTCCTGCGCGACCGTGTTGGCGATTTTCGCTGCCTTGTCGGGGCTGGATGCCGCCGCCGATATTTGCAGGATCGTGGATCGCCCGCTCCGACGCAAAGTCACCATGCCGCGCAGCCGCATGATGATCCGATCGATCCGTTTCTGCTCTTCCGTCCGCGCTCCCGGCTGGGCTTCGCCCGCTTGGCTGCCTGGTTCTGCGCGGCCCGGAAGAAGACCCATCAACCATTCTTTTGCGATGTCCTTGGACGACGGCGGCTGATCGGCGAAATCCGGGTCGCTGGCGAGATCGAGCGCGGATGCTGTTGCGGCGAGTACGTCGCTGGAACCGGCAATCTGCAGCTGCACTTCTATGAACGCATCTTCGGCCGAGGCTCTTTGCGTCTCGGACGTGTTGGCCGGCAGCATGACGAGGAGCTGGGTGTCCGCCACGAACGTCGGATTGGCTGTCGCGAGGTGAATAATCGCTATGGCGAGGAAGGCTGTGATCGTAGAGACGATCCAGGGCCAGCGCACGCGAAGAAAAAAGAACACGTCCTGCAAGGCCAACGGCGAATTGGCGCTATTGTTCGAGACGGGGAGGGCTATCGGGGAAACACCGCCATAGACGTAATTCATATTGCCTCATCCGTCTCCACAGCAATCACTGGAATTTCGAAGCTTTGGCGCGCTCGTTTTGCTGCCTTGAGAGGCGCGCTAGTATGACCCGCGCTGCGAAAACAGGCTCGGAACGGTCTTGAGCATGATGGCGAAGTCCCTCCAGAGCGACCAGGTCCGGACATAGTGGACGTCGAGCGATACGCGGCTCTGATAGCTGACATCGTTGCGCCCGCTCGTCTGCCAATGGCCGGTCAGACCCGGACGGGCGACAAAATAGGTGAGAACGTGCTCTCCGTAGCGTGGCAGTTCCTCGGCCGTGACCGGTCGTGGTCCCACCAGGCTCATCTCTCCGCGAACGACGTTGATGAGCTGCGGGAGCTCATCGAGGCTCGATCGCCTCAGGATTTCGCCGACAACCGTAATCCTCGGATCATCCTTCAGCTTCCGGGTCGCTTCCCATTCCATCCGGGCGGCAGGATCGGTCTTCAGCAGTTCTGCGAGTTGAGCGCTTGCATTCGTCTTCATCGTGCGGAATTTGAGGCATCCGAAAGGGGTGCCGCCAAATCCCACCCGCGTATGCGAGTAAAGGACCGGACCGCCATCACCAAGTTTCACGATGATCGCCACGATGAGAAGAAGTGGAGCAAGGGCCACCAAGGCGAATGTTCCGAGCAAAAGGTCGACTGCGCGTTTGGAGGTTCGTCCGAGGGGATCAGATCTGGATCCGCTGAAATTGGGAGTATGCGCGGAAACGTCAATGCCGCGCCATGGCCGTTCTGCCTCTCGGCTCCGTGCTCTGCTCACCATCGTTCACATCCCTCTCGCGGTCAAAATCGAGAGGAGTTTGCTGCACTGCGATGAGGCTGTATGTGACCAAGGTCATACTAGTTAACAAAATATTCTGATAGGGAACAAGTCAGGTATTCGGAGATTAGGGCGTATTTGTTCCTGATAAAGCTTGATAAGTCGTTGCTTTGAATGAAGTAATTCCAGTGTAATCCTGAACTAGTCTAATAATTCACCCGTGGTCTGCCTAGAATCTTTGCTTTTTGCCTGAAAAAACATCATTGGTATTAGTTTGATACTCAAAAAATAACCCCAATGGGTGATTTGACTAGATCCAGCAAAGTAATAACATGTATTAACTCATGTTGCGCTGCAGCATTCGCCATTACTCTGTGATCTCACTCGAGGAGTGAAGCGTATGGACGGCCCTATATTCAGCCGCTGTTACAGTATCGAGACTGGTCGTGCGCTTGTTTCGCCGTTTGGTGGTGGGCGCCGCGCGGCCGTGGACGATGGATTCGCCTTCTTTCGCTCGAGCGTGAGGACCTTTCGCCGCGGCGAGATTATCGCCATGCCAGGCGTCCGCATCGACAAGTTTGCTCGCGTGCAGCACGGCCTGGTCATTGCGAGCACTGTTTTGCCTGATGGCAGGGAGTTCATCGCCGAGGTCATACCCACGGCCGGGGTTATTGGTGAGCTCGAAGTCTTGCGGAGGCAGACGTTGAGTCTGGAATATCGCGCCGCTACCGACTGCGAACTTCACTTCTTCGAAGGACGGCTGCTGCGCGAGAAATACGTCAGCGATCCTGATTTTCAGGAATCGGTCCTGCTCAAGGCATTGGCGCGTGTTTCGGAGCTTGAGCTTCGCATTATTTCGAATGCCGGGTCGAGCCTGCAATCAAGACTGGCAAGCACGCTGTTGCGGCTCTCGAAAGTTTACGCCAAAGAGGCGCCAAACTCCCGGGACGAATTGATCATTTCACAGCATGACCTTGCGGCGACGCTTCCGGCTTCTCGCGAGAAGGTCAATAGGTGCCTCCGGCGATTGCGGGAGAGCAAGATCATCGACGGAGCGCAAGGCCGGATCCGTATCCTTAACCGCAAGGCTTTGCAAGCTTGCGCCGACAGCACGTTCTCGGAGAAATGAGGTTCTCGTGTCCAAGGCTGAAGCACATAGTCCAGATCAACGAGGAAGTGCAGGCGCGAACGTCGTTGCGGAACGCTCCTTCGGCGATCACTTGACCGCCGCGGGCATTGACCGAGTGGTCATCATTGACGACTACTCTGCGGCGCGCGGTGGGGCAACGACCCTTTCCCTGTTGTCTGCAAGGCTTTTTCGCGATCTTGGTATTCCCGTGACCTATATTTGCGGCGACGATGGCGCGAACGCGGAACTGCGGGCTCGGGATGTTACCATCCTCGCCTTGGGCGGCCGCGATTTGCTGAGCGCCAAGCGAATGATGGCGGCTTTTACCGGAATCCATAATCTCCATGCCGCTCGGATGATAGCTGCTTGGATCAGGACAAACGACACCCCCAACACGGCCTATCATGTGCATGGCTGGTCAAAGATCCTTTCGCCGGCAATTTTCAGCTCCCTGGTCCCGGTTGCGAGTCGGTGTGTTATTCACGCGCATGATTTCTTCGCGGCCTGTCCGAACGGCGCCTATTTCGATTATCAGGCCCAGAGAATCTGCCCCCATCCTCCGCTCGGGGGGGCTTGCCTTGCGACCGCCTGTGACAAGCGAAGCTATCCGCAAAAGCTTTGGCGGGTTGTGCGGGGTGCCAATGTCCAGCGGCTTTTGAGGGACCAGGACAAGTTTGGCAGAATCGTTCTTCTTCACGAGAAGATGCAGGGCTATTTCCTACGTGCCGGCTACCCGGCCACTCGGACCAAAACAATTCGCAATCCTGTCGCTTTCCTTTCTCCCGAACGCGTCAAGACGGAAGATAACGATGAGTTCTTCTTCATCGGTCGACTGGACGAGGAGAAGGGCATCGAAGATGCGGTGGCAGCCACGAAGCGAGCCAGAGCACGGCTTTGTGTGATTGGCGACGGCCCGCTGATGGGAAAGGTTTCGGCATCGGGCTCCCATGTGAGGACTCTCGGGTGGCTATCGCACGCGGAAATCAGCCAGGCGATCCGCAAGGCGCGTGCACTTGTTATGCCTTCGCGGTATCCGGAGCCGTTCGGTCTGGTCGCGATCGAAGCGGCACGCAGTGGCGTTCCGGTTATCCTGTCGAAAGACGCGTTTCTCGCCGAAGAGATGACCGGTGCGGGTATCGCGCTTTCCTGCAATACGGGCGATGAAGAAGCTTTTTCCGATGTTCTGGTGCGCTTCCGGGAAATGCCAAAGGACGAGATTCGCCAAATGAGCGAGCTTGCCTTCCGATCGTCATCACGTCTGGCGTTGACGAACGATGAATGGCGGGATGCCCTCCTGGCCGAGTATCGGGTGCTCATTTCGCAAAGCACCGCGTCAATAGGGACTACACCGCTTAAAGGAGTTTTCGCGTGATGTTCGACTTAGCGCCTGCGCTTCCTGAGGTCTTAGCCTTCAGGGCCGATGAACCGACGATCGTGAAAGCCAGGACGGCCGATGCCTCCAGTGGAAGCGATGGCAAGAAGCTTCGCGTCGCCATTGTACATTATTGGCTCGTATCGATGCGCGGCGGCGAAAAGGTGGTCGAGGAACTGTGCCGGATGTTTCCCGACGCCGATATTTTCACGCTGGTCTGCAACCGGGATCGTCTCAGCGCCTTTCTGCAGGCACGGACCATCCACACATCCTTTCTGCAGAAGATTCCCGGTGCGCAACGGCACTATACCAAGATGCTGCCGCTGATGCCCTTCGCGCTCGAACATTTTGACCTGCAGGACTACGATCTGGTGTTATCGAGTGAATCGGGGCCGGCCAAAGGGGTCATAACCCGGGCGGACGCGCTTCATATATGCTATTGCCACTCCCCGATGCGTTACATCTGGGACCAGTTTCATGTCTATCGGCATGGGCTTTCCTGGCCGGGCCGGGCATTGATGACGGCGACTGCGCCGATATTGCGGGCCTGGGATGTGACGACCGCGACGCGGGTCGATGCTTTCGTGGCCAACTCCGCCTATGTCGCCAACCGCATCCGACGCTTCTATGACCGGGAAGCCACGGTCATTCATCCACCCGTTGCCGTTGACGATTTCACGATCGGCAGTGGACGGGGCGACTTCTATCTCTATGCCGGGCAACTGACCGCCTACAAGCGGCCGGATATCGCGGTGCGCGCCTGTAGTGAGACGGGTCGGAAGTTGGTGGTGATCGGGGAGGGCGAACAGGAAGCCTTCCTCAAATCCATCGCCGGTCCCACCGTGCAATTCCTTGGGCATCAGCCCTTCCCCGTCCTGCGCGATCACCTGTCGCGGTGCCGCGCTCTCTTGTTTCCCGGGGTCGAGGATTTTGGCATTCTTCCGGTGGAGGCGATGGCATCCGGGCGGCCAGTCCTGGCCTTTGATGCCGGCGGGGCGCGAGAGACTGTCTCGTCCTCCGCTGTTGGATTTCGTTTTGCGCGCCAGACGCCGGAGGCACTTCTCGAAGCCATCGAGGCCTTCGAGCGGGTCGAGGACGATATGGACGCGAGCCTCATCCGCGAGCATGCAGCGCAATTCTCTTCGGCGACCTTCCGCAACCGTCTGACTGCCTTCATCGAGCAGCAGTTGTCGGCGCATTTCGGCGGCTCGGATGCCTCGATCGCGCCTTTCGCGGGTCAGCGCGCCGGCGCCAATTGATCTCACCGGCCGACAGGACGCTCGCCACCATTGTCGTGAAGGAAAAACCACATGCGCTTCACAGAATCTGCCAGGACGCTCTCATTGACCTGCATTTTCGCCATAGGATTGGCAGGCAGACCGGGCCTCGCCCAGGAACCGATCGATCTGGATGACTTTGAGGTCACATTCACGGAAGATTTCGATCAGCTGGACGTCTCCGCCTGGGGGCAAAACCGCTCACGCTGGATTGCGCACACGCCTTGGAACGGCGACTTCGGCGATGCTCGCTTCCACGACCCGGAGGAGGGCTTTCCGTTTACCGTCAACGCAGGCATCTTGCGCATTGAGGCGCGCAAGGGCGCCGACGGACAATGGCGCTCCGGCCTTCTGGCTTCGACGAACCCAAAGGGTGAGGGCTTTGCTCAGCAGTTCGGGTATTTCGAAGCACGGATGCAGCTGCCGCCGGGCAAGGGAGTTTGGCCGGCTTTCTGGCTCATCGGTCTCGATCGATCAACGTTCACGGCTGAGATAGACGTCATCGAGTATTACGGACGGGCGCCCGGGGAGTTCAGCAGTGGCTATCATGTCTGGAGGCAGGGCGAGGGAGCGCAGCACACCACGGACGGCCACTTGACCACCGTCGAGGATGGTGTGCTGAGCAACGAATACCACACCTATGGTGTGGAGATCACCCCAGGCAGGTCGACGTTCTATTTGGACCGCAAGTCCATATGGAGTTTTGAAACGCCGCCGGAATTTCATATGCCCTTCTTCCCGCTGGTGAATCTTGCTCTCGGCCCGGGCTGGCCGATCGATGAGACGCCGAACCCCTCATATCTCCTGGTGGATTACATTCACGTTTATAAGCGCAAAGCCCAAAGTGCGGAAAATTGAACTGCTTGACGGCGCGTCCTTCGGGGGCACGCGCGAGGCCAATTGTGCCGACGCAGGACTCGTACCTTGATGTTGGCCCCGAGATCGGGAGTCCGCGCCCGAAACGTCACGCACCTCCGCTTCCCTTGGAAGCTTCCGCGACACGTGAGGAGAAGTCTTGAAAAGGTTTGTCCAATTGATGGCGGCTCCGGCTGTCTTCGTTCAGATCCCTTTTGCCACGTTCGCAGCCGGCCTGATCACCTATTTCTCCGAGAGCTCGGTGTGGCCCGCTCTCAAATATGCCGGCGGCTGCTTTGTTTTGATGCAGCTCGGATACTTCTTTGCGGTGCTTTACCTCGTTTATCACGAGTGCAGAAACGGCCGTGAGGATCAAAGAACATCGGGCACATCGACCACGCCAATCGCTCTTGCAAGGCTTGGCCGGACTCACCCTCGTACCCCGGGGTCTCGTTCGCTCTAGCCCATTGTTTTGACGCTTGCCGTCCTTTGCTCGTCTGATCAGGCGCGCGGCGCTATAGTTTTCGCTCATTTCAAGAATCGATTCCAAGTTGACGAAGAATATTTGAAATCAAATGAAGAGTCGATCCGAGTGATGGGAGTGACCTAGGTCACATATTTTCTCTGGCAGGATGCGTATATTGTAATTTATTCGATGCGAATTGTTCGATCGTCCGCCGAATACTGTTGTCTGAGGCGTGAAATATTACCACAGGGTTTCACATGGTTTTATTAGATTCCGTCGGTCTCCTGATCAAACTCGAGCGCGAATGGAGAATGCTTGATCCGGAGCGAGTGAGATCCCCGGCAAAGGCCGGTGGCGAGACCGCTGACTCAAGACAGCCGTCCAGGCGGTTGCGTGCCGACCGGGCGAATCGGTTTGCGGCGAACGATGCCTGAGCGTGTTGCTCGGCTGCGGCCACGGCTTCGCTCGTCTGTAAAGAATTGAATTTACTGCGCTCTCCTCGACTGCTTCCGGCGATGGCACGTCGATGGCGGCGCGGATTTTTTTGCGAGAACCTCATGAAATTCGGAACAAGCGGTCTTCGCGGGCTTGTCGTTGATCTCGAAGGACGGACGGCATCGCTCTATACGACGGCATTCGTCCGGCACCTGTTGGGGGCGGGCGGCATCAGGGCGGGTGATCCGGTGCTCGTCGGCCATGATTTCCGCGCTTCAAGCCCGGGAATTGCCGCAACCTGCATCGGCGCCCTGAAGCGTGAAGGGTTAAGGCCACTTGCATGCGGTGCAGTAGCGACGCCGGCCTTGGCGCTCTACGGGCTGAACATTGGGGCAGCTTCGCTGATGGTTACGGGCTCGCACATCCCTGCAGACCGCAACGGCATCAAGTTCTACCGGTCCGATGGCGAGATCGGCAAACAGGACGAGATGCACATCACCGCGATTGCCGCGGAGTTGAACAAAGGAGAGGTCGACTGTTCTCCCGCAGATGCGCCGGACCACTCAACCGAAATCGAGGCGCTCTTCCTGAAGCGCAACACGATCGTGCTTCCGCCGGGCGCCCTCAGCGGCCTCACCGTGGGACTCTACCAGCATTCGACGGTCGCCCGGGACCTATTGGGGAAGGTCCTGAAGACCTACGGCGCCGAGGTCGTTGCGCTCGGTCGCTCCGACCGCTTCATCCCGGTGGACACCGAAGCTGTCTCGCCCGAGACCATAGGTCTTCTCAGATCCTGGGCGAGGGAGAACAAGCTCGACGCCATTGTCTCGGCCGACGGTGACGGTGACCGACCGCTTGTCGCTGACGAGACGGGCGCGCCGCTGCGTGGCGATCTGCTCGGGCTGATGACCGCCAGGTTTCTGGACGCGAAGGTCGTCGTTACACCGGTTACGTCGAATTCCGGGATCGAGAAGGCGGGGGATTTCCGGGTCGTCCGAACAAAGGTTGGTTCGCCCTTCGTGATCGCCGCCATACTCTCGGCGCTCGAGGGCAACGCTGATGCCGTGATGGGCTTCGAGGCAAATGGCGGCGTCCTCACTGGTTCCGAATTTCCTGTGGCGGCCGGCAGGCTTAGCCCCTTGCCGACCCGTGACAGCTTCCTGCCGGTGCTCGCGGCGCTCTCCAATGCCATCCAGGAGAAGCGGCCGCTTTCCGAGGTCGCTGCCGGCTATCGGTTGCCCTTCGCGGCGGCCGGCAGGCACGAGAACGTTCCGGGAGAGGCGAGCGCGGCACTAATGGCACATCTGAGGACCTCTGACGGCAATCTCGGCGGGTTTCTCAAAGCGCGTTCTCCAGTCGCGGCCAAGAGCGAGATCGACGGACTGCGCATGACGCTGGCCGATGGCCGGATCATGCACTTCCGGCCCTCGGGCAATGCGCCGGAGATGCGCTGCTACGTCGAAGCCGAAACGGAAGAGGCCGCCAACATCCTGCTCGATCAGGGGCTTGGACTGATCCGTGAGTGGGCGGGAAGCAAGAACGGTAGCCTATGCCTTTGAACACACTGGAAATATTCGAATGAGCAACAGGATAGTTCCGGTGATCATGGCAGGCGGCAAGGGGACACGTCTTTGGCCACTGTCGCGCGCAAGTGCTCCGAAGCAGTTCATCCAGTTCGTGGGCGACAGGACCCTTTTCCAGGCCACTCTTTCTCGCGTTTCGGACCCGGCGCTCTATGAAGCACCGGTCGTCATCACCAATGAGGATTTCCGTTTTCTCGTCGCCGAACAGGCTCGCGACATCGGTATCGCGCTTTCCGCCATCCTCTTGGAACCCGTTGCGCGCAATACAGCGCCCGCCGTCGCCGCAGCTGCAACCCTGGTAAGCCGACGTTTCGGGAGCGACGCAGTCCTGCAGGTGCTGGCCTCCGACCACGACATCGTGGCCGATGCCGCCTATTTCGATTCGATCCGCGTGGCACAGCGGACGGCAGCCGGTGGCAAACTGGTGACCTTCGGCATCACCCCAACAGAACCGGCGACCGGATACGGCTATATAGAAATTGGCGCCGCGCTGCCGGGTGGAGCGCATGTCGTAAAGCAGTTTGTCGAAAAGCCTGCCCTCCCGGAGGCGCAAGGGATGGTGGAGACGGGCGGATTCGTCTGGAATTCCGGGATTTTCATGTTTTCCGCAGGCCAGGTATTGAACGAAATCCACGGTTTAGCGCCGGCGGTCGGAACGGCAGCAAGAGAGGCGGTGGAAAAAGCCTCAAGCGACCTCGACTTCACGCGCCTCGATGCCGAGGCCTTCATGCTGTGCCCGGATATTTCTTTCGACTACGCGATCATGGAAAGGACATCCAATGCTGCCGTCGTGCCATCGTCCTTCACCTGGTCGGACCTGGGGAGCTGGGATGCGGTCTGGAAGCTTGGAGACCGCGATGACAACGGAAACGTCAGTTCCGGCAATGTAACGCTCATCAACACCAAGAACTCGCTTGTCATGACGCGCACCAACCACCTTGCCGTTCAGGGGCTGGAGGGTGTCGCCGTCATCGCCAGTGAAGACGCAGTCTATGTCGGCCGGCTCTGCGAAAGCCAGGATGTCGGTAAGCTCGTGAAGCAATTGGCGTCGGCCAAGACCACCGCCTGCCTGACGGAAAGCCATCCGACGTCCTACCGCCCTTGGGGCGGCTACACCTCAGTCCTCAATGGCGACCGTTTCCAGGTGAAGCGGCTGTTCGTGACGCCCGGCAAGAAGCTCTCGCTGCAGAAGCACCATCATCGCTCCGAGCATTGGATCTGTGTCAAAGGGACGGCGGAAGTCACCGTTGGCAACGACCTCAAGATCGTTCGCGAAAACGAGTCCGTGTATATCCCGCAGGGCGAGATCCATCGTCTCGCCAATCCCGGCAAGATCATGCTCGAGATGATTGAGGTGCAAACGGGCTCCTACCTCGGGGAGGATGACATCATCCGCATCGTAGACGAATTTGGGCGGGCCTAATGCATATCGCCCGAAAGTGTGCCGCGGTTTCGGGCAACGACATGCATGCAAACAAAGACTTAAAGCGCGTCGCCCGGCTCTTATCACAGTACACGACAGTAACGTAATGGGTTTGTTGTATGCTTTTTTCGCCCTCATCCCTGTGCTCGTCACAGGGATCCAGCAGCGGCGCGGCGCGGAAGAGTTCTTTCAGCCAAGGGACTTGGACTGGCTGGATTCCTGTGACGAGCACAGGAATGAGGATCGGAGGAGAAGCCCTGCCGTACGGGAACCGACGAGGCGCAGCAGCCTACTGGCGTGTACTGCGGGCTCCGATTGAATGCAACGTGCTTTAGATGTGAGCTGCATTTCGCTACTGCATGTCTCCCTAAATCGTCGCCGATTTAAGGAATTCAAAGGGCTACAGCGTCCTTGGCGCGTCTGACAAGACGCGCGGCGCTGCAGTGGGTTCCGTCACTTGGCTGAGCTCCGCCATCAAGGCACGGCCGCTGGGCCAGGCGATGACGCCATAGACGAGGCCGCCCACCACCACCCCGACCAGCAATTCCATCACAGGAAGCAGGCGGAAGCCGCCCGTCGTGTGGAGCAACACCCCGACCGTGGCGACCATCAGGCACGCGCCCAAGCCGGCCGGCAGGATCCTGCGCAGCAGCGGCCGCCAGCGGAACCCCGTGCCACGCTGCAGGGCATGGAGCGATGCAGCCGTGGTCAGCATCGCCGCCGCCACCTGCGCGATGGCGATGTCGAGCAGTTCCGGCCTGATCCAACCTGCGATTCCAAGGCAGGCAAGGCTCGCCGCAGTAAACAGCATGTTCAGGCGCGGCAACAGGGCGACGCGGCCGATGACGCTGAGCACAGGCTCGTTCAGCATCTGGACGACAGCAATGCCCCGCGCGGCGGCCAAAAGGACCAGAACCGGGGCGGCCGCGATCCACTGCTCGCCGAGCAGCACATGCACGAGCCTCTGCGAGACCACAGCGAGGCCCAGGAAGACCGGAAGTGCGGCGAAAGCCGTGGCAGCCAACATCAGCCCGGTGAGGCGGCCCAACTCCTCGAAGCCCCCTGCGTCGCCCTGCTGGCGCGAGAAATAGCTCCAGGCCAACATTCGCACCGGCTCGGAGATCAGCTCGGTCACCGCGCCCACCATGCGGCTGGCGATTCGATAGAGGCCAACCTCGGTCACGCCGATGAAGAACACGATCAGGAACTCCGCTCCATAGCTCTGCGCGAATTGTATCAGCCGGGACATCAGCAGACGCGCTGAATAGGCCGAGGCCTCTCGGGCCACGCTCAGCCGGAATTCAAAGCGAGGCAGCCAGCGCGCAAAGCTCGTAGACATGATCAGAGCGACGAGCACGACGCAGCAGCGCCCCGCCGCCAGTGCGACGATGTCCCACCCCAGCAGCAATCCTCCACCAGTCACGAGCAGGCCGCAGAGCTCGGATACCGCCTGATAGCAGGCAAGGTCACGCAACCGCCGTGCCCGCACCAGCACACCGCTCTGGCAGATGATGAACGTGCCGGGAACGATAGTGGCCATCAGCAAGAGCAGGGTGAGGAATGTGGCGCCTTCGGGTTCCAGCCAGACAAGCCAGACGGCGAGCCCACAGAGGCCGATGAGGGTGAAGACGACGCCGCTCGCGAGTGCGCAATAGAGCATGGTCGCGGGCAACTCCCTGCCGCGCGGCGCAGCAATAAGGTATTCGCTCCACCCCGCCTCAGCGACCTTGGATTGCAGCAGCACTATTGCGGAAATCATGGCGAAAACGCCGACCTGCGCAGGCGACAGGATGCGCGCGGCGATCAGCAGCGCGCCGATGCCGCAGAGCTGGCTGACCAAGCGGGCGCCGGATACCCAGAGCGCATCGCGTGAACTGGATGAGCGGCCTGCCGCCTGGCCCACCTTCGGCTCGGTTACGGTGTCTGACGACCTCATCGGCGGCGCATCCAAGGCACGCCGAGACCGGGGATAGCACGACATTCCTCAGTTACGTCTCTGCCGCCAAATAAAAAGCGCAACGGGCATCTCCAGCACTACAGCAAAGAACATCGGCAAGTCAGAAAGGGATTATTTTCTTTGAGGATCACTTTTGCAAAATCACTCTTTCCGAAGACGTTTCGATCCGAAACAAGACTAGATAATCAATCACTTGCGCTATATTCAGTGGGTTTCCTATCAGAATATTTTGTTAATGATTATGACCTTGGTCACATACAGCCTCATCGCAGTGCAGCAAAGTCGCACTGGTATTAGCCGCGATGGGGAAGTGAAAGATGGTGACCAGAGCACGACGCGAAAACAGCACGCGGGCAGGCGCTGAGCACGGGGCTGGCGCAGGCATTACGGCCCGTCTGGCCGGGGTGCATGACCGATGATGATCCTTGCGCATCGTGGCTGGTGGCATGCGCCCCATGAGCGAAACACCCTGGCAGCCTTCGATAAGGCCTTTGCCGCCGGCCACGGCGTCGAGCTGGACGTTCGCGATCTAAGCGGCGCCCTCGTCACTTCGCACGATCCCCCCGCAACCGGAGCCCTGCCTTTCGAGCGCGTGCTCGAGTGCTATGCGGCGCATGGCGCGCCGGGCCGATTGGCCATCAACATCAAGGCAGACGGTCTCTGCTCCGCGCTCGTGCCGCTGCTCGCACGCTACGGCGTCATGAACCGCGCCTTCGTCTTTGACGCGTCGGTCCCGGATCTCAGGCCTTATCTCGAAACCGCCCTGCCGGTCTTCACCCGCTTCAGCGAGGTTGAGCGCCATCCGCCCTTCTATGAACGCTGCCAGGGCGTGTGGGTGGACTCCTTCACCGAGGCGCCCGCTTCGATCGAGCGCGCCATCGATGATCTTGCACGCGGCAAGTTTGTTGCGATGGTGTCGCCGGAATTGCACAAGCGTCCGCAGCAAGCGGCCTGGACCGAGTGGTCGGCCGCGCTTCGACGTGCCGCGATGGGCGGTCTGCCGCTTGAGCGACTGATGCTGTGCACCGACCTGCCGGATTTAGCGCAGCAGCGCTTCGCCTGGATGCATCAGGAGGAAGTTCAATGATCCGAGGTGTTTTCTTCGACATGGACGGCGTGCTGATCGATGCCAAGGAATGGCATTACGAGGCACTGAACCGGGCGCTTGAGCTTTTCGGCATGCCGATCGACCATCAGGCGCACCTTGCCACCTTCGACGGCCTGCCGACCCGCCGCAAGCTGGAGATACTGTCGCGCTCCAATGGTCTGCCGCATGGCCTCAGCGAGCTGATCCATTCGCTGAAGCAGGACTACACGATGGAGCTGATCTACACGCGTTGCCGACCGGTCTTCGCGCATCAATACGCCCTCAGCCGTCTCAAGCATGAGGGCTACGAGATCGCAGTCTGCTCGAACTCGATCCGCGACACCGTCGAATCCATGATGCGGCGCGCCGGGCTGATCGACTACATCGACCTGATCGTCTCGAACGAGGACGTCACCCGCTCCAAGCCGGATCCGGAGATGTACCTTACCACGATGGAGCGCTTCGGCCTGCAGCCGAGGGAATGCATGATCCTGGAAGATAATGAATACGGCCTGAAGGCGGCGCGCGACAGCGGCGCGCATGTCCTGCAGGTCGGCTCGCCGGCCGATGTCGTGTACGCCAGGATCGTTTCCGAGATCAAGCTTGTATCGGAGGTGGCGGCATGATCGTGCTATTCCCGGCCAACGGCCCGAGCTCTTACTTCAGCCCGGAAGACTACGCGTATCCGCGCCCGCTCATCGAAGTGGCGGGAAAGCCGATGATCCAATGGGCCATCGAGAACATGAAGTCGCTCGGCGCCGAGACACGCTTCCTGTTCGTCGTCGATCAGCAAGAGGCCGTCCGATATTCCTACGAGCGGATCTTCGACCTCAGTACGGGCGGTCGCTCGCAGATGTTGATGTTGAAGGGGCCGACCGCCGGAGCGCTCTGTACCTGTCTCATGGCGATCGACGTCATCGACCCGACCGAGCCGCTGGTGATCGCCAACAGCGATCAGATCATCGACATCCGTCTCTCTTCCGTGATTGCAGAGTTCGAGGCGGCCGGGGCGGATGCCGGCATCATCACGTTTGAGACGATCCATCCGCGCTGGTCCTATGCGACCCTTGGGGAAGACGGTCTGGTGAACCGCACCTCCGAGAAGGAGGTGATCAGCAACCAGGCGATCGCCGGATGCTACTATTTCCGCGAGGCGCAGCTGTTCTTCAAGGCGGCCGCCGCTGCGCTGCGGCACGGGGTCACCGTGGAAGGGCGCTACTATGTCAGCTCCTCGTTGAACGAGGTAATCCTCGATGGTGGCCGCGTCGTCTCGGCCACCATCAGCGCCGACCAGTACCACAGTTTTTACAACCCGAAGATGATCGAGAATTTCGAGGTGAATGGCGTGCAGCGTCTGTCCTCCACGCATGCCAGCCGGTCGGTGCAGCTGGTGGTGCCAGCGGCCGGACGGGGCAGCCGCTTCGCCAAAGTCGGCTTCCAGCATCCGAAGCCCTTCATCGACGTGCTTGGCCGGCCGATGATTCAACATGTGCTGGACAACGCCTTGCCGCCGGGTGGCCGCCCGACTGTACTGCTGCTCCGCGACCACCTGCACAGTCAGCCCGATGCGGTGGCTGAGCTTCGCTCGCGGGGCGTAGGCATCGTTCCGGTCAATCGGCTCACCGAGGGCACTGCCTGCACCGTCCTGCTAGCTCGCCAGCAAATCGACGAAGAGGGACCGCTGTTGATCGCCAACTCCGACCAGGTGGTGGACATGCGCATCGGGGACTTCATCGATGACTGCATCTCGCGAGGCCTGGACGGATCAATCCTCGTTTTCCGCGACCGCAAACGCGATCCGAAATGGTCGTTCGCAGAAACCGATGCGGAGGGCCTGGTGCTGCGGGTCGCCGAAAAGCAGCCGATCTCCGATCTCGCGACGGTAGGCATCTATTTCTTTCGCCGCGCGGGCGACTACATGAAGGCGGCACTCGACATGATGGTGCACAACGACCGCACCAATGGCGAGTTCTACGTCTGCCCGACCTACAACTACGCCATCCGGAATGGGGCGCGTATCGGCGTATATGAGATCGACAAGAGCAGCATGCATGGCCTGGGCACGCCAGAGGATCTAGCCGAGTACCTGCAGGGCCGCGAGCCAGCCTATGCCTGATGCTGGCGCGAGACATGGCCCTTCGACGCCGCTGAACGTTATCATTCCCCTGGCGGGACGGGATTTTGAGCGGCCCGATGGCTCGGTGAAGGCTGAGATGGTGGTTGGTGGCACGACGCTGCTGCGCGCCACATTGGAGGCACGTCCATGGTGGAGCGCGACCGCAGCGCCCGTCTTCGTTCTGCGGGACACCGCTGCGTCGCAGCGCTTTGCGCGAGAGACGCTCTGTGCGGAGTACCCTGCGGCGAGGATCGTGTGGTTGTCGCATGCCAGCGGCGGCGCCGCCTGGAGCGCCGTGGCGGGCGCAACGCTGATCGCCCGGCAGGAGGCACCGATCATCGTCGATCTTTGCGACATCATATTCGAGAGCGATGCGGATGTGGCCGCAGCTTTCACAGCCGATCCCGCTCTGGGCGGCCTTGCGCTGACCTTCGCCTCCCGCCATCCGCAATACAGCTACTTGCGGCTTGCGCCGGATGGGCGGATGCAGGAGGCGAAGGAGAAGGTGGTCATCTCCGGGAACGCGTCGGCCGGTGTTTACGCTTTTCGCGACGTCGCTGTCTTCCATGCGGCTTTTGCGCACAGCCTGCACCATCGCGCGACGCTGTCGCACCAGGGCGCGCTCTTTGTCTGCCCCATGCTGAACGGCGTTGTGGCTCAGGGGCTCGACGTACGCTGCTTGCCAGCACACAGGGTGTTGGATGTCAAATTAGAGGGGGCCAGCCTGGCCGACTAGACGCGGCATTACCAAGGACTATGGGAAGCAGTGTGGTAGATGATCCAGTGTTGGACGGAGGGTGCCACGCTGTTCCCCAATTTAAGCGCGGCCCGCTAGTCCGATCCAACGCCCGGGGGCACGGTACGCGAGAGGCGTTGGCACGCTCGCCAGCGATCAGCGACACGCCGTAGAAAGACGGAGGGGAGTTAGCCATGACAGCCCAGCCATCCACAAAAGTACCCTCGCTCGCCATCATCATTCCCTGCTTCAACAATGCCGAGACCCTTGCCGAGGCGCTCGCAAGCGCACTCTCGCAGGACTACCTGGCCTTCGAAGTGCATGTCTGCGACAACGGCTCCTCGGACGGCAGCCGGGAGATCATCGAGGCCCATGCGTCGCCCCGATTGCGGCCGGCGCTGCACCAGGACACCGTCTCCCGCACCGACAATTGGAACCGCGCCTACGCCGCCGGGTCGCATGCGGATTACCTCGTCACACTGCATGCAGATGATCGTCTGGCGTCGGGCGCGCTGCAGGCTATTGGGCACGCGGCAAGGCGCCGCCCGGCCTTGGTCCACGGCCGCTTCCGCCAGATCACCTATGACGGCGCGCCCATAGCCGGTCGCCGCTTCCCGTGGAGCTACAGCAACAATGGCGAAGCGTTCCGGGAGCTGCTGCTGCTCAACAACATGATTGCGATGCCGGGCGCGACCATCCGAACTGATGTCTTCTTCGAGGCGGGTTGCTGGGACCCTGCCTGGCAGTACCTGCAGGACATGGAGTTGTGGTGGCGTTGCGGCGAGCTTGGCGAGGTGGCTTATGTCGCAGGGCTTCTCGGCGACCACCGGGCCTACAAGCAGCCACAGGCGCTGCACCGGCATGCCGAGGAGCACCTCCGCTGGGCGGCGGACAAGCTTTACGCTGCCCCTACCGCCCGCCTGCGTCAAGCGGCGGCGGACGGGCTCGGCGCCTATCTCGACCGGCTGGAGGCAGAAGTGGTGGCGCTGCCGGAGGTGAGCGCCAACTTGGCCGAGCCGATACGGAACGCCCGCACGGCGCTGGCGAACGGACCCAGCCCTCGTGCGCATGCCCTTCGTCGGCAACGCCTGCTGCGCGCGCTCGCCGCTTCCCGCTCGGCCGTCGCAAACGTCGTCGAGCGCCTGCCGAACCGCCAAGCTCCCCCGCCTTCATCCTGAATTGCTCCTTGATGACATTAACGGGTAGGGCAACGTTAACGTGGTGTAGATGTGGAAACGGGGGGATGACGAATTCTAACTGTGATCCGTATCCGTCGTCGAAACGGCGGCGGTACCCGGAGAAAATGCCGTTTTGTTGCAGGAAGTTCACAATGTGTTGGAAACTCGCCGCTGCGGAGCCTACGCGCCTTTCGCAGTCTCTTCCCAAGTCATCCCAAGAGGTTGCCCGTGCAGAACAACAATATTCTCGTCGTCGGTGGTGCCGGCTATATCGGTTCCCATACCTGCCTCCAACTTGCTGAAAAGGGTTATCGGCCGATCGTTTACGACAACCTCTCGAATGGCCACGAGGAGTTCGTCAAATGGGGCGTGCTTGAAAAGGGGGACATCCGCGACCGGCAGCGTCTCGACGAGGTCCTGGCGCACCATCAGCCGCGCGCCATCCTGCATTTTGCGGCCATGATCGAGGTCGGCGAATCCGTGAAGGACCCGGCCGCCTTCTACGACAACAATGTGATCGGCACGCTGACCCTGCTGTCGGCAGCACTCGCAGCCGGGATCGACGCCTTCGTGTTCTCGTCCACCTGCGCGACCTATGGTCTGCCAGACAGCGTGCCCATGGACGAAAGCCACAAACAGGCGCCGATCAACCCCTATGGCCGGACGAAATGGATTTGCGAGCAAGCACTGAAGGATTACGGCCTCTATAAGGGCATGCGCTCCGTCATCCTGCGCTACTTCAATGCCGCAGGCGCCGATTTCGAGGGCCGCATCGGTGAATGGCACGAACCGGAGACCCACGCGATACCGCTGGCGATCGAAGCGGCGCTCGGTCGGCGGGAGGGCTTCAAGGTGTTCGGAACCGATTACGATACCCGCGACGGGACCTGCGTGCGCGACTATATCCATGTCCTCGATCTTGCGGACGCGCATGTGCGTGCAGTCGACTATCTCCTCGACGGCGGTAAGAGCGTCGAGCTCAACCTTGGAACCGGTACCGGAACAACGGTCAAGGAACTGCTGAGCGCGATCGAAAAGGTGGCCAAACGGCCGTTCAATGTCGGCTATGCCGGACGACGCGAAGGCGACTCGACGACGCTTGTCGCCAACAACGACAAGGCCCGCGAGGTGCTTGGCTGGGAGCCGCAATACAATCTCGCGGCAATCACCGAGTCGGCCTGGAACTGGCACTCACGCAGAAATCAGGGCGGAATGCTACGCGACAGCCTGGCGCACATATCGGATTTCCGACCATCTTCCGATGTGGACGGCTCTGGAGATTGATTTTGGAGCCGAGTATTTGAAGAAGACCGAAGGCGAAGCACCCCGCACGCGTCGCCGGCAAAGAACAGTGATATTCCGTCCAAGCCGCTCGGTGGCCCTCTCGCAAACCTTCGTGCTTAATGAGCTACCATGACCGGGGATTTTTGCGCTCAAACTAATGTGGAGCGTGCCCATGATTCTGAATGCGATCGCTGACAAACGGCCGGGCCAGTCGAAGGCCGGTTTCAAAGGCCGGCATTTCGAAGCATGGCTGATCGTGCGTGCAGTCGCCTGGTACCTTCGCTCTGTTGTTCCCGTTCTGTACTCGCATAATGTATCGAGTGGAACTGAAGCTTGTGAGCTTATGAGCCAATGAAACGACTTTTGCGGCGGCTACGACGTTCCCGCGCCTCAGAGGGTGATGTCAGGTTAACGATAGCTGAAGCCGTTGGCTGATAATCGGCAGGCATGATCCAAGCCACTGGCAGTTACAAACGACGTCGTTTTCCGGCCTCGGTTGTTACCCACGCGGTCTGGCTGAAGAAGCTGGGATGCCTGCCAAAGCGCATCGTCACTGACAGCTTCGCTCCCATGGCGCGGCACGCCAGGTCATGCCGGCCGTCGAGCAGCGATCGCGCAAGGGCCTGAACAATCGCGCCGAAAATTCGCATTTGCCTTTGCGAAAACGAGAGCGGGTCCTGCAGGGATTTCGATCGCCAGGCGGGCTGCAACGCTTCCTGTCCGTCTTCTCGGCAGTCCGAAATCTCTTCGTTCCGCCGCACTCGAAACACTCAGCCATCGCCGTCCATCTGCATAGGCGATCGCACATTGAAAGGCCGTTGCCGGCGCGGCCGCCTTCCCCAGGCGTCGGTCCATAAATATTCCTGGCGCATTTAACCTGACATCACCAACGGACGTGCTCTAGCTATTCTGGAAACATCAGAAGGTTGTAAGAAGCTACGTCATCAAATCCCATTTTTTTGTACACACAGGATATCCACTGCTACTCGCCTGCAATGTTCCAATTTTCAGGCCCAGTTCAAGGCCGGCTACAGCGGCTGCTTGGGTCAACGCTGTGCCGATACCCAGCCTACGATGGCTATTTTTGGTCGTAACAAGATAGACCCCGGCAACATTATCGTGCACAAAAAGCTCCGAGGTTCCAACGATCTCGCCCTCGGAACGCGCTGCAAAGCGGGTCAGCTGTCCGGAAGCGTCAGAGCGATTTTGTTCAGCGTGAAGCATGACGGCAAAATCCTCTGCAGCGACACCCATGGGCTCGGAATAGCATTGAACCCACGACCCCAGTTCTTCTCCGCCTTCCAACCGTTCTATTGAAACGTTTCCTGCCAGCTTCGCTGGGGGCCGCAGGTCCTCGAGTTGAACTGCCATCACCGGGACCTTTCCAATCAGTCGGGCACCGGCGTCAACCAGGTCATCACTGGCCGCAGGGTAGCTATCCGGCCCTATCCACCAGACTGACGGTCTGCCGCTCAGTTGGGAAACGATGAGAGGAATTTTTTCAACGGCGGCGGCCTCCCTCATCCGGATAACGCCATTCAGTTGGGGATGAGGGACCCCTGTCTGATAGGATGTGATGTGCTCATTTGAGCAGTGGACGTTTGAATAATTGAGCCAGTACTGTCGGCAGTTCGCCAGTATCGCATCCATGTAAGAGTTTAGAGCCGTTTCCGTTGTCATGAACATTCCTGCTGGCTTTGTCTTCTGACGATACGGTTCACTGTTTCTGATGACGGTCAACCGCTCTGTCGCGTTGGCAGAGTCAGATGGCTGTCGCGGGCAAGCCCGGGAGCAGCTTGTCCAGGGTGATTGGGAATTCGCGTACGCGGACACCGCTCGCGTTGTAGACGGCGTTGGCTATTGCTGCGCCTGCACCGCAGACGCCGAGTTCGCCGAGCCCCTTGGCGCCGAGCGGGTTGGCCTTGTCGTCGTATTCATCGAGAAAGACGACCTCCATCTCCGGCACGTCGCCGTTGACGGGGACATGATACTCGGCGAGATCGTGGTTGACGAAATGGCCGTAGCGGGGGTCTAGCACGGTTTCCTCCATCAGCGCAGCGCCAATGCCCCAGGTCATTCCGCCGAGGATCTGCGAGCGTGCGGTCTTGGGGTTGAGGATCCGGCCTGCACCGATCACCGACAGCATGCGGCGCATGCGGATCTCGCCCGTGTCGCGATCGACCGCGACTTCCGCGAAGTGCGCTCCATAGGAGTGCTGGGAGTGGGTTCTGTAGCTTTCCGTGTCGCGGCCGGCGGCGACCGAACCGGTGGCCTCAATGCCGTCGGGGGCAATTCTGCCGATGAGGTCGGTCAGGCTCACGGAACGGTCGCCGACCCTGACCTCTCCGCCGACGAAGGTCGGCTTGGCGTCGTCCGCGCCACGCAGCGGTGAGCCGCCGCTGAACCGGGCCGCCTCCATGATCCTCTCCTTAAGGGCGTTGCAGGCGTGGTGCAATGCCGAACCCGCGCTCGCCGCTCCCCAGGAGCCGCCGGAGCCGGCCGTCCGCGGGAAACGGCTGTCGCCGAGCTCGACCTTGACTGCGGCGATCGGCACACCGAGGCTTTCTGCCGCAATCTGGGTGAGGATGGTGTAGGTGCCGGTTCCGATATCGGTCATGTCGAGCTCAGCCGTGACCCGGCCGCTCGCATCGATCGCGACCTTCGCCGTCGTCTCGCCGATATAATTCGGCCGAATGGCGGCTGCCATGCCGTAGCCGATAAGCTTGCGGCCTTCGCGGATGCGGCCCGGAGTCGGGTTGCGGCGTTCCCAGCCGAAGCGCCGTCCACCTTCCTGCATGCAGGCGACGAGGTTGCGGGTTGAAAACGGAACGCCGCGCTCCGGGTCTTCGGTCGGCTCGTTGCGGACCCTGAGCTCGATCGGATCGAGGCCGAGCCGCTCGGCGAGTTCATCCACGGCACATTCAAAGGCGAGCATGCCCGGCGCTTCGCCCGGCGAGCGCATCCATTCGCCGCGATTGAGATCGACGGGGACGAGGCGGTGGCGGGTCAACCGGTTCGGCGCGGCATAAAGCGAGCGGCCGAAGACCGCGGTCTGCTCGCAGAACTCCTCGAAGCTGGAGGTCGCCGACCAGACATCATGGCCGATCGACGTCAGCCGCCCGTCGCGGTCCGCGCCGAGACGCACCTGCTGGACCATCTCCGCCCGCTGACCGGCATTGGCAAACATCTGCTGCCGCGTCAGCGCCACCTTGACTGGGCGGCGCAGAACTCTTGCGGCGAGCGCGGCGAGCACGCCGTCGGCATGGACGATCAACTTCGAGCCGAAACCACCGCCGATGAACGGGCTGACGATGCGAACACGCTCTCGCGGAATGCCGAGCGTGCTGGCGAGGCCGGCCTGGAAGTTGGCAAGCGTTTGTGCGGACGTATAGATCGTCACCTCGTCGCCCGACCAGACGGCGAGCGTTGCATGCGGCTCCATCGGGTTGTGGTGCTCGTAGGGCGTCCGATAGGTTGCGTCGACTTTCACCAGGGCAGCGGCGAAAGCCCCATCGAAGTCCCCGATCGCGCTGTCCGTCTCAAAGCCGGCATTGGTGCGCCGGGGCGTGTAGGCGTCGGCGAGACGCGCCGACAGATCGAAGGCCCCGCGCTCCTCTTCATAGCGCACCCTGATGAGCCTCGCGGCGGCGCGCGCCGCCTCGAAGGTTTCCGCCACGACGAGCGCCACTGGCTCGTCGTAGAAGCGAACGCGGCTGCTATTGAGAACCGGCCTGGCGCGGGTGAAGACCTCGGGTACCGTCGGCGTGACCGCTGGGCCGAATTCCGACTGAGCCGGCGCGTTCCGGTGGGTCATGACATGAAGGACGCCGAGGGCCCGTTCGGCTTCCGCAGTGTCGATCCCGACGATACGACCCTTGGCGATGGCGGCACCGAGGATGTAGCCATACGCGGCCCCATCCAAGGCATGCTCATAGGCGTAGGTCGCACGGCCGGTGACTTTGAGCGGCCCGTCGACGCGCGCGAGCGGCTGACCGATGAGACCATTGCCGGTCTCGGAGCTACGGTTTTCCCGGATTATGGTCTCTGTCATCATCGCACCTCATGCACCTTCGACAGCCGCGGCGAGCGTCTGCCGGATCGTTCGCTTTGCCAGCGGGATCTTGAAATCATTGCCGCCACGCCCGACGGCTCCGGCGAGGGCGCTCTCTGCCGCCTCGGTAAAGGCGGCGTCGGCGGCGGCCGTCCCGGCAAGCACGTACTCCGCATCCATCGGGCGCCACGGCTTTGGTGCAACGCCGCCGATCGCGATGCGGGCGCTCTGTATGCGGTCGCCGCTCTTTTCGACAACGATCGCTACCGAGACGAGCGCAAAGGCGTAGGAAGCGCGGTCGCGCACCTTGCGGTAGAGCTGCCGGCCGGGAGGCGGGGGCGGCAGGATCGCGCCGGTGATCATCTCGCCGTGGCCGAGTTCCGTCTCGACATGCGGGGTCGCGGCCGGCAAGCGGTGAAGGTCGCCGATGGGGATCGTGCGGATCGTGCCGTCGGGCAAGGTGGTTTCGACCTCAGCGTCGAGTGCGGCCATGGCCACAGCCATATCCGAGGGATGCACCGCGATGCAGGCCTCGCTGGCGCCGAGCACAGCGTGCATCCGGTTGAAGCCCTCGAGAGCCGCGCAGCCCGAACCCGGCTCGCGCTTGTTGCAGGGCATGTTGCCGTCATAGAAATAGGGGCAGCGCGTGCGCTGCAGAAGATTGCCGGCAGTCGAGGCCTTGTTGCGGATCTGGCCGGAGGCTCCCGCGAGAAGCGCATGCGAGAGCATCGGATAGCGCGATCGCACTCGCGGGTCGGCGGCGAGATCGCTGTTGCGGACCTGCGCCCCGATCCGAAGGCCGCCTTCCGGCGTCTCGTTGATCTCGTCGAGCGGCAGCCGGCTGATATCGACGAGATGTGCCGGCCGCTCGATCTCCAGCTTCATCAAGTCGAGAAGATTGGTGCCGCCGCTGATGAACTTCGCTTCGGGCCGGGCCGCCACGGCGGCTGCCGCCGCCTTCACGCTGCTGGCGCGCTCGTAGGTAAAGGGTTGCATGCTTACACCTCTTTTGCTGCGTCGCGGATTGCTGCGATGATGTTGGGATAGGCAGCACAACGGCAGATATTGCCGCTCATACGCTCACGGATCTCTGCTTCGGTAAGCGCATCGGGCCTGGCCGCCCCGTCGGTACTTGCATAGCTCGGCCAGCCGGCCCGGATCTCCTCGAGCATTCCCACCGCCGAACAGATCTGCCCCGGTGTGCAATAGCCGCACTGGAAGCCGTCATGAGCGACGAAGGCTGCCTGGACCGGGTGCAGCTCGTCGCCGTCGGCCAGCCCCTCGATCGTCGTGATCTCGTCGCCTTCGTGCTGGGCTGCGAGCGAGAGGCAGGAATTGATCCGTCGGCCGTTCACGAGAACGGTGCACGCACCACACTGGCCGTGGTCACAGCCTTTTTTGGAGCCGGTGAGGCCGAGATGGTTTCGCAGGGCATCAAGCAGGGTCATGCGCGGGTCGAGCTCCAGGGCATGCTCCGTAGCGTTGATCCTGAAGGTCATCGGTATTCTCGATATCGGCATGGTGACGCGCTCGGCCGCCGCCGCTGCGTCCTGAGCCCTGACGGGCAAGCCGGATGCCAGGAGGAGGCAAGTCGCCGCTCCGCCTTCCAAAACCGCCCGGCGCGTAATCCTGAAGTCCGTTTCAGCCATGAATGATCTCCCAGTCGCAACGGCGTGATCCCGGAAAGGGCTTCCACCCTCTGGCGAGCCGGCGACTTGCTTTCTTCGACATCTGGGACTTGGGAGCGCGGGGGATCGCTTTCTGTCAGGAAACCGGAGGCGCTGTCAGGATTCTGGAGAAAACTGCAGCCGGTAGGCACGCGGGGTGATGCCCTTAAGGCGACGGAATGTTGCGGTGAAATGGCTCTGGCTGGAGAAGCCGAGGCGGAATGCAATGGCGCCTATTGCTGTGCTGGTATCGCTGAGGAGCAGTTCCGCCCTTCTTACGCGTTCCTCGAGTATATAGGCATAGGGCGGACGGCCGGTTGTCTCCTTGAAGCGACGTGCGAAAGTATCAACCGGCATGCCGGCAATGGCTGCCACCTCGCTCAGCGAGATATCGGAGGCCACGTGAGCGTCGATATAATCGCGGACACGCTCAAACGCCCGGCGACCAAGGCGGCCTTGGCTCGCAGCTGGGCGTGGGTTTCCCTCCAGGCTGGCCATGCGCAAGCCGACGAGGGCCACCAGATGCTCGACGTAGACGGTATCGGGCAAGTGGCCGAGTGACATCTCGGTGCAAAGCGCTGTCAAGAGCGTGCCGATGACGGTGTCGCTCCTGTTCACCAGAATCGGGATGTCGCGCAGGCGTTCCAATCCCGGGAGCGCAAGTTCGGGGTCAATCCACAGGGCGGAATACGAGAGGTCTACGTCGCGATAGAAGCCGACGCGCTCTGCGCCGGCCGGAACAAAAGTGAGGACACCGGGCCGGTCCTGCCCCTCATAAAGTGCCTTGCCTTCGGTGCGTATCGATGTCCGGGACGTGCTCCCCCCGTCTGTCAGCACGACCAGATGGTGCGGTGCCGTCCAGCGGAGTTCTGCTTCCTGACAAACCCAGCGACGACTGTCGAATACGACCGAAGAGCCAATCCAGGACGCAGTTTGCAGCGGTGCTGTTTCCTCTTCCCGGGCCCGGATACGTCCGTCGCCAAGCAATGGTTTGAATGACATCGCGGCCTTCTGTCGGTTCGATTCCAAGACATTGGCGGGCGAAAAACCGCACATTTTTCCTCATCCCGCACTGAAGCCCTGGCGGCTGCGCCAAGAGGGCGTGGCATATCGGTGCGCTCAGTAGCCGCCCCATGGGGGGTCATAGGAACAACGGTCAGGCCTTGATAGTCCCCAGTTGTTCAAGGATGTTCAATGACTGGTGACCACTTATTGCGGTGCGTTGTTAGGGGCGCTTCGAAGGTTACGGGCTGACGGCCGATTTGTACAGCGTCACCTTCCCTTCCGCATGGCGCGGGGGCGTGAGATTGCGGACCTGCGGTTCGACTCCTATCAAGACGAAGGATGCACAGTCGCCTCCCGAGAGCGGTCGCATCGGCCATCCATCGATTGTCTCGAATGGGTGGAGGGCGGAAGTTCACTGCGATGGCGATGAACGTCTGCAGTGCAGACTTAGCGGCCTTCCACTGGACCGAGCGACTTAATCAGGAGCACCCAGTGCTCTGTATCGGTCTCCCAGCCGTCCTTCACACAGGGCAGTGTGGCAGCAACTTCGTAGCCATGCCGCTCATATAGTCGTCTTGCACCTGCGTTGTTGTTGGCGACGATGACACTCATCCGACGAAACGCCTCTTGCCGTGCTATTTGTTCTGCAAGATTGAGTAGTCGCGAGCCAAGTCCTTGCCCTCGGTATTCGGGATAGCAGGCCAGCACATTGACATACCAGCTTTCCAGTGCCTTGTTTTCCAGTTCTTGAAGCGGCCGAAACAGGGCGGGGAAGTCGTCGCCAATTAGCTTGGGTTCGGAACCGATTGGGTAGCCAGTCAGACTTGCTACAGCACCGTCTCCAAAGTCCACAACCACGATCTGGCCTTCGCGTGCCTTTTCGATTTGACGAGCTCGACCAACCTCCCAAGGATCCTGGCCGTCCTTTGCAAGTCCCTCCCAAATGTACAGGGGCAAGCCCTCGCCGGCGAAGTTGACGAGTTCAGCCAGCTCGCTTGCATCTGCTTCGCTCGCAACTCGTAGCGGTGGCCCAAGCTGGATCATTTGGATTCTCCGGAAGCTCTCGGGAGGAGATTTATCATAGGAGGTTTTTCGAATGACGTACACGGCAAGCGCGGATATTGCATTCCTTGCGCAGCGTCCGTCTCTTCGGTCTGTACACAGATCGAATGACATCGTAAGCAAACTCTAATCGATACTTTTCGAGGGGAAAGGACAGCAATGGAGTTCGATCTCAGCCGCGTTTTGGACGCACTCCCGGCCATGGTGTGGATCGCACTGCCCGACGGGCACCTCGAGCTTATCAATCGACGCTGGTCTGAATACACCGGCCTCAGTCTCGACGAAGCCCATGGATGGGAATGGCAGGCCGCGATCAACCCGGACGACCTGCCCACACTGCTCGAACGCTGGCGGTCGATTCTGGCGTCCGGCAAGCCCGGCGAGATGGACGCGCGCGTACGGCGCTTCGACGGGCAGTATCGCTGGGTTCGCGTGCGATGTAGTCCGATGTTTGACGATGACGGACGGATCGTCAAATGGTGCGGAACGGTCACCGATGTCGAGGATTTTCGGCGAGCTGAGGAGACCTTGCGGCGACGTGAGCTCGACTTTCAGTTGATCGTCGACAGCATCCCGGTTCCGGTCGCCGTGACGATGCCATCGGGGGCGGTCGAGGGCCTCAATCAGGCCACGCTCAACTATTTTGGCAAGACCCTGGAGACGCTGAAGGAATGGGAAGCCACAGACGCCGTCCATCCTGAGGACTTGGGGCGCACAATCGCCGCTCACAACGCAAATTATGAAGCAGGTCGATCCTACGACATCGAGACCCGTTTGCGACGCGCAGATGACGTCTATCGCTGGTTCAATGTGCTGGCTATGCCGTTGCGGGACGTCGACGGACGCATTCTGCGATGGTTTGAGTTGCTTATCGACATTGACGAACGCAAACGAGCAGAGGCGGCCCTCCAGGCCGCGAACGACAGGCTGGCGCGTGCATCGCAGGTCGCAAGCCTGGTGGAACTCTCCGCCTCAATCGCGCACGAGGTCAATCAGCCGATCGCCGCTGCACTCGCCAACGCGCAGGCTGCTCTTCGCTGGCTGAGAAGGGACCCGCCGGATCTTGCGGAGGTGAGAGAGGCACTCGACGACGTTGTGAAGGACGGCACGCGAGCCGGCAATGTCATTGATCGGATACGCTCCCTGTTCAAGAACGCACCGCCGTCGCTTGAGAACCTGGACATCACCGAGGCGCTCAGCGAGATCGTTGCCCTTAGCCGCGGCAAAGCCCTGAAGAACGGTATCTCCTTACAGGTCCAACTCTCGGAGGGCTTGCCGACCGTCCGAGGAGACCGCATACAGTTGCAGCAAGTGATGCTCAACTTGATCACCAACGCCATCGAGGCAATGAGCGATGTCGACGATGGTAATCGCAATGTTCGGATCACCGCCGGAAGAGACGACGACAATGTCTTTGTCAGCGTGCAGGACTCCGGTCCGGGCTTGACGCAAGCCACCTTGGAGCGCGTCTTCGAACCGTTTTACACGACCAAGCCGACCGGTCTCGGGGTGGGGCTGTCGATCTGCCGATCAATCATAGAGGCCCACAGCGGCGCACTCTGGGCGACAAACGCCGAGAAAGGCGGCGCCGTGTTTTCGTTTACTGTTCCCATTTCCGCGCCGGCAAAATCCAGAAAAGGCGGTCCGGATCCCGTCATGCCCTCTCAAGCGCCCCAACCGCTCGCCGACATAACCTCCTGAACTGCTTCGGTCAGTTCCACGAACGATTCGATGAAGGAGCCCGCATCAAGTCCAAGATGGCTAATACCTTCGTCTTATCTCCGAGCAGTTTCCCTCATGCTATGGTTTCAACGCTTTTAGAGAATATGGCCCTTTAGATGTCGTACAGTCCGGACGATAGAGCGATAGTCTTCATCGTCGACGACGATGAAGCGCTGCGTCGCGCGCTAGACCGCCTGTTCCGCTCGGTTAGCCTTGAAACGCGCAGCTATGGAACTGCCCGCGAATTTATCGATGCCCAGCGACCGGATCTACCCGGATGCATTGTACTCGACGTAAGGCTGCCGGGCATCAACGGGCTTGAATTCCAGGCGCAGCTTGGCGCCTTGGGCATCAACTTACCCGTCGTCCTGATAACCGGTCACGGCGATATTCCCATGACGGTTCGGGCCATGAAGGCCGGGGCCGTAGACTTTCTGCCGAAGCCTTTCCGCGACCAGGACATGCTCGATGCAGTGAGCACGGCGATCAACCGCGATCGCAGCCGACGCGCCGCGGAGGACCTCACTGTCGGTCTCAAAGGTCGCTTTGCCACTTTATCGACGCGCGAGCGGGAAGTGATGATGCTGGCGACCTCCGGCAGGATGAACAAGCAGATCGCCGGGGATCTGGGTCTCAGCGAGGTAACGGTCAAAATCCATCGTGGCGCCGCGATGCGCAAGATGGGTGCTCGTACGCTCGCCGATCTGGTGCGAATGGCCGACGCCTTGAACCTGGCACTTGAGCACTGACGCTAACACCTGTGTATGATTCCCAACGGGTGGTGCGTGTGCGAGGCTGACGTCCAGTGCTCCGCCCATCTCCGCGGCCAGCTAACAAGAAGCGAGTGATGCCGCGTGGCTGGGGAACCACTCATATCCATTATCGACGACGATCAGGCGATGCGGTCAGCGCTTGTCAGGCTGATCCGTTCGCTCGGATATGTTGCCCGTGGTTTCGCATCAGCCGAGGAATTCATCGAAGCGGATGTCATGCCGGGTTGTTTCTGTATCATCACGGACATCCAGATGCCGGGCATGAGCGGCATTCATCTGACAAGGCTGCTCGCGGAGCGGCAATCCCAGGTGCCTGTGATCCTGATTACCGCTCGTACTGAGCCTGGACTCGAGGAGGTCGCCCTTGCCAGCGGGGCCGTGGCCTTCTTCAGGAAGCCGATAGACACCACGGCCTTCGTTGAATGCCTGGAAATGGTGATGAGGGCATGAGCCCACCCGGCCCGCATCTGCTCCCGCACTAGATTAGTCTTCATCAAGATTTCAACCGCAACCGGACGCTCACTGCTGGCAACAGCGGTGTGACGGCCGGTGGTTGCCCTCAACTGCAATGACCGCCGACACCGCTGAGCCTCATACCAAGGCATGAGCCGCATAGCCGCTCGTCTTAACCAGACAGCCGCCCGTACGATGGCGGCGATGGCATTCGTCCAGCAGCATGCTCATCAGCGACTTGGCACGTGTGAAGAGTGCCGATCGAAGCACTCAAACGGAGAAGCACATGCTGCAAATGACCTCCAAACAAGCCCAGGCGATCATCTCGGCCGGCGAGGCAAAGGCCGCCGAGCTCGGCGTGCCCGTCAACATCACGGTGCTGGATTCCGGCGCCCATCTGAAGGCGTTCAGCCGTATGGATGGCGCAGTGCTTGGCTCGATCGACATCGCCACACGCAAGGCACGAACCGCCGCGCTTTTCCGGACCACCAGCGAGGCAGTCTGGGAATATTGCAAGCCGGGCGCGCCCGCCCACGCGCTCGAACTTACGAACGGTGGCCTCGCCCCCTTTGCGGGCGGGCTTCCGCTCGTTGATGCGGGCGGCACGATGATTGGCGCTGTCGGCGTGTCAGGCGGGTCCGTCCCACAGGATCTTGAAATCGCACAGGCGGCGGCCGCCGCCTTGGGCGCCTAACCCTCTCAAAGGCAACTACCAACCAGTCGAAAGGAACTTCCATGTCCAAAACAATTCTCATCACCGGCGCCGGTTCGGGCTTTGGCAAGGGCGCCGCCATCGGCATGGCCAAGAACGGCCACAACATCATCGCCACCTGCCAGGTTTCGCCGATGGTCACGGCACTGCGCAACGAGGTGGAGGCGCTCGGCCTGGCCGACCGTGTTCGCGTCGAGCGGCTTGACCTCACCGACCCCTACGACATCCGCCAGGCCCAGGGCTGGGATTTCGACATTCTCTGGAACAATGCCGGTCAGGGTGAGCCCGGCCCGGTCTGGGAAATTCCGGTCGACATCGTGCGTCGCAATTTCGAGATCAACGTCTTCCTGCCACTCACGCTGACGCAGGGCGTCGTTCAGAAGTGGGTGCGCGAGGGCAAGAGTCAGGGCAAGAAGGTGGTCTTCACCTCCTCGATGGGCGGCCTGTTCACCCCGGCCAACTGGGGCACCTACGTTTCCACCAAGCACGCGCTGGAGTCGATCGCCGAGGCGTTGCAGCAGGAGCTGGCCGCATACGGGATCAAGATCCAGACGATCAATCCGGGCGCCTATTACACCGGCTACAACGAAACCATGGCCGACAATCCGTTCCGCTGGCTGGACGACAGCGAGAACATCACCAAGCGCGCCGACCTGCGCAAGGGGTTCGACGATTTCTTCGCGACGCCCGAAGGCAGGATGGATCCCAAGGAGATGATCGAACGCATGATCGAGATCGTTCCGGCCGACACGGGCAAGTTCCGCAACGTCTGCCCCAAGGTGATCGAGGACATGCTGAAGGATCACCAGCTCAAGGCCTGGGAGAACCAGATTTGAGCAATCTCGCGGCGGCGGGCCCCCGCCGCCCACTCCGGTCCACCGATGGAAAGTCTGGGAAAGGATAAGTGAGATGAGCATGAGCAAGTCGCTGGCCACCGTTATTGCCATGGCGATGATCCCAGTGGTGTCAGCCGGAGAAAGCCGGGCCGCCGACCAAGCGGAAAACAAGAAAGTCGTGCAGCGCGCCTTTGACGCTTGGGCCAATGGGACTGGCAGTCCCTACGACCTTCTGGCCGAGGATGTGACGTGGACGATCACGGGTAACTCACTGGCTTCGAAAAGCTACCCCAGCCGCGAAGCGTTTATCGGTGATGTGATTCGGCCCTTCAATGCTCGCATGAGCGTTGGACTGAAGCCTACTATCCGTAATATGTATGCCGACGGCGATACCGTCATTGTCTTTTTCGATGCAAGTGGGACGGCGAAGGACGGGAAACCCTATACGAACACCTATGCGTGGTTCCTCGATTTGCACGGAGGAAAGATCGTTAAGGCATCGGCATTTTTTGACAGCATCGCATTCAATGACCTTTGGACCAGGCTCCCTCCGGCCGCTGCGCAATGAGCGGCACGGTTGCGCAAACCGGCCACAGACTGCAGCCACGAGGCGACCGCAGTCACCTATGAGGAGATGTGACTATGAAGACTTGGCTTATCACCGGAGCCTCCCGAGGGTTCGGTGCGCGGATAGCACAGTTGGCGTTGGAGGGGGGCGACAACGTCGTGGCCACGGCCCGTAACGCGACATTGATCACCGACAAACTCGGAGAGCGATCGAATTTGTTGGCCGTTCCACTCGACGTGACGAACGCGGACCAAGCCCGCCAGGCGGTGAAAGCCGGTGTCGAGCGTTTCGGTGGGATAAACGTCCTTCTGAACAATGCTGGGTTCGGGTTGCTTGGTGCCGTCGAAGAGGCATCGGCGGAGGAGGTGGAGCGACTTTATCGAACAAACGTCTTCGGTCTGCTGACCGTCACCCGCGCGGTCCTTCCGCAAATGCGTAAGCAGAAGTCGGGCAGAATTCTAAACATCTCTTCGATCGGCGGTTATAGAGCCGCGACTGGCTTCGGAGTGTATTGCTCGACGAAGTTTGCAGTCGAGGGACTGTCGGAAGCTCTCCACGCAGAGCTCGCTCCGCTCGGTATACATGTATCGGTGATCGAGCCGGGCTACTTCCGGACGGACTTCTTGGATTCTTCCTCGCTGTCGATTAGCTCGGTTCGGATAAGCGACTACGACCAGACCGCAGGAGTGGTACGCGAGCGTGCCGCCAGGCTCAATCACAGTCAGCCTGGCGACCCGGAGAAATTTGCAAAACTCGTCGTCGAGTTCTCCGATGCGGTTGATCCGCCGGTTCGAATGCCTGTCGGAAGCGACACGATTGCCGCCATCGTGGCAAAGCACGACTCTGATGCCCGCATCATCTCAAAGTGGCGGCATGTCTCGATCTCGACCGATTTCGACGCGTCGCGTGCTGAAACCGTATAAATACGGTCAGCACTGTCGGTCCAAGACTACGCGCGTACTCGATCATCACTCCTCCCTCCGCACCGAAGGAGCAATTGTATGTCTTACGAACTCTCAATCAACGGTGAGAAATATATCGTCGATGTAGACGGCGACATCCCCCTTCTCTGGGTCATACGCGATACCATAGGTCTCACTGGCACGAAATTTGGCTGCGGCATCGCCATGTGCGGTGCCTGTACGGTGCATGTCGATGGCGTGCCCGTGAGGGCGTGTGTCATGCCGGTCGCCGATGCGGCGGCCAAGCCGATCACCACGATCGAGGCGATTGGCGAGACTGCCGAAGGCGCCCGTGTGCAGAAGGCCTGGCTCGACATCGATGTCGTCCAGTGCGGCTACTGTCAGTCTGGACAGATCATGTCCGCGGCCGCGCTCCTAGCTGCCAACCCGTCGCCGACCGACGACGATATCGACGCCGTCATGGCCGGAAATATCTGTCGATGCGGCACCTATCCGCGCATTCGCGCCGCTATCAAGCTCGCTGCAGCGGGGAGGTGATTTGCCATGTCCGTTCACGACAAACTCACCCTTCCGGTATCGCGCCGGCACTTCCTGATTGGTGCATCGCTGACGGGAGCGGGCCTCGTCATTGGCCTGCAGCCTTCGCCTTCGTCCGCTGCCGCAGAAGCCTTTGAACCCAACGCCTTCATTCGCATCCCCGCCGACGGCAAGGTTGTCTTCGTCATGCCGTCCGTGGAGATGGGACAGGGCATTTATACTTCGGTAGCTATGCTGCTGGCCGAAGAGTTGGAAGTCTCCCTGGATCAGGTGGAGCTGGAGCATGCGCCTGCTGATCCCACGCGGTATGCAAATCCCTTGCTCGGCGACCAGATCACCGGCGGCTCCATCGCAATCCGCGCTGTTTACGAGCCGATGCGCAAAGCTGGCGCTGCCGCCCGCATCATGCTGGTGAACGCTGCTGCGCGTGGCTGGGGCGTCGCGCCCGAGACGTGCAGTGCCGAGGCCGGGCATATCGTCCACGCCGCAAGCGGCCGCCGCGCCGCCTATGGCAGCCTGATACAGGCTGCGTCATCTGAAGCCGTTCCACAGGAAATGCCACTGAAGCCTGCGTCCAGCTTCAAACTGATCGGCCACTCCGTCCGACGCCTCGACAGCCCGGAAAAGGTCAACGGTACCGCGAAATTCGGCATCGACGCCCGTCCGCAAGGCGTGTCTTACGCGGCGATCGCAATCTGTCCCCACTTCGGCGGCAAACTGCGCGCGGTCGAGACCGGACCGGCCATGGCAGTAAAGGGCGTCAAACAAGTTGTCCGGATCGAGGATGCTGTTGCCGTGGTGGCCGACAACACCGGTGCCGCACGCAAGGGGCTCGCTGCTCTCGCCATCGAATGGGAGCCAGGCCCGAATGGCACTCTTTCGCTGGTGGACTTGGAGAAGCGGGCGGAAGAGGCGATTGACGGCAACGCCCTGCCGCACATCAACGAGGGCGATGTTGCAAAAGCCGAAGCCGAGCACGGACCTGCGCTGGACTTCGTCTACCGCCTCCCGATCCTCACCCATTCGGCAATGGAGCCGATGAACTGCACGCTGCACGTTCGCAGCGATGGTTGTGACGTGTGGGTTGGAACGCAGGTCATGGGGCGAGCACGGCAAGCCGTCGCCGATGTGACCGGGCTTCCATTGGAGAAGGTCGTTGTGCACAACCACCTGCTGGGTGGCGGTTTCGGGCGGCGGCTTGATGTCGACGGGATCATTTTGGCGGCGAAAATCGCAAAGCAGGTGGATGGCCCGGTCAAGGTCACCTGGAGCCGCGAGGAGGACATCCGCCACGACTGCTATCGCTACCTGAACTACAGCAAGGTCACGGCGACCCTGGGCGCCGACGGCATGCCCGTTTCCTGGCGTCACCGCGTCATCGGCCCTGCCGTAATGGCGCGCTGGCTGCCGGCCTTCACCCGCGATGGCATAGACCTCGACATCATGGCGGGCGCCGAAACCCCCTATGCGATCCCGAATAAATACACCGACTTCGTGCGCCATGAGGCTCCGCAGGGCATGTTGACGGGCAACTGGCGCGGAGTCGGTGCGACGCGCAATCTTCCCGCCATAGAAGGCGGCATCGACGAGTTGGCCCATGCCGCCGGCGTCGATCCGCTGGAATACCGCAGGCGCCTGCTTCAGCATAAGCCGCGCCTCCTCGCCGCGCTCGATCTTGCGGCGGAGAAGGCCGGTTGGGCAACCGCTCTTGCCCCCAGCAAGGGAAGAGGCATCGCGCTTTCGGAGGATTTCGGCAGTTTCGCCGCGATGATCTCGGAAGTGAGCGTCGGGGACGACGGAAGCCTAAAGACCGAGCGCATCATCTGCGCCGTCGACTGCGGCCAGGTCATCAATCCGGACACGGTCGAAGCCCAGATACAGAGCGGCATCATCTACGGTCTGAGCGCTGCTCTCTATGGACGCATCACTGTCGAGAACGGCGCCGTCGTGGAGGGCAACTTCGACGATTCTCCCGTTCTGAGAATAAACGAGACGCCGAAGATCGAGGTTCACATTGTGCAAAGTTCCGAGGCGCCAGGCGGCATAGGAGAGGTCGGCACACCGGGTGTCGCACCCTCGCTCCTCAATGCGATCTTTGTGGCAACCGGCAAGCGTCTGCGATCGCTGCCGATCGACCAAAACGATTTGCGGAGGGTGTGATCATGTTCAAGCGGATTTTCGCCATCACGCTCGTCGCCGTTCTCGCTGCGACCGGTATCGTTGCTGGTATGGGATCACTGCAAAGTTATGCCGAATCATCGGATGGTGGAGCCCTCAAGCCCGTCTCCGACTTTGATGCGATTGCGGACACTAACGCGCGCTCGAAGGCCATCTTCGAGGAGGCAAGCCGTGTCATGACGCATCCGCGCTGCATCAACTGCCATCCGGCAACGCGCAGCCCGACGCAGGGTGAAGACATGCACCCGCATGTGCCGTTTATCAATGCCAGCGAAAGCTCGCTAGGTCCGGCGGGACTTGTCTGCAGCACCTGCCACGGTGCCGAGAATCGTCCGGTGGTCGGCAGCCGCATGAAGTCAATTCCGGGGAATGCGCACTGGTCATTGGCGCCGGCCAGCATGGCGTGGCAAGGGCTGACGGTGGGTGAGATCTGCCAACAGGTGAAAGATACGAGCCGGAACGGCAATCGTTCCCTTGCCGATCTCATACGCCACATGGGCGAAGACCATCTGGTCGGCTGGGCCTGGCACCCTGGCGAAGGTCGCAGTGCTCCTCCCGGTTCGCAGGAGACGTTTGCCGCATTGATCGCTACCTGGGTCAGCACCGGTGCCGAATGTCCCAATTGAGGGGCTGAGGGGCACAGGGATGCCAATCATCATTTCGCGGGGAAACCGCCAGTTCAAGGGGTATCTTAGTGCTTGCCGGACCGAGCTGACAGCTCCATCACCGGCTGCCCCTGCGGCCAACGGTGCGGCAGTCCTGAGCGTGGCTAGACGGGAAACGGCGCTCTTCAGCATGGGAAGCTTTCGCATGTAGAGTTAGGTGAAATGTTGCACCATTGAAAAAACGTATGCATCACGGAAGCTTGCCAGATCAACTTTGCGACCTGATCGACTCGATCGACGCGGGGTGAGACAGGTAATCCGCCAAAATTGAAATCTCGGCGGCGCAGGCTTAGGAGCCGCGACGGAACGGGGAGTGCATAAGTGTCTTCTGAATCCCACGGCATCGATCTGCTGCCGGTGATCGGCCTGCTCGGTGCGGCGATCGTCGCGGCTCCGTTGTTCAAACGCCTGGGGCTCGGCTCCGTTCTGGGTTATCTCGCCGGTGGTGTGGTAATAGGCCCATTCGGAATGAGACTACTCGATGATCCGGCATCAATCCTCCAGGTCGCCGAGCTCGGCGTCGTCATGTTCCTCTTCATCATCGGTCTGGAGATGAGACCCTCGCGGCTGTGGGGATTGCGGCGCGAGATCTTTGGCCTTGGAGCCGCCCAGGTCGGGCTGTGCGCCGCCTGTCTCACGGCCATCGGCGTGTTCACTGGTTTTCCGGTCGCGCCCTCATTCGTCGCGGGCGCAGGTTTCGTCCTGACATCGACCGCGATTGTGATGCAACTCCTTGGGGAGCGCGGCGAGATCTCGACGCCGAAGGGGCAGAGGATCGTCTCGATCCTCCTGCTGGAAGACATGTCGATCGTGCCCTTGCTCGCCCTGGTCGCCTTCCTTGCCCCAATCGTTCCCGGTGGGGCGATCGCGAGCCCAGGCATCGACTGGTTAGCGATCGGCGTCGGGATCGCTTCAATTGCCGGCCTGGTCCTGGCCGGACGCTATCTCCTGAATCCACTGTTCGGCCTAATCGCGAGCGCCCAGGCGCGCGAGGTCATGACTGCCGCAGCGCTACTGGTCGTGATCGGATCCGCCTATGTGATGCAACTTGGCGGCCTGTCGATGGCGATGGGCGCGTTTCTCGCTGGCGTACTCTTGTCCGAATCCACGTTCCGGCATCAATTGGAAGCCGATGTCGAACCGTTTCGCGGCATCCTTCTCGGCCTGTTCTTTCTCGCCGTGGGGATGTCGCTCGACCTTCGCGTCGTTGCCCGCAATTGGCAGATAATCCTCTTCTATGTCGCGGCCTATATGATCGTTAAGGCGCTGGTCATCTACGTGGTCGCACGGCTGCTTAGGTCCTCCCATTGGGAGGCGATCGAGCGGGCGGTGTTCATGGCGCAGGGCGGCGAGTTCGCCTTTGTACTCTATACGGCTGCACTTTCCGCCGGCATCATCACCATCGAGCAGAGCGCCATTTTGACGGCCATCATCATAATCTCGATGGTGTTGACACCGTTGGTTATCGCGGCCTTGAATGTCGTGGAGAAGTCGATCCCCGCTTCATTGGAGGGGGTGCAGCGACCGGAGAACCTGAAGGGAACCGTCCTGATCATCGGTTTCGGCAGGGTGGGGCAGATTGTAAGCCAGTTCCTGCTCGATCACGGTCATGACATTTCCATCATCGACATCGACGTCGAGATGATCAATACGGCGCGGGAGTTCGAGTTCGAGGTCTACTATGGCGACGGAAAGCGGCTCGATATACTGCATGCAGCCGGCGCAGGGCGCACCGAGGCGATCGTGGTCTGCGTTGACCGGGCTGAGGACGCCACGCAGATCGTTGAGCTCGTGAAGGCGGAGTTCCCCCTTGTCCCGGTTCTGGCGCGCGCAACTGATCGCCGTCATGCGCTCGACCTCGTCAAGGCAGGTGTCGATTTCCATATTCGCGAGACATTCGAATCGGCAATGCTTCTCGGCCAAAAGGCGCTGGAAACGCTAGGCGCGGAGCTGCATGAAATCGACGGCATAGCGGGTAATGTCCGCGATCGCGACGAGCAGCGTTTCCAACTGGAAATTGTGGGTGGCCTTTATGCCGGACGTCCGATGTTCCGCGGCAAGCGCGAGCAGCCAGAAATCGCGCCAGAAGTCTGAGGCGAATTCACAACCTCTTGTTAGTCCATGACGGTTCGGGGTTCCGGGATGGAAGCCGGGCTGATCGCCAGCGAGCTGTCATGCAGGAAGTCCGTGCGGAAAAAGCCGGGCTCGAAGATCGTCACCTTGATGCCGAGGGGGCAACCTCCGCTGCCAGCGATTCCGACAGGCCTTCGACCGCGAACTTCGTCGACCCATAGACGCCCCAGCCCGGATAGCCAAAGTAGCCGCCGATCGACGAGAAGTTCAGGATATGGCCCGAGCGCTGGCGGCGCATGTGCGGCAGGACGGCGCGCGTAACCTTCAAGACCCCGAAGACATTGGTGGCATAGAGGGCCTCGATCTCGCTTGCCGTTGCTTCCTCGACTGCGCCCAACAGCCCGTAGCCTGCGTTGTTGGCGAGCACGTCGATGCGGCCGAACCGCTGGACGGCGAGTGCTGCTGCCTCAGATCTATCTCGGCATGCACTCCGGCGACGTGTTCTACGGCAACATCGGCAGCGACGAAAGGCTGGACTTTACCGTGATCGGCCCGGTAGTGAACGAAGTCTGGCGGATCGCGGCGAGTTGCAGGGCTTTGGGGCGTCGCTGCTGGTGTCGGAAAACTTTCGTGCGCTGCTCGCTGACAGAGATGCGGAGTATCTGGCCGATGTCGGCACTTTCCAACTCAAGGGAGTACGGAATTCGAGACGGCTCTATGCCCCGCAAGATTGAGGTCGTGGGCGGCGCATGCTCGTGCATTCGGCATCGATGCTTGATTGAACGGCAAAATCCCACACGAGGGTGATGAGTCTTGGAGTCCACGAGTATTCAGATTCTTCGATCCAGATGGGCACTCGTCGAAATACCGGAACGGCAGCTACAGCCGCTGTGGTCGAAATCCCAACAGCCGCAAGGGCCTTTTGTGGCTTCAGATCGAATGTCCGTTCCAACCGCTTCTCGGAACAGGATTGCTCGAGCGACCGCTTTCCCCCATTGCGGCAATTCGGGATGGATTGAGCGGATGGCCGCTTCGGGTCGAACTTTCTCCTCGGCAGGCCAGCGGGCGGCGCTTCGACGCGAAGCGCCGCTATTGAGCGCTACAACTCCCCTTGCTCAGAAATTGCCAAGGCATCGTCGACCCGATCCCGAGGTACTGCACGGTGCTCTCCAGCTGCTTGTGGCCGAGCAAGAGCTGGACGGCGCGCAGGTTGCCCGTCTTCTTGCAGATATGCGCCGCCTTAGTCCGTCTCATCGAATGTGTGCCGTAACACTTGGGATCAAGGCCGATGCTCGACACCCACCTTTCGACGATCCTGCCATATTGCCGCGTCGACAGGTGCGTCTTTGCGTGCACGCGGCTCGGAAACAGGTAATCCCGTTCACCGAGCCTGCGACTTCCAATCCATGCAGCGATGGCCTCCCCTGTCTGATCGGTCAATTCGAACTGCACTGGTCGGCCGGTCTTCCGTTGAATAACGATCGCCCGGTCGCGAACCCTCCCGGAAATCGCAACATCAGCAACTGAGATCGCGACGAGATCACAAGCTCGCAATTTGCTGTCGATCGCGAGTTGAACAGCGCCAGGTCGCGTACCGCACCCCACATCTGGAGGCGGGTTCGGATGGCCCAGACCTCCTTCGGCTTCAATGGAGGCTTCTGACCGATTATGCGGCCCGAGTTCCAGCTAGTCATAGCCTTTCTCCCAAGAGCCACCCTCCACTGGCGCAGCGCTCATCCTTCAAGCAGGGCTAGTCATACTTCGTCTTATACCGTCCCTTGCGGGCGGGAAAGCCCGAAGCCACCCCGCACGGGGCACGGGGAGGCTTTTGGGCGTCCGACCGCTGATCAGGGGAGGGTGACCGCGGCCAACACATAGCCTTGGGTGTGGAGGTACTCGAAGAACTCTGAAATCGGGACAAGCGCCACGATGAAGAGCGCGTCTCGCATGGTCACTCGTAGCGCATTAGGCGAAAAGTTCCGTTCCGGGCCCCGTTGGAAACCTGAAAAGTCCGGCCAAAACAGCGGCGTGCCACGGGCGTAGTCGTCGAATTCCCTGCCGAAGACATGCGACAGATATGCCGCCTCTCGGTTCGCGGTGTACAAGAAAACAAAATACGCCAGAATTGTGAAAAATGCCGCTATCAGAATTGAACCGAAGACCAGCCCGACTCCGAAGATCGCCAGCAGAGAAAAGAAGTAAAGGGGGTTGCGGGTGATCGAGTAAGGCCCTTGGGTCACGAGCTCGGAATTCTTTCTTCCGCCCACGTAAAGGATCGACCAGATCCGCCCGATCACCCCAGCGATGACTAGTAATGTACCGGTCTGCTCAAGAATACTTTCGAGCAGACTATAGCCCGGGCGGATTGGGCGGCTGACGAGATTGAGAATCATGAACGCCGTCGCGAGCGCCCAGAGCAGAAGAATTCTCACTTTCTGTCTGAATGGCCGTTCCGGCGGCGTTGCAAAGTGGGTCATTGATCTACTTCCGTGTAAGATTTGAATTTTTTGGGACGAATTGAGCAGGCAAGCGGTCCTTCATCTTGTCTTCCTTGGAAGATCCGCTTGAGAAGCAGCAGGAAGTCATCGACGAAGGTGAAGATGATAGGGATGACGACGAGGCTGAGTACCGTGGAAGTCAGCAGGCCGCCGATGACGACGATCGCCATCGGTTGCCGGAAACTCGCATCGCCGCCGCTAAGGCTCAACGCCACCGGGAACATGCCGCCGCTCATGGCGATCGTAGTCATCACGATTGGGCGGGCCCGCTTGTGGCATGCATCGACGAGGGCGTCGAACCGAGACATACCGCCGCGCCGCCCTACAATCGCGTATTCGACCAGCAGGATCGAATTCTTCGTCACGACGCCCATCAGCATCAGCAGGCCGATCACCACCGGCATCGAAAAGCTCGTGCCGGTCAGCACAAGAGGCAGCAAGGCGCCCCCCAGCGACAGCGGAAGCGCCGTCAGGATCGTCAACGGCTGCAAGAAGTCATGGAAGAGTAACACCAGCACGGCATAGATGCAGAACACGCCGATCCCCATCGCGATGGCGAAGTTGTCGAAGAGTTCGGAGCTTCGCTGCAGTTCGCCCTGTTCGATAAGCTTGACGCCGTCCGGAAGGTTCTGCAGGGCAGGCACTGCCTGCGCCTCACGGTAGACGTCACCGAGGATGCGGCCGTTGAGCTCGACCGACAGCGTGACGTTTCGCAAGCGGTCGATGCGGCTGATCTCCGACGGGCTGCCGCCGATGCGGATGTCGGCGACCGAGCCGAGATCGACGCTGCCCCTGATGCCGGCAACACGGAGATTGGCGATGTCGTCGAGTGCCGTCCGGTTTCTGGGATCGAATCGGACGCGGATCGGAAGCTGACGCTGTGGCAAGTTGAGCTTGGCGAGTGCGGAGGAATAGTCGCCGTTCGTCGCCACGCGAACCGCCTCGGAAATCGCTTCTGCCGTAACGCCGAGGGCGGCGGCGCTGTCGAGGTCGGGGACGATCTGGATTTCCGGGGCCTGCAGGGAGGCGCTGGAGGTCACCGCTCCGATGCCCTGGAGGGTGCGCAGTTGCTCTTCGAGCTCGGCCGCCGCCCGGTCGAGTGCATAGGCATCGTCGCTCGCGAGCGTGATGTCTAGCGTCGTGCCATTGCCGCCCGTGCCCACCCCGATCCTGGCGCCTGGGAGAACGGCAAGCGCCTGCCGGATGTCGTTTTCGATCTCGGCCTGCTTGCGGCTGCGGTCGCCGATCTTCTTCAGGTCGACGACGAGTGAGGCGGTCGCCGTGTCGATCGTCGCCGAGGAAGCGATAAGGTCGCCCGACGAGGCGCTACCGACCGCGGAGAACACGCGTGTGACGTCCGGCAGATCGGAAACGATATCCGCCGCTCGCCGTGTGGTCGCGTCCGTTTGTTGGATCGTGCTGCCGGGTTGCAGTGTCAGGGTGACCTGCGTCTGCGCGTCGTCCGATGGTGGCAGGAAACCGGTGCTGAGCATGGGAACCATCGAGAGGGATAGCCCGAGGAACAGGCAAACGCCGAGAATGGTCAGATTGCGATGATGCAGGCAGGTTGTGACCACGGTCATGTAGGCGCGCATGATCCGGCCATCCTTTGCCTCGACGGGGTGCGCCTTCATCATGTAGGCGGCCATCATGGGCGTGAGCAGGCGCGCGACGACCAGTGAGGCGAGGACCGCCACGGCTGCTGTCACGCCGAACTGGCGGAAGATCAGGCCTGGAATGCCGCTCATGAAGGCGGTCGGCAGGAAGACCGCGACGAGCGTCAAGGTCGTGGCGATGACGGCAAGGCCGATTTCATCGGCAGCTTCGAGCGCAGCCTCCTTCGGCGGTTTCCCCATTTGCAGGTGGCGCGCGATGTTCTCGATCTCGACGATGGCATCGTCGATGAGAATGCCGACCACGAGCGAGAGCGCGAGCAGCGTGACCGTGTTGAGGCTGAAATCCGCCAGATACATCACAACGAAGGTCGGGATGACCGATAGCGGCAGCGCCACCGCCGAGAGAAAAGTCGCCCGCCAGTCGCGCAGGAAGAGCCAGACCACCATGACCGCGAGAATCGCGCCCTCGTAGAGCATGTGCATCGAGCCATCATAATTTTCGACAATCGGCCCGACCGTGCTGTAAGCCTTGACGATCTCGACATCGGGATTGGAGGCAGCAAAATCCTGCATGGCCGCGTCGATGGCAGCCGCGACTCCCGTGTCCGAAAAGCCGTTCGATCGTTTGACTTCGACAGCGATCACACGTTCGCCATCGAGATAGGCGATCGACGACCGGTCGGCAAAGCTGTCCGTCACTGTGCCGATCTCGTCCAGCCGCACCAGTTCGCCGCTCGGAAGGGGGATCGCGAGCGCCTTCAGTTCCTCGATTGAGGAAACCGCCCCGAGTGTGCGTATCCCCTGCTTGCCGCCGCCGATCTCCGCTCGACCGCCCGATGTGTCCGACTGCACGGACTTGAGTTGTGAGGAAACGGTCGCCGCGCTAAGGCTGAGCGCGCTCATGAGTTCGGGGTTGAGGTCGATGTGCACTTCACGGTCGATGCCGCCGATCCGGCTGACCTCGCCGACGCCGGATACGGAAAGCAGGGCTTTCGTCATGTCGTTGTCGACGAACCAGGAGAGTTCCGTCTCGTTGAGGCGCGTGGAGCGCACCGCGTAGGTGAGGAGAGTGGAGCCCTGCACCGTCACTTTGGTCACGCCCGGTGCCTGCATCTCGGAAGGCAGATCGCCGCTCGCGCTGTCGACCGCATCGCGCACCTCGTTCAATGCTTCGTCGCTGCTCTTTCCAAGCTGAAACGAGACATTGATGGTGACGCTCCCGTCCGTGACCGTCGTCGTGATGTGGTCGAGGAGGCTCAGCGAAGCGAGCCTGTCTTCGATCTTGCGCGCGACTTCCGTTTCGAGCTGGGCCGGTGCGGCACCTTCAAGCGAGGCGCTGACCTGAATCGTCGGCAGGTCCATGTCGGGAAAATTCTGCACCGGGAGCCGGTCAAAGGCGAGCAGGCCGCCGACGGTCAGCAGGATGAACAGCAGGATCGCGGGAACCGGATTGCGAATCGACCAGGCGGAAAAGTTCATCGCGCTTCTTCCTGTTCGAGCTGAACGAGCGCGTCACCGACCACCCGGACGAAGGCCTTGTCTGAAAGGAAAGCGCCGCCCGCCATCACGATCTCGGCCGAGCGGTCGAGGCCCGAGAGGATTTCCACTTCACTGCCATTGCGGCGGCCGGTTTCCACACGAACCCGGGAAGCGCGCTTATCTGCGTCCACGGTGAAGACGTAAGAGATGCCGTCACGCAGGATCAGCGCCGTCTCGGGCACGGTGAGCGCCGCCGTGGTCTCAAGTTCGATCTGGCCGGTGACATAAAGGCCGATGGGCGGGCGCGCCTGCTGCGGCAGCGCCACATAGGCGAGCGCCCGTCCGGTATCGGTGCTGACCGTCGGGCCGACGAGCCGAACTGTCCCTTTGACGCGTCGTTCACCGGGACCGACGAACGTAGCGGTCAGGCCTTCCTTGATGCGAGGCAAATAGCGTGCAGACACTTCCGCCTGCCATTCGACGCGCTGTTGGCGGATCATGCGGAACAGTTCCGTGCCGGAGGAGACGACCGCGCCAAGCTGGGCCGAGCGGGATGTGATCAGCCCATCGTCCGCGGCCATGACGGTTGTCTTGGCAAGCTTGATCTTTTGGCTTTCCAGCGAGGCTTCGGCGGATTCGACACCGGCGATCGCCGTCTGCTCGGCGATCAGGTATTCGTTGATCTTCTCATCCGAAAGCGCGCCGCTTCCCTCCACCTTGCGTGCCCGGCCGGCATTCGCCCTCGCCTTGGCGAGGTCGGCCCTGGCGCTTGCCAGCGCGGCCTCCTGGTAATGCAGTTCAGCGCGCACCGATTCGTCGGCAAGCCGGCCGAGGGGCTGACCTCGAGAGACAACCGATCCGACATCGACAAGGACATCGGTCACACGCAGGCCATCGATTTCCGCAGCGATGACCGCCTCGTGCCATGGTTTCAGCGAGCCGCTGGCCGGTATAGTCTCAGGCCATTGGCGTTCTGCAGGCTTTGTTACGGCGACGGTAAGCGCTGCTGCCTCGTTCTGTTGCGCGAGCACAGGCGCCGCGGCCGAAACGAGCTTCACACCGAGGAAAAGGGCAACAAGAAGGGGTTTCGCTCGCATCAGAGCTGATCTCCTTTTGGTTTTTTCTGGAGAGTTCCAGAGGCCGCGGCGCTCGTATTCCAGCCGCCGCCGAGTGCTTTGTAGAGGGCGATCCAGTAGCGCACGGAGTCGCGGCGGATCTCGACGAGCGAAAGTTCTGCCGACTGCGCCGACCGCCGGGCAGTCTCACGGTCGAGAAGGCTCGCGCCGCCCGCTTTCCAGTTTGAATCCACGGCGTTGAAATAGGCGCGGTAGTTGTGCGCCGCGACCGTGGCGTGGCCGATGCGCCGTCGCGTGCTGTTGATCCGCACGAGCGCGGTTTCGACTTCGGCGACTGCATCCAGCACGCCTGATTTGTAGGCGGCCACTGCCAGGTCGTAGGCGGCTACCGCGCTTGCCACCGCCGCGCGGCGCGCACCGCCGTTGAAGAGCGGGATTGAGAGGGCCGGGCCAAAGGACCAGGGCGCCGAAGTTCCCGTCAGCGAAGAACTGCCGATCGTCACCGAGCCGCCGAGGCTGAGGCTCGGATAGAGATCGGCTTTGGCCGCTCCGACCTCGGCGAGTGAAGCGGCGACTTCGAGTTCCAGCGTGTTGATGTCAGGGCGTTGCCGCAGGGCATCGGCCGGCACGGCCGCGACGCTGAAGGTTTTCGGGGTCGGAATGTCCGACCTGCCTTTCACCAGAAGGTTTCGCACACAAGGCTCGTCGCCGCCGGTAAGGCGGGTGAGTGACTTGATGAGAAGTTCGCACTCGGCGCGCTGCGCAGTGAGTATCGAGGCGGAGGACGCAGCGCCCGCCCGGGCCAGTGCAAGGTCGCTGCTCGACGTGAAGCCAGAGGCCGCCGCCGTATCGGTTGCCCGGATCGTCTCGCGCTGCGAGGCTACTTCGGCGGTATATGTACGCTCTAGCTGCCGGCAGGCACGGTATTGCACATAATAGTCCGCCACCTCGGCGGCGAGCGATACGCGCGCGCCGTGCCAATCGGCGATCCTTTCGTCAACCCTCAGCCGTGCTGCCTCGCTTTTCTGCCGCACTTTGCCGAACAGGTCGATCTCCCAAGAGGCGTCGAGGTTGCCGCTCGTCAGCGTGGATACCGCAACTTCGCTGGCACCGTTGCCGCCAGTGCCCGAGCGCGCGAGCGAAGCCGAGCCGCTGAGCCCCGGAAAGAGGTTCGAATGTGCGGACGCCAGCGTGGCACGGGCGCTCTCGATCTCAGCTGCTGCGGCTTCGAGGCCGGGGCTTTTGGATTGTGCCATTGCGATGAGGGTTGTCAGCGACGGATCGCTGAAGGCCGACCACCAGGACACAAGATCGCTGGTCCGGCCGCCATGCGGGAAAGTCGCATGCCAGACATTTGCGATCTCAACGTCGGGTTTCCTGAGATCGGCTACGGCCGTGCAGCCTGAGACGACTAGCCAGGCGGCAATGCTGCCGATGCCGACGATTCTACGATGGGCCGCCTTCATTTACTGTGCTCACAATCCCGTACTTTCCTGCACGGGATGTAGCGGATCGAATGTGAGACGGGGTCGAAGATCGATTAAGATAGATTAAGTTTGATGTCGGGCGGTACCGGGCAGAAAGGCACTCCGGCTCCAGAGTTGCTCGGGCAATCGTATTATCCGGCGTTGCTCCCGCGGATGCGGCTTAACAACTCTTAACAAGAGGAAACCCAAGCCAACGACAGAATCGAATTAGTTCCGCCAGAGATATCTCGAAGGAATCTGGCTGTGAACTATGAAGGTTTGCTACTGCGGTCACCACGTCGGGCGAACAGGCTTCGGAGCGGAAGCGGTATTCACGGCGGCTGGTGGACGGCTGGCGGACGCTTTGATGTCTCGTCGGAATTGTAGGTAGAGGCTACAGATATGCCTCGACTACTGGCTATCCTCCTGTTGGCGTTTCTTGCTGGTTGTATGGCGCCGGACCGTATTCCTTACGGGCCAAAAGCCGCATCGGCAGCCAGTGTCGAGGGGTTTGGCGATATCCGCATTTACGCGGATTCGAGCGGAAGTTTGCCCCAGGGACGTGCTTGGCTTCCTATCCTGAGACACAAGGAAATCAACTACCTCGTATTGTCGGGCGGAGGGGCCGGGGGCGCGTTCAGTGTCGGAGCGCTGAAGGCCTGGTCGGACAAGGGACAACGGCCCGAATTCGACATGGTCAGCGGCGTCAGCACGGGTGCCTTGATTGCGCCTTATGCCTTTCTCGGGCCGGCCTACGACAAGGCGCTGGTCGATCTTTATACAAGCGGCGTCGCCCAGGAGTTGGTCGACGTGAGATTTCTGCCCAGGGGCCTGCTGGGCGCAAGTCTCCTCAACCAGGAACCGCTTCGGAAAATGGTCGAACGGTATCTGACGCACGACACACTGGCGAGGATCGCCGCGGAGCATCGCAAAGGACGGCGCTTGCTCGTTTTGACTTCGAACCTCGATTCCCAACGAGCAGTGATCTGGAACATGGGCGCCATCGCCGACAGTCAGCGGGCTGACGCGCTGAAACTCTTCCAGGACATCATCATCGCATCAGCCAGCATCCCGGGCCTCTATCCCGCTGTGCTCATCAAGGCCACAGCAGGTGGGCGGATGTTTGAGGAAATGCACTCCGACGGAGGTGCAGCCTCCCAAATCCTGACGATCCCGGAGGGCTGGATTGCCAATGCGGAAGAGGGAGAATGGCCCAAAGGGCCTAAGTTCAGCATGTACATTCTCGTCAACAACGCCCTCATGCCGGAATTCGCCATCACCACGAATAATACGTTCGTCGTCATGGCGAGGGCGAGTTCATTCCTCATCAAGGCACAGACACGCAGCGCGCTGCTGGCTACCTATGCCTATGCCCAAAAGACCGGGATTCGGTTTCGGATGGCTTCGATCGATGCGCAGGTTTCCTACGACATGACCGACCCATTCAATACCAATTACATGCGCTCGGTCTACAACTTGGGGTACGCAAGAATGGCAAGCGACAGCCTGTGGAAAGACAGGCCCTCGTTCACCGACACGCTGGCAGCCACACAGATGGCGCAGTGGCGATAGCCGCACTCGTCTTCCCTCACTTAGCAGGAGGCGCTTCCCCGCATTGCCCTGACGCATTGCCCTGATAAGTATTCAACCGTGTTATGGAGAGGAAAGAGAATATCGATCTCGTTGTTCACGCGACCATCACCCGCATCGTGCCGGCCAACGCCACAGTCGCCGGTCTGTCGACTGCGACTCGCTCGCAGCCTCGTTCGTGGTTCCGGTGCTCGTCCGGAGACTGCCGCATGGCTAGGGGTCTTTCTTTGGAGGCCGAAGGCAGGGACGCCAGGCACGCGGCAGGTCGAGGTCATGGTGCCAGAGGAAAGGAGCATCAAGATTTGCTGACGGGGCGATCATGGCTGAAGGGGCTGACTCGGCCTCTGCTTTCTGACGGCCTCTTGTGCAGCGGGAATAAGAACGACGCAGACGCAGGCAAGTACACCGATTGCAGCGGCGATATTCCAGTATGAATGCAGCCGACAAGAAGTTGCTGGCTCAAAAAAGAACCAGGCAGGATCGAAGTGACTACCGCCCATCTCCAACGGAAGTGTTTGCTCGCCGGGGAAAACGACCACAATGCAAAATCGAGGTCTGGTCGCCGAACGCGACGACCCGGGTCGCGCTGTGCCGGCCACAGAAAGTCCGCCGATCCCGATGCAGGGAGACCAGCGGAATTTCTGTGGCTGCTGGTCACCTAGAACTTGTAACCGACGATCAACATCGCTGACGGCTGCACATCGTCCTGAACGATCGGGCTGTCCTTCGCGTCGCCGGTCAGGAAGCCGACACCTGCTTGGCCTCGGACCAGCCAGTTTTCCGTCGCCATATAGGTCACGGAGGCTTCGAGGTCGACGCGCTTGAGACCCGCGCCTGCATCGTATTGCCGCAAGCCTGATCGTGCGGACTGGGCAGCCGTTACCCCAAAGTAGCTTTCCATATGGTTCTCGTCGGCGAATGTAGCGGAAGCGCCCGCGGAAAGGATAAAGCGATCATGGTGATGGGAGACATTCGCTCCGACTTCACCGAGCAGACCGTCGCTGCCGCCAATCGTCTTGTCGACAGACGCATAAAGTTCCATGGGTCCCAGTTCATACGAGATCTGCGTTCCAACGACAGCGCCGGCGTCGATGTCACCGAGGCCTTTAAGGTGAGGGGAATCGTCTTCATCGCGCCCTCCTCCCATGTCGTAGCCGCCCTTAACCGTGAACTTGAAACCGTTGGACTTGAACACGTCGACGGCCACCCCGCCAGGATCGACGGTGACGCGATCACCGAAGGTTGCGGAGATCATAGGAATGGGGACGAGTTCGAACTCGTCGGATCCTTCGAATTTTGGCGCATAGATGGCTCCGGCGCCGACCATAACGTCCCAGTCCGAAAGCTTCTGGCGTATCCCACCGAAGCGTCCGTTGTCGAAGCTCCCTGAGGGAGGAATGGCGGCCGCCTCGCTCTCGTAAAGGTCGGCAGCGTGTGCCTGGAACAGTGGGCAAGCAACCACCGAGAGGCCCGCAGCTATGGCGACACGCGGCCGGATTAAATAGGACTTGGTCAATGACATTCGAATTCGCTCCTGGGGGCTGACCGAGAGTGTTCAACGCGGAATGCGTCATACCTCTCGCGGCCGCACTATCCCGGACGACGTCGTTAACTTGGGTTTTCTGATGTTAAGAAATGTTGGCGAGGCGATGCCGCTGGCCCGCGGGTCCTGCCTAACAGATCGAAACAAAGATTATGAGTGCAGAAAAACACTCATTCGCAGCAGTCCGCACAGCTTCCGCGTGAGTGTGCAGACCAGTTGTCAGCACCCGGACAATTGAAGGCCAGCCATCCGTTTAGGCAAACTCGGTGCAATACTCGTCATGGTGTGGCCAGCCGGTGATTTCGGCATCAATGATCGTCGCGCGGCCGACGGAGTGGTGGCGCCTCGCTACGGTCCAGCTTCAGCTTAACATATCAAAATATCTTCACCCGTGACTTTGGGTGTGTTTTTGCGACAATGAAACATCGTGCCTTATCCAGCTTTCGATCACACGCTTGAAGAGCAACCACATGACAGCTCAACATCTCATCGCGCCAGAGACAGTGCCTCGCATTCTTCTTGTCGAGGACGACGACGAGATCGCTGCGATGGTCATCGAAATGTTGACGGAGAATGGTTTCGAAGCTGCTGCGGTTGGCTCAGCCGCTAACATGGACGCAATCCTGAAGAAGCAGTCCTTCGATCTGGTTGTGCTCGATGGCATGCTGCCGGGAGAAGACGGGTTCAGCATATGCCGTCGGCTGCGGGCCTCGTCGACCATTCCGATCGTGATGCTCACAGCACTCGGCGATGAAATTAATCGCATTGTAGGCATTGAGCTTGGAGCTGACGATTACATTACCAAGCCGTTTCATCCGCGGGAATTGATAGCGCGAATAAAAGGACTGTTGCGGCGCGCCTCATACGGAGCGATCTCCCCCCCGCAGCAGACAGCCATGCAGTTCGCCGGTTGGCAGATCGATCCGATCCTGCGGCAACTCGTGAATCCGCAGGGCGTGCACGTTTCGATGACGACGGCCGAGTTCGATATTCTTCTCGCATTCTGCCAGAATCCCGGTCGCGTCATGACGCGTGAGCAGCTTCTCCGACTGACCCATGCCGGTACCGCAGGTCCGGTCGAACGCAGCATCGATGTTCACATCAGCCGGGTTCGCCAGAAAATCGAATCCAACGTTCGGGAGCCGACCCTGATCAAGACGGTCCGGCTCGGCGGCTACGTGTTCACGCCCAAAGTCGAGGCGTACTGATGTTTGCACGCTTTCAAGCTGGGTCGATCCGTCGACAGATTGCGGCCCTGGCCGTCGGCCCCGTCATCTGCCTCGTCATACTGGGTGCCATTTCCGAATTGCTCTTGCGTGACGATCTGGAGAGTGTTTCGTATGCCCGAACGACGGCCTTGAAGATCGAGACGGTCGTCGATCAGGTTCGAGCGTCCGCGTCCGCAGAGCAACGAGCCGCGATTCTGGACGCCACGTCCGGGACAGGGCTTCAGGTCGAACAGGTCTCGGCAGCGGAGCTTTTGAAGCAGGCCGATACGGACATCTCCTTTGAGGATGTCCGCCATCTTGTGCAGAACAATCTGCCAGCCAGCTTCGCAACGGCTTTCCGCGCGGAGACTTCCACTGGAAAACTTCGCGATGTGCTGGTCGTCGGAGTCGGTAATGATAGGGCTCTGGCGTTTCTCCCTGCGCCACCCCCTCCGGATGCATGGATCAGCGATCAGCAAGTGAGTATCGTCCTGCAACTGCTGGGTCTTGTCCTGCCGGTGGTTCTTCTGTCGCTCTATGCTGCACGTGTGATTGCGGCTCCCCTTCTTGAATTTGCGCAGGCCGCAGAAACCTTGAAGCCTGATGACGGGCCTGACAGGCCTTTCAACGAAAGCGGAGTGGCCGAAATCCGAACCCTAGCAAAATCATTGAATGACATGCGCAGCCGCGTTCGCAGCATGATCGATGACCGCACGCGCATGCTGCGCGCAATAAGCCACGACCTTCGCACACCGCTGACGCGTCTGCGTCTGCGCGCGGAGCGCTCGGCGCAGCCTGAGCTGAAAACGGCACTGTTGAAAGATATCTCCGCCCTCAGCGACATGATCAACGATACCCTCACCTATCTCAGCAAGGAGATGGCGGCCGAGAAACCGGTCAACGCCGACCTGCCCAGTCTGTTGGCGACCGTATGTTCCGACTTCTCCGATGTGGGCTTCGATGTGAGGTATGCGGGGCCGGAACGCCTCGCCTATCGCTGCAAACCGCGATCGCTGGCACGTGCGATCACCAACCTCGTCGAGAACAGCACCAAGTTCGCTCAGGAGATCTCGGTTGAGCTGTCGCTGCTCGAAAATGGGACCGTGCGAATAAGCGTTGTCGATGACGGCCCGGGCCTTCCCGTCAGTTTGCGTACCCGGGTGCTCGAACCTTTCTTCAAGGCCGATACGGCGCGAACATCGACCGACCGCGGTGGGTTCGGTCTCGGGCTCTCGATTGTCGACGACATCGTGCGGGCACACGGCGGCACGATCGAACTCCTGAACAGACCGCCGCACGGTCTCGCGGCACAGATGGATTTTCCTACCGAAGGTCATGCGGCGAGCGGCGCGGCGCCTAAGCAAACGACTGGTAACGTTGGCTGCGCTGTGTGATTCCACAAGGCCCTATACCCGATCGCGTCAACGAGGCGCGCGAGAGCGACGGGGGCGCTTCCGGAGCGGTTCGGGGTGGCAAATCATCGAGCCCGCTTAGTCGCTAGGTCCCGTCCTTTGGGACGAGTGGGCGAGGCCCGCAACAAAATCAAATATAACCAAACACACTCTTGCACGGGCAAAGGCTAGATTCTTCGTCTCCGCACGAGGAACTCGCCATGTCTTTGGAAGCCATTCGTCCCAACAAAATCCTTGTGTTTCTACCCAAGGCGGCGGCCAATATGATCGCCACGAAACTGGCGGAGCGTGGGCATGAGTCGATCGCAGGGTCGACGGTGCCGGGAGTCTTTGATGCACTCCGTTCCGATAATTGCTCCTTCGCCGTGACGACGCGACCGGAGATCGATCTCCTGCGCAGCATGCGCCCGATACCTGTGGTCAATCTTGAGATTTTCTTCCACGCAGAGCCTTCCGGCAACGGTCCATTGTCCAAAAGGTTCGACGGAAGCGCATTTATGAAACGGATCGAGTTCCTTGCTCAGCCTACGGGTAGAAGAGCTGGGCCTGCCGACGTCGAGCAGGCAAAGAGCGAAGGCATGCGACGCACGGCACTTCCGATAAAGATATTTCCATCGCAAGGATGGTTGTGGATAGCTCAACTGGATTTCGCCACTCGCTGCGTATTATCTGCGCAACACGACGGTGCGAGAGCTTAAATCCCTGACCCGTCGAGCTCTCGCTCGTCTTCGCCTTCCCAGGGTGAGGGCATCGAGGTGCGATCGAGATTGGCCGAGGGCATCGGCATCCAGCACTTCAATTCGGGCTCGGCGTATTCGATGATGCGGCCGGGCGAGGAGTCAGAGGCGCGCCAACCTCCTGGACCGAACTGATCGCCATTCGACCAATACGCGAGGTCAACTTCTGCCGCCCCCTGTTCGGACGGGCGGATCGTAACGAGGATCCGACTGCCGTCTTTCGGCGCGCTTGCCATGTGGCGCCAGGGGTCTGGCTCGGCCATCATTTTCCTCCTGTCTTGCTGCAGGTTGCAAGTGTCGCCTCGCCATCGAAAACGGTCAACTCAAACTTTGCACAACCCATCGTCGATCGATTGACGGTCCGGTCAGGATGGACGCCCCGAATTGAGGCGTACCATCGCTCCTCAGCTGGCATTTCGTAGCGTGGGTCCACCGTGCTCAGCACATAAATGCAACAGCGGCAAACCGGTCGATGTGCGCGGGCGACGGGGCGCAGGGGCTATCTCGGCCGTTCCGTATGTTCCGGTTTTGTGCTTCGAAAATCGCATAATCTATCGTCGGGAACTCCGCGTTTGACGAGGAATGCGCGGTCTGCTCAGAATGAGATGTTAGTGGTGGCTCTGGAGTTTGTCATGCAGGTGCATTACACTGACACCAGTGAAGGGAGACTCGCATATGGTTTCAAATGCACTGGTCCAGACTCGGATTGATGCCGACGTCAAAGAGCGCGCCACGGTGGTTTTAGAAAACATGGGCCTGACCGTCTCGGATGCTGTTCGAATCCTATTAACCCGGACGGCGAACGAACGAGCCCTGCCGCTGGAACTTGTCAGCCACAGTGAGTCCTACGATGCCTGGTTCCGCGCCAAGGTATTACGGGCGCTCGAGGACACGCGACCCGACGCCGATGATGCTGACGCCGACGCGCACTTTCGCGACCGTCGGGCGGCGGCCTTGCGCAAGGCCGTGGCGGGTGACCGATGAGGCTTGTCTGGGCACAATACGCCCTTGACGATCGCGACACCATCTTCAAAGCGAGAATCCAAAGGCGGCGGTTCACGTCGACGAAGAGATCGTCCGCGCTGTCGCCGTCTTCTTGATTTTCCTGAAAGTGGTCGTCCTGGCCGGATTGCCGGGACTCGGGAGCTTGTCATCCCGCGTACACCTTTCATCGCAGCCTATACCGTGATGGCGGATAGAGTTCGCATTTTGCGTGTTTTTGCATGACGCCCAGATGTGGCCCACAGACGCAATCGACGCTACTTTCTCGGGGGTCTCAGGTTCAATTTCGCGAAGGGTTCAAACCGGCTCTTCGGCCCCAAACCCGTCGCTTTCCTGTCAGCCGACCGTCGGAAGACCGCATTGGATCACGATTTTCCTTTCAGGCTTGCCCACTGAACGGCAGAGGAGGCTCGCTTTTTACCTTCCCTTTGGGCGCGCAAACATCTCGAGAGGAGCCCTCCCTACGCGGGCCTTGGGCGCGAACCTAGGGAGACGTTCCAGGAGGGATCGCCTAATGTCCAAAACGGATCGCATAGTGTATTGAGCCGGCATTTAGGTAGCAAAACCACGGTCTTTGCTCCCTAATGCTGTATTGACCGGAACTGCCGGATCAAAACCCCTCCTGGTCGCCGTCCCATCGCGCAGCACAATTCTTCGACATCTCTCAGATCTCTGAAGATGACGCAGTCGACTCCGCTATGCCTCGTCCAAAACGCGACGCTCGCCCTACCTTCGGTGATTCTTCGTGGAGCGGAACTGAAGCGCGAACGCCACGGTCGCTTTCCTCGCATCCGGCCCTTCGCATCACAGCAAACGTTGGCTCGACAGCACAGCTTCGGTCAAAGCATCAATCCTGCTTCCCAGTGCGATTGCAGCCGTGAATTATAATTCATACCATGAATTATATTGACACGCAGTGCGCTATGCGTTTAGCTGCCCATACCGGACTTCGAGGAGGAAATCCGGTCTTCACTGAGATCATCGGCGTCGGTTCGACGCCCTCGGGCTTTTTGGGAGGGGCTTCGGCCTCGAGGAGGACACTTGCGCACTTTTCTGAGCACGACCGCGATGGCGGTCCTTGCGGCAACACTTTTTGCCGGTTCCGCGGCCGCCGAGACGGAGAACCCGTTCCGCTGCAAGCCGGGCGAAAAATACGTCATGAACGTCATGGTCTCCGGCGTCGAATACTGGTTCCCGGTCTATGAAATGTTCAAGCAGGCCGGTCAGCAGTTCGGCTGCGAGACGGCATATACGGGCACGCCGGAATATGACGTCAACAAACAGATCGCCACCTTCGACCAGGCACTGGCGCAAAATCCGGCCGGCATTCTCGTCCATCCGATGAACTCCGACCCCTTCATCGAGCCGATCAACCGCGCGATCGACCAGGGCACGGCGGTCGTGACCTTCGCGGCCGACTCGCCGCTCTCCAAGCGCGTGTCCTTCATCACCTCGGACAACACCCGCGAAGGCATCTATGCCGCCGACGCAATCGCCGAGAAGATGGGAGGCAAGGGCGAGTACGCGGTTCTGGAAAATCCGGGCCAGGACAACCACGACAAGCGCATCGCGGCCTTCATCGGCCGCATGGAGGAGAAGTGGCCGGACATGAAGCTGGTCGGCCGCGCTGCCTCCAACCAGGATCCGACCAAGGCCTATCAGGGCCTCAACAGCATCATCCAGGCCAATCCAAACCTCGGCGCCGTCTTCATGCCGGAAGCGAATTCGGCGATCGGCGCCGCCCAAGCCAACAAGGAAAGCGGCGGCAAGGTCCTCGTCATGTGCGCGGATGTCAACGCCAATATCCTCGACATGATCAAGGCTGGCGAGGTCTTCGGTTCGATCAACCCGAACCAGGGCATGCAGGGCTATATGGGCTTCATGTTGCTATGGCTCGCCAAGCATCCGGAACTGATCGATCCGATGAACGACGCCAAGCGCTCCGGCTTCAATCCAATGAGCATCCCGGTCGTCGACAACGGCCTCTCCATCGTGACGGCGGAAAATGCCGACGACTTCTATTGGGACAAATACCTGAAGCGTCGCGGCACGAAGGGCATCGAGGAGTAAGCTCCGGATTTGCGACATCCGCGCCTCATGGCGCGGATGGCCACAGGGAGGGGAGGAACACGATGGCAGAGCCTGTGCTGACCATTCATGGCGTGACCAAGCACTTCGGTCCGGTGAAGGCGCTGACGGATGTCGATTTCAGGCTCGAACGGGGTGAGATCCATGCCCTCTGCGGCGAGAACGGCGCCGGAAAGTCGACGCTGATGAACATCATCGCCGGCGTACTGCAGCCGACCGAGGGCGAGATCCGCATGGACGGGAAGGTCGTGCGGATATCCTCACCAGCCGTCGCCCAATCGCTCGGCATTGGGCTCGTGCATCAGGAAATCGCGCTCTGTCCGGATGTGACGGTTGCCGAAAACATGTTCATGGCGGCGACCAACCGCCGCCGTGCCCCCTTCATGAACTACCGCGCGCTCGAACGCGACGCGCAGGCGGTAATGAACCGGCTGGGCGCAATCGACGTCGGCCGCAAGGTTGCGGACCTGCCGATTTCCAGCCAGCAGCTCGTCGAGATCGCCAAGGCCTTGACGCTCGACTGCCGGGTGCTGATCCTGGACGAGCCGACCGCGGCGCTGACCGAAAGCGAGGCGCAGCAGCTCTTTTCGATTATCCGCGACCTCAAGGCGAACGGCATATCAATCATCTATATCAGTCATCGCATGGCCGAGATCTTCACCCTCTGCGACCGGGTCACCGTGTTCCGCGACGGCCGTTACGTCTGTACCGATCGCATTGCCGACATCACGCCGGATGATGTGGTACGCCGCATGGTGGGGCGCGAGATCACGCAGCTCTACCCGGAAAAGCTCGGACCGGGTGACGCGTTTGGCGAGCCGGTCTTCGAGGTGGACAACATCGGTGACGGCGAGCGTTTCCATGGCGTCAGCTTCGCGCTGCGCAAGGGCGAGATTCTTGGCATCGGCGGCCTGATCGGATCCGGCCGCACGGAAATCGCTGAGGGTATCTGCGGGCTTCGAGCGCGCACGGCCGGTGCGGTACGCCTTCGCGGCAAGACGCAGAAGATCAATTCCTATTCCGATGCGGTGAAGGCCGGGGTCGTTTATCTGTCGGAGGACCGAAAGGGCGCTGGCATCTTTCTGGAGATGTCGATCGCGCAGAACATTTCCGTGCTGGATCTGAAGTCGCTGACCAATTCCGCTGGCCTCATGAACGCACGTGCGGAGGCTGCGCTTGCCGAGGATTTCGCCCGGCGTCTTGCGGTGCGCATGGGCGGTATCGAGGCACCCGTAAAATCGCTCTCCGGCGGTAACCAGCAGAAGGTGGCGATTGCCAAGCAGCTCGCGGTGAAGCCGAAGGTCATCCTGATGGACGAGCCGACACGCGGCATCGATGTCGGCGCGAAGGCGGAGATTCACCGCCTGCTGCGCGAGCTTGCCCGCTCGGGGATCGGCATCATCGTCATCTCTTCGGAAATGCCGGAGCTGCTCGGGCTCGCGGATCGCGTGCTCGTCGTCCGGGAGGGGCGCATCGCCGGTGAGCTCGGCGCTGCCGAGATGGCGGAGGAGGCTGTGATCCGCCTCGCCTCGGGGGTGGGAACGGCAAGGGCGGCGAGCCATGCCGCGTGACGAGCAAGTGGGAGGGACGGGAATGGCAATCGATACGATGGTGGCAGGCGCGCCGAAGACATCGTCCTGGAAACGCATCGGCAGGATGCGCGAGGCGGGGCTGATCGTGATCATCCTCGCACTCTGCGTGGTTATGAGCTTTGCCTCGCCGCACTTCCTGACACTCGGCAATTTCCGCGCCATGCTGATGAGTTTTTCCGTTGAAGGCATCGTCGTCGTGGGCATGACGATCCTGCTGATCGTCGGTGGCATCGATCTCGCGGTCGGCTCCGTCGTCTGCTTTGCGATGGTGCTCTCGGGCACGCTCTTCCTCGCCGGCCTCGACCCTTGGATGGCCTCGCTCGTCGGCATCGTTGCGAGCAGCGCGATCGGCGGCGTCATGGGCTTCTTCGTGACGGTCGTGGGTCTCAACCACTTCATCACGTCGCTCGCCGCCATGGTGATCGTGCGCGGTCTTTGCCTGATCATCACAAAGGGCACGCCGCTTTCGCTCTTCACGCTGCCGGCGGGCTTCAAGGCGGTGGGGCAGGGCACGTTTTACGGCGTTCCCTATGTCATCCTGATCTTCGTCGCTGTCGTCATCCTCTTCGATTTCCTGCTGCGCCGCGCAACCGCTTTCCGCAAGGTTTTCTACACCGGCAGCAACGAGAAGGCGGCGCTCTATTCCGGCATCAAGACGAATCTGGTCAAATTCTGGGTGACGGTGCTCTGCTCGACGCTCGCCGGTGCCGCAGGCATCATCTACATGTCCCGCTTCGGTGCGGCGACCCCCACCTTCGGCGTTGGCATGGAACTCAACATCATCGCTGCGGCGGTGATCGGAGGGGCCTCCCTCAACGGCGGTTCGGGCACGATCCTCGGCGCCATCCTCGGCATCGCGCTTCTCTCTGTCGTCACCAGCTCCCTGATCCTGCTCGACGTTTCCGTCTATTGGCAGGACATGATCAAGGGGTGCATTCTGCTCGCTGCCGTTTCCTTCGACCATTTCCTGCACAAGCGGAAGGCCGCCTGACATGCCAATTGCGAAACTGAAATCCAAGACGACAGCACCGCGCGAGGAGATCGTCATCGCCCGCCAGATGCACCAGGCGCTCGTCCTGCACTATATGGAGGGTTTGACGCAGGCACAGATCGCCGATCAGCTCGGCATCTCGCAAGCCACCGTCAACCGCCTCATCAAGCGCGGCCGCCAGCTCGGTCTCGTTGAGATCAAGATCAAGTCGCCGGTCGAGCCGCTGGTCGACATGGAGGAACGCTTGCTCGCGCTCGGCGGCATCAGCCGTGCGGTCGTGGTCCCGACCGTTTCCGACAATCCGCAGATCGCGCTCCAGGCGGTCGGAGAGGCGGCGGCCCGCCTACTGATCGAGGAGATTGGCGACGGCGACACAATCTGCATCACCGGCGGCAAAGGGGTGAGCGCCGTCGTCGCCGGCCTGCAGCCGCCGCGCCGTTTTGCTGTCGAAGTCATTCCGGCAACGGGCTGCGTGCAGGGCAAGCACTATACTGACGTCAACCATGTTTCGACCCTCATGGCCGACCGGCTCGGGGGGCGCTCCTACCAGATCCACGCGCCCCTCTTCGCCGACGATGCCGAGCAGCGGGAAATGCTGATCAACATGCGCTCCGTGGCCGACGTCTTCAAACGGGCGTGCGAGGCGAAGGTGGCGGTGGTCGGTATCGGCTCGATCCTTACGGACGACTCGAGCTACTACGACCTGCATCCATCTTCCAGCACCGACCGGGCAGCTATCGAACGCTCCGGCGCGACCTGCGAACTGCTCGCCCACCTGCTCGACCGCCGGGGCCAGGTTTGCGACTACAGCCTCAACCGTTCGCTGGTGTCGCTGACGCTTGAGGAATTTGCCTCGATCCCGACCAAGATCGGGGTCGCGAGCGGACCGAACAAGGCGGGCCCGATCCTCAGCGTCATGCGAGGCAACCATCTCGACACGCTCGTCACCGACGAGGCGACCGGCGCGCGTATTCTTGAAATTGCGTCCGAGGAGGGATTTTCCGCATGAGCGGTGAGCAGTTAACCCGCGAGATCGGACGCTCCGGCGTCAAGGCATCGGCCGTCGGCCTCGGCACGTGGGCGATCGGCGGCTGGATGTGGGGCGGAACGGATGAGGCGGAATCAATTGCCGCCATTCAGGCCTCGCTCGATGCCGGCGTCACCCTCATCGACACGGCGCCGGCCTATGGCCTCGGCCGGTCGGAAGAGATCGTCGGCAAGGCGATCGCCGGCCGCCGCGACAAGGCGGTGATCGCCACGAAATGCGGCCTCGTCTGGCATACGCGGAAAGGCAACCACTTCTTCGATCAGGACAGCAAGCCGGTCCATCGTTATCTCGGCCGCGACTCGATCATCCATGAGGTGGAGCAAAGCCTGCGCCGACTCGGCACGGATCATATCGACCTCTACATCACCCACTGGCAGGACGCGACGACGCCCATCGAGGAGACGGTTGCGGCGCTGGAAGACCTGAAGCGGGCCGGCAAGATCCGCGCGATCGGCGCCAGCAACGTCAACCGCTCGGAGCTGGAACGGTACATCGAGACCGGATCGCTTGATGCCATCCAGGAGCGGTTCAGCATGATCGATCGCGAGATCGAGGCGGACCTGCTGCCGCGCACTATCGCCAACCGCGTGTCGACGCTCAGCTATTCCTCGCTGGCGCTCGGCCTGCTCTCTGGCGCGATCGGACCGGAGCGGGTCTTTTCCGGCGACGATCAGCGCAAGGACAATCCGCGCTTTTCCGTCGCAAACCGGCGCAAGGCCAGGGATTTCGCCGAGACGATCCGGCCCGTCGCAGAGCGGCACGGCGCGAGCATCGCGCAGACGGTAATCGCCTGGACGTTGAAGCAGCCGGGCGTGACCTTTGCCCTCTGCGGCGCGCGCAACCCAGCGCAGGCGATCGACAATGCGCAAGCCGGAACCTTGCCGCTTTCCGGTGAAGACCTGGCAGCCATCGAAACGGCCGTTTCGGCGAAGCTGGCCAACATGGACGGATAACTGTCATCATGAATCGCAAAGAGACATTGGACGGGCTCCGCCAAAGCCCGAAGGTGGACGTGTGCGTCCTCGGAGGCGGCATCAACGGCCTGAGCGTCTTTCGCGAGCTTGCGCTGCAGGGCGTGAATGTGCTGCTGGCCGAGAAGGGCGACTATTGCTCGGGCGCGAGCGCTGCCCTCTCGCGCATGGTCCATGGCGGTCTGCGCTATCTCGAGAATGGTGAGTTCAGCCTGGTGCAGGAGTCGCTCGTCGAGCGCGATCGGTTGCTGCGCAACGCCCCCCACTATGTCGCCCCGCTGCCGACCACGGTGCCGATTTTCAATACCTTCTCCGGTCTCGCCAACGGCATTGTGCGCTTTCTCGGCCTCACCCGCCGCCCCAGCCGCCGTGGTGCCGTCGCCATTAAGGCCGGTCTTGGTATCTACGATTTCCTGGCGCGCAAGCGGGCGCTGCTGCCGCGGCACCAGTTCCGCGGCCGCAAAGCAACGCTGGAAAAATGGCCTGCGCTCAATCCGGCAATCCGCAGCTCCGCTACCTATTACGATGCCTGGGTCAGTCATCCCGAACGAATTGGCATCGAGCTGTTGCGCGATGCTCTGTCGGGCGCGCCAAATGCCGGCGCTCTGAACTACGCGACGATCGAACAGGCCGGCGCCGGGGAGTTCCTGCTGCATGACAACCTAACCGGCGAAGAGTTTCCGATACGGCCGCGGCTGGTCATCAATGCCACCGGCGGCTGGATTGATATCGCAAACGGCACGCTGTTTCCCGCAGACTCCCGACCCGCTCCGCTGACGGGTGGCACGAAGGGCTCGCATCTGATCATCGACAATCCTGCGCTTCGCGACATGCTCGACGGGCACATGATCTACTACGAGAACGAGGACGGCCGCATCTGCATCCTTTTTCCTTATCTCAGCAAGGTGCTGGTCGGCTCGACGGATATCCGCGTGGACGATCCCGATGCAGTGCGGTGCGAGGCCGATGAGCGGGACTATATCCTGCAATCGCTCGCCTTCGTGCTGCCGGGCGTGCGCATCCGACCGGAAGAGATCGTCTTTCAGTTCGCCGGCGTGCGACCACTGCCGGCCAGCAACGATAGCTTCACCGGCCGCATCCCGCGCGACCATTTCTGCACCGTGTTCGAAGGCCGCGATGGCGGGCCGCCGGTGCTCTGCATGATCGGCGGCAAGTGGACGACTTTCCGATCCTTCGGCGAACTCGCCGCTGACATGGCGCTGGAACGGCTGGGCCAGAGCCGCCGCGTTGATACGGCCGATCGCGCTTTCGGCGGCGGACGGGCATTTCCGAAAGACCGCAGCGGCTGGATACGGGCGCTGTCGGAATCGACAGGCCTTCCCCCCGATCGCGCCGCAACGCTTTTCGAGCGCTACGGCACAGATGCGGAGGACGTCGTCCGCTTCACCGCCGCAGGGCCGGACAACCTCTTGCCCCATGCCGCCTACAGCGCCCGTGAGCTCCTGTATCTCATCCACACGGAGGCGGTCGAGCATCTGGACGACCTGCTTCTCCGGCGCACGACACTTGCCATCACCGGCGAGCTTTCCCTCGCCATGGCCGAGGTCGCGCTCGAGCTGCTTGCAGCCGAAAAGGAATGGCCGGAGCCGCGCAAGGCCGAGGAGCGCAGCCGTTTTCTCACCCTCATGCGCGAGCGCCACGGCGTCGCGGAGGCGAGCCTTTCCGCAAGGAACGAACAAAGGAGTGAATTATGCGAAACAACCGCAAGGTCCGGATGAACCGGCTGTTCGGCAACGGCCGTTGCCTGGACGTGGCGATCGATCACGGCGTTTGCAACGAGCCGTCCTTCCTCGATGGGCTGGAGAACATGCCGGCCGTCGTAAAGGTGCTGGTCGATGCCAGACCTGACGCGATCCAGATGAACTACGGCCAGGCCGATCTGTTGCAGGACATTCCCGGCAAGGACAAGCCGGCGCTCGTCATGCGCATCGACATGGGCAATCCCTATAACCGCATCCGCCATCGCGACATGTGGGCGGTATTGCAGAACGAGGCCGAGCCGCTGATCGGCGCATTGCAGATGGATGCCGCCTGCGTGGTGGTCAACCTCTTCATGCTGCCGGACGAACCCTGTCTCTTCCGCCAATGCGTGCAGAACATTTCGCGCGTGCGGGCAGACTGCGAAAAATACGGCATGCCGCTGATGATCGAACCGCTCGTCATGCAGCCCGTGACGGAACGCGGCGGCTACATGGTCGATGGCGATGCGGAAAAAATCGTCACATTGACGCGGCTTGCCCGCGAGATGGGTGCCGATATCGTCAAGGCCGACCCGACGACCAATGCGGAGGATTTCCACCGTGTCGTCGAGGCGGCGCGCTGCCCGGTTCTGGTGCGCGGCGGCGGCAAGGAGGATCTTCGCGCCGTCTTCGACAAGTCAGCCGCCTTGATGCGGCAGGGCGCAGTGGGCATGGTCTATGGGCGCAACATCTACCAGCATGCCAATCCGAGCGCCGTGGTGCGCGGGCTGATGGCGATCGTGCACGAGGATGCGAGCGGCGAGGACGCCTTCGCGCTCTATCAGCAGGGGTGATGGCGTAAACGAACCTTGGGAGGGGTTCCGAATGGGAGACTATCTTTTGGGGATCGACGCCGGCAACACCGTCATCAAGGCGGTGATTTTCGACCGGACGGGCCGGGAACTGGCGTATGCGGGGGAGGAGGGCCACAGCCGCATGCCATGCCCCGGCCATGTCGAGCGCGACCTCGGCGAACTCTGGGCCAATGCCAAACGCGTCATCCGCGCCTGTCTTGACAAGGCGGGCATCGCGGCGACCGATATCGCCGCGATTGGCTGTGCCGGCCACGGCAACGGACTTTATGCGCTCGACCGGAACGGCGAACCGCTGCTCGGCATCCAGTCGCTCGACACGCGGGCGATAGGCCTCGTCGAGGAATGGGCGGCGGACGGCGTGGGCGACCGGACCTATCCGATCGGCCGCCAGCGCCCCTGGCCCTCACAGACGCCGACGCTTCTTGCCTGGCTGCAGCGTCACAGGCCGGAGGTCTTCAAGCGCATCGGCACGGTGTTCTTTTCCAAGGATTTCGTCGTCAACCGCCTGACCGGCCGTCGCGTCAGCGAGGTCTCCGACATGTCCGGCGCCGGCCTGCTCGATCTCGCCGCCCGCCGCTATGACAGGACGCTGATGGACGCCTATGGGCTCGCCGATTGCATGGACCTGCTGCCGCCGCTCATCGAAAGCGCCGACATCGCCGGCACAGTTACGGAGAGGGTGGCGCAGGAAACCGGGCTTGCTGCGGGCACGCCGGTGATCGGCGGGCTCTTCGACGTCGTCGCCTCGGCGCTCGGTTCCGGCGTCGCGCGCACCGGCAGCGCCTCGATCATCGCCGGCACCTGGAGCATAAACCAGGTCATCATCGACGGTCCCGATCTCGACGGGCCGGTCTTCATGTCCTCGACCTTCGACCGCACCCGCTACATGGCGATGGAAAACAGCGCCACCTCGGCCGCCAATCTCGAATGGCTGGTGCGAGAGTTCTTCGAGGGCGAGCATACGGAGAACCTCTCGCCCTTCGACGCCTGCTGTGCGCTGGCGGCTGCCGTCGAGCCGGCGGCGGACGATCCGCTCTATCACCCGTATCTCTACGGCGCCCAGCAGGACGGCCACGCGCGGGCAGGCTTCTATGGGATTGCCGGCTGGCACACCAAGGGGCATCTGATCCGTGCCCTGCTCGAAGGCGTCGCCTTCGGCCACCGCCAGCATATCGAGACGATCCGCAAGGCGGGGGCCACCTTCGACGAGGCGGTGCTGTCCGGTGGCGGTTCGCGTAGCCGGCTCTGGCCGCAGATATTTGCCGATGTGCTCCGCGTGCCGGTCTCCGTCGCGGTGTCGCGGGAAACGGGCGCGCTGGGTGCCGCGATTGCCGCGGGAACAGGCGTCGGCCTCTTTGCCGATTTCATGGAAGGGGCGAATGCCATGGTGCGGGTCGATCGGCACTATGGGCCGGATGGCGCGCTTGCCGCGCATTACAACCGGCGCTACGCGCTCTACAAGGACATCACGGACGCCATGACGCCGATCTGGCGGCGGCTTTCGGCGGCGGCAAAAAAGGCAGCGGGAGTTGCGGCGTGACCATGCCTATAACTGAAACTGCGGTGGACGAAGGCACCTACGATTTCATCGTCGTCGGCGCCGGCTCGGCCGGCTGCGTCCTGGCGAACCGGCTCTCGGCCGATCCGAAGAACCGGGTTCTGCTGCTCGAAGCTGGTGGTACGGACCGCTATCACTGGGTCCATGTGCCGATCGGCTATCTCTACTGCATGGGCAATCCCCGCACCGACTGGATGATGAAGACAGCTGCGGAAGCCGGCCTCAACGGCCGTGCGCTCAACTATCCGCGTGGAAAAGTGCTTGGCGGCTGCTCTTCGATCAACGGCATGATCTACATGCGCGGCCAGGCTGCCGACTACGACGGCTGGCGGCAGGCGGGCAATGCGGGCTGGGGCTGGGACGACGTGCTGCCTTATTTTCTGAAGTCGGAGGACAACTACCGTGGCAAATCCGCCATGCATGGCGCGGGTGGGGAATGGCGCGTCGAGCGCCAGCGACTCTCCTGGCCAATCCTCGACGCCTTCCGCGATGCGGCGGAAGAGCTAGGCATTCCGAAGACCGACGATTTCAACACCGGTGACAACGAGGGCTCCGGCTATTTCGAGGTCAACCAGCGCGGCGGCGTGCGCTGGAACACAACAAAAGCCTTCCTCCGGCCGGCGATGAAGCGCGAGAATCTGCGCGTCCTGACCGCTGCCGAGACCGCACGGCTAGAATTAGAGGGAAAGGTGGCCACCGGCGTGCGTTTCCGCCTTCGCGGCCGCCTCTGCGTCGCTCGCGCATCCCGCGAGGTCGTGTTGTCGGCTGGCTCAATCAACTCGCCGAAAATCCTGGAGCTGTCGGGCATCGGTCGACCGGATCTGCTGTCCGCCCTCGGCGTTCCCGTCCATCACGAACTTCAGGGCGTCGGCGAGAACCTTCAGGACCACCTGCAGATCCGCACCGTCTTCAAGATCGAAGGCGCGCGCACACTGAACCAGCTTTATCACAACCTCTTCAGCCGCGCCGATATGGGTCTGCAATATGCCATCAGCCGATCCGGCCCGCTCTCCATGGCGCCGAGCCAGCTCGGGATCTTCGCCAAGAGCGATCCGGCCATCGCGACGGCCGATCTCGAATACCACGTGCAACCGCTCAGCACCGACCGGCTCGGCGAGCCTTTGCACCGCTATCCGGCCGTCACGGTCTCCGTCTGCAATCTTCGGCCTGAAAGCCGCGGCACGGTGCATGTGACCACGCGCGACTCGGCGCTGCCGCCGGAAATCCGCCCGAATTATCTCTCCACTGCCGGCGACCGGTTGCTCGCGGTAAAGTCCATCCGACAGGCCCGCAGCCTCATGGAGACCAAGGCGATCTCCCGCTTCCGTCCGCACGAAATGCTGCCTGGCAAGGAATACGAGAGCGACGCCGACCTAATCCGTCGCGCCGGCGATATTGCGACGACCATCTTTCACCCGGTCGGCACCTGCAAGATGGGGAATGACCCAATGGCGGTGGTGGACCCGAAGTTGCGCGTGCACGGGATCGACAGACTGCGTATCGTCGACGCCTCTATCATGCCGACCATTGTCTCCGGTAACACGAACTCACCGGTAATTATGATCGCGGAAAAGGCATCGGAAACCATTCTGAAGTTGTGAGCATCAATCGACGGGACGTTCATGTTCTGTACTTCAAAAGTCGCATAATGTATTGAAGGGAATGGGCGCCGCCACGAAATTGGGGCAGTGACATAGCTTTCCACTGCCAGGCGATTCAAATCCGTTCATCCGTTGGAGGCGAGTGGTCACTTCTTGCACGCAGGGCGGGGCAACTCCTGACCGGTGTTTTCGTTGTGTGCCCTCGTTCGTGCAGCAGTCGCTGAAGCGTTCCCGTCGCGATCGGGCCTTCGGTGTGCACTGAGTGCAACCGACAGCACGAGGCTGTGAGTTTGGCAGCAAAGTATCGCTCTTTGTCGTCGATGCGGATCCCGGGCGCGGGCCGGCACTGCACGTGCACCCCTATGCGGAAACGTGGGTGATCCGCAAAGGCGAGGCCGAGTTTACGGTTGGCAATCACAAAACACGCGGCTCGGCCGGCGATATCGTCGTCGGGCCTGCCAATATTCCCCGCTTCGAAAATATCGGCGCCGACCGGCTGGAAATCGTCTGCATTCATCCGCGTCCCGGCCGTCAGAACGCTAACACCGCCACTGCCGTGAAGGTTTTCCGAATTCCTTCTGGGCGAACGGATGATAATCTCCCTAGAGTGGGCAGCCGACGGGAGTCTGGAAGGGGCAGGCGAACGCAAGCCGACGCCGAGTGCCAAAGCCGGATCAGAGCCTTTCCGACGTGAACGTCGAAATGCAGCACTTCCTCCCACTCCCCGAGCTACGGAAAGTGCAAAGCGCGGGTTTGTTCCCTTGGCTTGAACATAGACCAGCTTAGCACCGAGCGCGCAGCCTCAGCATCCGAATCGCGCCGGCAAGAACGCTCCTTCCCGCTCTGGTTGCCGCCCATCAAGTGCATGCAGCACGAGATCGGCCGTTTTCGGCCCGGATGCGAGCCCGACATGCCCATGACCGAACGCGGTGACGATCCCCGGATACTGCCTCAGTGGACCGATGACGGGCAGTCCGTCGGGCGTGGAGGGGCGGTGGCCCATCCAGAGTTTGAGCTCCGACTGGCTCTCGTTTGCCAGATAGGGATAGCTAGCCAGTGCGTGGGACTGAAGAACTTCTGCGCGCCGCCAGTTCGGTGCCTTGTCGACCGACGCCAGCTCGACCTGTCCCGAAAGCCGCAGTCCCATTTCCGTCGGTGTATTTGCCATCTTCCCGGTACTAGGCATTACCGGAATGTCGAACGGGACCTCGTCCGAGGTGATCGTCACGTGATAGCCTCTCTCGCTTTCCAGCGGGATCTTGATTCCGAGCCCGCGCATTAGCCGTCCGGAGTGGATTCCGGCGGCGACGATGATGTAATCCGCAGCAAGACTGTCGCCACCATCGAGAACCACCCTGGGTGTCGGGGTGGTGAGAATCGAGTAGGCACCTCGCTGGACGAAGCGCACACCTGCCTTGATCGCCGCCTCGACTATGCCGGCGACATAGGCGCCCGTATTTATGCAGTGGGCGCCTTTCGTGACATAGGCACCAAAGCGGTGATTGGGACCAAGTGCCGGCAATTGGCGCCGCAGTTCGGATTCGTCCCATTCCTCAAACGCGACGCCATTCTCCCGCCGCAGCCGCCAGCTCAGGGATTCAGCCTCGAATGCGGCCCGATCCGGATAGGCATAAAGCAAGCCCTTCTGGATGACCAGTTGCTGTTGCCCGATGCGTTGGGCGAGCGCCAGATGACGCGCCGGCGCATCGTGTAGAAGGCTGTTGAGGTGACGTGCGGTTCTCGTGACGCGGGCCTCGGTCGCGCCGGCCAGTAGAAATCGAAAAAGCCATGGCGCAAGACGTGGGATGGAGGCCCAGTCGATGGTCAGCGGTCCGCTGCGATCGAGGAGATAGCCTGGCAACTTGCGCCAGATCCCCGGGACGCTCATCGGGATTATCGACGCCGGGCTGATCCATCCTCCGTTGCCATAGCTTGCGGCCCCTTCGCCGCCCGGGCGCCCGCCGTCACAGAGCGTCACATTCCAGCCTGCGTCAGCCAGCCTCAGCGCGGTGGAAGCGCCGACGATCCCCGCGCCCAGAACAATTACCTTGCCCGTCATGAGTTCTATCCGTTGTCTTGCGATCCAGATCAGGCAAGCCTGCCGTGGAAATGGCTAAGGAATTCGCGCGTTGCCGTTTCGTGCGGATGGTTGATGACCTGGCGTGCATCGCCCGCTTCGACAACGTAACCGTCCTTCATGAAGATCACGGTGTCTGCCACGTCGCGGGCGAAAGCCATTTCGTGAGTGACGAGGATCATGGTCATGCCCTGTTCGGCGAGCTGCCGTATCACAGCCAGCACCTCACCCACGAGCGCTGGATCGAGGGCGGAGGTCGCCTCGTCGAAAAGCATCACGTCCGGGTTCATCGCAAGAGCGCGGGCGATGGCGACCCGCTGCTTCTGACCCCCCGAGAGCTGATCGGGGTGTGCTTCGGCTCGGTCGGCAAGGCCCACTTTGGCAAGAAGTTCGATGGCGCGTTCGCGTGCGCTTTTCTTGTCCTGCTTCAATACTGTCACCGGGCCGACCATGACATTCTCGACTACGTTCATATGCGGAAACAGGTTGAAGTTCTGAAACACCATCCCCGTGTTCGCTCGGAATGCGGCGAGGTCCCTGTCACGCAGTGAGACGTTTCCGGCGGAGAAATCCATCTTCTGATCGCCAATAGCGACGTAGCCCGCATCCGGAAGGCAAAGAAGGTTTAAGCTGCGCAGCAGGGTCGACTTACCTGAGCCGCTCGGACCGATCAGGGCGACGACATGGCCACGCGGCACGATCAGATTGATGTCGCGCAAAACTTCGAGCGGGCCGAAGGACTTCTTCAGCCCCACGACTTCAATCATCAGATCCTTGTCCATGAGGGTGCTCCGGCGGTTCGGCAAATCGGAAAGGGGCTCATAGGTCATGTCTTCGTCCTGTCCTCGAGCCAGTGTGCCGTCCGGGTCAGCGGAAAGAGGACTGCGAGGTAGATCGCGGCGATTAGAGTGTAGGTTTCCAGCGGACGATAGGTCGCCGACGTCACGAGCTGGCCCTGATAGAGCAGGTCGGGAACGGCCAGGACCGAAAGGAGCGACGTATTCTTCAACTGCAGAACCGATTGGTTGACGAGCGGCGGAACCATCCGACGCAGCGCCTGCGGCAGGATGATCTTGCCCATCAATTGCCGGCGCCGCATCCCGATCGCGCGGCCGGCGTCCCACTGGCCTATGTCGATCGAGACGATCCCGCCGCGGATGATCTCGGAATAAAACGCGGCGCCATAGAGCGTCAGCGTCAGGAAGGCGGCCATGGGTGGCGAGATTTCGATCCCGGTCAGCATGGGCAACGCGTAATAACACCAGACGAGCTGGACGAGCACCGGGGTGCAGCGAAACAATTCGACGACAGCCATCACAGGAACGGTAACCACGCGGAGCCCGGACAGCCTGGCCAGCGCGAAGATCGTGCCGACGAGAACGCCGGAAACGACGGTAAGCACCGTGAAGCCAACCGTATAGGCTAGGCCCTCCAGAAGGAGATAACGATATTGCCAGAGAGTGGCAAAATCCCATTGATAATCCATTGGGTGCGACCTTATTCCATCCCGGTAAAGTGCCGGGGGCAGGTTGAACTGTAGAGCAGCCGGCCAAGCGTCAGGACGTCGAAGACCGGCATGGCGCAGGCTTGCGCGATAGCGGCTGCAAAAGGCGGCATGTTGGTACATTCGAGAACGATCGCGCCGATAGAGGGATTCCGTGCCACGAGATCGCAGGCGACGGATATGACCTCAGCCTCGAGCCCGGCCCGGTCATAGGAAGCTCCGCTTTCGATCAGGGCATGGAAAGCGCCGTTGGAAGGGACCCCGGCGACTGGCGTGGAGGGTTCCGCGCCGCAGGCCGAGAGCATTTCCGGCGTCAGATTGGCGCCATCATAGGTAATGACACCGGCCCGCCGTCCGGCGCCAAGGGTTGATTCGATCAATGGAAGCTGGACCAGGCTCGAAGCCGCGACCGGAACACCAAGGGCAGCGGCCAAGCGCTGCTGATGCAGTGCCATGAATCCGCAGGACGTGATGATGGCGCAGCAACCTTCCGCTATGAGGCTCTCACCGGCCGCGATGAAGTCGTCGAGGAGGCCAGCGCCTCCTCGACGGATCACCCGGTCCGGCGAGGCTCCGCTGACGCGTCTGAACTTTACCGGGAAGTCCCATGAGCCGGGATGACCGACATCGCCCGGTGGACGAGGAAAGTCCGTATCCAGCATGATGACACCCAGTGAACGGGCAGGGGCGGACATCGCGGCGACCGGCGACTAGAACTTCAGCGTCGGCGGCAGCTTCGCCCGGTCGACTCCGACGAGCGCAAGGCTGTCGAGAATCCACTCGTTCACCTTACCCTCCTGTCGCCGCGCTTGGAGCCAGTTATCGACGAAATCGCGAAACTCGCCATTCGGATCGCGGCGAACGCCGATCGTTGTCGGTTGGCTGGACTGCGGTTGAGGCACGACGAGATTGAACTTGTCGCCGAGGTTCTTCGACGTGACCACAGAAAGCAGCGCCACCTGGATCAGTGCATCGGCTCGGCCGGACTGCAGGGCGAGGATCACTTCATCCGCGCTCTTGAGCGCGACAAGTGTGCAGTCGGGCAAGTTCTTCCGCGCGAACATATCGTGTGTGGATCCCAAGTCGACCGCCACTCGCACCTCGGACTTGTTCAGCTCTTCCCATTTGGTGACCGAAAGATCGCTGCGAGTCAGAATGGTGAAAGTGTTGTCGAGCATCGCGCCGGTAAAATCGACGACCCTTGCCCGCTCGGGATTCTTGCTCAGCCCGAACATCATGTCGATCTTGTTGCCCTGCAGGTCCATGACCGCATTGCCCCAGGTAGTCTCGACCATATCGAGCTTTACACCGAGATGCTCGGCGAAGTCCTTCGCCAGCGACACGCAGAAGCCGCCCCATTCATCGGTTGCCAGATCTTTGTGATAGTAGGGTTCGGTCCCTGAAAACACGCCGATCCGCAGTGCGCCGCGCGCCCGGATGGCTTCGAGCGTCGGCCCTTCGGCCGCCGCTCGCACGGTACCCCGCGATAATAGGGTAACACTGCCGGCGAGCAATAAACTCTTGTTAAAATCACGTCTCTTCATTGTGGTTCCCCTTTGGTTGGTGGCCTTCATTGGGCCCTGACGTTGATCAAGCCGCTTTCGCGGTTGATCTTGTTGGAAAGCACCACCGAAGAGGTGACGCTCTCAATTCCTTCCATCTTCGCGAGGTCTTCGATGAGTGCGTCGAGGTCCTCGAGGAAATTGACACAGACCCGGCACATGATGTTGGCCGGGCCGCTAGTCGCATCGGCGGCGAGGATTTCCGGATATTCTCGCAGGATCGCAAAAAGCCGCTGCGCCGCCCGCGGTGCCGTGGCGATGAACAGGTAAGCGAAGATGCTCTGGGCAACGAGATGACGCCCGACGATCGCTCGATAGCCCAAAATGATCCCGCGACGCTCCAGTCGCTCAATCCGCTCCTGGACGCTCGATCGCGCCAAACCGACCCTGCGCGCAAGCTCACTTGCCGGTAGCCGCGCGTTCTCTTCCAACATGCTGATCAGATTGCGATCGATGCTGTCGCCGTAATCCATGTCAACCTCACATCCTTCCTTGTATTAGAATGCAGTTGAATCCCCCCAAGGAAAAACATTGAAAACTCCGTTCTTCATGACTTAAAGTCATCATGCATCGTTGGAGGCTTGATGTTTGCGCCGTTTCCTGCCGTCCCTTTCAGCCCTGCATGCCTTTGACGCTTCAGTCCGGCATCTGAATTTTACCCGCGCGGCCGAAGACATCGGTATCACCCAGAGCGGCATTAGCCGCCAGATTAGGAATCTTGAGGGTTTCCTTGGCCTTAGCCTCTTCGAGCGCTCGGGTCCGCGGCTCATTCTGACCGAGTCCGGGGCGACTTACTATGAGGAGGTTTCGCGCCTGCTCGGCAAGTTGGAAGAAGCCTCCATTGACGCTGTGCGCGGCAGGAAGACCCAAGGCATTCTAAAGATCGGGCTGCCTCCGACTCTGATGCGAAGATGGGGAGCGGCTGTACTGACGGCGTTCTCTTCGACCCATCCACAAGCGTGGTTTGAAGTCTATCCCTGCCGGCATGATCTGGAATTCGCGACATCCGAGCTCGACTTCGCCCTCGTCAGGGGGACGGGAAACTGGTCCGGTGCGCGCAGCCATCTGCTGTTCGCGGAGGAGCTGGTCGTTGTGGGCTCGCCGGAGCTCCTTCCAGCCGAGGGCCTGCCGAACGACGAAGCGCTGCTCGGTTGCCCGCTGATCCAGAACTCCGCCCGGCCGAGCCTTTGGCTACATTGGCTGCGCGGCGCCGGAGTAAGTTATAACAGCCGCATCTACGGACCACGCCTTCCGACGACGGACATGATCATCGAATGTGCGATTCGGGGAATGGGTTTGGCAGTGGTACCCGAAATACATGTGCGCGAAGAGATTGCGGAAGGTCGGCTTCGACCGGCGTTCCGCCGGCGTCAGCCCTCAGGCGAGAGCTTTTACCTATGCTATCCCGAGTCTCGCATCGGCTCGGCCGGCGTGCGGGCTTTCCGCGACTGGTTTTTGGCCGAGTTCCAGCGCCAGAGGCAATTTCTGCCTCCGGCGCCGGGCCTTCATCAGAGATAGAGCCGTTCCGCCGGCTGAAGGTCCAGCGGGTCATCGCCGCGTTTCGTCAGCCAGGAGTAAACCGGTGGGACCCGGTCGGCGATCGATTCGACATGGATGTCGATGAAACATGGACCCATTTCATAGGCGAAGGCCCCACCGAGAGCCTCGTCCAGTTCTGGTCCGGTCTTTGCCGTCCAGGCTTTCAGCCCATAGGCCTCGGCGATGGCTTGGCCCTGCGGTGGGAGAAAATCGACGCCGAAGCAGTGGTTGTGCCCCTTCAACCGATGCAGACCCTTGATCCACCCGAAGGTGCCGTTGTTGAACAGAATGAGGATTGCGGGCACCTGCAGTCGCACCAATGTCTCAAGCTCGCCTACCGTCATCCCGAAGGATCCGTCACCGAAAAGGCCGATCGGACGCTTGCTAGGATCAGCCCGCCATGCACCGACTGTGGCAGGTAAGGCGGAGCCGAGACCGCCGAAGGCGCGAGGGATTGCAAAGCGAGTTTCGCGATCGTTGATCTTCAGATAGCGCGTCATATATGGGGTCGGCGTGCCGGCATCGGAGTAAATCAACGCCGGTTTTCCAGAGGCGCTCAGTGCGTCGTTGAAACCTCGGACTGCCCGCTCAGGCCGCATGGGCAGTCGCTCGTCTGTCAACGCGTCCTCGGCGTGTTGCCAGAAGACGCGCCGGTAAGCATTCAGTTCCTCAATCCAAGGCTCATGGCGCGAGCCATCAATGGCGCTCTCGAGCCGCAGCAATTCCGTCAGCACCAGAAGCGCGTCCCCCTGGATGGACAGCAGGTTCTCGTAGTTGTTCGCCATCACCTCCGGCGAGATGTCGATCTGCGCGAGGCGGCGGTTCAGCGTTATTTTGGGGAAAGTCCAGCCGATAGTGACGACCGACCCGATGCGCGAGCCCACGAACAGGGCGAAATCCGAGTGTTCTAGTGCCCAGTTCGCATGGGGATGGTAACCGTTGTCGCCAATTACACCAATTGCAAGGCGGTGATCGTCGTCGATAGCGCCCTGTCCCGTCATGGTCGTGCACATTGGTATGTTGTATTTCACGGCAAGCTCCGTGATCAGGTCCCCGGCTCTTGCCCGGTTTACCCCACCACCCGCGACGATGAGCGGGCGTTCAGCTTTGGCAATGAGTTCCAGAACCTCCTGCAGCTTGCCGCGAGGAGGCAGGGTGGGGTAGGCGGGGAACGTGCGGCATTCCTCCTCAACATGCAGTGAAATCCGCGTCGGGTCGACCTCGGCCATTAGCATGTCTTCGGGGATCTGCAGATGCACCGCACCTGGCCTGCCCGAGCAGGCAACACGGAAGGCGCGGCGAATGATCTCGGGCAGTTTCTCGGGCGATTTGACCTGCACCGACAGCTTGGTGACGGGCTCGAAGAGCTTGGCGCAGTCAAGCTCGGTCAGAACCCCGCGCCCCTCCCCGGGCAGGGGGATGTCGATCGTCAGCAGGATGACGGGCACGGAGGAACCGTTCGATTCCGCGACTGGTGGCAGAGAGTACATTGCACCCGCCCCCGATGGGCATTCAAAAACCCCGGGCCTGTTCGTGAAACGGCCATAGGCATCGGCCATGAACCCCGCCGAACGTTCGTCGCGGGCCATCACATGACGGATCTTGTCTTCACGGCCCTGCAGAGCTTCGTAGAGTGGGACGTTGGTATCGCCGGGCACGCCGAAAATCGTCTCGACGCCATAGCCGATCAACATTTCTACCAGAATATCAGCGCCGCGCATTTATCTCTCCTGTTTCGCATTAGGACTACGCGATGTTAGAAGAGCTAATTTTCGGTGTGTACCGGCGCATCGCCAGACCATCGCTACTAATGCCTGCGATTCGTCGGGCCTGCCCAATGTACCGAGGGACTTGCGCTCCTCTTGGGGAAGAGGGCGGCGTAAATGGGTCGTACTGGCCGCGTTCCCGCTCTGTGGTCTGAAGATCGCATAATGTATCAACGGGAACCGCTACATGGTTGTTGGCCCACGGGCGTGGGAGGCGGAAGTTCCCACCCCTTGCCTAACGGCAACGCTCGCTGAGAAGCGGACATTGACAATCGACGAGCCGCCATTCTACTCGGCGCAATTGTTCGCCGTGCAGGGACCCTGGCGTAAGCGGTCGGCCAGAGCCAACCCTGGCCGTTTGCGTGTTTGCTCAGATCTTCACCAGCATGGCTGTAAAATACATGAACGCGAGGCCCGGCCCGGCTCCGGCGAGCACCGGCGACGTCAGAAAGCGCGGTCTGTTACGTCAGGAACGCGTGCAATGCTTCCAATTCCTCAGGTCGGATCTCATGTCCGCCGGAATGGTAACATGCCTCTACGCGAGCCTTCTGTTTAACAAAATAATCGACCAGCCTCTCTGTGAGCGGGAGCGGGCAGATCGGGTCACGTTGGCCTGCGGTGACCAGAATTGATCGATCTTTCAACTGCTCAACATTCGCGGGGATCCATGGAATGAGTGGATGCAGCAGGGCAGCTCGGTCGAAAAGGCCGGTATGTCTGAACAGAACGGACGCAAGGATGTTTGCCCCGTTCGAGTAGCCGAGGCCGTATATTGCCCGCCCGGGATTTGCTGCTTTGTGGGCAGCAATGAAACTGGACATCTTTTCTGTTCGTCTTGCCAGGTCCTCCATGTCGTAGGAGCCTTCGTTCGTACGACGAAAGAAGCGCAGCGCGCCAAACTCCGAGATGTCTCCGCGCGGCGAGATCAGCCCGGCATCGGGCAAAATTTGTCCGACCAACTCGGCGAATTGATATTCGTCTCCACCCGTGCCGTGAAAGGAGAAGACGATGGGTGCGTTGCGTCCGGGCGCTCTTATGAGCGCCTGATAGGATGAGGTCGTCATGATGGTCTTCTCCGTCGGGCTGGACGTGAACTGCCGCGGTCCCGCAGTCGGTTAGTCCCTGATCGGCTCGAGACGGCATGAGATCTGGTGGCGATAAGGCTCGTAGCGGCTGGGAAGCTTCAGAGCTTCACCGAGGTGCCCCGTGTCTTCATCCCGGTCAAACCCCGGCTCGTTGGTTGCTATCTCGAACAACACGCCGCCGGGCGTGCGGAAGTAGATCGCCCAAAAGTAGTCGCGGTCTATGACAGGCGTGACCTGATAGCCGGCGTCCATCAGAGCCTTGCGGACCTCAGCCTGGGCCGCACGGTCGTCCACGGCGAAGGCGATGTGATGCACCGAGCCAGCGCCGAGGCGGGCGAATTCGGCCTGGGGAACTGTTTCCAGATCGATGACGTCGGCGCCGTTTCCGCCGATGATGGCGAAGCGCGACCAGTCGCCTTTGTGGTCCACCTCCTGGTAACCCATGAAGCTTAGCAGCTCCCGGGTCGCGCCCGGATCCCGAATGCGCAGAGTTGCGCCGTGGAAACCCTTGATCGCCTTGTCGGCGCCGATCTCTTTGCTGGCCCAACCCGAGCGCGGATCGCCATCGACTTCGACCAGCGAGAAGGCATCTCCGTCGGGGCCCTTGAAGCGAAGGCGCTTCTCGCCGCGGGGCTCGTGCTTCGAAAGGCCGTGACGCGCGGTAAGTCGTTCCTCCCAGTAGCCGAGTGTCTCCTTCGCGACGGCGAAAGAGCTCTCGCCCACTTCGCCGGCGCCCGCGCGTCCCTTGGCAATGTGCGGAAACGGGAAATAGGTCATCACCGAGCCCGGCGTGCCGATCTCGTCGCCGTAATAGAGGTGATATACCTCCGGGTCATCGAAATTGACTGTCTTCTTCACCCGGCGCAGGCCGAGTGTTTTGGTGAAGAAATCGCTGTTCTCCTGGGCATTGGCGGCCATCGACGTGACGTGGTGAAGCCCTTTGATCTGTGTGAGCATGGTGGTCTCTCTCTGGTTCGGTTACTTCCGAGAGCAAAGGTCGGTCAGGCCGTCGCGAAAATGAATAGCAATAATATTGACAATATTGTTGCATTTATTGCAATAAAAGGGCATGAGCGATCTAGGCGATATCCGCGTATTCCTAGCAGTGGCGCAGCAGCGCAGCTTCACGGCGGCGGCGCGCCAGCTATCGATGACGGCGCCGACCGTTACCCGCGCCGTCAGTGCGCTGGAGGATAGCCTTGGAGTTCAGCTCCTGCTGCGAACGACGCGTCAGGTTTCGCTGACCTCGGCCGGAGCCGTCTACGCGGCGCGCATCGAGCCGCTGATTAGACAGTTCGACCAGGCGAGGGAGGAACTGCGCGAACAGCATGGGGATGTCGCCGGGCTGATCCGCATCAACGCGCCGCTGTCGCTCGGCCAACACATCCTGCCGGACATCGTCTCAGGCTTTCGGGTCGAATATCCGCGGACGAGTGTTTCGCTTACCCTGACCGACCGGTTCATCGACATCGTTTCCGACAGTTTCGATCTCGCGGTGAGGGTCTCGGAGCCGCCGGGCGACAAGTCAACGATATGGCGCAAAGTATGTCGCGTGCGGCGTGTCCTTGTTGCCTCCCCAGGCTATCTCGCCGCTTTTGGAACACCTGAGACGCCCGACGACCTCGATCGCCATGCCTGCATTGCCTATGACGAGGAGGCGATCGCCGAGAGCTGGGAACTGACGCATGGCGGACGAAGACGAAAGACAAGAGCCGGCAAATTGCTGGCCGCGAACAATGGCGAGCTCATCGCAAGAATGGCGGAAAACGGAGAAGGCGTGGCCCTGCTGCCGCACTTCATCGTCGACGATGCGATGGCACGGGGCACGCTGAAGCAAGTCCTTGCCGAGTGGGAGCCTCCCGAGCTCTGGCTGACACTCTATTATCCTCCCTACGAGAAACTGCCGATGCGGGTTGCCAAATTCTCGGACTTCTTCGAAAAGTACGTTACCCATACGCGCCCGCTGTAAAGCGGAGGCGGGCTCCCGTCCTATTTGGCGTGAAACGTGTCTTATCCGGCAAAAGGCGAGCAAATATTACAAGAAATTGAGCTGGCTAGCTGGCATCCTTCCTTTTGAATGGGACAGCAACCGCCTATATGGGCCCCCATCTGTGGTAGAGATCGTCACGGTCGGGAAAACGCGTCTTTCTTTGCACGTCGGCGAATACCCCTCTGTCGGCCCGGAATGAACCCGGTCGCGACTGGACCTCTCGCAGCACAAGAGCAGGCATCTATTGGGAGGTGCGGATGAATCATAGGACGGGAAGGGGAGAGGGCGTGGGCGCTCATTTCGGCTTGCCGCACACTCCATGTCTTTTGGCTCGACCGGTTCGTGATGCCAGATTTTCTGTGACGCGCTTGGACTGGCGGTTGAACGGGTATGCGAGCCGCCTGGTGTCCTTGCCGCCGGACGACGCCTATTTCCTAATGCTCTATCTGAAGGATGCGCACCATTGCGACGTTGCTCCCGATGGTACGGAGAGCGAAGTTCGCCGCTTTCGGCAGGGTTCCGTTTGTCTCGTCGATCTGGCCCCTGGCGCCTGCATCCGCCTTTTCAGCAATCTCGATTCACTCGCTTTCCAGCTGCCGCGAGAGCTCTTTCGGGAAGTAGGCGAGTTCTCGGCTGCCCCAAAAGCAACCAGGCTTAGATGCCGGCGGGGTGAGTACGATGATGTCATGCGCAATCTTGGGGCAGCTCTTCTGCCGCTTTTTGAAAAGCAAGGGAGCTTCCACGCTCCAGTTCTGCAGCACATCGCAATCGCCATCTGTGCCCACCTGCTTCACGCTCATGGCGATCTTTCCGGTGAGCCGGGCTCCAGTACAGCGCGCCTCTCAGTCTGGCAGGAAAAGGCCGCCAAGGACTTCATGATCGACCATTTTGCCGATCACTTCCCGATCGCGGCAGTAGCTTCGGCGGCTGGTGTGTCCAGCCGTGATTTCATCCGAGGCTTCAAGGGCGTGACTGGCGAGACACCGCAACAGTGGCTCATGCGCCATCGAATTGGGCGTGCCAAGCAGTACTTCGCCGAGCGTGCATTGACACTCGTAGAGATCGCCACCCGATGCGGCTTCACCGACGAGGATCATTTCACCAAGGTATTCCGTCGAGTGACCGGCGCCACCCCGTCAGCCTGGCGGGCGCGCTGGCTCCAATGATGGGAAGGGTAAATCGCTTGCGGCTTCGTGCGAACGAGTGTCAGCCCTGTATCCGTACCCTGAACTACTGTAGCATCCGACACACCATTAAACGGTGTTATCGCGCCTAGCCAGAAATCGGGAGACGACGCCGATGGCCCTGCATGAAAGATTGAACGCCGCAAGCCATGGGCCGGACCCGATCGTCAAGTCAATTGCTGCCGGCGATATAATCGTTACGAGGACGTATTCCGATCGTTTCGATCTGGACGTCGCATCGGCCATCCCGTGCACAGACGCATTTGGCGTCATTATTCAGCTTCGTGACTTCGATGCCCATCGGCTATGGCGACGTGGCCGATTGATCTACGAAGGCGGACACGCCAAGGCGTCGCTTGCGATCACCGATCTTCGCGATCAGTGGCAGTGCCATCACCTTTCGCCGTTCGACAATATCCGCTTCCATGTTCCGTTTTCCCGCATGCGTGCCTTCGCGGAAGAGGTCGGGCGTAGCGAATACACGGCGCTCACTTGCGTCCAAGGCCGCATAGATCCGGTCATGCATGGCCTCGCCCAGGCATTGCTGCCATCGCTCGACAACCCCGAACAGGCCAATCCTCTTTTTCTGGAGCAGATCAATCTCGCGATGCTGGCGCACCTCAGTCAAACCTATGGCGGGCTGCACTTCCCCGTGGATAAGAAGGGGACCTTGGCGCCCTGGCAGGAAAGATTCGCTACGGAATTTTTGGCTGCTCATTTCAACAAACCGTTCTCGATTGGAGATCTGGCTTCTCGCTGCGAACTGTCGCGTAGCTATTTCAACAAGGCTTTCAAGGAAAGCTTTGGGCGCACCCCTTCAAAATGGCTGACCGAATACCGGATCGCGCGGGTCAAGGAACTGTTGCTGCAGGACCTGCCGATAGCGGAGGTCGCGATCAGTTGCGGTTTCGCCGATCAGAGCCACATGACACGGGTCTTCACAAGTCTGACGGGTGAGACACCGGCACGGTTCAGACGAAAGAACAAGCCCTTCAGCGTGGCCTTGGATCAGCTCGGGGATTGATCCCAGCGGCTGGCTCATATCATGCAAAATACGTGAGTTTCGTACAAGAACGATATCCCGGTCGCGGCGATGATGGGGCCATTCATCGCGACTCCGAGCACCATCTGGAGGCTGTCTCTTTAAACCGCGACCCGCGTACTGCCTTGGTCCTGTGCCGATGCTTAGTGCGGTCGAAGCGGTCTACGCTGCAGGTAAGCTCAACTTTCAGGACCCAAAGGCCATGACCGACGTCTCCTCGATTGCAGCAAGCAGAAGACCGCACGACAGTCTTGGTTGTTCTATGGACAGGCTAGACGACGACCGAATGCTCGAGGGTCGCGACATGACCTTCTATCGCAAGAGGTCGGCTTCGGCGCCGCCCGGCAGGGTCACGACGCCAGCGACCGGGCGTGGATATCTGGTCGGCCTTTCCGCAGCAGGCGGACACAGGCGCCGTATCTTCAAAGAACATCATTCGACTATGCATGATTTCGAGCAGAACGCCGTTTACTTGCGGAATTTCGCCGACGATTATCGCGCTGACCTGAGCGGTTCCTTCAACTTCATGCTGCTCGAAATCAATCACAACGCACTCGAGCGGATCGCCGACGCGGCGGACCTCAGAAGTGTCAGCGAGTTACGCCCCGTTGCCGCGCACCCAGATCCTGTGCTCGGCGGCATGCTGGGCGCCTTGTTTGCGACGGTGGATGGGCGCGCGGACCGGAGCGCCTTGTTTGTCGACCAGCTCTCGGTCGCAATCGGGCTTCATATTGTTCAGCGGTACGGCAACGGCCGCGGCGGGACGGCCGCGAGCGGACGCCGACTTTCCTCACATTGCCAGACAAAGATCAAGGATCTCGTCCAGGGCCGGTTGAATGGTGACCTGAGCGTCGAGGAGCTCGCTTCGGCCTGCAATCTGTCACAGGCGACATTTCTACGGGCCTTTCGTGAAACGATGGGCAAGACGCCGCATCGATGGCTGTTGCAGCAACGCATCGAAAAGGCCGTTGATTTGCTGCAGTTCTCGCAGAGGTCTCTCAGTGAGATCGCTACCATCTGCGGCTTCGCGGACCAAAGCCACTTCACTCGCGCCTTTGTCCAGTCGATAGGCGCCACCCCCGGGGCCTGGAGACGAAGCCGGCAGTCCTAAGTTGGGCGCTTGAAAAGAAGAGCGGTTCCCGTCAGGGAGCCTTGGGGGAGGCCAAGAGCGCGCTATGCGACGGTACGGTTGACACCTCTTACTGGTTCAACTGAAGCAAGTGATCTTGCATCAATTCGTCCGGGCGCAGGTTTGGCGGCAATCAAAAAGTACAAAAGTCCCTCTTTCGTTACAAGAAATGGGCAGTCGTCCTCGGCATTGTGTCGGACATCAGCAACGAACCGAAAGAGGCCACTACCATGACCGCGACACCGAACCCCGGGAAACTTCTCGTTTCGCCCAAGGATCACGCCCTGATCATGATCGACTTCCAGTCGCAAATGTCCTTTGCGACAAAGTCGATCGACGCTGTGCAACTGCGCAACAATGCGGCGCTGGTCGCCAACGCGGCTGCCGGCTTCGGCGTCCCGACGATCCTGACGACCGTCGCGGAAAAGAGCTTCTCCGGTCCCATGTTCTCGGAGATCACCGATGCCTTCCCCGGACAGCCGCTGCTCGACCGCACCTCGATGAACACCTGGGAAGATGCCGCGGTGATCGAGGAGGTCAATCGCATCGGTAAGAAGCGCCTCGTTTTCTGCGGCCTGTGGACCTCAGTCTGCATCGTCGGCCCGACCCTGTCCGCGCTTGATCAGGGATTCGAAGCCTACGTCGTTGCCGATGCCTGTGGCGACGTGTCGGACGAGGCGCATGAGCGCGCCATGGACCGCATGGTGCAAGCCGGAGTCCGTCCGATGACCTCGCTCCAATACATGCTCGAATTGCAGCGCGATTGGGCACGCACCGAAACCTACGACATGACCACCGGCATCGCCAAAAAATTCGGCGGCGCCTACGGCCTCGGTATCATCTACGCCAAGACCATGTTCGGCGCCTCCGAAGGCCACTGACATTCACTGGGTTTGCTCAGCCGAGCACCGCTCCGGCCGCTCCCACGCGGTCGGAGTGGAGACGACCAATTGTTAAAGGGATTGACGATGAAGATGTATCTCCTTTCACTCGGGGCCGGGCTACTCGTCGGTGTCATCTACAGCCTGCTCAACGTTCGCTCCCCGGCTCCGCCGGTGATCGCGTTGGTGGGGCTCTTAGGGATCCTCGTCGGCGAACAGGCAGTGCCACTCGTCAAGCGCCTGATGTCCGGCAATCCGGTCAACATTTCGTGGTTCAATAGCCACTGCCTGCCGCATGTTTTCGGGGAACTGCCGACCGGGGCCGCCCATAAGCCTGTTGTTGCGCCCGACCAGCCGTCGGCACGGGAGATCAGCTAATGCCGACCCGCCGCGGTTTTCTGGGAGCAGCGTCCGCCCTGGCGCTCCCTAACCTGTTCTCACCGGCGCGCGCCGCCTATGCCATTCCGACCTCAGGAGACAAGCCAATGAGGGCCGATCTGATCCTGCACAATGGTCTGGTGACCACGCTCGACCGCACGAATCCGCACGCCACGGCGGTCGCCGTCAAGGACGGCAAGTTCCTCGAGGTCGGCCACGACAGGGACATCATGGCGCTTGCCGGACCAGGCACGAAGGTGATCGACCTCAAGGGCAAGCGCGTTCTGCCGGGCCTGATCGACAATCACACGCATGTCGTCCGTGGCGGTCTCAACTACAATATGGAGCTCCGCTGGGACGGCGTGCGCTCGCTCGCCGATGCGATGGACATGCTGAAACGTCAGGTGGCGATCACACCACCGCCGCAATGGGTGCGAGCCGTCGGCGGCTTCACCGAGCACCAGTTCGTCGAAAAACGTCTGCCGACCATCGAGGAGATCAACGCCGTTGCGCCGGATACGCCGGTCTTCCTGCTGCATCTTTATGATCGCGCCCTGCTCAATGGTGCCGCGCTGCGCGCCGTCGGCTATACGAAGGACACGCCAAACCCGCCGGGCGGTGAGATCATCCGCGACGCCAGCGGCAATCCGACCGGTATGCTGCTCGCAAAACCCAACGCCGGCATTCTCTATTCGACGCTCGCCAAGGGGCCGAAGCTGCCCTTCGACTACCAGGTCAACTCGACCCGCCACTTCATGCGCGAGCTCAACCGTCTCGGCGTCACCGGTGTCATCGATGCCGGCGGCGGCTACCAGAACTATCCCGACGACTACGCAGTCATCCAGAAGCTCTCCGACGAGGGGCAGATGACGGTTCGTCTTGCCTACAATCTCTTCACCCAAAAGCCCAAGGAGGAGAAGCAGGACTTCCTCAACTGGACCTCTTCGGTGAAGTACAAGCAGGGCGACGACTATTTCCGCCACAACGGTGCCGGCGAGATGCTGGTGTTCTCCGCCGCCGACTTCGAGGATTTCCGCCAGCCACGCCCGGACATGCCGCCGGAGATGGAAGGCGACCTCGAGGAGGTCGTGCGTGTGCTCGTTGAGAACCGCTGGCCCTGGCGCATGCACGCTACGTACGACGAGACCATCTCACGGGCGCTCGATGTGTTCGAGAAGGTCAATCAGGACATGCCGCTCGAGGGGCTCAACTGGTTCTTCGACCATGCGGAAACGATCTCGGAGCGATCGATCGACCGCATCGCCGCGCTCGGCGGCGGCATCGCCACCCAGCACCGGATGGCCTATCAGGGTGAATACTTCGTCGAGCGATACGGGCATGGGGCCGCCGAGGCAACGCCGCCGATTGCGAAGATGCTGGAGAAAGGCGTGCACGTTTCGGCCGGCACCGATGCCACCCGAGTCGCCTCCTACAATCCCTGGGTCTCGCTCTCGTGGATGATCACTGGAAAGACGCTCGGCGGCATGCAGCTCTATCCGCGCGCCAACTGCCTCGACCGCGAAACGGCACTTCGGATGTGGACCGAGAACGTCACCTGGTTCTCCAACGAGGAAGGCAAGAAGGGCCGGATCGAGAAGGGCCAGTTCGCCGACCTGATCGTGCCCGACAAGGATTTCTTTGCCTGCGCGGAAGACGAAATATCGTTCCTGACGTCCGAGCTCACCATGGTCGGCGGCAAGATCGTCTACGGGGCCGGCGCTTTCGCCGATTTCAACGAAAATGACGTTCCGCCGGCAATGCCGGACTGGTCCCCGGTGCGCACCTTCGGCGGTTATGCGGCCTGGGGAGAACCGGAGGGCGCGGGCAAGCGCTCTCTGCGTCGGACGGCGATCGCCACCTGCGGCTGCGCCAGCAACTGCAACGTCCATGGCCACGACCATGCCGGGGCATGGACATCGAAGCTGCCGATTTCGGACCTCAAGGGCTTCTTCGGCGCACTCGGCTGCTCCTGCTGGGCCGTATAGGAAGGGACCGGGCCATGACGACCATTTCGAAAGAAACGCGCGCGGCGGCTTATGTGCGGCCCCTTGCATCTCCGCCGCTCCGCTTCCTCGCGCTGCTTGCCCTGTGTTCGGCGTACATCCAGGGGCCGCTGATGAAAATATATGACTTCGGCGGCGCGATCGCGGAGATGAACCATTTTGGCCTGACGCCGGCTCCGCTGTTCGCGGTCGGGGTCATCGTCTTCGAACTCGCGATGTCGGCGCTCATCCTTCTCGGCATCTTCCGCTGGGCGGCCGCACTCTGCCTGGCAGGCTTTACCGTGGCGGCGACCTTCCTGGCGTTCCGCTTCTGGGAGCTGCCGTCCGGCATGGAGCGCATGATGGTGACCAACGGTTTCTTCGAGCATCTCGGCCTCGCCGGCGCGTTCGTCCTTGTTGCCTGGCACGATCTGCACGAGCGCACCGTTTCCGGAAAGATGCGTGCGCTATGACGGACGCAGCAGCAACGACAAGTGGCTTTGCGCCGCTGCGCCAGAAGGTCTTCGCCGTCCTCTGGGTCGCGACGATCGTCGGCAACACCGGCAGTTTCATCCGCGATGTCGCCAGTGCCTGGCTGGTGACCGACCTGTCGGCTGCGCCCGCCGCCGTCGCGATGGTGCAGGCTGCCGGGACGCTTCCGATCTTCCTGCTGGCTATTCCGGCAGGGGTGCTTTCCGACATTCTCGATCGCCGCAAGTTGCTGATCGTCATCCAGCTTCTCCTTGCGGCCGCCAGCGTCTGTCTTATGCTCTTGTCGGCGACCGGACTTCAGTCGGTCAGCTCGCTGATCGCGCTCACCTTCGTCGGCGGAATCGGCGCGGCGCTGATGGCTCCCACATGGCAGGCGATCGTTCCCGAGCTTGTGTCGAAACAGGACGTCAAGAGCGCTGTCGCCCTGAACTCGCTCGGCATCAACATTTCCCGTTCGATCGGTCCGGCGGTCGGTGGCCTGCTGCTCGCTTGGTTTGGCGCGGCCGTCACCTACGGCGTCGACGTCATCAGCTATGTCTTCGTGATCGTGGCTCTGATGTGGTGGAGACGCCCCGCAACTCCAGACGACGGACTCTCGGAGCGCTTCTTCGGAGCCTTCCGCGCCGGACTCCGCTTCGCGAAGGCCAGCCGCGAGCTGCACGTCGTGCTGTTGCGCGCGGCTGTCTTCTTCGCATTCGCCAGTGCCGTCTGGGCGCTTCTTCCACTCGTCGCCCGCAATCTCCTCGGCGGCGACGCGGGCTTTTACGGCATCCTCCTTGGCGCGGTCGGCGCTGGAGCCATCGGCGGCGCTCTAATCTTGCCGAGGCTGCGGACACGTTTCGACGCCGACGCGCTTCTGCTGGGGGCCGCAGTCGTTACCGCAGCAGTCATGGCAATCCTCTCGGTCGCCCCGCCGCAATGGGCAGCCATCATGGCACTTCTTGCGCTCGGCGCTGCCTGGATCACGGCGCTGACCACGTTGAACGGCGCGGCCCAGGCGATCCTGCCTAATTGGGTGCGGGGCCGCTCGCTGGCCGTCTATCTGACCGTCTTCAACGGTGCGATGACGGCGGGAAGTCTCGCCTGGGGCGCTGTCGCTGAGGCACTGGACATCCCGCTCACTCTCAATATCAGTGCCATTGGCCTTGCTGCAGCCGGACTCCTCTTCCATTTCGTCAAGCTGCCGAAGGGCGAGTCCGATCTTATCGCCTCAAACCATTGGCCCGAACCGTTGGTCGCCGCACCCGTCGACAACGACCGCGGTCCCGTCCTCATCTTCATCGAGTATAAAGTCGACAAAACCGAGCGTCCGGACTTCCTGACGGCACTGGCGAGGCTTTCGAACGAGCGCCGTCGCGACGGGGCGTATGGCTGGGGCGTCACCGAGGACGCTGCCGATCCGGAGAGGATCGTCGAATGGTTCATGGTTGAATCCTGGGCCGAGCACCTGCGCCAGCACCGGCGCGTCTCTAAGGCCGACGCCGATGTCCAGCAAGAAGTCCGCCGCTTTCACAAGGGTGCAGAAGCGCCCGTCGTGAGCCACCTTTTGTCGATCAATCGTCCCCAGCAAACCTAGGAGAGAGTACGATGACCACTCGCAGATCGGTACTTAAGGGAACGCTCTCCCTCATGCTGGCCGCCACAGCGATGACGACACTTGCGCCGCTCGGCGCGGCCGCGAAGGCGCAGCAGTCAAGACCCAGGCTCCAGGCTACTATCGGATGATGCTGGGCGACTTCGAGATCACCGCGCTTTCCGACGGAACGGCGAAGTTTCCCGCCGAGACCCTCTACGCCGGTGGGATCAGGTCGCGGCGCTGCTCAACAAGGCATTCCTCGAGTCGCCGGTCGAGCTGTCGATCAATGCCTTTCTGGTCAATACAAATGACCGGCTGGTGCTTATCGATTCCGGTGCCGGAGGCTTTTTCGGCCCGACGCTCGGCAAGCTCGTTCCCAACCTCATCGCCGCCGGCTACCAGCCGGAGCAGATCGACGACATCATCCTCACCCATGCCCATGTGGATCACCTGGGCGGCCTCGTTGCCGGGGAAAAGATCGTCTTTCCCAACGCGACGGTTCACCTGAACCAGCGCGATGCCGATTTCTGGCTGAGCTCTGCCAACCGCGACGCCGCACCGGAGGCGAAAAAGGACTTCTTCTCGATGGCCGTGCAGGCGCTTGCGCCTTACCGCGACGCCGGCCGGCTGAAGACCTTTGCCGACGGGACCGAGCCGGTGCCGGGCTTCAAGACGATCCTGCGTGCCGGCCATACTCCCGGCCATAGCGCGGTCGCCATCGAGAGCAAGGGCCAGAAAGTGGTGTTCTGGGGCGACATCACCCACGGCGATGTCGTGCAGTTTGACGAGCCGGACGTGACGATCGGCTTCGACGAGGACCCGGCCGCGGCTGCAAGCGCGCGCGATGCTGCCTTCGCTGAGGCGGTCAAGGAGGGATACCTCGTTGCCGGCGCGCATACGCGTTTCCCCGGCATCGGCCATGTCGGCACGGACAGCGACAACTTTGATTGGGTACCGCTGAACTATAGCGCGACGCTCTGATCCACGGTTTCGGCGCCGCGCCCCTTCCGGACGCGGCGCCGAAACCTGGCATTTTCCCCCTGATCGCGGTCGTAGCCCCGGAGGCTTCGCGGCGGCAGTCTCTATCTCGAACCAAAGCAAAGGAATGGCTTCCATGACGCAAAATTTCATTAGGACCGAGGACGGCGTCGAAATCTTCTACAAGGACTGGGGCTCCGGCCAGCCGATCGTGTTTCACCATGGTTGGCCGCTTTCCTCCGACGATTGGGACGCGCAGATGCTCTATTTCCTGGGGCAGGGTTATCGCGTCATTGCCCATGACCGTCGCGGCCACGGTCGCTCGACTCAGGTCGGCGATGGCCATGATATGGCGCACTATGCAGCGGATGTCGCCGCGCTTGCCGCCGAGCTCGATCTGCGCGATGCCATCCATATCGGCCACTCAACGGGCGGCGGCGAGGCTCTAGCCTATGTCGCTCGCCATGGTGCGGGCCGTGTCGCCAAGCTCGTCATGGTCGGCGCGGTACCGCCAATCATGCTCAAGACGGAAGCGTACGCCGGCGGACTTCCGATCGAGGTGTTCGATGGTCTGCGCGCTCAGCTCGCGGCAAACCGTGCGCAGTTCTTCCTCGATCTGCCGAGTGGGCCTTTCTATGGATTCAACCGCCCCGGTGCGCAGGTCTCGACCGGAGCGATCCAGAACTGGTGGCGACAGGGCATGATGGGCAGCGCCAAGGCCCACTACGACGGCATCAAGGCATTCTCCGAAACCGACTTCACCGAGGACCTCAAGAAGGTCGAGGTGCCGACGCTGGTCATGCACGGAGACGACGACCAGATCGTGCCGATCGACAATTCCGCGCGGCTCGCCGTCAAGCTTCTGAAAAATGGCACGCTGAAGATCTACGAAGGCTATTCGCACGGCATGCTGACGACGCATGCCGATGTGATCAATTCGGATCTGCTCGAGTTCATCAAAGCCTAAGAAAATCCGGGGCCGGCGGCGATCGAAACGTCGCCGGCCCCGCAGAGCCGGCGCTGAACGGGCATTCGCGAGCACGCGGCAGGTTGCCGACCCAGGACATCAGGTGACTGCGCTCTTGGTTTCCGAGAGTGCGCTCACAAGCTTGTCGATAAAAAACGCAAACCTTGGGCGGAACGAGCCTAGTCGTCGGATAAACCGCCCAGATCGCGGGTGTCTCGGGCTCCGCGTCCGCAAAGGTGACGCGCATCAACCGACCGGACTTAAGGTCGTCGGCAATCGCGTCTCGAAGGCCGACGCCGGTATCCCACAGGAGGTACGCCGCTTCCACAAGGGACCCGAAGGCACGGCCGTCCGGCGCTTCCTGTCCATCAACGGGCCCGCCCTGGGCCTTCCTTGACTCGGAAGGAAGAGCATGGATCCGCACTGGGCTCCAATTGGATATGTTACACAGTCGCGCCGGGACCTCTGCCAAAGATTCGCACACATCAAGGATAAAAGACGATGACTAAGCTTGCGACCATCCCATTCCCAACAGCCATCTTGGCGGCCGCAATCTTCAGCGCACCGGTCCCAACACTCGCAGGTGGCAGTTACTATCAGGGGGTCACGTCGAAACCGATCAATATCGGCCACGATATGACCTCTGCAACCCAGAAGAACTCTCTCAGGGCCAAGGTGGTGGTGAACCACCCCTTTCCTAAGAGGGGAGCATATTACAAGGGCATCATACGGAACGAGCAACCGCGATGAAGCATCTGGGGCTCGGCGCGGTGCCGCCGATCATGCTGATGACGCCATCGAGCCCCGGCGGCCTCCGATCGAGTTCTTCGACGGCTTTCGGGCCGCGAACGCCTATCGGCTGCCCTCCTCGGCAGCCGCGACGCCACCGTCGCTTCGCGCCGGTTCGCCGGCAGGTGCGCGCGGAATGAGATGAGCCGCTGCGCGACTGTGGCCGCCTCGGACACGATTTGCCCCATGTGCTTCGCGCCTTGCACATTGATCACGCTGCTGCATAGTGAAATTTGGCGTGGCACGCAGCGACCGCTGTGGGCCAACTTGCGCCGTAGGGCGAGCAAGCCCGGATGACTGCTGTGGGTCGATTCTTCACCTTCCTCGCGCGTAGCGCGTCTAAAGGAGCTGGCATACCGGCGAGAACCAGCCGGTTGTTCCCGTTCTGTGCTAAGAAGATCGCATAATGCATCGACTGCGACTACCGGTTGGACCGCATGATTGGGATTGGGGGAACTGCCGGCGCGGCGAGCCAAAAAACGGGGCAGTACATAGCTTTTCACTCACGGTCGTCTGCGGTTCGAGTCCTTCCAAGGCGACGAATAAACAGGCCACTATGGGGGTGAGCGGAAGTCTAATTCGAAAACGCGAATGGCCACTTCATCCACTTAGCGGGATTATGCGCTCGCGACGAAAAGTTCGAATCCGCTGCGACCCCCTCGGTCCCACCGACTCAAAGGTGCGAGATAGTCGTCTTATCGCTGCCGATTGCCGCGCTCAGAGAAACGGTCGGGCGAACATTTCAGCGCCGAGAAGGAGTAAACAGATCAAGAACCAGCGCCGGAAGGTCGATGGAGTGACACGGCTGCGGATGACCTGCCCGGCCCACATGCCGCCCAGCGCTGGAGCGATCGCGAGCGCTGACATGGCCAGATTCTCGATCTGAAAGACGCCTCGCCATGCCAGCCCCGCCGCAAGCGCAATCGTGGAGATGGTGAAAGACAGGCCAAGCGCCTGAACCAGATCATCCTTCTCGAGACCGAGCGCCTGAAGGTAGGGCACTGCGGGGATGACAAAGACGCCGGTACCGCCCGTGACCACACCGGTTAACCCGCCGATAGCGGGGGACAGCCATGGCTCCACCCTCGGCGGTACCCGGAGCTGGCGAGCGTAGAGTGTATAAGCGGCGTAGACGACAAGTGCTACCCCGAGTGCGCTCGTCGTCAGCGTGGTATTGCTGCTGGCGAGCAGCGATGAGCCGGCAGTCGTCCCCAGAACGACCGCCAACATCATCGACCAAAGCCGGCGCAAGAGCAAACCGAAGCTCGGACCTACAAAAAGCTGCCAAACGTTGGTCACAAAGGATGGGACGATCAGCAGGCCGGCGGCGGCCAGCGGAGAGATCAGCGCGCCGAGCACGCCCATAGCAACAGTCGGCAGCCCCATTCCGGTGACACCTTTGACGACGCCTGCGGCAAAGAAGGTCGCGGCCACAGTGACGACGAACGGGAGCGAAAAGTGTATCATGCCCCTTTTCGTAATGGGTTTTGCGACGCTCACAATGCGGATGATCCGTAGTCAGGCTTCGGCTGGTCCGAAGGCTATTTATCGGATATTCTCAGCGTCGTGCGCTTCGACCTGACGGACCTTCGCCTGTTCCGCGCCGTTGTGGATGCCGGCAGCATCACCCGCGGGGCGGCGGATGTGGGGCTGTTGTTAGCGGCCGCCAGCGAGCGTCTGAGCGATATGGAAGCCAGCGGCGAAGTCAAATTGCTCGAGCGCGGCCGCCGCGGCGTCTGCCGACGCCGGCCGGTGAAGCGCTGGCACACCACGCTCGCCTGGTCCTGCGCCAGATGGCCGAGATGCGCGGCGAGCTCGGCGAGTATGCTAGCGGCATTCGCGCGACCGTGCGACTTGCCGCGAACACGGTCGCAGTCACCGAGTTCCTGCCGACCCGACTAGGCACCTGGATGGCGGCCCATCCGCGGATCGAGTCGAACTGATGGAGCGGCAGAGTTTCGAGGTCGCTAGAGCCGTGTCGAACGGGCTGGCGGAGATCGGCATTCTTTCGGATGCAGTCGACACCACCAACCTGAAACTCAGTCCCTTCGCCATAGACCGGCTGGTGGTCGTTATGCCGCGACCATCCGCTTGCAGATCAGGAGGGCGTCGCCTTTGCGGACATCGTGCATCAGCACTTTGTAGGGCTGTCCGGCGGCGCATTGCAGGATCACATCGAGGCTCAGGCCGCGAGGATAGGCGTCAGGTTGAAGATGCGCGTGCGGGTACGCACCTTCGAGGGCATCTGCCATATGGCGGGTGGCGGCGTCGGGCTCGGCATAGTGCCCGAATCGGCAGCGCGGCGCTCCCGCAGGTCTGCAAAGATCGCCTCCATCCGCTTTGCCGATGCGTGGGCTGCACGCCGGCTAGCAATCTGCGTGGGCTCCGGGGAGGAATTGACGCCGCCCGGGCAGGACCTTTTCGAACATCTGGCATCGGGGCTGCCGAGCATACCGGACGTTTCGTCTCGGAACTCCTGCGTCGCGACATCACCCCGATAATTAAACGGCGTCGTCGAACATAAGAAGGCCCTAAATCAGAGGGAACGGTGCATTTTTGCGGAGGATGCCGCGATGTCCACAGACGTGCTTGTTTTCTTGCTCCAGTGCGTCGGAATTGTCGGCGCGAGTGCCGCAATCTTCGTTGCCTACGCCGACGACCTCTGATCCGGCCTAGCGCCGGGTAACTATCCAGAGCCGCTGATGCACGGGCCGTACCTGCAATGTGAAGGTGTTAACGCTGGTCGGTAACAGATATGAGAAGAAGTTCATCGGACCACGGGTCGCCGGCTAGATGTTCCCTTTCTGTGCTACACACGAAGATCGATAATGTATCGTCGGGAACTACCGGTTGGACCGCATGATTGGGGCGACACAAGCGCCCTAGATGCCGGCATCGAAGGCGGAGCCCAGATGACTACACCTTTCTCAAGGTGGCGCTTCTTTTGTACACGTGATGTGAATCCGATAGCTGAAGCGGGAGAGGGGGCCCATCGCGCCAGCGATGGGAGGGTAAGCGGCTATTAGCACGCATGCTTCAATAAGCCAGCGCGCAGCCGTCCTTGCGCGGATCCGAGCCGGCCTGCAGCACGCGGCTGGCCGCGTCGATCATGATCGCCTGGCCTCCGCCATGGGGCATCTCGGCCATCTTGATCTCGTGGCCCAGCGCCGCGAGGCCGTTCAGCACATCCTTGCGGATGCCGCGCTCGGCCTCGAATCGGCCCATCTGGTGAAAGCCGCGGGCGCAGTCGATGGCCTCCTGCACATTCATGCCAAAGTCGAGCATATTGGTCAGCACATGGCTTTGGCCGACCGGTTGAAAGCCGCCGCCCATCACGCCGAAGCAGAGCCAAGGCTTGCTGTCCTTCAGGGCCATCGCCGGGATGATGGTGTGCAGTGGGCGCTTCCAGGGCGCCACGCAATTGGGATGCGCGGGATCGACGCGGAAGCCGGCGCCGCGGTTCTGCAGCAGCACACCGGTCTTCGGGCTGGTCAGGCCGGTGCCATAGGGCCAGAACAGCGAGTTGATGAAGGAGCAGGCATTGCCCTGCTCGTCGACCACGCCGATATAGATCGTATCGCGATAAGTGGTGCCGCCAGCCGGGCCTAGGGCCGGCATAGCTTTCTTCAGGTCGATGCGGCTGCGCAGCTCATCGGCGAAGCCGCGCGAGAGCAGCTTGTGCACAGGCACATCGGCAAAGGCGGGGTCGGCGACATACATATCGCGCGCCTGGAAGGCCAGCCTTGTGGCCTCGGCTTCGATATGAAAACGCTCGACGCCGACCGGATCGTATTTGCTCAAGTCGAAGCCGCTCAGGATGTTGAGCATCAGCAATGTCGTGATGCCGACGCCGTTCGGCGGAATCTCCAGCAGCTCGATTCCGCGATATGTCGTCGAAATCGGCTCGACCCAGAAGGCCTCTTGCGTGGCGAAATCCTCCAGCGCATGCATGCCGCCCAGGCTGCGTAAGTAGGTCACCATGTCCTCGGCGACCCAGCCGGTGTAAAAGCCGTCGCGGCCCTTGGCGGCGATCTCGCGGAAGACCTTCGCATGCTCGGGCTGGCGGAAGACCTCACCGACCTCAGGGGCGCGGCCGCCGTTTTTCAACCACATGCGCGCGGTATTGGCGTCCGCCTTCAGCTTGCCTTCGTTGCGGGCCCAATCGATGGCGACGCGCTCGGTCAACGCAAAACCTTCCTCGGCATGGCGGATGGCGGGCTGCAGCAGCTCGGCCAGCGGCATGGAGCCGAAGCGCTGGTTCAGCTTGCTCCAGGAATCGATTGCGCCGGGGATGGTGACGGCATGCACCGAGGTCAGCGGGATCTCTGTCAATCCCTGCTTCAGCAGATGCTCGGCGGTGAGTCCCTTAGGCGCGCGACCCGAGCCGTTCAGGCCATAGACTTTTCCGCCCTTCGTGGTGTCGGTACCCGCCAGATTGATGCTAGCGGGGGCGAAGAGAACGAAATTGTCGCCGCCGATGCCGGTCGAGCCCGGCTCTACCACGCATTGCACGGCGCAGGCCGCGATAGCGGCGTCGGCGGCGTTGCCGCCGCGGCGCAGGATCTCGATGGCGGCGAGTGTGGCAAGAACGTGCGAGGTGGCGGCGGCGCCGTGCCGGCCGATGACGACGGAACGGCCGGGCAGGTGCAGGTCACGCATCGGACTGGGACTCCGGGAGGCTCGGGGAAAACTCAGGACCCGGAGCCTATGCCTATGCCCGCTGGATGGAAAGGCTGGTGTCACCTGACCGGGCTTCCCTCCTGCTACCCAATTGCCGCCGCAATCTGCGATGTGCGGATCAGGGCAGCGACGTAACGCCAAACAGCCATTCGTGCAGTTTCCATACGAACAGTACATAAACCAAGACGCCTGCGATCGCAGCCATCATGTCCCATTTTGCCGGCCCCGGCGCCGGTATGTCATCGCCCCGGCGTTTGACCGAGATGCGATCGGCTACCGCCCAGGCAAGAAACGCACCGAAGAGCAAAAGCGAGGCGAGATCGCCATTGGCGAGCAGATGCGCAAGAGCCCAGATCTTCACCGATACGAGCATTGGATGCTTCAACGCCGGCTTCAGGCGACCCGCAGGGAAGGCAAACACCATGAGGCTGATGAAGGCGAAAAGCATCAGCGCCAGAGCGATATGCTTCATCCAGACCGGTGGCTCGTAAAGGACGGGAGCATCCGGCCTGGCAATGGAGAACCCCCAGGCGATAAGCACGAAACCGATCAGCGCGGTGAGCGAATAGAACCCTCTCCAGGGCCCATCTCCCATAACCGCAATGCGCCGGTTGCGCCAGGCCGGCGCAAAAATGCGGACCGAGTGGACGCCGAGAAAGATCAGCAGGCCGAGAATCAGGATAAACATCGTCGCCTCCGCGAGAATTACGCGCCAACCTAGCCGGTTGCTTGGAAGCGGCACTCCATGCCGCGCCTGAGATCAGCATTATTCACTGCTGCGAAGACTACAGCCCTGCCAAGGACCAGCAATCTTGTCGTCAAGAATATTCTCCCCGCCTTCGGCGCATGAGCGACATAGGCTTTGGTATTGGCGAAAAGATCGAAAAAGTGGCTAGTTGAGCAGGAACGTGGAGGTTGGCACTCGAAGTGCAGCGGCGATGCGCCTGAGCCTGCCTGGATCGACATCATCACCCAGTTCAATCCTTGTGATTTCGGCGCCAGTCAGACCGCAGGTTAATGCGAGGTCCTCGACGCTATATCCCACCGCTTCGCGAGATCGCCGGACAGCGTCGCCTATATCGATGTGGCCCAGGCACGTGGCGGAGGCGTCTATATTGTACGTTGAATTTATCATGAGATGACTCCATCGGTCAGGCGCAACGAGCGGGGCCCTTCGTGTAGGAAGCCTGCAGCCCTGGAAAAGTCCGGCCAGACAGACTGATTATTGTTGCAGTGCAATATAAGTTCAAAGGATGACGATGCAAGGCATCGCTGGATACCGACTTTATCGGCGGCACAGCCGCGAAGATGACTAGCGGCAGGGCAGCCTGTCGGCGACCAGCCGCTCTTCTGCCGCGCCAACAACATGGCTGATTGAGATTAAACCGACGTTCAAACTTAGGGGATATCTAGTTGAGCACGTCGATTTTGATCTGAGTTTGTATTGATGAGCGAATTTCAAAACAAAGCTGTTAAACTTCTGGCGGCCTGCGCCGGAGAAGCTTCAATGAGTGATCTTGCACAGCGCCAGCGGAACCTTCTGATGTCGGCCCGGGAGCTCTACCGTGCTCTGGGAGGACCGTTTGAGCAACTCGAGGCAGCCATAATGCAAGATGAAGCGAGCACTCCCCGGCGCGTTGACCTGATCGTCGGCGATCTGATGAAGGAATTGGCGGCCATCAGTCACATATACGACATGGACATCATGCAGGCCGGCCACAACACACTCGACAAGCTGATTTGCGAGAAAGGTCTTCCGTCGTTTGATCAAGCCTGATTGCGCTGGCTGACGGTCACAAGTGGTGCGAAGGTTTGTCAGCGTATCGGGCGCGCCGATAGACGTGTGATCTTCCGAACCGGAACCTCAAAATCCGAAGGTCCTTGGCGCCTTTGCCTCTTCGTCCGCGGATCGCCCGGCGCACAATCGGTCCGCGTTCAAAACGGGCCAACCTCGCCTTTAGATTTGCAACCATGTAAGCATTCATTCCGATCGCCCAAGCGACTCCCGAAACTTCAGACCGATTTTCGTGCGAGCGGGAGGTGCCGGCTCTGGCTCTGATGTCGCCCGTCTCTTGCCCAAGCCGGACGCGCGTGCGAGCTGCGAGCGTTGTTGAGCATAGTTTGGAGCAATCATCGGGTAGTCAGCGGGAAGACCCCACTTCTCACGATATTGCTCCGGTGTGAGACCATACTTCGCAATCAGGTGCCGCCTCAGGGATTTGAACTTCTTGCCATCCTCCAGGCAAATGATGAAATCGGCCGTTACGGACTTCCTAACCGGGACGGCAGGGCGCTGTTCTTCGACGGCGGGTTCGGCCTTGTCTGGCTGAGATGTGCCGTTCAGTGAAGCATAGGTCTGCTGGATAAGTTTGGACAGATCGCCGGCAGGAACGACATTGCGGCTCAGATAGGCGGCGACGATCCGGCTGGTGAGCTCGAGCCTCCGCTCCTCTTTGTCCGAACGCGATATACTCAACGTTCTACTCCTATGGTCTTTCCCGTCACTTAGATCCGCCTGGGCAATTTGCAGGTATTTCGATCGGAAGGAAGGCGGTCAGTGAGGCGGGTTGCCTTTATCGACAGATTTTCCGGTCATTTGTTCTGATGTTTTGATCTCCCAGCTTCATTCTCGGTGCCAGAGTCTCATTGGATTTCTATCGTGATGCCTTCTTCGCACTCGACTAACATCCCAGGGCCGAGGAATACTGAACACCAATGGCAGCACAGCTTGAGATGTTTGCGTCGCCACATGGGGCAGACGCCACCGCGCTCGCGTTTGCTCGGTGCTGAGAGGACAACGAACGGGGACGATCTGTTTTGGATCAGCGGAAAGGTTGAGACGTTTGACCAAATGCATCTCTGATGGAAGTGCAGCCGGAAGTATGACGGAAGCGCTAGCTCTTTTGCGAGCTCTGCGTGGGTGCGGCCGAATCCGGCCCCGTCGTGCTGTCGGAACGCCGATCATTCGCCCTGACGGCTTCGATCTCCAGGTGGCGTTCCGCGTGACGCATGTGCTGCCACTCCCTTTCGAAGCGCAGAAACACATCCGTCGCGATAAATTTCGGCTGCATCTGACCCTCCTCGCGGCTGCGTCAGGAACACGGGAGAGGCAATCTTAGTTCCCGCGCGATCTCTTGAATGGCTGTCGATGAAAAGGCTTTCGGGTGAGCAGGCTGGCGCTTGGACTGCCTCCGGTGTTCTTGCGGCGGTTCGCCCCTTGACGCCAATAGGTGAACCCGCGCGGCTGCTGATCGATAATGCGGCGGGGGTCCACCTATCGCCCCTGGAGCTGGTGAGGCCGCCGTTGCAGATGCGGCAATTCCGGCGGCCTCTAGGCTTGCGCCTCACGCAGGATTTCACTCCTGGCGGGGCCACTCGTCAAGGTTTAGCACTTACTCAATTCGAGTTAGAAGTTTAGATCGGAAGGTTGTGCGTTCTGGGAGATCACTCTGCGACTTGCGCAGCCTAAATAGCCTGCATCGTCAACGAGGCCGCACCGGCAATCAGCCCGATCGCCAGGACAATGGCGACGCCATATCTCATCATCTTCACGCGGCGCGTCCGTTCGCCGCTCCAATCGTAGCCCATCATGCGCTCCGAGGGTTCTTGCACTTCAAGCGCATGGACGTTGAATGCTTTTCGTTAACAAAGAGAAAATTTCCCGCCCATGCACAAATCTTCAGCCGTTGGCGGAAAGTCCCGACTGCTCGACTCAAACGACATCTCGTGTTCCTTTTGCTCGTCGTTACCCAATGATTGTACTTACCAACGGCATTTAAATAAATTTTTCTATAAATCTTATATAAGTATATTTCACGAGGTAGTTTACTATCGTGAGCTGAACGGCGTCTTTTTTCTGGTGTTCAACTGACTAATTTACCATTTTTACAAAAAACCTTTGGCGCTTAACTTCCTGTCGTTGGCATTCAGTCTATACTCTGAATGTGATTGCGGGGCGTGAGAACGATTTGGCATGTGCGGTTTTGGTGGTTACTTTGGTTCAAATCGGGACGGAAGACCCCTTCTCGAAAAAATGACGGCCGCGATAGCTCATCGCGGGCCTGACGAGCAGGGGCTCTTCACCGCGCCCCTTATCGGACTCGGCCACGTGAGACTATCGATCGTCGGGCTCGGCGATGGCCAGCAGCCCATGTCCGATGCGAGCGGTGAGCTGACAATCGCCTTCAACGGCGAGATCTTCAACTATGTCGAGTTGCGCGAGCAGCTTCGCGCCAAGGGCCGCCGTTTCAGGACCTTGAGCGACACGGAGGTCATCCTGCACCTTTATGACACGATGGGCGAGGACTGCGTCTCCATGCTCAACGGTGACTTTGCCTTTGCGATTTGGGATGCCCGACGCCGGCGTCTGATGTTGGCGCGAGACCGCATGGGCGTACGGCCGCTGTTCTATACGCAGCATGGCGGAACACTCTATTTCGCCTCCGAGGTCAAAGCGCTCCTCCAAGTTCCCGGCGTTTCCGCCGAAATCGACCCGATCGCGCTTGATCAGATTTTCACACTCTGGGCGCCGATTGCACCCCGCACGCCCTTCCGGAACATTCATGAGCTTGAGCCCGCCCATTTGATGATTGCCGACGAGAGCGGGATCGTCGCGAGGCCTTATTGGAACCTTCAGTACCCGGATCGGGATTCGCCGCCCCGCTACACGGATGAAAGGGGCGCAGCCGAGGAATTGCGTGCGCTCTTGACGGATGCAACCCGTATCCGCATGCGAGCCGATGTGCCTGTCGGGGCGTATCTCTCGGGTGGGCTGGATTCCTCGATCGTCTCAGCTTTGGCAGCCGGCATGACGCCGCAAGGTCTTCGGACGTTTTCCGTGACCTTCGACAGTGCGGAACATGATGAAAGCGCCTTCCAGCAGGAGATGGCCGCAGCGCTCGGCACGCATCATAGTGCCGTTGCCTGCGGCGCCGGCGACATCGCAAGGGCCTTCCCCGAAGTCATACGATTTACCGAAAGGCCGATTCTCAGAACGGCGCCCGCTCCACTATACCAATTGTCGGGCCTGGTGCGTGAGGCGGGGCTTAAGGTGGTGCTGACGGGCGAGGGCGCGGACGAAGTCTTCGCCGGGTACGACATCTTCAAGGAATCGCGCGTGCGCCGCTTCTGCGGCCGTCAGCCGGGCTCGCGCATGAGGCCGCATCTCTTCCGCAAACTCTACCCCTACTTGCCGAGTCTTAAACAGCAGTCGGCTGAGTATCTGGCGGCGTTTTTCGGCGCGGGTAACGATGCCCTTGACGATCCGCTCTTTTCCCACAGGCCGCGTCTCAAAGGCACGGCCGCGGCGAAAATGTTCTTCTCTGGCGATCTGCGCGCTGAACTCAAGGACTATGACGCAACCGCCGAGCTTGTCAGCCGTCTTCCGCAGGATTTCGATCGCTGGCATCCCTTGCATCAGGCGCAATATCTCGAAAGCCGTTTCCTGCTGCCCGGCTATATTCTTTCGAGCCAGGGCGACCGAATGGCAATGGCGCACGGCATTGAGGGGCGCTTTCCGTTCCTAGACCATCGTCTGGTGGAATTTGCCGCCAGCCTGCCGCCGGAAATGAAGCTCAAGGGCCTGGTCGAAAAACACATTCTGCGCGAGGCGACGACAGATCTCCTGCCCCCCAGCATCGGCAAGCGAACCAAGCAGCCCTATCGTGCACCCGACAGTCATTCCTTCAGCGGTCCAGGCGAACTCGATTATGTCCTCGCTGCCTTGGGCGAGGAAAGCATCGATGCCGGCGGCCTTTTCAGCGCGAAGGCGGTCGCCAAGCTTTACGAAAAGTGCCGGTCGCGCCCCGCTTCAGGCTTTCGCGACAACGCGGCTTTCGTCGGCATCCTGTCGACGCAGCTTTGGCTGCAAACATTCACCAGCGCCAGCATCCGAGAAGCGGAAGCAGCCTGAACGAGACGAAGAAAGGAAAAGACATGACGGAAACGATCAGGGACAAGGTCAAGGCCTTCATCACAGAGAATTTTCTCTTCGGCGACACGTCTCACGAACTCGCCGATATGGCATCGCTGATAGAGAACGACATCATCGATTCGACCGGCGTGCTCGAACTCGTCGCCTTCATTGAGGACAACTTCGGCCTAGCGATGGCCGATTCCGACATCGTTCCTCAGAACCTGGATTCGGTTGCGCGTATTTCGGCCTTTATCGCGGCAAAGGCCGCAATGCCGGTCACGGCGTAAACGGGCAACGGGGCGGGGGCACCAGGACCATGCGGTTTGAGCAATTCCTCATCAGGAACGCTGCGGCCCAACGGGCAAAGACGGCGTTGGTCACCGACCGGAAACGGTTGTGTTACGACGAACTGGATGATCTTTCGACGCGGCTTGCGGCCGCGCTTGCTGCAAACGGCGTGAAGCGGAACGATCGGGTTCTGGTCTTCATGGACAATTGTTGGGAAGCGGCGGTCTCGATCTTCGCAATTCTCAAGGCCGGCGCGACTTTCAGCCCGATCAACGCCTCCACCAAGGCCGACAAGCTCGCCTATATTGTCTCCGACTGCGAGGCGAGGGCGCTCCTGACGCAGGCCAAACTGATGCCCATCGTCACCGAGGCGCGGGCTCTATCTTCAGGAGAACCGCTTTTCGTCGCCTCGACTGCGTCCGCAAACGGCAGCGTGCCTGGCGGCGCGGCTTCTTTCGATGAATGCCTCGCGGTTGAACCCTCTCCGGTGCGCCATGGCGGCATCGATGTCGATCTCGCCATGCTGATCTATACGTCCGGTTCGACGGGTCGCCCAAAGGGGGTAATGATGACCCACCGCAACATCGACGCGGCGGCGGAGTCGATCACCACCTATCTTTGCAACACATCGGACGACATCATTCTCAACGTGCTGCCGCTCGCCTTCGACTACGGCCTTTATCAGCTGCTGATGGCGATTCGGCTCGGTGCGACGCTCGTTCTCGAAAAATCCTTCGCATTTCCCCATGCGATCTTCGAACGGATCCGCGCTGAAGGCGTGACCGGCTTTCCGCTGGTGCCTACCATGGCAGCCATGATTTTGCAGATGCGCGATATCGAGCCCGGCTTTCTGCCGAGCCTACGTTATATCTCCAACACCGCCGCCGCCCTGCCGCCAGCGCATATCGCGCGGCTCCGAGAGCTCTTCCCGTCAGTACGGCTTTATTCGATGTACGGACTGACGGAATGCAAGCGCTGCACCTACCTGCCGCCGGACCAACTCGATCGGCGTCCTGGATCGGTCGGGATCGCCATTCCGAACACCGAGGCCTTCGTGGTCGACGACGAAGGAAACCGGGTGCCGCCCGGCGTACCGGGCGAACTCGTCATCCGCGGCCCGCATGTCATGCAAGGCTATTGGCGCAATGCAGCGGCGACCGAGCTTATGCTGCGCCCGGGTCCGAACCCGTGGGAGAAAGTGCTTTATACCGGCGACCTCTTCCGCACCGATGAGGAAGGCTTTCTCTATTTCGTCGGTCGCAAGGACGACATCATCAAGACGCGCGGGGAGAAGGTGGCGCCAAAGGAGGTCGAGACCGTCCTGCACGCCCACCCCGGAATCGCCGAAGCTGTGGTTATCGGCGTTCCCGATCCGGTGCTCGGCCATGCGATCGGCGCGCTCATCGTGCTTTCGGATCCTTCATTGAGCCAGCAGGACATCATTCGCCATTGTGTGCGCCATCTTGAAGATTTCATGGTGCCGAAGATCGTTGAATTCCGCACCGAGCTTCCGAAAACGGATACAGGCAAAGTCAGCCGCAGGCTCGCGGCGGAAACATTGGAGCCCGCAGAATGAATATTCGCCCGGACCAGCACCCGTCCATCTTCTCTTCCGATAGCCTTCATATCGATAGCGCCGCAGAGACCGACCGTATCGTTGCGGGCTTGCGCGAGCAATTGCGCGGCATGCGCAAGCGCGGCCTCGTGCTCGGCCTTTCGGGGGGGATCGACTCCAGTGTCTCGGTGGCGCTCGCCGTTCGCGCCGTCGGAGCCAGGAACGTCTTCTGCCTGTTCATGCCGGAAAACGACTCCGACCCCGAGAGCCTTCGTCTCGGTCGGCTGGTGGCGGAAATCTTCGGTGTCGATGCGATCGTCGATGACATCGGTCCGACGCTTAAAGCCATGGGTTGTTACGAGCGTCGCGACGCCTTCATTCGTCAACTCGTTCCCGACTACGGGCCGGGTTGGGCCTCGAAGATCGTCATCGCCAACGCGCTTCAAGGCGACGGCTACAATATCTCCTCGCTGGTGGTTCAAGATCCCGAGGGCCATCAGACAAAGATGCGCATGCCGCCCACCGTCTACCTCGGCATCGTTGCCGCGACGAACATGAAGCAGCGCATGCGCAAGCAACTGGAATACTATCATGCCGATCGGTTGAACTTCGCGGTTCTCGGCACGCCGAACAGGCTCGAATATGATCAGGGATTTTTCGTCAAGAACGGTGACGGCGCAGCAGACGTCAAGCCGATCGCCCATCTCTACAAATCACAGGTCTATGCGCTCGCCGCTTTTCTTGGCGTACCCGAAGAGATTCGGCGCCGGCCGCCGACCACCGATACCTATTCGCTGGAGCAGACGCAGGAGGAGTTCTATTTCTCCCTGCCATACGACCGCATGGATCTCTGCCTCTATGGTCTCAACAAAGGCTTGAGTGCCGAAGAGGTCGGCCGTGCAGCAAATCTGACGGCGCTTGAGGTCGAGCGTGTCTGGGCCGATATCGCCGCGAAACGAAAGGCCACACGTTATCTGCACCTTGGACCGCAACTCGTGGACGCGGTCGCAGAAATCGGCGGTTGATCGGACCTACTGTCTAGCATTCCCGTGCGGCTGAGTGAAACGCAAACGCCTCTTAGTCGAAGCGGCCGCCGATCAGACGGCTCCAATGTTCTCCCGCCAATCCATTCATGAAGCCTTGCGAATTGCGGAAGGCTTCGACGAGCTCCTCGTCGCGCGAGTGAACGACGGTCGAGGCCGCATGAAAGAAAGCAATGCGACGACCCATCATCGCTTCGAGCAGAGCAGGCTGGGTTCTGCCGCGCAATGCTGCCGCCCCTCGTGCGGCGGCATGTTCGATAAGACAATCGATCACCGGACCGGCCTGTCCGGGCCGGGCGACGATCTGAAGGACGCGCGCGATGCCGCCGGGTTTCGCGTGATAGAAAAACGCTCCAATCGGCGCGCCGCCGCGCGTCGTCACCGCAGCAAAGACCGGTTCGCCGTATTCCGGTTTATCGGCTGCATCGGCCAGGACATGGTCGAGTTGGCCCTCCGCCCAGTCCGGTTGCAGGGCAAATTGCGCCGTCAGCGGCCCGAAAAGAGCGGCAAATGCATGGCGGTCGATATCGCGCACTTGCAGCGCGGCGTAAGCAGAGCGGTTTTCCGGCACGCCCGACCAACGCAATTCGCCGGGACCCATCTTCGTCAGATATCGCCGATCGAAGGTGCGCGCCAAAGGGCTGAGTGCGCGGGTCAGGCGAAGCCGGCTCGCGACGAGGTCGAGTGCGAAGGCTGCAGGCCGGATAATGCGCACCCAGTCGAGACTGTATTGCGGCAGCGCGACGCCGCGCAGCTTCGTCCACATCTGTGCGGATACTTCGCTCGCCGTTTCGCTGAAGGAGAGGTCCTGCGGGCCCGCGAGGAAAGCTTTGAGGAGTCTCGCGCCGGCCAGCGGGTCGCTCTCGCGGCCCTCAACCATGAGAGATCCGCAAATCGCAGCACGAAGCCGCCTGCCCTTGTAAGTCATTGGCAATGCATTCACGCCGACGAAACCGGAGATGCGACCATCGCCGTTGACGTGAACGACAGGGGCGATTTCCCGGTCGCAGCCTGGCGCTTCCAGATACAGTCGGCGAAGATAGTCGACGAGAGCAATGGGCGGCTCTGCGTTGCTGTTGCGGAATATTTTCTGGAACAGCCCGGCAACGGCCGGAATGTCTCCCGCCGTAAGCGGACGGATGTCGCTCATCGGTTGCGCCTCTCGCCCTCGCTTCCGTCTGTCGCCGGCGCTTCGCCACCGAGTTTTCGTACCAGGGCGACGCGCGGTTCGCCGGCAGCGTCATGAGCAAAAGCCACGGTCTCGTAGGCCTTCGTTCGGGCGAGAAGGGCTGCCGCCTGACGGTCCTGTCCCTCTCCGAATTCGAAGAGGAGCCAGCCACCCGGCTTCAGGAACGTAACGGCCTCGCGGATCAACCGCTGGTGGATCGAGATGCCGTAAGGACCGCCGTCGAAGGCTGCGCGCGGTTCGCTCTTCAGAAGATGGGCGCTGTCGCTTTCAAGGCGGGACGTCGAGATATACGGCGGATTGCAGACGATCACGTCGGCCGAACCCACGAAATTTTCGCCTTCGAGGGCCGCAAATAGGTCGCCCTGCCGGATGAAGACACGCTCGCCAAGACCGAGACGCTCAATGTTTCTGCGGGCAAGAGCCACCGTACTATCAGTCAGGTCCGCGCCCCAGACCCGCGCTAGCGGAATTTCGGTGGCGATCGCCAGAGCGAGGTTGCCGGAGCCACAGCACATGTCGATTACTGTCGCTTGTCCGATGTGATCGCGAAGGATCGCGACCGCGCTTCGCCCGAGGAGTTCGGTTTCTTGCCGCGGCACAAGCACGTCGGGCGCCAGCTCAAGCTCAACACCCATGAACCGATGAAGCCGGGGCGAGTGGTCGTCAGCCGGGCTGCCGTTAAAATGATTATCGTCCTGCAGCACGAACGCTCCTTAGATTGTCGGATAAGGCGGTGATCGGTGCGGATACTAGCGCACCCAGGTAAACGGAAGCTGAAATGCAATTGAAACGGGCACGTTAACCGCGCAATCATTTCTGCGTGCTAATTTGCGCCGCAATCGGCGGGAGCGGGGCGGCGAAATGACGAGCCGCCCGATGCCGAGCACCTCTACCGTCGAATTGTCAGGGCAGAGCGGATGGCATCGGAAGGCATAACGGACTCGCGCGGGTACAAACCATTTCTGCCGATGGTCCTCTCCTATATGGCCTCCAGCGGTAGTCTGGTCCTCGGGTCCGTGGCGCAGCTCCTCACCTTCTCCATTCTCGCCCGCTGGCTCGGCGTTCATGAATTCAGCGCCTTCGTCGCCATTACGGCCGTCGCCAACATAGCGGTCCACCTGTGCGGCCTCGGAGCCATGGAATCCCTCGTGCGCCGCGTTGCCCGCGATCATGCCATCTATCCGCAAATGCTCGGGCACAATATTCTTTTGACGGCGGCAAGCGGACTCGTGCTGGTCCTGATCGGCGCCGGCGTCCTGCCGATCTTCTTTACGCTGTCGCCGGATCCGGTCACGAATTTCGTAGTGATCGCGCTGATGCTGATCACCAACATCGTCCTGGTGCGGATCATCGTTCTGATCGAGCAGATCTTCATCGCCCACTCCGATTTCTCGTCCGCGAACAAGGTCGTCGTCGCCTTTGCCGTGGCGCGGACGGTTGCGGCCGCGCTCGCCTGCATCGTCTTTGGCGTTTCGACCATCGCGTCTTGGGCCATATGGCAGTTCGTATGTCACGTGCTTTTGGCAGCGGTCTGCATGCGGGCTATCGGCGGGCTGGGCGAACCCCGTTATTGCATCCTGCGGGAGGAATTGCCGCAGGGCCTCTATTTCAGCATTCCGTTCATCCTGCGCGCGCTGCGGCAGAACGCCGACCTGCTGGTGCTGAGCCTCGTCACCACGGCTGAGATCGTCTCGAGCTACAGTGTCGCGCGACGGATGCTGGAGAGCAGCTATCTTTCGGTCGAGGCGCTCAACCGCCTGATCTATCCGGGTTCCGCCAGGGTCTCGGCTGCAGGCTTGCACCACGCCTTGCAGCTGGTTCTGCGCGTGCTCGCCGCTGCGATCGTCATCAGCCTCGCAGCGGCGGTGACCGTCTTTGTGCTCGCCCCGATCCTGCCCTATCTCTTCGGTCGGGAATACATTTCTCTCGTCGGCTTTGTCAGGATCCTGTGCTGGGTCGTCGTGCCGCTTGCGGTCTGGTCGGTAGCAGTGGAAGCGCTCGGCGCTTCTGGCTACCACGCGGCCCGCGCGGCCGTCATGGGGCTCGGGAGCATTGTCGGGGCAGGCCTTGCCGCCTGGGCGAGCTGGTACGCTCCGCCGGCCGGCACATTCGTGTCGTTCTATCTGATCGAAATCGCGATGGTGGTGGCCGCATGGGGCGTTTTCCTGCGTTACGTGCGACGCGACCGGGAACTGGCTGAACTCGATCTGCCGGCGGGCAGGGCTCATGAAGGCTGAGTTGCGGGAGGTCGGGCCGCCTTCGACGGTGGAAATTGATCCGCGGCGGCCGGCGGCTCGCCCGATGACGCGCAGCGACATTCCCGCCATCGGAAGGCTGTTCAACAGGGTCTTCCGCAAGCGCGATAGCGAGGCGGGAAAGGATCTCTGCGGCTATCTCGAAACCATCTTCTTTGGCAGCCCTTGCTATGCTCCGGAACAGGGCAGCATCGTGCATGAGAACGGTGCCGGCGGTATAGACAGTGCCATCCTGTCGCTGCCGATGGAGTTCACCGTACACGGCCGCGCGACGATGGCGCGCCTACTTTGCGCCTTCATGGCGGACGGCAAGGCCGGGGCGGCCGGCGCGGCACGTCTTGCCCGCATCATGCGGGCCGCTCGCCAGGACATGTGCTTTTCGGACAATGCTTCGCCCGTGAGCGCCGACCATTGGGCGGCCGGCGGCGGCTTCGTTCTGCCGATCCAGAGTCTGGAATGGCAGCGCTCCTTTTTGCCTCTCGCGACCGCGGCCCTTCTCGCCGCTCGACGGATCCCCATCGTTGGGTCGCGCATCGTCGTCGGCGCGCTCGGGCTGGTCGACCGAGCACTGCGCCGGCTGAAGCCCTCAAAGCGATCGGTCACTGCGGCCGCGTGCCGGACAAGGGCCGGGAATCTCGCCGAATTTCTGCACTGTGCGACGCCCATGCTCGAGCGCTTCTCCATCCGACCCGTATGGTCGAAGGCGGAATTCGACTGGCTCGTCGAGGTTGCCGCGCTGAACCGGAGCCTGGGAACGCTCCAGTGCAGGATGGTGGTCGGCGATGATGACCGCACGATCGGCGCATTCCTCTTCTTCGGGAAGCCCAAAGGCATCGCCACTGTGCTCAACATCCTTTGCGAGGAGGGGCGCGAGGTCGACGTCACAGCCGAGATGTTCGCCAGCCTCGATGCGGAAGGCTTTGCTGTCGCTGTAGGCATGGCGCAATCTTTCCTGATCAACGCCATATCGCGCCAGCGGTGGCTCACCTTCCGGCACCGCGGCTATTTCTGCATGGTTACCCGCCATGCTGACCTCAGGGACGCGGCCTTGCTGGGCGACATCTATATCGGCGGGCTCGCATCGGAAAGCTGGAGCAGGCTGCTGACGGATTTTTAAGAGGTCAAAGAAGGTTACCGCCCGCCGGGCGGCTTAACGGAATATTCACTCTGCAATCCTAATTCTTAACGATCAGTGCGGCGAACGCAGGGGCAATGCTCTTCGGTGGCTTCGAGGGCATGCATGGGGACAATAGGATGTATCGGCGGAGCGAGCCTGAGGACCAAGGATTGCGCCTGCAGACACGCCGTCGCTCCAGCGGCGGTTCGCTGCTCGACCTTGTGCCGACGATAGACGAAGAAGCGCGGCCCGTAACGGTTGGAGAGAGGATTTCCGCCCGCGACCCGGATATTGTCCGGCCTGTTCCCGCACCTCAGCCGAAGTCCGGCGGCCTCGCCGAGATCCTTCCGGGGCTGCATGCGCTCGCAAGCATCGGAATTGATGATGTCATCCTATGGCTGCGCGACGGCATTCGCTGGATGATCATCGCCTTCATCGTTTGCGTCGCCGGCGCGCTCGCCTATGCGTTGGCAGCTTCTCAGCGCTATACCGTCTACACTGACCTCGTCGTGGATCCTTCCAATCTTAACGTCGTCAGCGATGACGTCTTTACGACCAACCCGCAGCGTGACGCGCAACTGCTCGAGGTCGAAAGCAAACTCCGGATTCTGACATCGCGCAACGTTCTGAAACGCGTGGTCGACGGTCTGCAGCTCGCGAACGATGCCGAATTCGTCAAACCGACGCCACTGGCTCTGCTGACGGCGCTGTTCTCGTCGCCGGACGGCAAGGCTGACAACGAACTGGCAGCCATGCGCGCATTGACGGAGAGGGTCGAGGCGCGCCGGGAAGAGCGTTCGTTCGTGGTGGTTCTCAACGTCTGGAGCGAGGATCCGGCAAAGGCCGTCACCATCTCCGACGCGATCGTCGACGCCTTTGAAGCGGAGCTTTTCCAATCTTCTGCCGAGAGCGCCGGCCGTGTGGCGCAGAACCTGAATGCGCGCCTCGATGAGTTACGCCGCAACGTGACCGAGGCCGAAAAGAGGGTCGAGGATTTCAGGCGGGCGAACGGGTTGCAGTCGAGCAACAACGGCGAACTGGTGAGCAATCAGCTTTCCAGCGAACTCAACACCCAGGTTCTCGAGGCCCAGCAACGCTTCATCCAGGCGGAAACCCGCTATAAGCAGATGAGCGCGGCCATTGCGCAGGGCCAGACTGCCAGCGCCTCGGTGTTCGAGTCCGCCAACATGACGAGCTTGCGCCAGCAATATAATGCCCTGCAGCAGCAGATAGGCTCGATGCAGCTCACCTACGGGGAAAAGCATCCGCGCCTCGCTGCCGCCCGCTCCGAACGCGCGACCCTCGAAGCCGCCATCAACCAGGAAGCCCGCCGCATATCGGAGCGTGCAAAGGCCGACTACGATCGTGAACGCTCCGCGCTCGATGCTCTGCGGGCCAAGGCAAACGATGAGACGTCGAACGTCTTCGCCGACAATGAGGCGCAGGTTCACCTGCGCGACCTGGAACGCGACGCTCGCACCAAGGCGGCGATCTACGAAACACATCTTGCGCGCACCCAGCAGATCACGGAGCGCCAGCAGATCGACACCACCAATATCCGGGTCATCTCGCGGGCGGTACCGCCGAATTCACGCAGTTGGCCGCCTCGCACCATCATCCTGCTTATCGGGGGTGCCGTGTTAGGGCTGATCGCGGGCGTAGCCATGGCGGTGGCGCTCGGGCTGTGGAGATATCTTCGCGGCCAACAGCCTGCTGCCGCATAGAGGCTGCTGGAGAATGAGCAGGGCCGCCTCTATACAGACCAGTGCGCGGGACGCTCTGAGGCTAAGCGTAGGCACACTCCGCTTCACGACGATGTTTACATTCCTCTCGGTCTCCGTCACAGCCTTCCTCGACCGGACGGGGGAGGCGGTGCTCGATCCCTCTGCTGGAAATTCCAACCGGGTGAACCAGATCCTGGCGCTGCTGCTTTTCTTTGGCATGCTCGGTTACAGCCTGCGTCATCCGATGCGGAAGACAATCTTGCACCTGCAATCGAGCGCCGTGCTGGCGGCCGCTTCTGTCTCGCTAAAAAGGAATCGTGTGGCTCATGCTTAATGAGGAAAGCAAGATCGGCGCGCTCATCGACAGGCTGGCGAACCGGGCGATCTGGAAGCTCGCGCGGGCGCGGCGGCGCCTGGAAACGGATGTACCGCTCGTCTCCTTCACCTTCGACGACGTTCCCGATAGCGCGCTTCACGACGGCGCGGCCATTCTGGAGAAACACGGCGCGCGGGGGACTTTCTACATCGCCGGCGGTCTTGCCGGCCAGGTGGAGCGCGACCGGACGCTGATCACGTCCGAGGGGTGCGGCGAGCTTCTGGCGCGGGGACACGAGATCGGCTGCCATACCTACTCGCATCGCAGGATACGCGATTTCGGCCGTCTTGGCGGGGATCTCGACCGCAATGCAGACTACCTGAAGAGCGTCGGCGTCTCGCCGCCGGCGACCAATTTCGCCTTTCCTTACAATGCCGCCTGGCCGCTTGCGCGCGCCGAATTACGCCGGCGTTACCGGACGTGCCGTGCGGGCGGCGAGGCCATCAACCGCGGATCGGTGGATCCGCTGATGCTCAGGGCCGTGGAGATCCGCCAGCCTGAGCAGGATGCATGGGCGCTCACCCGCTGGATCGACGACGTCGCGGCGCAGCCCGGCTGGCTGATCTTCTTCACGCACGACATCGCCCCGCGGCCGACACCCTACGGCTGCACGCCGAAAACCTTCGAGCATCTCGTGCGCTACGCGGTCGAGAAGGGATGCTGCGTGCTCCCCGTCGATCATGCGCTCGATAGGCTCAACTGGTAGGAGGCCCCCCGCGTGCCGAAGCTCGAAGATACCGGAAAGCGCCTGCTCGCGATCAACAATTACTTCTATCGCCGCGGCGGAGCGGAGGCGGTCTTCTTCGATCATATGAGCATGTTCGGGGAGATCGGTTGGGATGTCGTGCCGTTTGCCATGCAGCACGACAGCAACGAGCATACGCCATGGTCTGACTACTTCGTCTCCGAGATCGAGTATGGCCGGCAGACCGGTCTTCTGCGGAAAGTCGCGCAGGCGGCGAGCGTCATCTATTCCGTCGAAGCCCAGCGTAAGGTCGGCAAGCTGATCGAGCGCGTGCGGCCGTCGGTGGCGCACGCCCACAACGTCTACCACCATCTCTCGCCGGCGATTTTCTCGACCCTGAAATCCGCCGGCATTCCGGTGGTCATGACGGTTCACGATCTCAAGCTCGCTTGCCCCTCCTATAAGATGCTCCGTGACGGAAAGGTCTGCGAGGACTGTCGCGGCGGAAAAATCCATAACGTTCTTCGTCATCGCTGCATCAAGGACTCGGTGCCCCTGAGCGCCGTCGTGCTCGCGGAGACGATGCTGCACCGTTTGCTTGGCCTTTATCGCGATAAGCTGGAGCGCCTGGTCGTGCCAAGCCGCTTCTATTTGGAAAAGCTCGCCGAATGGGGCTGGCCGCGCGAAAAGATGATCCACATACCCAATTTCGTGGACGTCTCCGCCTATCGCACCGATTGGAAAGAGGGGGATTATTTCGTCTTCGCCGGCCGCCTCGCTCCAGAAAAGGGGCTTGCAACCTTGATCAGGGCGGTCGCCCTTTCGGGGCAGCGGCTGATCGTCGCCGGGACCGGCCCGGAAGAGGCAAGCCTTCGGGAACTGGCCGGGGAAGTTCGGGCCGATGTCACCTTCGCGGGCTATCTCTCCGGGGAAAAGCTGCATCGCCTTATCGGCGAGGCCCGTGCCCTCGTTCTTCCGTCGGAATGGTACGAGAATGCGCCGATCAGCATCCTCGAATGCTACGCCCTGCAACGGCCCGTCATTGGCGCTGCCATCGGCGGCATTCCGGAGATGGTGCGGGAAGGCGAAACCGGTCTTTTGGCGGCCTCGGGACAGGTGGAGGATCTCGCCAGGGCGTTGCGCGAGATGGCGGCTTTTTCGCCAACGGCTCGCGCTCGCATGGGCGCGGCGGGACGATCCTGGATTGCAAGCGAATTTTCCGCGGCCGCCTATCGCACAAGGACGCTCGACCTCTACTCCGCCCTCGGCGCTGCCTGAACTTCGGCGTGCGGTCCTTCCGCCGAAGCCAGCACCGGGGCGTTTGATTTTCGACCAGTCTCTTAGAAATTTAGCGATCTATTTGCGGAGATAGTAAGTGTTCTGCTCGTAAAAGGTGTCCAAGGGAACTTCCCGGGGCGGACAACCATGAGCACAAAGTCTGGACTCTTGCAAGATCATCGCCCACGCGACGGCGGTGGGTATCGGCTGTCCGAAATGCCGGCCCAAGCTCCGGCCGGCTCGGCGGCACTGGAGGCAACGCCAGCGGCGCTCGTCGGCGAGCCATTGTCCTCAGAACAGCTTGATGGTTTGGCCTCGCGCTTGCGAACCATGAACAGGACGGGCCGCCGCCGGGTAATCATGCTCGGCCTGCGCGGCATTCCAAACGTGCAGGGCGGAGTGGAAAAGCACGTCGAAATGCTTGCCGGCAGGCTGAGCGGGCATGGCTGGGACGTCGAAATCGTCGGCCGCCGCCGCTATCTTAAGAATCGATCGTCGCATTCGTGGAACGGTATTCGTGTCTTTCCTCTCTGGGCGCCGCGGCTGATGGCACTGGAAGCTATCGTCCACACCTTCATCGGCGTGTGTTTCGCCGCCTTGCGTCGACCCGATATCCTTCATATTCATGCAGTCGGGCCGGCACTCCTGGTGCCCTTCGCCCGTCTTCTGCGCATGAAGGTCGTCGTTACCCATCACGGCTATGATTACGACCGGCAGAAATGGAACACCTTCGCCAAGAACATGCTGAAGCTCGGCGAACGCTTTGGCATGCGCCTTTCTCATGGTCGCATAGCGATTTCGAAGGAGATCGTTGAGACGATGGGCGAGCGCTACAATGTGCCCGTCGCCTTCGTGCCAAACGGGGTTGCCGTTCCTTCTTCTGTCGGAGCAACCGGCATTCTGGCGGAGTTCGGACTGAAGCGACGCCGATACATTCTTCTTGCTGCGCGGCTGGTGCCGGAAAAGCGGCAGATTGATTTGATCCAGGCATTTGCCAAACTCGGCAATTCCGAATTCAGGCTGGTGCTTGCCGGGGGCGCGGAATTCGAGACGCCGTATGCCCAACAGGTCAGGGCGATCGCCGGCAGCGTCCCTGGCGTCGTTCTGACCGGGTTCCAATCGGGCGACAGGCTAGCGGAACTCTTCGCCAACGCAGCGCTCTTCGTCCTTCCCTCAAGCCATGAAGGCATGCCGATCGCTCTTTTAGAGGCGCTAGCCTATGGTCTGCCGGTTCTGGCGAGCGACATCGTCGCAAACCGCGAGCTCGGTTTGCCAGCCGAAGACTATTTTCCCCTTGGCGACATCGACGCCCTCGCGGCAGCCATCGACCTGAAGATCGCGAATCCCCCGAGCGAAGACGAAGTTCTTTCGCAGATCGAGCATGTCGAATTAACCCACAGCTGGACAGGCGTCGCGCTGAAAACGCTCGAGGTCTATGGAGCGCTCACGAAATAACTCTGCCGCCGGCTGGCTCGCCTGACTTATGTGCGGGAACGACGAGCCGCGAGACCGCGAGATGCAGGAAGGCAAGTCATCGATGAACTTCAAGCTCGCAGCGTCCATCCTTGCATGGCTCCTGCTTGGCCTTATCGCCTATTCGACGCTGTCGCCGCTCGATATGCGTCCGCGCATGGGCGCTTGGGTGCATGTGGAACGGTTCGGTGCCTTCGGGCTCCTGGGGCTCCTGTTCGCGACGGCCTATCCAAGGCGGTTCTTGCTCGTTCTGGCCGTCGTCATGGCAACCGCGATCGGGCTCGAATTGCTGCAGATGCTGTCAACGGACCGGCATGCACGCCTCGTCGACATCGCTGTCAAGGCGATCGGAGGAGCGTGCGGCGTTGTTGCCGGTTGGTTCGTTACATACAGTCGCCATCGCTTTCGCCATGCGATGGCCTGGGTAAACCAAAACGCAAACTATCGAAGGTAGAACGGCAGGGACTCGGATGCGTGGCTGGCCGCGCCGATTTCTGGGATGGAATAACTGCGCGCCTTCCCTGCCGATATTGGGGGCTCTTTTGACTATATCCGTTATCATCAAGACCTTGAATGAAGAGCAGCGGATTGCCGCAACGATAGAGAGCGCACTTTCCGCGCTTCAGGGCAGACAGGGCGAGATCATTGTCGCCGACAGCGGATCATCAGACCGCACGGTCGAGATCGCCTCACAGTATCCTGTCATTATTGCGCAAATTGCCCCGCCGGCGCTTCCGAGCTGCGGTATCGGGCCGCAGCTTGGGTTCCAATATTCCCGCTACGAGTACATCTGCATCATTGACGGAGACATGCTGCTGGACGGCAGCTTTCTCGACACGGCCGTCGCATTCCTTGCCGACAATCCTTCCATTGCTGGCGTGACCGGGCATGTAGAGGAGATGCTCGTTTCCAATCTCGAATTCGCGCGCCGCACCAAGCGCAATGCGCCGGAAAATCGTACAGGGCCCGTCGATCGTATGAATGGCGGCGGGCTGTACAGACGCAGTGCAATCGAAGAAGTGGGTTATCTTTCCGACCGTAACCTCCACGGCTACGAGGAGTTCGACCTCGGTATCCGCCTGAGAAGCGCCGGTTGGGGGCTTTATCGCCTCGACCGTCGCTTCGTCCAGCACTTCGGTCACACGGTCAATTCCTACCGGCTCCTGGTTCGCCGCTGGAAGAGCAAATACCTCTACGGGATCGGAGAGCTCTTGCGCGCCTCTGTCGGCAAGCCTTATTTCCTGCAAGTCATTCGCGAGCTGCCCGAACTGAAGCTTTGGGGCCTCGTCTATCTTTGGTGGCTATTTTCCCTTCTGTTGATCGTGTTCCTGCCGGACAAGGCCACGGCAATTGCCGCAATCTGCGCGGTGCTCGTCGGTGTCATCCTGCTGGTCAGCGCCAAGAAGCGCAGCCTGAGCATGGGGCTCTATACGGTCGTTGCCTGGTTCTTCCATGCCGCCGCTCTGCCCATCGGATTGCTGAGAAGGCGCAGACGGCCCGCCGAACCGATCGAAAGCAGAATCTTCGGAAAGCCTGCATGAACATAGGTTCATTGCTTGCCGCAGCAACGCTATTTTTCGGCTGTTCGGCTCCGCCCGCAAGCGGATCAGATCAATGGGTGCCGGTTCGGGAGGTCTCGCTCGAAGTCCGTGCCGGAAGCCCGCTCGATTTTTCGTCTTTTCTTCCAAACGGGCCGATCGATGCGGAACATCGCCTTGTTGCCGGCACGCACGGACGCCTGGGATTCGCGAGCTCGCCTGAAACGCCGGTCAGAATGCTATGTGCCTCGCTTGCCTGGAGTCCCGCGTCAGGCGGGTTTCCGGATCACGACGATGCGGACCGCTACGCTCGCCAGCTTGCTCTTCACGGATACAACATCGCACGGCTGCACTTCGTTGACGCGAGCCTGATGTTCGGCAGGCAGGCCGATTTCGACTTCGATCCTCAGACGCTTGATCGCATTCACTATCTGCTCTCAGCCCTGAAGCGGAATGGCATCTATTGGATTATCGAGGGATTGTCGTCGCCCCGCGGCGCGTATGGCGGCTACGACGACCGTTGGGAAGCCAACGGCAATCTCAAGCTCGCGCTGCATCTGGACGAAAAGGCATTCCAACACTGGAGAACGCTGCAAGAGACGTTCCTCTCCCGGGTCAATCCCTATACCGGTGTTGCGCCAATCCGGGACGACGCATTGGCGCTTGTGATCCTCGCAAACGAGAACGGCATCGAGTTCGACAGCGTCGTGCATGAGCGCGCGGGCGAACCTTCCTATGACGCGCGGCTTGCCGCCCCCTTTAACAATTGGCTTGCAAAGCGCTATCGGTCCACCGAGATGCTGATGAAGAGTTGGGGAGATCTCGATGACGACGAGCGGCTCGAAAGGGGTTCGGTGAAGCTTCCTGCCGAGCGCTATTCCGACAGTCCACGGATGCGAGATGTTCAGGCGTTCTTCGCGGAGATCGAACGCGCGTCCGCCGAGCGGCTGACAGAGGCGTTGCGGGATCTCGGGTATAAGGGACTGATCAGTACCTATAACAACTGGCCGACGATGCAGACTGCGCTTAGCCGGAGCGACCTCGAGGCCGTCACCATGAACACCTACCATGATTGGGTGGGCGGCTATTCTCCCGGCAGCGCACTCCTGCAGGTGAGTTCGATCGCTGATGGTGCCAATTACATGCGGATGATCGCTGCCGCGCGCTGGCTCGAAAAGCCATTTATCGTCAGCGAATACGATCATCTCTTCTGGAACCGTTATCGCTACGAGGGCGGGCTCGTTATGCCGGCCTATGCGGCACTTCAGGGCTTCGACGTGCTCTGCCGGCACGGCCATGGTCCGATCGTGCTCAGCTATGGCGAACCTTACCCCCACAAGAACGCGATGCTTCCTTATGCAATCGCCCTTGATCCGGTAGCGCGGGCAGGCGAAACACTCGCCGCACTCCTCTATCGACGCGGTGATGTGGCGATTTCCGGCATTACGATCCCCTTTGCGGTTCGCGGCGAGGAGGATCTGGGCGAGGACATGCAGGCGCGCGAGCCGGAGCGGCTGACAGACCTTGCTCTGGTCGGGCGCATCGGACTGCAGCATGCCGACCTCTTCGACGGTGAAATCGGCGTCATGCAGCCGCGTGTCCAAGACAGTGAGGATGTTCTGGCCACGCTGCGTGAAGGCGGCGTGATCGACCCGGAAAATCGCACCGACGTCGCAAGAGGGTTTTACCAGAGCGATACCGGGGAAATCCTGCTGGACCGCCACGCCGGACAGTTGCGGGTCTTAACGCGCTCGACAGAGGCGGCGGCATTCTCCTCGCTGCGGCAACCCATCGATCTTGGTGTCCTGCGCATCGAGCAGACAGACGGAGACGGTCTTGTCGCTCTATCGACGCTCGACGTGGGAGCCCCGCTCTCGCAGAGCCGGCGCATGCTGCTGATCTTCGCCACCGACGCCCAAAATACCGGGATGGTCTTTCGTGATAGCGAAGAGAGAATCATCGAGGATTTCGGCAGCCTTCCGGTCCTGATCCGGAAGAACTATGCCGATTTAACGCTCTCCAGGACAGCCGCCACTTGGAGAATATCGCCCATCGGCCTCGACGGCACCGTTTATCCGCCGGTCGAGAGTGGAACAGGAAGTGTGTCATTCCGACTCTCCAATGACACGGCCTACGGGCCGACTACATACTTTCTCCTCGAGCTCGAGGAGCACGGCTGACAGCTAATCGTGGCCAAGTTGGTTGTGAAGCGAAACGGGCGGTTCCACGCATTGGCGATTGCATTTTCCCGCCCAAACTGATTTTTGGCCCTAAGTTGGTTGGGCGATCGGCGTAGAGACGCTCGAGGATGAGGTGCAAGCCTGTTGCGAGCTATGGATCATTTGCCCCAGGTGGCCGGCAAAGCCTGGTGGCCAAGGCGGGGAGCCAGTCTCGGCGCGACGTTCTTCGTCCGTCAGGCCTTGCCATGGCTCGATCACTATTTCGGTGATCAACCACTCACCTCGACGCTTGCGCCCGGGATCGAGGGCATCGTTTCCTGGGGCGGGCGTCTTCCCGCAAAGAGCGCGATGGCAATTGCCCGTTTGCGACGGCTGCCCCATTGGCATCTGGAGGATGGCTTTCTGCGCTCGGTCGGGCTCGGCAAGGACGGCGCGCCGTCCCTCTCGATTGTCGTTGACGATCTGGCACTGCCTGTTGACGCCAGCACGCCCTCGCGCCTGGAACTCTTGATCGCGCAAGCCGCAGGCGGTGCTCAGGACATTTCGGGAAAGCACATCCGCGAACGGATGGTTCGATACAAGCTGTCGAAATACAACAATCTGCCGCATCGCCAGCCCTCGATCGAGGCAAGCAACCGGCGGCGAATCCTCCTCGTCGATCAGGTTCTCGGCGATGTCTCCGTCGAACGGGCGCTTGGGAGTCGTCACTCTTTCGACCGGATGCTGACTGACGCGCTCGCGAGCGGCGCGCAATGCGTGGTACGCACCCACCCGGACGTGATGGCGGGTTATCGCAAGGGTTATATCACGGAGCGCGCAGCAAGGACCGCCGGCGTCGTTCTGCTAGTCGACAAAGTATCGGTCGCTTCCATTCTCGATGTCGTCGATGAGGTCTGGACTGTATCCAGTCAGGTCGGTTTCGACGCCTTGCTGCGTGAAGTACCTGTGCGCTGCTACGCGGTGCCATTCTACGCCGGATGGGGATTGACTGAAGACCGGACGGGCAGCGGCGCGAAGGCTGCACTGGTTCGTCGCTCGACAGCCAGGCCCTCCGTCGATCAACTCGCAGCAGCCGCGCTGGACGCTTATCCAAGCTATCGCAATCCTTCAAACTGGGAGCCGATGGATGTGTTCGCTGCGATCGACCTCTTGGCTGCCGAAGTCCACGGAAAACAGCGCGCCTAGCCATTGATGTGCCTATCTGTCCGGTGTCATGTCGCATTGCCCGGCAAAGCCGCATGCTTTGAGATTCGTTGTCGAAACAACAACGATCGCGATGATCGGGTCACCCACCGCACCGCTCACTTATCTGGGCTTCAAAACGAAGTTCTTTGCTCGAGGGAGCGAGCAACTGCGGCCTGACACGACAGAATGAAAGAGCCGGTGTGAAGGCCGCGGCGCTGCAGCAGGGCACGAGATGCCGTGGCCGTGGCCCGCCAAAATAGCTTACCAGCAACGTGCATCTGAGTGGATACTAGCTTGATAGCCATTCACTCCTCCAGCAATTGCGGCAATCCCACGATGCCAGCGAATTCGATGATCCCGCCGTCCTTGACTTGCGGCGCGGGGAGACCGCCGCGAGTGCCGTCAGCCACCCGCTGGCACTTCGAAGGCTTTCAGTAGGCGCTAGTTTCCTGGTGCTACACAGGTCAACCCGGCCTGCAGTACTCATCGCCTAGAATCGCGCGCGGGCTCGTCAGTCCTTTTGGCGTAAGAAGATACTCATAACTAGGGAATCTTACCCGGCGGAAGATACCGGTATGATCTATCTGTGGCATTGCTCGAAATCGCACACCAGGAGAAGCCGCGTGAAGGGGATCAGTCGCCGTCATTTACTGCGCTTGGCATCCCGGCTGCCAGTCATCGGCTTCGCATCGGCATTGAGCAACGCTTGTGCGCGGACGGCGCAAGCGAAGTCTTCCGATGGAAACGGACCCCCAACCTTCATCAAAGGCGTCTGGCAGCAACCTGCTGAGAAAATGGCCCTGTGGAAAGCGCGCGGTATCAACACGCTTTTCGCGGTGAATGGCGGCGGGGATGTTGGCCTGTGGACAAAAGAGGCGAACAAGCAAGACCTATACATGGTGCGCGAGCCGGTCGGAATCAGCTATTCGGCTCCGAAACCGAGTTTTTTGGTCATTGATCGCGCCGCCTTCGAGCAGGACCTGCACGAGCCAAGATTGCTGGCCCTTGCGTTGATGGACGAACCTTCAAACCCGAAACCCGGTGGAAAGGATATCACCTACGAAGAAGTCTGGTTGCGGCCCGACGAAATCGATGTGATCGCCCGCGATTGGTCTGTTAGTGGAAAGCCTCTGTGGATCAACCACGTCGGCGCCCATGTCAACAATGTATATCTCGATAAGATAATGTCTGACTATGCCGACAGCCGGTATATCGATTGGCTAAGCCATGATTGCTATCCGATCGCCTCGGGCGATGCGTTAACTCTGGAACTTGATGGCTACACGTCCACGCATCAGGGCCATGCCATCGATCGAATGTCACGTTGGAGCGCCGGCAAACCGCAGTTCTCCTTTATCGCACTGACGCAATTTAATGGACAGGTTGGTCGAGAAACGACTCCATCAGAATTCCGCGCCCAGGCATGGTCATCGATCATCCACGGGGCAACTGGACTCATCTACTTTAGCTTCAAGTTTTCTCCCGAATTTTCATATGATGCCACGCCGCCAGAGCTGGCATCTGAACTGGCAGTCCTCCATTCGCAGATCGACGAGATAAGCGACATCCTCATGGATGTTGGGAGGGGCGGTCGTCGACCGTCATTTCTTCTAAGATCAGTTCGTGGCTCGGAAACGCAACTTGCGCCGGGCTTGCCGCACCCTTTTGAAGGCTGCCAGATTCGAACCGATGACGGCGAATACAAGATCATCTTGAACCTTTCAGATGATGCTGCTGAACTGACCTATTCGCCCTGGGGTTTATACAGCCTCCGCTTCGCTCCATACGAATGCAGAAGGGGATTTGCCGCTGCCGAATTGATTTCGAAGTAATGCTCGTGGCGGCAAATGTCGGAGCGCTTCAGCCACGTCGTCAGGACATCTTGCTGCCCAGGGTTGACTCGAGCCGATGGCCGTCGTGCGCGGCCCTGCGGTGTGCCGATGATTAAAGCACGTCGCGGTATTTAAGATTTATATCGGCCGCCGCTGGCTTTCCCGTGTTCGGCTACGGTATCGTCGTTGCAAATTGCTGAGCGCCGATTCAACCCGATCGGCAAGAAGATCGAGGCGATCAGCGACACGCATCCCGGACTATGTGTCTGGTCCTGTGCGGCATCATCATGATGCGATCTGCCGCTAACCGCTCCAAATAATAACCCCATTCAAATGAAGATTAGCGCGGCCACATTGCGCCATCTGTCCGGCGATCTGAAACGACTCCTGCTAAACAGGTAGCGTCTACGTATCGGTCCCGCCTGTGCCATCAGTAAGAAGCTGTCCAGCGCGCGACGCACTTCCGCCGGGCATTCGTCACGATAAGCCTCGCGGAATGCTTTCCCTTGATCGAGCCGGCGCTTGATCCAGAGGCGTCCTTCCCGGAGATTATTCCAATTTGAAAGAGCTCTGCCTAACGATGCGCGTTTAGGCTGCGACGCGTTCTGCCCATAAATGCGATAAAGAATGTGTGGTTCGGAATCGTAGTCAACGATACCCATCGCGGCAGCAATGAGATTGATCCACCAATCATGCATGATGGCTGCAGGTGGGATCTCTCCAATGCGTGCGAGGAGTGCCCGGTTCACACCGACTGTGCAGCCCACTACCGAAGCGTGCATCAGGGCGGTCTCGATATGCAGGCCGTAGGCGGGGTCAATAGCCTTGAATGCCCAGAATGAGGGATGAGTAATGCGGTCCGCGCCGTCTATCACCCTAAGATCGCCGTGCGCTAGGATCGGTTTATTCACGCCATGAATGGACTCCAGTCTGCGTAGGCGCGAAAGGCCGTTCTCTATCTTGTGTGGCAGCCAAATATCGTCATGATCCGCGATGAACACATAATCAGCCTTAGAGCGAAGGAGCAGTTCGGCGTAATGATTTCTCGCGCCGCCTGACGGTTGCGTGCGGCAGGTCAGTTGGACAGGATGGCGAAAGCGCGTCTGATGCGCCTTGACTATATCAATCGTCTCATCCGTGGAGCAGTCATCGCTGACAACGAGATGGAAATCATCGTTGGTCTGAGATGCAATTGATTCCAGAAATTTATCTAGAAATTTTGCGCTATTTCGAGTGCAGAGTATAATTTCTGTTCTAGAGTTACCTATATGATCCCTAGATTCGCTCATAATTTCTGCCGAAAAGATGTTATCCACTAAATATTCGAAATTTGTTGGTTTCGAATGTCTTAAATTTACTTCCTGCCGCTCTATCGCCTGATCTCAATCCGATCGCGATTACCTGCTCGACGCTCAAGGCGCTCCAGCGCAAGCGGGCCGCTCGCAGTTCCGACTCCATTGCCGATGCCCTCGGCGACATCTGCAATTCCTTCTCCGCCACAGATTGCAGACACTACTTCAATGCTGTCGGAGATGCCGATTGAATGCGACACGCTCTCTAGGCATTGCTCCTGTAGATAGCCGACCCGCTGACGATGATGACATGGAACTCCATGCTCACGATTGCCACAATCCCAGTCGCGATCTCCAGAGAGCTTTGACGCTGCCGAGACCTTCCCGGCCGAGAATTCTCAGTACGACGCGCTTTGCCAGCGCCCTGGCGGACTCGAGGACGAAGCGGGCCGGCAGCGACACCAAACGGTCGCGCCCGAGATCCAATTTACGGGGCTCATGGACGCCATCAAGCAGTCGACCGAAGCGATTTTTAAAAAACATAGGGGAAACGAGCCGACCCTTCACACGGTTGCTGACATTCGAGCCGTGCACGACTTGCAGCCAGCCGGGTTGACCGTCGATCTCGACAACAGGCATGTGCTCGCCCAACTCGGTATGCCACGCGGACCAACTGGTGACAGGCGAAGACCACGACTCTCTCACCGAGTTGAAAGCGTTTCTGATGTCGCGGTGCAAGTACACTCGGTCCGCTCGCCTGATCAGTCCGTTCACAACATAGATGGCCACGCGTTCGTGAGGGGTGACGACCGACTGCACCCTATCTACGAAATCGCTCGCGATGCCGTCGTCATTGTCCAGGTTAGTGGTGACGAGCACTTTGCCTTCGTGCTCGATTACGCCCCGGATATCGCCAATCATTTCCTCACGGGACACCGACTCCCGGAAGATCGGCGTGTACAATCCGGCCTTGGCATGACCAGCGATCCAGTTTTTCAACCATTCCGGGCTTGCTGGGTCGAAGTAAACAATCCAGTTGAAGTTCTGGTTCGTCTGGGCGGACACGGATGGCAGACAGTATTGCTCGAAGAGATCGATGCGGTCGCGCAGCCACCCATCCTTGGCCCGGATCAAGCTCTCCACGCCGCGCGAGGGTAAATTAAAACGAGTGAGCAGAATGTGGTTGAGACCAACGCTCATGTAGCTGTTCCAGATGACCGGTTGATCAGCCGCCGTCTTCGGTGTTGTGGAGTTGGGTGCGCAGGCCGATTGTTTCGCCGTCGGTGTCTAGTCTGCCGATTGGAGCCCCAAGCAGTCACGACATTACACTTGACGTTGATCGACCATGCCCCGAGCCCGATCAACCCGGATTCATCCTACCGGCACGAGCGGGGGTAAGGAAAGGTGAGATAGGCTTCTCCGTTCGGATGAGCCAGTACGCGCACTGGATCAATCGCGCTGCTAGGGCATAGACTCATGTTCGGCCCCTTTTGCGGAAGCATGAGTGTGTTGGCGCATTCCGGAGAGGCTTGACTGCCGTCGTGGCTAGAGCGGCAGTCCTCTCAATGTCGTCGGCGGCCGTCGCAAGATACGTCCTACAGGGCGCACTGATCTGCTGGAAACTACTAAGACACTTCAAGAGCAGTCCTTTGGGGCCACTAGGGCTGCCATACATGTATGATTTTTGTTCATGATGGGCGGCGCCTGGTTCTTCGAGATTGTGAGGAGCGACAGCACGGCTGCAGGCCTAGACGAGCCGGGACGACATGCTTTTGAGGAACCGCAGTGGCGCCAGGGGCTCGCTAAGGCTCGTATTCGTCGGCGTGAGGCGACACAACGCGCGCGGCCCGCGCCGTTTTCAACCCGCCCGCCGAACCTACCTCCAGTTAGATTCGCTGTGCCCGCCGCGGCGGATGCTCCGACGGTACGCTGCCCGGAGCCGCCCTATAGTTCTTTAGACGTATAATCTTAAAGGCCATACGGCGATCTGGGGCGACCAAACGACTATTTTACTTAAGCTTCTTATATTTCCCGGAGTAGTTTTGTAGACAATCTGAGAATATGGGCGGCAGAGAGACCTCCAAGGTTCAGATTATACTCAGGATGACTTTACTGTAACTCTTGAGACAGAAGCACGTGAAGTGCGGCATATGACGCAAACGCTCGTGACCAAGCAGTTGAACGCTATGAAATTTGGTACCAGCGGCCTTCGCGGGCCGACCGTTGATCTGGTCGAAATTGGCGCTAAAACCTATGCGACAGCATTCGGTCGGTACCTGCTTGAGACCGGAAAAGCTCAGGCGGGGGATCCGGTTTTGATCGGTGGGGATCTCCGCGAATCGAGTCCTGAGATCAAGAATATCTGTGGCTCTGTTTTGGAAAGACTTTGCTTCAGGATACTTGACTGCGGCACGGTTCCCACGCCTGCACTGGCGTTCTACGGCTCAAAATTGAAAGTTGCCAGCTTGATGGTGACCGGCTCGCACATTCCGGCTGACCGCAACGGAATTAAATTTTATGGTGCCGACGGTGAAATTGACAAAGCGGATGAAGCGGCAATAGCCGACTTGGCGGCTATCATCTCAGCCACCGATGACGCACCAGTCGGGCGCAGGGTCTCGGCCGAAGATCATTCGGATAGATGCCTTAATCTCTTTCGCCAGCGGAATGCAAAGCTGCTTGGCGATGGCGCGCTGGCGGGTCTTAAGATCGGCATCTATCAACACAGCAGCGTTGCTCGTGATCTGATCGCGGCGCTCCTTTCAAAATATGGGGCGCATGTTCTGCCTCTCGCGCGTTCAGAAGTATTCATACCTGTTGATACCGAAGCCATCTCACATAAGACAATCATGCTTCTTAAAACGTGGGCTTTCTCGCATAGGGTTGACGCGATCGTTTCCGCAGATGGTGACGGCGACAGACCACTCATCACGGACGAAACGGGCACGCCGCTTCGCGGCGACCTTATAGGAGTAATGACTGCTCAATTCCTCGGTGCAAAGACGATTGTTACGCCCGTCACATCCAATTCGGGGATCGAAGCGCTAGGCCTCTTCACCGTCACGCGGACCAAGGTCGGTTCTCCCTTCGTAATCGTTGGAATGGAAGAGGCTCTGGCTGCTTCCAAGGATCGGGTTTTAGGCTTCGAGGCCAATGGCGGAGTGCTAACCGGCGATGCTTTTGACGTTGGCGGATATCGCCTGGAGGCACTGCCTACCCGCGACTGCATCCTGCCGATTCTCGCCGTACTCTCGCTAGTGAAAGCGCAAAAAAGACCGCTTTCAGTTATCGCGCAGTCGTACCAATTGCCTGTCGCTGTTGCGGACCGTCTGGAAAATTTCCCTGTCGAGACCAGCGCGGGCTTGCTGAGCTATCTCCGTGCTTCTGGTGCTAATCTGTCAGCCTTTTTACGGGAAATCGGTCAGGTCACATCAACGAACGACATCGACGGTATTCGCGTTACGTTGGCGGAAGGACGCACTATCCATTTCCGGCCTTCAGGCAATGCGCCCGAGCTGCGCTGCTACGCCGAGGCTGCGACTGAGACCGCCGCATTGGAATTGTTGAATGCTGGACTTACCCGGCTGAGGCTTTGGGCAACAGGCATGTAGCATGGAACCTCCTGCTCACCAGGAAGCCCTTTACTTGCCCGGGAAAATTGTTCCGGTGATAATGGCAGGCGGCAAGGGTACACGGCTATGGCCGCTCTCTCGTTCAGCGTCGCCGAAGCAATTCATCCAGCTTATTGGCGATCGAACGCTCTTCCAAAAGACGCTTTTGCGCATCTCCAACTCGGACATCTACGAAGCCGCCGTCGTTGTTACCAATGAAGAGTTCCGCTTCCTTGCAGCAGAACAGGCACGCAAGATAGGTGTTGGTTTGAGCACGATTGTACTTGAACCAATGGCGCGTAACACAGCCGCGGCAGTTGCCGCGGCTGCCGCCGTGGCATCGCACCTCTTCGGTGAAGAATGTATCATTCACGTATTAGCCTCCGATCACGAGATCACCGTCGACCAGTCTTATCTCGAGGCAAATTCAATCGCGCGCGTGGAGGCTGCAAACGGGAAATTGGTGACGTTCGGTATTACGCCTACCGAGCCGGCAACTGGCTATGGCTACATCGAGGTCGGCGCAGCGCTTTCGAGTGGAGCCTATTCCGTCCGTCGTTTTGTTGAAAAGCCGGCTTTCCAAAGAGCGCTCGAGATGTTGTCAACGGGCGGCTTTTATTGGAATTCCGGCATGTTTATGTTCTCAATATCGACATTGCTAAATGAGCTTGCCGAGCATGCCCCGGAGGTACTAAAGGCTACGAATTTGGCGGTATCGAAAGCGGTAAGCGATCTCGATTTCGTGCGTCTTGACGGTGACGCCTTCGGAAAATGCCCCGACATATCTATCGATTACGCGATCATGGAAAAGACATCGAGGGCAGTGGTTGTGCCTTCTGTTTTCGAATGGTCCGACCTTGGGAGCTGGGATTCGGTCTGGAAGGCGAGCACACACGATAAGAACGACAATGTCGCTTCCGCAAACACAACGTTAACAAATACCAAAAGCTCGTTGATTATGACCCATGGCGCACATCTCGCCGTACATGGGCTTGAAGGCGTTGCCGTAATCGCCAGCGAGGATGCCGTTTATGTCGGTCGTCTTAGGGATAGCCAAGACGTCGGCAAGGTTGTGAGAATCCTTGCATCCATGCCTGCTACCGCGAAGCTTACCGAAACGCATCCGACTACTTATCGGCCCTGGGGCGGTTGTACGACCGTCTTAAATGGCGACCGTTTTCAAGTAAGACGCATCTTTGTCACACAAGGAAAGAGGCTGTCACTCCAGCGGCACCATCATCATTCCGAGCATTGGATCGTCGTCAAAGGAACTGCAGAAGTGACCGTTGGCGAAAATGTGCAACTGCTGCGGGAGAATGAATCAGTCTGTATTCCGCTTGGCGAAGCGCATCGGCTTGCAAATCCCGGCAGAACAGTGCTCGAAGTTATTGAGATACAGACCGGTTCCTATCTCGGCGAGGACGACATCATTCGCATCTCCGACGAGTTTGGAAGGAGTGAATAAGGCTGAGCCATCATCTGATGTCTGATGGCACTAAATATGCCGCTATAATGTTGTAAAGGCGGTAGTTCGATTGGCATTGACCTCCAGCCTTCGCGAGTCCTTGCGGACCTCATCGACAAGCTGTCGGCGGCGGACGGGGCCTTAGAGCCTGCAGCATCGGCTTGTGAGCGTCAGGTCGGCGACGCCCGTTTTTTCCTCGTCGGACTGACGCATGTGCTTCGCAGGCGCTGTTGCGGGACCATCTTTCGGGACTGAGCGCAAGCCAAGACGCCGACATGATCAGACGCGGTCCAGGAACTCAAGCACTCGGATGGTGAGTAGCGCGGTCGCATCGGCGTCGTACGACGGGAGCGAGCTGTCGGCGAAGTAGTGCTGATCGCCGGGGTACAGGAAAAGCTCCGCGTCCTCGACCTTCTCGACAATCTCGCGGGCGGCGTCGATGTCGCCCTCGCCGACGAAGATCGGGTCGTTGTCCATACCGTGGATTTGGACCGCGACGCCGTCCGGCCAGGGGCCGAAGGCCCACTCGCCACTGATCGGCAGGCAAGAGTGGAAGAGCAGGGCTCCGCGGGCTCCGGGCCGTGTCTGTGCCAGCTTCTGTGCCGGCAGCACACCGAACGAGAACCCGGCGTAGACGAGCTCGGGAGGCAGTTCGTCGGCGACGCGGACGCCGCGCTCCCGCATTTCGTCGAATCCGATTTCACCGATATAGGCGAGACCCTCATCGATACTCTGGAACGTGCGTCCGTCGAACAGGTCCGGCGTGTGCACGATGTGACCGCTGGCCCGCACGTCGTCGGCGAACGCGCGCACACCCGGGGTCAGCCCCTGTGCGTGGTGGAACAGCAAGACCTCAGCCATACAGGCCTCCGGGTGGGATGGTGTGGTGCACGTTCGATCACTCTACAGCATCATCGCCTCGCCGGGAAGAATGCGCACACGTTATAGGAGTAACGTCTGCGACCCAGGTGACGGCCGTCATAATTCGGCTCGAATAAGCGGCGCTCTCAGGCCACGGCCTTGGGCGTCGTGCTTGCAGCCTAAGCCCAGGCAGCAGGTCATCGAGTTGGCTGTTCGGATGGCCGTTGACGATCCTGCTGAGGACGTCGGCCAGACCGTCGTCGATGAAGCGGGGCAACCCGTCCCAGCGCGAGAGCGCATAGCGGATTGCCTCGGCGAGCTTCCTCTTCCCCATGGCGGCGAGCATCCGCGCAGACCGACATCTCGCCGCGATCCGGCCTTGGTGCTATGCATAAACTCTGTGATCGTCATATGTCGAAGCCCTCTTTGGCCCGACCATCAACGATCAAACCTGAACCGGAAGGTGGGGTCAAAACACTGCTTACTGCGCTTCACCTCGGATGGCATCATCCCACTATAGCGCTTGCGCCAGTTGTAGAACGTGGCATCCGATATCCCTGCCTTCCGGCAGACCTCAGCTATAGGTGTGCCTTCCTCCGCTTAGCGCAGAATGAAGGCGATATGTGCCTCCGTGAACTTCGACGTCTTAATGGAACTCTTTTTGCCCAATACCGGGAGCATAATCGGAAAATTCCAGTTTAGAGCGATCCGATTTTCGGGAGGCACATCATGAAATATGTCCCCTGATGGCCATGTTCCCACGCAGCCCCTGCATGGGATGACACAACGGTGTCGATCCTGGCGCGTGGCAATGCACGGCCCCGTTCTGGAAGCGCTGACTGTGAGCCTTCTGTCTACGCCGACGGTCCGATCGAAAGCAGGTTGACGCCCAACTGCCTACGTTCGGTTTTCTCCTGAGATCTTTTTCTTGCGGTCAGTCCTGATCCAGCCTTCCTTGGTGCCGCCAAGCAAGGCAGTCGGATAGAGTTTTAGTTTCCACAAGACGTAACGTGGAATCTTACCTATTGCGCTCGCAGGGAGTGCCTTGCGCCCATGGACAAGCCAGGCAACCACTGTTGCGAGTAATACCAGAAGCAGGTTTGTTGCACCGATCACCAAGGGCCACACCGACACATCCGCTGCGGCGATCACTCCAGCTACGAGCATCATTGATACGAGGAGAAGCCCGAGCAGTGTCAAAGGCGGCACCATCAGGTCCAACGTAAGCGCGAGGCGGGCCAGATTTCGAAGTATCAGAGGATCCACCAGAGATCGCAACTCCGTTCGAATCATGTCCAGATGGCCTCCTTCCCAGCGACGGCGTTGCGAGTTAGCTCCCTCCTTAGAAAAAGGAAATTGGCTGGTAACAAGCGCGTGCTCACAGAACCGTGGCGCGTATCCAGCGCTCGCGAGATCCAGTCCGAGCTTCATATCTTCAACTCGGCTTGCATGAGCGACATCCACACAGCGTAAAGCCTGCCAAGGGATCGCAAACCCCGTGCCGGTAGCTTGGCACGGTAGGCCCAAACGGGTGAGTCCGAGCGGTCTCACATAGTTTTTGACGAGGAACGCAAATTCGGCGACCGAAAAATTGAGCCCAGCTGCAGCAGGCGCTGTCATCAGGTTCCGCGACTGAGCCGGCCTGCCGCTGTCAACAACCGCTGCAACAAGGCTCTCCAGCGCGTTCGCTCCAAGATCGCAGTCCGCATCTACCAACATCACAATGTCTGGCGGCGCCTTCTCCAGGTAACGAAGGCCTGCGTCGAGTGCAAAACCTTTGCCTCGGCGCTGCGCGTCAAACCGTTCAATAACTTCCGCTCCTGCCGCCCGTGCGACCGCAGCGGTTCGGTCTGAACAGTTATCGGCCACCACGACCAACCGATCTCGGTCGCCCAACTGACGACCGATACTGGCGAGGGTCGTTGCGATGCCATTTTCTTCGTTGTGTGCAGGCACTAGGACGGATACAGCGGCGTCGCCTTTCCGTCCCAGTCCGGCGAGACGCCTCGTTCGTAGCGGCAGACTGCCGATCAGGCACTCCATCGCGTAAAGTGCACTCGGTATTGAAAGGGCCGCAGACACGCCGAAGACTGCGTAGCACAAAAAGGTGCTCAGCATTTGCCCTCCTTGCTAACGATAACATTTCGAGCATGACACAATAACAATGCAGGCGGTCAATATATCTCTCAGGACTTGTAAATACCTCCTTCGTGCAAGGGTGGATAATATTTGTCGTAAATACAGCAAAAAGGGCACTCTTGCCTACGTCAATTGATGTCGTCCCGGCTGATTGAGCCACGGTATTGAAATGTTAAAATTCGACGTACCAAAACAGATCACGCGAAGTGTTTGGAAAATAGACCTGACTTTGCAGCCACCTATCGCGAGGAGAACGAGGAACGTCGATGGCGGGTTCAGCTCTCTTGTCCCCTGTGGAGGTATACGACGCAAGGCGAAGGCATTATTTTTTGGGCGCGCCGTTTGACTGTATAGCCAAAAAAACAGTCGTGGATCTCGTCAACAACTGCGGCTCCGACGCGCGCTTTCGCTACGTAGTTACACCCAATGTCGACCATGTCGTAAGGCTGAATAAAAACACGATGCTCGCTCCGTGCTATGATCATGCTTGGTTATCACTTTGCGATAGTCAGCCGATCGCAAGGTTGGCAAAGATTCTATCGCTGGATTTGCCTCTTGTGACCGGTTCAGACCTTACAGCCGTTCTTTTCAGCTCGGTGATCCAAAATGGCGACCGTATCACGTTGATCGCGGCGAATGCGACCATTGTTCGCGCTCTTGAGCTGGCGTATCCGGGCGTTTGTTTTCGGGGTCTTGTACCTCCCGATGCGGTAGGGTCGGACCCTGCAGCCTTAGAGGACTGTGTGGATTTCGCCATACGGGAGGGGGCACGCTTCATCTTTATCGCGATTGGTTCACCGCAGTCGGAGAAGATTGCACATGCGATGTTAACTCATCCCGAAGCGCAGGGCATCGGCTTCTGCGTAGGCGCTAGTTTAGAATTTCTCATAGGAAGCAAGAAGCGCGCGCCCGCTTGGATGCGCCGGGCAGGGATTGAATGGCTACACCGGCTTGCGTCGGATCCGAAAAGGTTGTGGCGACGCTATGTCTTTGCGATCGTACCACTAATACGTCTTTTCGCCGGAGAGGTAGCTCGGAGGCACTACCCTAGGCTTCGATAATAGACCGAGCGCGATTTGCCCCGTAGGGCGACGAATCCGGCAGCCTGAAATCGGAGCTCGCAGGTTGCCTATATGGCGTCCACCGTCTGCTTCGCCGTTGGAACGAGCCGAGGTACCAGAGATGACGCTCCCCGCAATTACATTTCTGATTCCGGCTTACAATGCATCCGGCACATTGGCACAATGCATCGGTAGCCTGCGTGATCAAACCTTTGCCAACTGGCAGGCCGTCATCGTTGACGATGGCTCCATCGACGACACATTCGAGGTTGCGAAGAGACTCAGCGCAGCGGATGCGCGTATTGCCGTCTTCAGGCAGGACAACGCGGGAGCTGCTGCCGCGCGAAACCACGCCGCTTCAATGGCTGAGGCGCCTTTCCTCTGCATGCTCGATGCCGATGATTGGATCGAGTCCGATTTCGTCGATTGCATGCTTCCCCACGCCTCTGGCGGCCATAGCCCCATCATAGCGCATTGCTTTTACCGCAGGGTGACCGCGGCAGGCGTGGCGCTGCCGGTCGAGAAAGCGCCTGACCTGACGGGGGATGCGGCCAAGAGGGAATTTTCATCCTATTGCGCCTTGGCGATCCACACCGCTGTCTTCCCTCGCTCTCTGTTCGACGAGCTTGGTGGAATGGATACACGGTTGGCCACCTGCGAGGAGTGGGACCTCTGGCTTCGCATGGCCTTCTGCGGTGCAAAGTTTCGTCCCGTGCCCAAGTGCCTGGCCAATTACCGGATGAGGAGCGGATCCTTGTCAAGGGATCCCATGAAATTGGTCCGCGACGCGGTTGCTGTCATAACCCGCGCAGCCAGCTTGCGGCAAGGCGACGCTTCCGCTGCGGCGGATCCACATCACCTCGGCCCGGAAATCAGCCAGGTCCGAATGCTTGCCTGGGTTGCTTCGGTCAATGCGGGAGGCGCAACGGATTTGCCATCGCTGGCCGCACTCTTGCCGATCTTTCCAAATGTCGCCGGCTATGAAGCATTTCTGGCGGAGGTGACCTTGCATGGCTTGAGAACCGGACTGATGGTTGCGGATGAGGGCGAGGTCCTCGAATGCATTGATGATTGGATCGTTCCTGTCGCTGCCCTGTTTGATTATTTGGAAGGGCGATCCATGGACGACATTTCACAACTCACTTTGGTTTGCGAAAAGATGGCCGCGGCGCTTAAACCAAACGGATATATCCTCACTGCGCATGCTCACCTTCGCGGCGATGAGCCGGACCGCACCGGCTTTGATTGGTCCCGCCCCTTCGGCGTTGCGACAATCAAGCAAACATTCGAGAGCGTCCCTGGGTTGGCTCTGGAAAAGACGATTGAGACCGAGCTCTACGCAATACACCTTTTCCGAAAAGGCGAGGCCAAGAGAACATCTGTCTCCCGTGAAGAATACGGCCGCCCTCTTCAGCCCACCGTGGCGAAGTTTATCGTATGGGGGCCCGGAGGTATGGGACGAGCCGCAGCTTGGGAAACCGAGACTACGACCGAAATACCTGTTCTGATGTATCATCGTATCGCCGAGGAGGGCCCGGCCACCCTCCTTCGGTACCGCACAACCGCTGAAGATTTCCGCAAGCAATTGCAGTTCCTTCATCGTCAGGGGTTCTACGGGTTGAATTCAGTTCAGCTTGGCGCCCTTCTGAAAGACGGCAAGCCGGTACGAGGGCGGCCAGTTCTCGTTACCTTCGACGATGCTTACGCAGATTTTGCGACCGATGCCTACCCAATCCTCGAAGATAATGATTTTTCTGCCGATGTGTTCGTTGTAACGGCAAAGGTTGGCGGGCATTCGGATTGGGATCGGACCTACGGGGAACCGGCTAAGCTAATGGACTGGGATCAGATAAGGGCGCTACACTCAAAGGGCGTTTCTTTCGGCTCTCACTTGGCCACCCATAGACCGGCAAGCTCCCTAGGGGGGGACATGCTGGCGATAGAGGCCCTGGAATCCCGATGCATCCTCGAACGGAAACTGGGAGCAGCGGTAAATTCGATAGCTCTCCCTTACGGCATTGCGGACTTCCGAGTGCCCTCCACGCTGGAGAAATGCGGATACGAGATCGCGTTTACGACACGGCAGGCGAAGGTCTCCTTGCAAGACAACCGCCTAAGCCTTCCCCGCCTTGAAGTAAGGGGCGACCGGCCGTTGGCGGAATTCGCAACTCTCCTCGGGTTGGGAGGCGCGTTTGTCGGTTGAACCTGGTATTGTTCGGAACGGTCCTCTCGTTAGCGTCATCATTCCAGCGTACAACGCGGCAAGGACGCTCGAGGAGACCCTGATCAGCGTCCGGAATCAAACCTATCGCAATCTTGAGATCATTGTTGTCGATGATGGCTCGAAAGACAGTACATTCGAGTTGGCGCAAAAGCATGCCAAGGCTGATGCGCGCATCCTCATCCACCGGCGGGCCAATGGGGGCGTAGCCAAGGCGCGCAATGCCGGGATCGCTCTGGCGAAGGGACAATATATCGCCCCCGTCGATGCAGATGACCTTTGGGATCATTGCAAGATCGAGCGCCAGGTGCAGGTGATGCTGCAAATGGCGGAAGGCCATGGCGTCGTTTATAACTGGTATGCGGCAATTGACGAGGACAGCATTGTCGTTGGCTATTCCGGCCCAAATTTCTCTAGAGGACAGGTTTTTGAAGAACTGCTAAGGCATAATTTCATCGGAAATGGCAGCACGCCGCTAATGCCCCGTGTCGATTTAATCGCCTGCGGCGGTTATGACCCCTCTTTGCGCGAGCGCGGGGCGGAGGGTTGCGAGGACCTGAAGCTATATCTCGCTCTGGCGGAACGGCTGCCTTTCGAGCTGGTGCCCGACTATCTGACCGGCTACCGCTTTAGCAACGGCAACTTGTCCAGCAATGCCTGTAGCATGGTGCGGTCATACGACATGGTCGTATCGCCTATTCGGGCGCGCAGGCCGGAACTTGCATCGCTCATCGACGAGGCGAGCTTTTTTACAGCCCGCTGGTACTTCCAAATAGCATTCCGGGCTCGAGATCATAAGCAGATCACGAAGCTGGTCCCGCTCATGGTTGCCAACCACCCGGCTCGTTTAGCAAAGCATGGGATCCGCGTCGGCTGGCGCAGTCTGAAGGCGATTGGCCGATGCGTCTTCCGGCAAAAACTGGTAAGCCAGACCGCATTTCCGACTCCTGAAATGGGCATCCCGTATTCTTCAAGCCGCGAAATGAGTCCTGATGCCATCAAATCTAACTCTGGTTCTCAACCGGGGCTTTGGCGAAGATGAGCAAAGCGGATGCACTGACGTTTGGGAGAGATGGCAAGCGCCGCCATCGCGTAGTCTTCGGGATAGTGCACCAGCTGCGTGAGTTTATTCCGTCCCTTTATCTCGTTACCGGATTGATGGTGGCGACTGGTATCCTGTCTGGCCTTGCGGAGATGGTCGGAATTACCTTGCTCATCAGCCTCATATTCCTCATCGCCCAGGATGCCCCCACAGTTGATCAGCCCCTAGCTTGGCTACCTAGGATAATTAGCGATTTCGATGTTAGCCTGCCAAAGGGGGTCGTCATCGGCATTCTCGCGGGAGCCATCGTATTGCGGCTGCTGCTGGGCCTTGCGAATGGCCTGATCGGAAGTTTCGTCGCCCACCACATCAGCGAGCGAATTCGTGGAAAACTCTACGATAAAATACTGGATCTGGCGTTCCAGGACATTGGCCGGCATGACAGGGGCGAGCTGATTACGATCCTTTCCACCGAGTCCTACACCGTCGCCGGCGCCCATGCGAGCCTGGTTCGCCTCGGCGTGAATATAGGTACAATCGTGATATTCGGCATCGGCATGCTGGGCATTGCCTGGCCAATTGCCCTGGTCGGCCTCGCCTTCGGGGTCGTTCACAATGCGACGATGAGGCTGTTCGCCACTTCCTACAGGCGGCTGGGCAAGGCCCTCAGTGGCTCCCTCGAGGACCTGACCCAACTGAGCTGGACCACGCTACTAACGCTGAAGGCCGTTCGAAGTTTTGGCCTTGAGGACAAGCAGCGTTCTCTGTTCGCCAACCTGTCGCATGAGGTTGCACGAAAGTTGAGACGGTCGGAGCAACTGGGTGCGATTACGTCCATTCTCAGCGAAGCTCTCATTTTCGGCGTTCTCCTGGGCATTATGCTCTTTTCCAGTTTCCTCGCGGTGGATTTTCCCGCCGCCCTTTCGGCCACAGTGCTCCTCTATCGCCTTCAGCCGCATATCAACGAGCTCGACCAACAAATCCTGCACCTTCATGAGATGGAAACTCCGCTTCAGCGTGTTTTCACTCTGCTGGCACAGCCGGGCGAACGGCATTTGAACACGAGGGGTTTTCCCTCGCGCGGGGTGGAGCGCGCGATAGAGTTCAAGAACGTGACCTTCCGCTACCCCGACACCCCACGCCCCGCGATTGAGAGCATCAGCTTCTTCATCAAGTCTGGTGAAAAAACCGCGCTTGTCGGGCCGAGCGGCGCTGGCAAAACGACCATCATGAATTTGATCCTTCGCCTGGCTGAGCCCACCTCAGGAAGCATTGTCGTCGACGGTACGAGTCTCCAGAACATCCAACGCAGCAGCTGGCTTCAGCAGTTGGCAATTGCGGGGCAGGATGTGGAGCTGATGGAGGGAACCGTTCGCGAGAACATCCTTTTCTACAGGGACTTCCCCGATGAGGATGTGCGATGGGCTGCGGAGCTGGCGGGCGCCGCTGAATTCATCGATGAACTCTCTTACGGCTATGAGGAATGGCTGGGTGACGAAGCGGTCAAACTGTCTGTTGGCCAGAGGCAACGTATTGGCCTTGCCCGCGCCCTGGTCGGGCGCAAGAATACACTCTTTCTGGATGAAGCCACGAACGCGCTGGATGAAGAAACAGAGATGCGCGTGCTCACCCGCATCCTGGATGAATACAAAGAGAAGACTGTGGTCGTCATCAGCCATCGCCAAAAGGTTGCCGCGCTGATGACAAACAGGATCAATCTCGGTGGCCATCCCGGTTGAGTGTATCCGGTGAGGACGTCGCCCTACTCTGCTTCGAGGTCAAGTGGCGGCGAGCGCGTGATTGCTTATTTCGATGTGAAATCGTCCGCGATATGGCGTAGCTTGGCCACGCCTGACATCGCGCTTAGTCATTTCCACGCCTTGCTGGTGGGAACATATTTCGCGACATCCTCTCGATCCGCCTTTTTCCCGTGGCCGTATGCTGATGAGCGCGGACACAGGAACTGTCGATCATGACGACGGCGCCCTCGAGGGCCTTTGCAATCGGGCGCGAGACAGATCCCAAACAACCAAACACCCGCCTTCCTCCATCGTACAAAACCGTTGTGGAATTGCTGTAAAGTCCATATCGCTCCGGCACGTCCGCCCAAGGTGAACCAGTGCGGAACCGCCGCAAAACGCCGTTGATCACCCGTCGGTCATCGACCCGCGGCACGCCGCGGCTCTTGTTCGGCAACAGGGGCTGAATAATCGCCCACGACGACGGGTCACGCGAGGCCTCCAAATAAAAGCCTCATTGAATCACCATCTTACCATGCAAGAAACGCGGTTTATGAGTTTGCGCCCTTAGTGAGGGTCATGAAATGGGTGAAGACCACAACCTTGATAATATCCGCGTGGCCGTGGTAATTCCTGCATACAATGCCGAACTTTATATTAGCGAGACCCTGAAAAGCGTCGCGGAGCAAACGCACCAGAATCTAGAAATCATGATCGTTGATGACGGATCGACCGACAGCACACCCACAATTTGTCGTGCTTTCACCGCCTCGGATGGACGTGTAAAGGTTATATCAACTTCAAACCACGGCGTTGCCGCTGCAAGAAATCGGGGCATCAAAGAGACAAGCGCTGAGTATATCGCATTTCTCGATGCAGACGATATTTGGCATCCCACTTATATCGACCGGCAATTGAGCGCCCTACATGAACTACCGCCGGAATGGGGGGCCGTTTACGCCCTTTACCGTCTGATTGATGCTCATGGACGATGCTTCGGCTCTGGTCCCGCTGTCCATGCCCGTGGGTATATTTTTGCACGCCACTTGGCTTTTAAATTCGTTGGCAACGGAAGCGGTCTTATGGTTCGCCGGCGAGTCATCGAAAAAATAGGCGGATACGATCCTTCCTATGCAGCGCAAAATCTTGAGGGTTGTGAAGACTTTGACCTGGAGATCAGGATCGCCCGGCACTTCAACGTAGAGGTAGTTCCTCTAGGTCTGGTCGGTTACCGCATCCATGCCGGTAGCATGTCGTCCAACCGGGAAAGAATGGCGAAGGCCGCGATCGAAGTCACCAGGAGATGCATCGCACGAACCGGACCGTTGCCTGATATCGTCGTGCGCAATGCACTGCTCTCAGCCCATGTCTATGCCATCTTCAATTTTCTCGAGGCCCGAAAACTCGTGCCCCTTCTGAAGTCCTTAGCGGCCATACTAGGATGCGACGCTTTGCTTGGTTCTGCTATCCTTTTCATCCTGATCCGCAGACCGATAGGCAAAGCGAAGCGTGCCCTTAAACGCCTATGGAAATATACTACGCGCGATGCGGAGCCGCCCGCAAAGCGGTTTCTAGATATCCCCCTGGATGCGCCGTTGTACGATGCTCCTTCAGTTTTCAGAACACCACGTAGGATGGTCCTTCTGGAGAAGGCGGATCATGAATTCCCGCAGACCTTGCACTAGCGTCGGTCTATTTTGCTCCATTAAGATTGCCGCGGTCGACTGCACTCGGGAAGACCGGACCCCCTCGGTGCGGGATGAGAAGGCTGTTCAATTTTCCGCGTTACTTGCGCGCTTCTAATGCCGATTTTGCGGCCGCTTTCAATATGGCGAGCTATGTCACTTTGCGCGGACTAGGATGCATTGATTCCAGCCGTTGCACTATCGCGTTGATATCGCGCCCATACATGTTTGACTTGGCTTTCGCTGAATCCGGCGAGTTTCCGAGTTCTAGCGGGCGCGACGGGCGGAATCGCGCTGATCAATACGATCGGCAATATCGCCGGTTTCGCCACTCCGTACATCACTGGCGTGGTTAAGGACGCGACCGGGTTCTACGAGCTTCCGATGTTTGTCGCTGGGGGATCGATGCTCGTCTCCGCGCTGCTCGCCTTTTCTATCGGCGCAAAGGTGAAGGACCCTGCGATCTGCGCTTGATAAGGCGCATTCGGCTCGATCCCCGGGCGGCCATGCGGCCGGCCGGGGACGCGAATTATGCGTTGAGCGATCTCGCGAACGGCATGACGCGGATGCGCTTGCCGAGCGCCCTGTAGGCGGCATTGGCAACTGCAGGGCCGATGGGCGGAACGCCGGGCTCGCCGATGCCGGAAGGCGGGTTGGCAGAGGCGACGATGTGAACCTCGACCTTCGGCATCGCATCGATCCTCAGCGGCGTATACATGTCGAAGTTGCCCTGATCGACCCGGCCGTCGGTGAGCGTGATTTCTTCGGCGAGTATCGCGCTCAGCCCGAAGCCGATCCCGCCCTCTACCTGGGCGCGGACCTGGTCCGGGTTGATCGCCAGACCGCAATCCACCGCAGCGACGACGCGTTCGACCCTGATCTGGCCATTCCCGTCGGTCGAAATCTCGGCGATCTGCGCCACCACAGAGCCGAAGCTCTCGGCGATGGCGACACCCCGGAACCGGCCTTCGGGCAGCGGCTTTTTCCACTCTGCCTTTTCTGCCGCGAGCTTGAGGACGGTTGCGTGGCGGGATTCCGGCTCGAGCATGGAGAGACGAAATTCTATCGGATCTCGTCCTGCCGCCTCCGCAACTTCATCCATGAAGACTTCGGCTGCAAAGGCCGTGTGCGTCGAGCCGACCGAGCGCCACCATAGAACGGGAACGCCCACCTCCGTGGACGTCAGGCCGACCGTCTGGTTTGGAATGGCATAGGGCAGGTTGTTTGCCCCCTCGACGGAGGTCGGGTCGACCCCATTCTTGACCATTCCTTCCCATGCAGTCTTCGCCATGATGGACTGGCCGACCACGTGATTGCTCCACGCCACAAGCTTGCCGTTCTCGTCGATGCCGGCCTTGAGACTATGCGCATAGGCCGGGCGATAGCGGCCCGCGCGCATGTCGTCCTCCCGCGTCCACTGCACCTTGACCGGCGCGCGGAAATTGATCGCCCGCGCCGCGTGCACCGCCTCGACGACGACATCGCCGTCGAAGACGGCCCGCCGGCCAAAGCTGCCACCGGTTTTCATCACGTGCAGGCGCACCTTTTCCGGGGTCACGCCGGCGGCCTCGCCGGCGAGCATCTGGTATACGTCCGGGAGTTGATGCCCGCCCCAGACCTCGAGCGTGCCGTCGTCGTTCATGCGGGCGACTGCGTTCAGCGGTTCCATGGCGGCATGCGCCAGATAAGGGAACTCGAACCCTGCCTCGATGACCTTTGCAGAGCTTGCGAAGGCAGCCTCGGCGTCACCGTCGTTGCGCGCGACCGCGGCCGGGGTTTTCTTTGCAAGATCGCGATACATGGACATCAACTGAGGCGTTCCGCGCTTTTCCGCCGCCGCCTCGTCCCACTCGACGGTGACCGCTTCGCGCCCCTTGGTCGCTGCCCACATATGCTCGCCTATCACGGCGATGCCGCGCGGCGTTTCGACCACGTCGACGACGCCCTTGACGGCGCGTGCCGCCGAGGCATCGAAGGATTTCGCCTTCGCACCGAACAGGGGTGGATGGATCATCACCGCCGTCAGCATGCCGGGAAGTTTGACATCGATCGTGTATTGCTCGGTCCCGTTCGCCTTGCGGGCGCTGTCGAAACGCTTCAGCCCGGCATTACCAATTAGCTTCCAGTCGCCGGGCTGCTTAAGCGCCACATCAGTCGGTACCGGCATCGCCGCCGCCTTGGCGGCAAAATCGCCGAAGCCGCCGCTCTTGCCGGAAGGATGGGCGAGAATGCCGCTCTCCACGGTGATCTCCGCCGCATCGACGCCCCATTCGGACGCAGCAGCGGCGACAAGCATGGCGCGGGCCGCAGCGCCCGCCTTGCGATAACGTTCCCATGAGGTCGCCATGGAGGTCGAGCCTCCGGTTCCCTGCATGGTGCCGCCGAAGGCGATGTTGCCGTAGGCCTTGATATTGCCAGCGGCCCCCTTCACGTCGATCGCCGACCAGTCCGCGTCGAGTTCTTCTGCCACCAAAGTGGCGACACCGTTATAGGAACCCTGGCCCATCTCGAACTGTGACGAGAGGATGGTCACTTTTCCGTCGCCGTCGATCGTAAGGTAGGGCGAAAAGGAATGCTCGCCCTTCGCCGCCGTTGTCTCGGTGGCGGACGCCGGCGATGCGGACAGGAGGTGAAAGCCGACTGCTATTCCGGTGCCGGCGGCGAGCGCTCCGAGCAGGAACTGCCGCCGGGACGCCTGGACCCGTGTGGCGGGAAGGGCAATCGATTGCATCAGTTTGGGGATCATGACTTAGGCCTCCAGGCGCTTAGCGGCTTCGTGAATGCCGGCACGGATTCGCTGATAGGTGGCGCAACGACAGAGATTGCCGGACATCGCCGTGTCGATATCCGCGTCGCTGGGCTTCGGATTGTTCGTCAAGAGGTCTGTCGCCGACATGATCTGTCCCGACTGACAGTAGCCGCACTGAGGGACGTCAAGATCGGCCCAGACGGCCTGGACCGTTTCCGCGACCTCGCCTTTCAGCCCCTCGACGGTGGTCACCTGTGCGCCCTCAATGTCGCCGACAAGGGTCTGACAGGACCGTACCGGCGCGCCGTCGACATAAACGGTGCAGGCGCCGCACTGCGCCATGCCGCAGCCGAACTTCGTACCGGTCAGTCCGACAAGATCGCGGATCACCCAAAGAAGCGGCATATCCGCCTCGGCTTCGACCGCATGTTCGACGCCGTTGATCGTAACAGTTACCATGATGCTCTCCTCGCGTTTGAGGCGCGTGGTGTCGGATGCGCGTTCCGGACATGCCGCTTCACGCGCCGCAGCCATTCGCCAGACTGCGACCGCAGCTTAGAAGACCATTCGGCAGCCCGGTAGATTCAATCCTGTCGGATTATTGCCTATTCCTGTCGATATGACGCGATTGTGAACATCGCAGAGTCGTGACGGCCGCCCGACTGCCGCTTTCCTGTGTTCGGCAGCGCCGGCGCTAACCCACGGAATCACGCCTCGTCGTATCGTTGGAATTCAAGATTTCCCTGATGTCGCGCACCGGTGGATGGCCGAACGCGCGTCGATATTCCCGGCTGAACTGTGTCGGGCTCTCGTAGCCGACGCGCAGCGCGGCCGTTGCCGCGTCGAGCGACTCCGAAAGCATCAGTTCCCGTGCGTGATGCAGCCGCAAGTGCTTTTGGAACTGCAGCGGGCTCATCGCGGTCATCGCGCGGAAATGGTGGTGCAGCGTCGATACCCCCATATTCGCGACCTCCGCCAGTTCTTCGACGCGTAGCGGCCGGGCATAGTTTTCCTTCAGCCAGGCGACCGCCTTTGCTACCCGGTTGCTGTTCGTGCCAGCGAGTGCGAAGCGCCGCAGCCGTGCGCCTTGCTCGCCGGTAAGCAGTCGATAGAGGATCTCATTCTGGATATGATTGGCCAGAAACGGGATGTCCGCCGGCGAGTCCGTAAGGGAAATCAGTCGCAAAAGCGCGTCGAACAGTTCCGGCTTGGCGGCGCCGACAACGACGCCAAGGTCGCGCTCGGACAGATCGGTCTGGTGTATATCGTTATCGGCGATGATTCGCCGCAGTTTCTCCAGGTCGAGGCGCAGCATCGCAGCCACGTAAGGCTCGCGCTCGCTCGCCTCGCAGATCTGGCCGGTCATGGGCAGGCCGATCGCGGTCAGGAAGAAGCAGGACTCATCGTAGATGAGCGTCTCGTTGCCGACATGGACACGCTTGCTTCCCTTGATGATCAGCGACAGGCTCGGTTCATAGACAGCGGAAAAGGGGCCGGCCGGCTCGACTACGCGATAGAGCGAAAGCCCCGGAATGGCGTGCCCGAACCGGAGGCCGTCCCACGGCAGTTGCGAGAGTTTATCGAGAATTCGTGCGCGAAGGGATGCAGTCTCCTCGATCAGGTCCCGTCGCTGGAACATGGTTTCTCTCATTTCCAATCCTCTTGGCCGTCCTCTGTTCGGATGCGAAGTTCTTATCACATTTTTTTGATGTTGACAGGATCAGGCAAGAGACCCTGGGCACCATGATTTCCGCCGTCCTTGAGTTCTGAGCCAGTTTCGGTACGCGCTAGCCCGGGATTGCGCCGCCGCTGTTTTCCTCCCGCTCCTCCCCAGTGACCGTTCTGCTGTTATGCTCATTGACTCATCATACCAGTTCGGCTATCCGTGGCTCAACGATATCTGAAGGAGACGCGAATGACTTCGATTGCCCTGTTCGGCGCCGGCGGAAAAATGGGCTGCCGCCTGGCCAAGAACCTCAAAGGCTCGCGTTTCGATGTGCGCCACGTGGAGGTGAGCGAGGCCGGCAAGGCTCGCCTTGCACACGAGCTTGGGCTAGCGACCGTCTCGGCCGAGAAGGCGCTCGACGGCGCGGATGTGGTCATCCTCGCCGTGCCGGACACAGTCATCGGCAAGGTCGCGGCGGCGATCGCCGACAGGCTGAAGGCGGGCACGATAGTCATGGTTCTCGACGCCGCGGCCCCCTTTGCCGGTCATTTGCCGAGGCGCGACGATCTTACCTATTTCGTGACGCATCCCTGCCATCCGCCGATCTTTAACGACGAGACCGAGCCTGCCGCGCGCAAGGATCATTTCGGCGGCGTCGCTGCCAAGCAGCACATCGTTTCCGCGCTGATGCAAGGGCCGGAGGCGGATTACGCCAGGGGCGAGGAGATCGCCAAGATCATCTGGGCTCCGGTCATGCGCTCGCACCGGGTCACCGTCGAGCAGATGGCTCTGCTCGAGCCTGGTCTGTCGGAAACGGTCTGCGCATCGCTGCTCGTCGTCATGCGTGAGGCGATGGACGAGTGCGTTGCTCGCGGCGTGCCGAAGGAGGCCGCCCGCGATTTCCTGCTCGGCCACATGAACGTACTTGGCGCCGTGATCTTCGACGAAGTCGAGGGCGTCTTTTCCGACGCCTGCAACAAGGCGATTGAATTCGGCAAGCCGATGCTGATGCGCGACGACTGGAAGCGCGTCTTCGAACCACAAGAGATCACCGACAGCATCCGTCGCATTACCTGATGCGGGCGGCACATACCGGAGCCGGTGAGGCGGCTCCGGTCACCATTCAACCTGGGAGGAGAGTAACTGATGAAACTGACACGCAGAATGACCGTGGCCGCTTTTGCGGCCTTCCTGGCGGCAGGTTCCGCTATTCCGGCCTATGCGGCCGACCTTATTGCAATCATCACCCCGTCGCATGACAACCCCTTCTTCAAGGCCGAGGCGGTCGGTGCGGAAGCCAAAGCCAAGGAACTCGGCTACGAAACGCTTGTCCTCGTCCATGACGACGACGCCAACAAGCAGTCGCAACTGGTCGACACGGCGATCGGTCGGGGCGCCAAGGCAATCATCCTCGACAATGCCGGCTCGGAGGCCTCGATCGCCGCAGTGCAGAAGGCGAAAGATGCCGGCGTGCCTTCGTTCCTCATCGACCGTGAAATTAACGCCACCGGAGTTGCGGTCTCACAGATCGTGTCCAACAACTACCAGGGTGCCCAGCTCGGCGCCGAGGAATTCGTCCGCTTAATGGGCGAATCCGGAAACTACGTCGAACTGCTCGGTCGCGAAGCCGATCTCAACGCCGGCATTCGCTCGAAGGGCTATCACGACGTCATCGACGAATATCCGGAGATGAAGATGGTGGCGCAGCAGTCGGCTAACTGGAGCCAGACCGAGGGCTACAGCAAGATGGAAACCATCCTTCAGGCCAATCCCGACATCAAGGGCGTAATCTCCGGTAACGACACGATGGCCATGGGTGCGATTGCGGCGTTGCAGGCCGCCGGCCGCAAGGACGTCATCGTCGTCGGCTTCGACGGGTCCAACGACGTGCGCGACTCGATCAAGTCCGGCGGCATTAAGGCGACCGTGCTGCAGCCGGCCTATGCCCAGGCGCAGATGGCCGTGCAGCAGGCTCACGAATTTATCACCACCGGCAAGAAACCGGCGGAAGAAAAGCAACTCATGGATTGCGTGCTGATCACCAGCGAAAACGCCGACCAGCTCGAGACTTTCGCACTCACCAACTGATCGCCGTAATAGCGCGCGGAGGCGGCCGCCGGCCGCCCCGTGCCCGTATCCTGTTATGGAGTATGCGATGCCGAATTCGAAGATCACGGCCGCCCTTTTTCTTGCGGGCGTGATGGCGCTCGCGGGCTGCAAGATCGTCAAGACGCCAAGCGCTGAGGAGGCAGCAGAAGCCGCCTCCGGCGGCTTCAATCCCGACCGCATGGTCGCCGAGATCTGGGACAGCAAGGTCATTCCCTATCTCGACAGGAAAGCCGGTCCGTTTTCTGAAGTCGCCGCGCTCGCTGCCAATAATCCCGAAACGGCCGGCGCAAAATACGGACACAAGGAGAAGCAGGGCAGCGCACCCTGGACATTTGCCGCGCGCCTCTCCGGCACTATCGTTAAGGCCGAGACCAAGTCGCGCTCTGCCTATGTCGAGGTCGATGCGGATGGTGACAGCAAGGCGGATGCGCGTGTTCAGATCGGTCCAGCCATCCGCGGCACCGCGATCCGCGACAGCCTCGACTTCGTGAATTTCAATGAATTCAAGAACCAGATCGAATGGGCCCAATACGGCAAGGCGTTCAATACCCACGTGAACGGCTTGGTGCTCGAAAAGCTCTCCCGCAATGGGCTTGTCGGCAAGAAATTGGAAGCCGTCGGCGCCTATCCGCTGCCGGCCAAGGGGCAATTGCCGCTGTTCGTACCTGCTCGACTGACGGTGGACGGGTGATTATGCAGCCTGATGACAATGACAATTGCGTGCTGCGCCTGGAGGATGTGACCAAGGTCTATTCGGGCATCGTCGCGGTTCGCCATGCGAACCTCGCCCTCAGGCGCGGCGCGGTCAACGTGCTTGTCGGCGAAAATGGCGCCGGCAAGTCGACGCTGATGCGCATCATCGCCGGCGTCGAGAGGCCTTCGCTCGGCCGTATCCTGCTCGACGGCAAGGAGGTCGAGTTTCATTCGCCCTCCGATGCGCAGCGCAACGGCATCGGCATGGTTTTCCAGGAGCTCAATCTTTTCGGCAATCTCTCCGTCGCCGAGAACATATTCGCAACGCGCGAAGTAACTCGAGGCCTGCGCGGTATCGACCACCGCGCGCAGGTCGAGAAAGCCACGCATTTTCTGGACAGGCTCGACGCCGGCATCGACGCCGAGACGCTTGTCGAGGACCTGCCGATCGGCCAGCAGCAACTGGTGGAGATCGCCAAGGCAATCTCGCTCGACACCCGCATCCTCATTCTCGATGAACCAACCTCGGCGTTGTCGGCGGCGGAAGTCGACGTGCTCTTCAAGGTCATCCGAGAGCTCAAGGCGCAAGGTGTGGCGATCGTCTATATCTCCCATCGCCTCGAAGAATTGATGCGGATCGGCGACTATATCACGGTGCTGCGGGACGGGCAGATCACCGGTCACGCGTTGGTCCGGGATATAGACACCAAGTGGATCGTGCGTTCGATGATCGGCTCGGATGCGAAGGATTTCGCCAAGTCCATCGAGCATCGCCTGGGGGAAGAGGTCTTCCGGGCGGAAGAGATCTGCTTGCCGCGCAGGACGGGCGGCCTTGCGGTCGATCATGTCTCTATCTCCGTGAGGGCCGGAGAAGTCCTCGGTATCTATGGTCTTATGGGAGCAGGGCGGAGCGAGTTCTTCGAATGCGTGATCGGCCAGCATGCCCATTCGACTGGCCGCATATATGTCGGTGGCAACGAGGTCGTCGCGCGCGATACCTCGAGCCGAATCCGTGAGGGACTGGCGTTGATCCCGGAAGATCGCCAGCGGGAAGGTTTGGTACAGGCCCTCTCGATCGCCAGCAACCTGACGCTTGCCAGTCTCGATCGCTTCTTGCGCTTCGGCTTCCATATCGCCGGCGAGCAAGAGCAGTCGGCCATCAAGTCGGCGATCCGCGATCTTTCCATCAAGGCGTCGAATCCGGACTTCGAAGTGGCATCGATGTCAGGCGGCAATCAGCAGAAGGTCGTCATCGGCAAGGCGTTGATGACCAAGCCTAAGGTTCTACTGATGGATGAGCCCAGCCGCGGTATCGACGTCGGCGCCAAGGCGGATGTTTTCCGCACCATGCGGCGCTTGGCGGGCGAGGGGCTGGCGATCCTCTTTTCCACCTCCGACCTCGAAGAGGTCATGGCGCTTTCCGACCGGATCGCTGTCATGAGCAATGGCCGATTGGTCACCGTCCTCGATCGCGCTGAGGCGACGGAAGAAATGATCGTGAAGGCTTCGGCCGAAGGCCACAAAACGACAAGGGAACACGCCTGATGACGACGGCAACCACGACGACGAGCGCCGCAGATGCCTCCAGCGGTTCGGTCCTGCTCACACTGATGAAGCTCAGGACATTCATTGCCCTATTTGCGGTAATCGCCTTCTTCTCGATCTTCGCACCAAACTTCCTTTCCACCGCAAACATCATCCTGATGTCGAAGCACGTGGCGCTGAACGCCTTCCTCGCCATGGGCATGACCTTCGTGATCATCACCGGCGGTATCGATCTTTCCGTCGGTTCGATCGTTGGGCTCTGCGGCATGGTCGCCGGCGGTCTCATCCTTCACGGCATCGATCTGCAGTTCGGCTATACGATCTATTTCAATGTGGTGGAGGTGTGTTTGATCACGCTTGCCGTCGGCGTGGTCATCGGCGCGATCAACGGGCTTCTGATCACGAAGTTGAACGTTGCGCCGTTCATCGCCACGCTCGGCACGCTCTACGTCGCACGCGGCTTTGCCCTGTTGTCGTCCGACGGCCAGACCTTTCCGAACCTCGTCGGCAAGCCTGAACTGTCGACGACAGGTTTCGCCTTTCTGGGCTCCGGTCGTCTTCTCGGACTGCCGGTGTCCATCTGGATTCTCATCGTCGTTGCGCTCGCCGCCGCCTACGTCGCGAAATATACGCCGATCGGCCGCCATATCTTCGCCGTCGGCGGTAACGAACGCGCGGCTCGCATATCCGGTATCCGCGTCGGCCGAGTGAAAATGTTTGTTTACATGTTTTCCGGCTTCTGCGCGGCGATCGTCGGTTTGGTCATCTCCTCGGAACTGATGGCTTCGCATCCGGCGACAGGAAATTCGTTCGAGCTCAATGCCATTGCGGCGGCCGTTCTTGGCGGCACGTCCATGTCCGGTGGTCGCGGCACGATCGGCGGCACCATCGTCGGGGCCTTCGTCATCGGCATTCTATCGGACGGCCTCGTCATGATGGGAATCTCGTCCTTCTGGCAGATGGTAATCAAGGGCATCGTGATTATCGTCGCGGTTGTCGTGGACCAGGCGCAGCGCCGGCTGCAGCAGCAGGTGACACTGATGCAACTCGCAAGGAAGGGTTGAGAGCATGTCCGACTTGAAAGGTGCGCTGATCGGCTGTGGCTTCTTCGCGGTCAATCAGATGCATGGCTGGCGTGACGCCGAGGGTGCGCGCGTCGTCGCCATCTGCGATCGCGATCCAAAGCGGCTGAAGGTCGTTGGCGACGAATTCGGTGTCGCTCGCCGCTATACTTCAGCGGAAGATCTTTTCGCCGACGGCGGCTTCGATTTCGTCGATATCGCGACGACGGTCGCAAGCCATCGGCCGCTGGTCGAACTGGCGGCACGCCATGGCATTCCGACGATCTGCCAAAAGCCCTTCGCGCCGACGATGGACGACGCCAAAGCGATGGTCGCCGCCTGCGCCAGGGCGAACGTTCCGCTGATGATCCACGAAAACTTCCGATGGCAGTCGCCGATCCGCGCGGCAAAGGCCGCGATAGACAGCGGCGCCATAGGTGAGGTTTTCTGGGGCAGGGTGAGCTTCCGTTCCGCCTATGACGTCTTTTCCGGCCAGCCCTATCTCGCGACCGGCAAGCGCTTCATCATCGAAGACCTCTGCATTCATGCGCTCGACATCGCGCGCTTTCTTTTCGGCGATGCGATGGCGGTGACCGCACGCACCCGCCGGGTCAACCCCGACATAGCTGGCGAAGATGTTGCGACGATGCTGCTCGATCATCAGGGCGGGATCACCTCCGTCGTCGATTGCAGCTACGCCACCAAGCTGCCGATCGAGCCCTTTCCCGAAACCTTGCTGGAGGTGGACGGCAGCAAGGGCACACTGCGGCTATCGCAAGGCTATCACCTTTGTATCCATTCACCGGACCGCATGGAGGTTACCGACGTGGAGCCGCGCCTGCTGCCCTGGGCATCGCTCCCCTGGCACAACATTCAGGAAAGCGTGAGCCTCATCCAGCAACATTGGATTGATTGCCTGCGCTCCGGTCGCGAGCCAGATACGTCCGGCCGGGACAATCTGCAGACCTTCGCCTTGGTGGAAGCCTCGTATCGGAGTGCCGCCGAGGCTCGAACGGTGCGATTAAAGGAGTTCCTCGAGTGAGCGGCATATGCCCCTTTCTCCTCTTCGGCACCGACGAGAGCCAGCCGGAAGCGCGGCGGATCGAGGTGGGTCGCCTCAGCGCCGACCTTGTCGACGGCAATTTGCGCACGATCCGCTTCGCCGGCAAAGAGGTACTGCGGGCGATTTCCTTTCTCGTGCGGGACCGGGACTGGGGAACGTGCGAGCCCACAATCAGCGAGTTGACCGTCGAGGAACGTCCGGCTGAAACCCTCATCCGATATACCGCCCGCTTCCAATCGACCATCGGGGCGCTGCTCCTTTGTCACTCGACGATCGAAGTTAGCGCCGATGTTCTGGTCTTCGATGCGCGTTTTACGGCGGATCGCGATTTCGAGACCGCGCGCGCCGGCTTTGCGATCCTGCATCCAATCGTCGGCGTCGCCGGGCGGCCGGTCCTGGTCGAGCATGGCGACGGGTCGATCGAGCGGTCGGTCTTTCCCGACCTCATTGAGCCCTGGCAGCCTTTCAAGGACATCGCCGCAATCACGCATGAAGTGCTGCCTAGTGTAGAAGCCGAATGTCGGATGACGGGCGATGTTTTTGAAATGGAGGACCAGCGAAATTGGACCGACGGCTCCTACAAGACCTATGTCCGACCGCTGGCGCTGCCTTGGCCCTATGTGCTCAAGGCAGGCGAGACAGTTCAGCAGAGCGTACGGCTTGCAATCCGGGCGGATGGGCCCGCCAGTAAGGAAACGCAGTCGCCAGCCCGGATAGAGATTTCGCTGCGACGTAACGCGGGCACATTGCCGGCAATTGGCATCGGACTCAGGCCGGAAGAGGCCAGAGATGAGCTCGATCATGCAGGTCTTCTTGCTCGGCTGGGCGTGGGGCACCTCGTCTGCCACTTCGATCCGGATGCCGGCCATGGCGCGGAGGTCCTCAGGCACTTCCGGCAAATGGCGGATGCGTCGGGATGTGCGGTCACGCTCGAATGCTTCGTGCCCTGCAAGCGTGCATTGACCGAAGAACTCGGCGAATTGGCCATGATGGTTCGCGACAGCGGCCTCAAGCTTGCAAGCCTCGCCGTCTCGCCGTCGGTCGACCGGCAGTCGACGCCGCCAGGCAGCGTTTGGCCGGACTGCCCGCCGCTTGAAGACATCTATTCGGCGGCGCAGAAGGCATTCCCGGACGTGCCTCTCGGGGGCGGCATGTTCAGCTATTTCACCGAGCTCAACCGCAAGCGCGTGCCGGCCGACCGGCTCTCTTATGTGACCCACTGCACCAACCCGATCGTCCACGCCGCCGACGATCTGAGCGTGATGCAGACTTTCGAGGCTTTGCGCGACATGACACGCTCCGTCCGTGCGATCTATGGAGATAAGCCCTATCGCATTGGCCCTTCCACCATTGCCATGCGCCAGAACCCCTACGGGAGCGCCACGAAGGACAATCCGTTCGGCAAACGCATCGCCATGGCGAACAGAGATCCGCGGCACAATTCGCTCTTCGGCGCGGCCTGGACGCTTGCCTATGCGGCGACCGTGGCGGACGCGGAACCCGAGGTGCTCACGCTCTCGACACTTGCCGGTTCCTTCGGACTGGTTGCCGGCGCCGGCGAGCCGGTCGAAGCGGGCAGCCCACGGCCGCTGTTCCATGTTCTGAGCTGGCTCGCGCAACTATCACACGGCAGGCGGATCGCGGTTAAGACCTCTGCACCCGATAGGGTTGTCGGGCTAGGGGCGGAGCTTGGCGGGACCACCTTACTGCTTGCCAACCTTACGCCTGATCTTCAGGAGGTGAAGCTCTCTGAAAACTGGGCGGGCGCGCGCAGGGCTGTTCTCGACGAAGCCTGGTTTCGGGAAGGTGCGAAGGAGCCGGAGGCGAGAACGCAGCAGGGGGAAAGCCTTGCGCTCTCCGCGTACGCGGTCGCCCGCGTCGATATTCGCTGATCGCGGTGTTGTGCGTTAAGGCGTCGCGTGACCGCGGGTCCGCTACGCGTTTTGGCCCTCAGGCTTTCCTTTGGGTGCGTAGAGCGCACGCGAGCGTTCGAGGTGCTTGATCATCGCCTGTTCGGCCTCATCGGGGTTTCCGCGCCGGATGCAGTCGATGATCTCCTCGTGCTCGGAAAGCGTCACATTCTCCCGGCCGGTCCAGATCAGCATCTCCGTGTGGTATTCCTTAAGCCAGCCGAGCATGGCTTCGCTGACGGCGGTGAAGATCGGATTGCCGGAAATCTGCGCAATGCGGGTGTGAAAGGCCATATCGGCCGCGATAAAGGCTTCGGAATCGCCAAGTACGGCGCGCTGGCGCTTCAGCGTTTCCTCAAGCGCGGCGATATCCGCAGGCCCCGCCCGGCTTGCCGCCTCGCGTACCATGCCGCGCTCGAAGAAGATGCGCGCGCTCTTCAAATGCTCAAGCGAGTCCGAGGAGGCCGAAAGCATGATCTTGGCGGCAACGTCCACCTGCCGGAGCAGTGATTTCGCGGTGAGCTTCAGGACCCTCGCACGCTCGCCGTGCGAAATCTCGACGAGGCCCATATTGGCCAGCGCCTGCATCGCTTCACGAATGGCGGGGCGCCCCACCTGGAAGCGCTCCATCAGCATCCGTTCCGATGGCATCTCGTCGCCGGGCTGCAATTCACCGCTCTCGATCAGCGCTTTCAGCCGCGCGAAGACCTCATCGGAAAGCTTCCGGCGAACGATCGGTTCCGATTGAATGACCATGTGAACTCCACGGCTGTTGCGTCGATCCTCTATATGCACGTTTTCGGTAGAGAGGAAATCACGCACCACCTGCGGCCGCGCAGTCGCGATTTCCTCTTGCGCAACTGAGATACTCATTATACCAGTTGATCAAAAGAAGCTACTCATTCCGTAAAGGCGAATTCGCCCGTGATACGCATTACCTACCGCATCGAAAGCCCCGGCGACGTCGAGGCGCTGGCGGCAAAGATCGCAAGCGACCAATCGACCGGGACTTTCGTGCCCATACCCGGCGAAACGGAAGAGCTGAAGGCTCGGGTTGCGGCGCGTGTCGTTGCCATTCGGCACCTGGAGCCGACCGACAGACCCTCATTGCCGGACGAGGCGGGGGACGCGCGACGCTTCAATCGGGCTGAAGCCGATATTTGTTTCCCCCTCGACGCCGTGGGCACCGATCTCTCCGCACTGATGACCATCGCCATCGGCGGCGTCTATTCCATAAAGGGAATGACGGGTATCCGCGTCGTCGATATGAAGCTGCCGCCCGAGTTCGCTGCAGCCTATCCCGGTCCGGAGTTCGGCATTGCCGGAAGCCGTCGCCTGACGGGCGTTCAGGGCCGCCCGATCATCGGCACGATCGTGAAGCCCGCGCTGGGCTTGAGGCCCGTGGAGACGGCGGAACTCGTGAACGACCTGCTTTCCTCCGGCGTGGATTTCATCAAGGACGATGAAAAGCTCATGAGCCCCGCCTATTCGCCCCTCAAGGATCGGATCGCCGCTATCATGCCAAAGATCCTCGATCACGAGCAGAAGACCGGCAAGAAAGTCATGTACGCCTTCGGCATATCCCACACCGATCCGGATGAAATGATGCGCAATCACGACCTGGTGGTTGCGGCAGGCGGCAATGCGGGGGTCGTCAACATCAATTCGATCGGCATGGGCAGCTTCGCCTTCCTGCGCAAGCGCTCCGGGATCGTTCTTCATGCTCATCGCAACGGCTGGGATATCCTCACGCGCCACGGTGGTCTCGGAATGGAGTTCTCCGTCTGGCAGCAGTTCTGGCGGCTCATCGGGGTGGACCAGTTCCAAATCAACGGCATCCGCGTCAAATATTGGGAACCGGACGAGAGCTTCGTGAAATCGTTCAAGGCGATCAGCACGCCGCTTTTTTCAGAGAACGATTGCCCTCTGCCAGTTGTCGGTTCCGGTCAGTGGGGTGGGCAGGCGCCCGAGACATACGCCCGTACCGGGCAGTCGACCGATCTGCTTTATCTGTGCGGCGGCGGGATCGTCAGCCACCCTGGTGGGGCGGGGGCGGGCGTCAAGGCCGTTCGCCAAGCCTGGGAGGCCGCGGTTGCGGGCATTCCGCTTGCGGACTATGCCAAGGACCACCCGGAACTCGCCCAATCGCTTGAGAAATTCGCCGCCGGCAAAGGCGCCTGATCGACCTCAATTCAGCAGCACGGAAGATTTTGAATGCAGAGACCATTGCTGAGCTATTACGGCGACGACCTGACCGGCTCCACCGATGTGATGGAGGCGCTCTCCTCGCAGGGCGTCAACACGGCACTGTTCCTCAAGATCCCCGATGCCGCGCTTCTTCAACGTTTTGCCAATTGCAGCGCCTTCGGTCTCGCGGGCACGAGCCGCAGCCAGACGCCGGCCTGGATGGCTGAGCACCTCCTGCCAGCTTTCACCTGGCTGAAGTCGCTGGACGCCGCGATCACGCACTACAAGGTCTGCTCGACCTTCGATTCCAGCCCCGCTGTCGGCAATATCGGCAAGGCGATCGAGATCGGCCGCGATGTTTTTGGTGATGCGCCGGTGCCGCTCGTCGTCGGCGCTCCACAGATCCGTCGTTACACTGCCTTCGGCAATCTCTTCGCCGCCTTTCGCGGCGAAACTTATCGTATCGACCGGCATCCGGTCATGAGCCGCCATCCGGTCACGCCTATGGACGAGGCGGATATTCGCCTGCACCTGTCGCGCCAGACGTCATTGCGCACGGGGCTGGTCGACATCGCGCAACTCGGCTCGCCCGATGCGGATGCAATTACCGATCGCACCTTCGCTAACGGAAATGGCATCGTCCTCCTCGATGTCGCCCATGGGGAGAGCCAGGCGGCCGTCGGCCGGCAGATTTGGCGCAAGCGCGCTGCGGACGGGCAGTTTGCCTGCGGCTCGTCAGGCCTGGAATATGCGCTGGTTCGCGAGTGGCACCGGCTCGGGCTCATTGCCGAAGCGCCCGTCTACACCGCACCTGGCCCTGTCGACCGGATCGCCGTCGTTTCCGGAAGCGTGTCGCCCACGACCGAACGGCAGATTCGGCATGCTATCGAGAACGGCTTTGATGGCATAGCGCTCGATGCGATCGCATTTGCTGCGCCAGACGGGGGCGCCGCGCTCGAGGACGCACTCGCGCGTGGCCTTTCGAGTCTTGCCGCCGGCCGGAGCGTGATCCTCTACACGGCTTTAGGACCCTCGGCTGACCGAGGCGATGCCATACCTCTGGAGGATGGCTCGCGCCACAGGATCGGTGAGCGACTCGGCATGCTTCTGCGGGAACTGGTGACAAGCGCCGGACTTAGTCGAGCCGTCATCGCCGGCGGCGATACATCGAGCCATGCCTTGACCCAGCTTTCCGTCGATGCGCTGACCTTGCGGCTGCCCTTGCCACAGTCACCCGGTTCTCCTCTTTGCACCGTTCACAGCGCAGATCCGCGTGTCGACCGTATTGAGGTGGCGTTGAAGGGCGGGCAGGTCGGCCTCGACGACTACTTCTCGATGATCCGCGACGGGCGGCCGGACTAGACCGGAAAAGAGACCTTCCGCTTTGGAGCAGCAAGTCAATTTCAGACTCTCCGCATTTGAACTTGCGGATGCCTTCCTTGAAAGGCAGCGGGCTTACTCTGATCTGATCTGATCTGAGCTAGGTCCAGAGTATTGTCCGCGGCCGTCATCAAAGTTCTTCTGATAAAATTCGTAGACGGCGCAAGTCCGGTGTTACGCCACCCGACGGATCTCCGAGGACCGCAGGCCCGTCGAGCAGAACGATACGCTGTACTTCGGGAGCGAGCGCCATTTCGATATAGGCCGCACCCTCGGCCAGCAGCAAAGGCCTTTCGCGCGGCCCACGATTAGGTTTTCGCGGTTCTCCTCCATCATCTCGACGCGTCGCTTTGTCATCATCGTGACGCCTGCCTTTCACATAGGTGGCGTATATGGGTTGATATACGCCGCGTATGCTCGATGCTTCACATACATGGCGTATATCAAATGATGCGGCAGCGTGTGAAGCTCCCGAAGCTTAGCATTCCGCTCGTTGAGTGCCACCCAGCAACGATGAAGAGGGATTAAAAGATGACGCAGCGCGACGCAATTTTTCCTGCCAATAGGCATGCACTTTACGAGGCCCGTTCCGATGGGACGCCCGAACCTGATTTCGGGCGTCAGGTGCAACTGGCCTTCGACAACCTCGGGGCAACGATGAAAGCGGCGGGCTGCACCTTCGACGATATCGTTGATGTGACCACGTTCCACACCGATCCGGAAAACCAGTTCGAGACCATCATGGCCGTCAAGAATCAGATCTTCAGCAGTCCGCCCTATCCCAACTGGACCGCAATCGGTGTGAACTGGCTCGCCGGTTTCGATTTCGAGATCAAGGTCATCGCTCGCATTCCTGAAGAGGCATAGGCTTCTTTCTGCCGGAGCGGTCCGCGCTCCGGTCAACAGTATCGCTGTTCACGCGCTGACCGACGTTGGTGCTGACCGTGTGTTGAACTAGACCCGAGGTGCCGCACTGGCGCACCTGCTTGCTGCAGCCGCAAAGTTGGCCCGCAGGTCCCAGGGGCGGACGAATGTCCGGATAGGGCCTGATTCCGTTTACAAAAGCCTGCATGATCTCGGCCGGCGTCTTGAGGCGATAAACGATCAAGCGGAATTTGCGGTGGTTCGTGCCGGCTATACGGGTTTGGGTGCCGGCATCGGGATCAGCTTGCAGAGCTTTCAGAGGTTTTGGGCTGTGGCTCCGAGATGGAATTCATCCCTCGCGCCGTTCGGTCCTCGCAATCGCAACCGATCCAGCCTGAGAATCCGTTTGAAAATGGGCAAACAGCATCTCGATCTTCTCTCTGTCGCCTCGAGGTCACGTAGGCTTCCGTCTTGGCGATATCGCGAGCCATATCTCGCGCCCCCTCATGGATGGATCGCGGCACTTTGCGGGCGATTTGTATCAATCGTACACAATTGTATCGACTTCACGAGTGCGCTGAGGCACTCCATCTTTCCGGCGCCGTGTCGACGCTGGCCTGTGGAATGGCTGCGGACCACTGGGGGAGCAAGGCGGTCTTGGTCGTTATGGCCGCAGCCGGCGCACTGATCTCCAGCGTGATCGGTTCGACGACGGCACTCGGTCAAATGCGGTCGTGTCGAATCTCCCCGTCAGCGGCCATACGGCCTACCTTCGGCCGCGGATCAGACGTGTGATCTCTTCCGACAAAGGCGGACATGATCTGAAGCTTCCACCTAGAGCTTCCTTCGTCTGTGGTCCGTCCAGCCGATCGAGAAGCAGGTTGATGACCTCCTTCGGCGTTATGCCGCTATCGGGCCGCAAATAGCTCGCGACGTCTCGCTGACAGTCGGTGCGCTCTACCTTGACGTGCGACTCCGGGGAGCATTGGGGGCTATGCTGCTCTTCCTATTTCCCGGCCCTAGTTGGGCACAGTACCGTCAGAAACCACCCGCGCGCGCGCTTTTTCTGCCGCCCTGCGCAGCCGCTTGTCTCGCGTCCACAACTCGGCTCGGCTGTCGATTAAAGTTGACGCGAGCAGATGGGCGTCCGTGTAGCCTATGCCCATGCTGTAAAGTTGGTGCTCGTCGATCATTGCCATGACTTCATCGTGCGTGGCGATGATGACCTCCCGTTGGACCGCCAAGAACCCGAGCGTGACCAGACGATTGTGCAAGCTGCCCAACGCAAGTTCGCCAACGATGGCGGGATGGCAGAGCAGCATATCGTTTTCGATCGTTTGGATTAGCTGCGGATCAGCTAGGCGGAAGTGGTCGATCCAGATTCCCGTGTCGGCCAGCCTCACTTTTCGGCCCGCCTCCGCGGACCAGCCTCCGCGTCGGGCATCGTGCCGCCCAAGGCGATCAGACGCTTGCCTGCTTCCATGCGAACCAGCGTTTCCAGCGCCTGACGGACGACCGCCGCCGTTTCTTTCGTGCCGGTCAGGGCCTTCGCCTTTTCCATGAGGCTGTCGTCTATGTTGATGGTTGACCGCATGTGCGCCTCCTTTCGCATTGCATCAGAAATAACACCAATTGGTGCTGTTCTCAACGCCTGCGCAGCGATAGATTCAAATCGAGGATACCTGGGGCCGTCGTCTACTGCGGATGTGAACGTCACGGATCACTCAAAGGCAAGACTGTGGCCGCTGGCCAGCCCTCAACGCACTACAAGCAGATTAGCGGAGACCGTCGCTCCGCGCTGCGCTTATGCGCCCGCACCACTCACTCGCGAATCTGCCCTCCGCTTGCACACCCGGTCTTACTTGCGACGCGGCGGGAGCAGGAGCGGGGCTTCTGCTCGCTCGGCAAGAGCAAGACCCCTTCGCGGAACGGAGCGAAGATCACGACCGATATCGACATCCTGCTGGCTCATCCGCTGTCGCAACGGCAATCGTCTCAGCATGAACATCAAGGCCGACATAAACCATTCTTTCCATAAGCTTCTTCCTTTCCAAACCAATCCGTTTGACAAGGAAAACCTAGCGGCTTTGCCGCCGTAAATCGCTCATCTGGTCTAACGCCCTGGCAGCCTGTCCCAATTGAACCTGCGTGGATTTTCTGTGTCAGCGCCTTGGCTTTCAAGAGCGAGTGTTGTCCAGAAGAGACTACCGTTCAACTGCTACGACTTCCGCATTCCCGACATTTGATTGTTCTCCTGCCAACTTCCGAGTCGGCGGAAGGCGGTCGCCGGTGAAGCTTATTGGCAACGACTGGATCGCGAGGGCCTTCGTCCACTCCGTCCTGAAGCCATTTTGTTGCGCGAAAACGGCATTGACGTTTGCCCAGACAATGGCAAGCCCCGCCCGCATAGCTGACGCTCCTACCGCTATTGTTCGAATAGGGGCACCGAGTTGAAATCGGTTAAGTTCTATGAGTTCTCGGATAAGGAGCATGCAATGGCCGCTACCGTTGAAACTGCCGGCGTCGGGCCGTACCGCCCCTCGCCAAGCTTGGCCGAGAAGAACGCGACAGCCGTGAAGTATGACTGGGAAGAGGTCAGTGCTTGTCCGGTCTGCCTGTCGTGTTCACTATCGCGTCTGCCGAAGCTGCGCCACATCGGCTATTCACGCTGCAGGGATTGCGGTTTCACCTTTGCGAATCCGATTCCGAGCAACGCCTTCCTCGAACGATTCTACAACTCAGACTTCTATAACAATTACAGAAGCCTGGAAGCCGAGCGAATCCCTAGTGACCGGTATTACAGTGCGAGCTTCTCGGATGTCTGCCGCGTTGCCGACCTTGTCCAGATAGATCGATCCGCAAGGATACTGGATTTCGGATGTGGGCCCGGCAGCCTGGTTGCTCTCATGCGGGACGAGCGTGGCTACACTAATGTCGAGGGGCTGGAACTCAACCAGCAGAGTGTCGCCGTCGCACGTAGCCGCTACGGGCTAGAAATCGCCTCCGCGCTGGATCAGCTTCGCGAACGTCAGTATGATCTGATCTTCCTGGTCGAGGTCATCGAGCACGTTCCGCGCCCGCGCGAGTTCATCGACGTCGTTTCGAGCTTCCTAAAGCCGGGTGGCACACTGCTTGTAACAACCGATTCGGTTCGCAACTTGCCTTCGCACCTGTTCCCGCGATACTCCGGGCACTTCACAGGTCCGAGTCATGTCAGCCTGTTTACCGAGACTTCGATGAGCCGCCTCCTGAGACAGTCCGGTTACAAAATCACTCGACTCGACACTGACCCCTCGCACGAGTTTTTCGGTCATGCGGTGGCAAGCCCGTTCTATGCCATAGACTTTCTCAGCCCGCAGTCGAAGGACGATCTGCCCGATCTCCTTTACGTGCCGCACGGACTTGGCGCTGTCATCGGGCTGATGCCGACCCGCCGCCTACCGCGCCCCCTGCGCGTAGCGAAAAGGATCGACAGCAGGATCGGCCGCTGGATAGGGAAGAGGCTGAAGCATCCGCCGACCGATCATCTTTTCGTTCTTGCAGTGAAGCAGGGCATCTGACGACGAGAGCCAGGGCCGGTAGATAACCGATGACAATCGAATTCGGCTAAAAGGTCGCTTTGGCTCAATCTACGACCCGCTCCATTGTCCATGCACCTCTCTTCTTAGTTTTTATCTGAAAGTGGCAGAGACGTTTCTATGGCGCTCCTGATAGTTCAACAACTCCAAACGAATTCTGCGCGGCTTCAATGACCGCTTTTTCAACACAGTCGCGGCATTCAGGTTGACAACGAGCAGCGGCAGCAACGGGTCGGACTTTGCCCTTCGCCTCATCTGCCGGAACGGCGTGGTTGCAGACTTAGCAGTCTTCCACTGGCCGGAGCGATTTGATCAGAAGCACCCGGTGCTCTGTATAGGTGTCCCAGCCCTTCCTTCACACAGGGGAGTGTTGCAGCTTATTCGTAGCCATGCCGCTCATATAGCCGTCTTGCACCTGCATTGTTGTTGGCGACGATGACACTCATCCGACGAAGCGCCTCTTCCCGCGCTATTTGTTCTGCAAGATTAAGTAGCCGTGAACCAAGCCCTTTCCCTCGGTATCCGGGATAGCAGGCCAGGACATTGACATACCAGTTTTCGAGTGCCTTGTTCTCTAGTTCTTGAAGTGGCCGAAACAGGGCAGGGAAGTCATCGCCAATTGGCTTGGGCTCCGAGCCGATTGTGTATCCGGTCAGACTTGCTACGGCACCGTCTCCAAAGTCCACAACCACGATTTGGCCTTCGCGCACCTTTTCTACTTGCCGAGCGCGACCAACCTCCCAAGGATCCTGACCGTCCTTTGCAAGTCCCTCCCAAATGTACAGGGGCAAACCCTCGCCAGCGAAGTTGACGAGTTCAGCCAGCTCCCAACCAGCAGCGGAGCCTTCTTCAGTTCTCGTGCGCCTTCAGGTGCTAAGGACACGCAAAGCCGATAAGCCGTGTTCGAGTCGCGCAGAACGAGCCTATGCGTGGGGTCTGATCGTGATTAGCCGGGTTCCCGCGGGGCGGTCGTTTCGCGTATGAGCAAATCGAACCCGATATCGATCCGAGATTGGGTGATGGGAGCGCTGGCGTTGTCTCGTTCCAGGATCGACAGGAGCAGTTCCCCGGTCTTTCGTCCAATCATCGCGGCATCAACGCGGATCGTTGAAATAGCCGGCACGCATTGGCGGGCAATGTCGAAGTCGCCAAAGCCGATCAAAGAAAGGGCCTCCGGCACCTTTATGCCGCGCCGATGGCACTCCATTAACGCCCCGACAGCAGAAATGTCGGAGACCGCAAAAACGGCCTCGACGTCGGGCGCGCGCTGAAGCAGCGTGGCGAGGGTGCGAGCGCCGTGGTCATAGGAAACAGGCGCTGAACCCTCACGTATCACCAAATCGTCCGCAATTCCTGCCTCCCTCAAGACGGCCGCAAAACCCTGAAGTCGCGCCTCGCCACGCAGGTCCATCGCATCGCCATCGATGCGCGATCCCAGGGCTGCAATGCGGCGGTGCCCGAGCGAAATGAGGTGGCGGGCAGCGAGCCGTCCGACTTCGTAGTTGGAAAAGCCTACAGCATGATCGATCGGGTGTTCCGGCACGTCCCAGATCTCGACGATCGGAATGCCGGCGCGCAACAGCATCTCGTTGGCGGCCTTGGTGTGCACTGTCCCGGCGATCACGATCGCATCCGGCCGCCGCGCCAGCATCGCGCGGACGATCAGCTCTTCTTCCTTCAGGCTGTACATGGTGTAGCCGATCAAGAGCTGGTAATCAGCCGCGCGCAGCGCCCCCGCCAGTCCCTGCGCGGTGTCGGCAAAGTTGGCGTTCGTCAGCGTTGGCAAGATCGCGGTAACGAAGTTCGTGCGGCGCGAGGACAGGGATCCTGCAATCCGGTCCGGCACATAGCCCAGCTGGTCGATGGCTTTCATCACTCGCGTGCGTGTGGCTTCCGATACCAGCTCGGGATCCGCAAGCACACGGGAAACGGTCATTTTCGAGACGCCCGCAAGGCGCGAAACATCGCTCATTGTTGCTTTTCGGGATGATTCTGAAGGCGGTGCCACCGGTCTCGGGCTCCTAGCTTCGTGCAACGCGGCTATAGACCAGATGGTAGAAGCGCCCATCGCACATCGTCATCATCTCGTCGGTGATTGCACGTCCCTCCAACCTCACCGGAGAGGCAAGCGCTTCCTCTACGGCCTCGATCGATGGGTAGTCAATTTCCTGCACCATAATAATGGGCGCAGCCTCGGCATCGCTCTCCACCGTCTTCATCACGCGAATGGCCTGCGCATTCGGCATACGCTTCCAGACGGGCATCAGCCGCTCCTCGACAATTCGAAAGAATTCCTCCTCGCGTCCAGCATGAATTTTACCCTCGAAAATCGCAGAGCGTGTGAACATGAGCCTCCCCCTTCAGACCGCTTCAATTCCGCCGAACCATTTTGTCGGCTTGCAATGATACCGATAACATGCATTATTGCGTTTAACAAATCGGAAAACGTGAGCGAGGCAGGGAGTCGCAGAAGGGCAGAAAGACGGGCTCATTCAGTAAAGGATAGCTGATATCGGCGGCGCTGGAGGCTTGCCGCAACACACTCAAGGCTTAGCACCGCAGGCATGTTACCGAGAACAGTTGGGATTTTTCATCCGCGAAAATGTCCATGAGGAGCGACAGCGGAGGAAACGGTAGTCACAAGATGGAGGAGAAGCAATGAGCATTTCGAAGTCCCTGCGCACGATGGCAACGGCCGTCGGGTTTGCCGCGGCCTGCCTGCTGTCGTCGGTAGAGGTGCATGCCGCCTCGCTCAACGATATTATTTCCCGCGGAACCGTACGTATCGGCGTGCTGACGGGTGCGCCGCCTATGGGAATGGTCGACGAGAAGGGCAATCCGACGGGCTACGACGTCGACGTCGCCAATCTCATCGCCGGGTATCTGTCGCTTCCAGTGGAACTCGTTCCCTTGACGCCGCCGGCGCGCATTCCCGCGCTTCAAACCGGCAAGGTGGATTTCCTCGTCGCGACGCTGGCACCCACGGGCGAACGGGCGAAGACCGTCATGTTCACTCAGCCCTATAGCGCCTTCAACATGGACATCATTTCCGGCCCCGATCAGAAGTTTGCGAAACTTTCGGACCTTGAGGGCAAGCGGGTGGCAGTGAACCGTGGTTCATCGCAGGAGACGGCTCTGCGCAAAGCGGCGGTGCCGGGGTTGGAGATCGTCGTTTATGAGGACGATTCCACGAGTGCTCAGGCATTGATCGCCGGCCAGGCCGATGCGGTGGCGCTACCTTCGACGGTTGGCGAAGCAATCATCAAGCAGCGACCGGATGCGGGCCTGCAGGTCGGCTTCACTTTCTTTCAGCAGGGCAATTCCATGGCGACGAAGATGGAGGATTTCGAGCTGCGCCAGTGGCTGAATACCGCGATCTATCTGATGAAGATCTCCGGTGATCTCGACAAGATTGCCATGAAATGGACCGGGCGTCCCATGCCGCAACTGCCGTCCTTCTAAGGTCGAATTCGTGCCAGCCCGCCGGTGGTCATCGACGGGCTGAAAGACATGATCGGAGACGGGCATGGCCTATACATTTCAATTTGGCGCGCTTGCGCAATATCAGCACGAACTCATGAGCGGTATCTGGCTGACGATCAAGCTTTCGGTGTTGTCGATCCTGTTCGGCTCGCTTGCCGGCACCCTGCTTGCCTCGGTAAGGTCGATCAACGGCGGGACCGTTCGCTTCCTGGTCGATGCCTATGTCGAGATCATCCGCAACACGCCTTTTCTCATTCAGCTCTTCATTGTCTACTTCGGCATGCCCGGTCTTGGTATTCGCGTGAGCGCGGATACCGCAGCACTGATCGGCATGACCATCAATCTTGCCGCCTATTCGACCGAGATCATTCGAGCCGGCATTGAGGCAGTGCACAAATCGCAGATCGAGGCCGGCGAAGCGCTGGGCTTCACACGCTTCCAGATCTATCGGCATGTCATCATCGTGCCTGCGATTACCAAGGTCTATCCGGCACTATGCAGCCAATTCGTGCTGATGATGCTGGCGTCGAGCATATGCTCTGCCATCTCCACTCACGAGCTGGCGGCCTCGGCAGCTTTTGTGGAATCGCAGACCTACCGGTCCTTCGAAGTCTACATCGTCGTGACACTCATCTATCTCGTGCTGGCGCTCGCGCTGCGTGCCGTGCTTGCGCTTGTGGGCCTTTGGCTGTTCGGACGACGCGTCGCCCGCAGGACGCTCGCGACCAAGCCGGTCTCGGCAGTTTCGGAGGTCAGCGCATGACGCTTAGAACATTCGGGCTCAATGAATTCGGCTTTTTGCTGCAAGCGCTGCAGTGGACGGTCATTCTCACGATCATCGCTCTTATCGGCGGTGGGCTCCTCGGCTTTGGCCTGGCGCTTGCCCGCACGTCGCAGCTTCGGGCCATCCGTGTTGCCGCCGGTACTTACATCCAGGTCATTCAGGGCATTCCAGTGCTGATGATCCTGTTCCTGTCCTATTACGGCCTCAGTCTTGCCGGCCTCGAACTGCCGCCGCTCGTTGCCGCTGGAGCGTCCATGACGATCTACGCGTCCGGTTATCTCGCGGAAATCTGGCGAGGTTGTATTCAGGCCGTTCCGAAGCAGCAATGGGAAGCGTCGGAATCGCTCGCTATGACCCGGCTGCAGCAATATCGCTATGTCATCCTGCCACAGGCGTTGCGCGTTTCGCTGCCGCCGACCGTTGGCTTCGCCGTACAGGTCGTTAAGAACACCTCGATCACCTCGATCATCGGTTTCGTCGAACTCGCCCGCGCCGGGCAGCTCATCAACAACGCGACGTTTCAGCCGTTCCGCGTCTTCGTTGCTGTCGCGGTCCTTTATTTCGTTGTCTGCTACCCATTGTCCCAGCTCTCGCGCTTGCTGGAAAGGAGACTTCATGTCGGAAGTAGTCGTTGAAAATGTACACAAGAGCTTCGGCGCACTGGAGGTGCTCAAGGGTGTCTCGTTGACCGTCGAACGCGGTGAGGTGTTCGCTTTGATCGGCCGCTCCGGCTCGGGAAAGAGTACTTTGCTTCGCTGCATGAACGGGCTGGAGAAGGTCAATTCGGGCAGGATCGAAATCGCCGGCCATAGGCTCGAGGCGGACCCCAAGGCGCTGCGGAGGCTGCGAACCGACGTCGGGATCGTTTTCCAGAGCTACAACCTCTTTCCGCACTTGACCGTTGGCGAAAACATCATGCTGGCCCCCCGTATCGTGAAAGACGTGACCAAGGCCGAAACGCAGGCCATTGCCCGCGAAGTGCTGCAGCTCGTCGGCCTGTCGGAGAAATTCGATTTCTATCCAGACCAGCTTTCGGGTGGCCAGCAGCAGCGCGTAGCGATTGCCCGATCGCTGGCAATGCGGCCGAAAGTGATGCTGTTCGACGAGGTCACCTCTGCGCTCGATCCCGAACTGACCGAGGAGGTGCTGATGGTGATGGAGCAATTGGCGAGCGACGGAATGACGATGATCCTCGTGACCCACGAGATGGGCTTTGCGCGCCGCGTCGCAACGAAAACCGTCTTCATGCACAAGGGCACGATCTGGGAGGAGGGGCCCTCTAAGGGGCTTTTCGCCAACCCGCGAACGCCGGAACTGCGCCAGTTCGTGAAGTCCGATGTGAAATGACGCCGCTACTGCATGTTTCCTTAAATCGGAACCGATTCAAGGAAAAAACATGCAGCAATTCAAAGTGCTACAGCGACCTTTGTGCGTTTGAAAAGACGCACGGCGCTGTAGGGCCGGCGAAAGTCGTGAAACGCCGGCGCCTCCGTTTCTCCCCGAGAAGATTGCCACCTCCGGCCGGCGATACGGCCGCAAACCCGAGTTGATCATGACGATAGATATTTTGCAGCTTTGCCCGCTGACGCCGTTCCTCGAAGCAGAGCTGGCCAGGCGGTACCGGGTCCACCGACATTTTGATCGACAGGAAAAATCGGCCCTGGCCGCTATAGGAGCTGAAAAAATTCGAGGCGTTGTTACCGGCGGGCATATTGGCCTTCCCACCGATCTGGCAAACGCCCTTCCGAACCTGGAGATCGTCGCGGTGAACGGAGTCGGCTACGACAAGGTCGATCTCGAGCAGGCGAAGCGCAGAAATGTTCGCGTCTCGAATACGCCGGATGTGTTGACGGACGACGTGGCAGACCTTGCCATCGGCCTCATCCTCGCACTCGCCCGTGAACTGCCGCGCGCTGACGCCTTCGTACGCTCAGGCAATTGGCCTTCAGGTGATTTCGGCTTGGCGACCCGGGTCTCGGGACGCCGCTATGGAATATTCGGGCTGGGGCGCATTGGTCAGGCGATCGCCCGGCGGCTTGAAGGTTTCAGCGCCCACATCTCCTATTCGGCTCGTTCGAAACGCGATGTCCCTTATCTCTTTTGCGAGACGATTTGCGAACTCGCGGCGGAATGCGACGTGCTGATCATCGCTGCCGCCGCTTCCTCCGAGACCCGTCATATCGTAAATGCCGAGGTGCTCGATGCGCTTGGGCCGCGAGGCACGCTGGTCAATGTTGCGCGGGGCTCACTTATTGACGAGCCGGCGCTTGTGACAGCGCTTCTTGACGGTCGCCTAGGCGCTGCTGCCCTTGACGTCTTTGAGGACGAGCCGCGTGTTCCCTCGGCTCTGTTCGACATGCAAAATGTGGTCCTTGCGCCGCATATCGGCAGCGCAACGCGTGAAACACGCCGCGCGATGGCGGATCTGGTTCTCGCAAATCTCGACGCACATTTCGCCGGAATGCCGTTGCCGACGCCAGTGGTATAGGTTGATACCGGTATCATTCCCGCCGCCTTACAAGCGGAGGCAACATTCGCCTCCGCGATCAGGCATTTTGGCGGCGGCTTACGAGGCGAGACCGTCGAGAAGTCGCATCATCTCGGCTGAATCCTTTGGTCCAAGGCCCGCTGCACAAAGTAACCGATGAATCTCGACAACCTGGCCGGTCATCGGCAGTGGCGTCTTGGTCTTGAGAGCGAAAGCCTGCAGCGCATCGAGGTCCTTCAACATGTTGTCGATACGGCCGGTCGGCGTATAGTCGCGCGCGGCAAACTTCGCCATGAATTCCTGCATGATCCGATTGTCAGCGCGTCCGCCGGCCAGTGCCTGCGGGATGATCGTCGGGTCGACGCCGCCTGCTTCCGCGAGCTTCACCGCCTCGGCGACAGCCTGAAAAGCGACTGCGCAGAAAAGCTGATTGATGAGTTTGGTTGTCTGGCCGGCGCCCGAAGGTCCCATGAGCGTGTAATTGGCACAGAGATGTCGCATGACCGCGCGGGCGCGCTCAAAGTCACCCTGTTCACCCCCTGCCATCACGGTAAGGCGCCCGGAGCGCGCGCCTGGTCCGCCGCCGGAAAGCGGACAGTCCAGCCATCGCATCCCGGTGCTTCCAGCAAGATCAGCCGCCATTGCTGCCGTTTCCTTCGGGTCGATCGAGGACATGTCGACCAGGAGCTTATCCCCTGTTCCGGCCTCGGCAACGCCAGCCGGGCCGAAGACGGCGGCGCGAACGACATCCGCGTGGTTGAGGCTCAGGATAACGTAGTCGCTCACGGCAGTGGCTTGCGCTATGGTTGCTGCTGCCGTGGCGCCCTCTCGCGCCAATGCTGCCGCCTTGCCGGCGTCAATGTCGAAAATGGTGAGCTTATTGCCGGTCTCGATCAGGCGTGTCGCAATCGCCGTTCCCATGATGCCGGCGCCGATAACGGCGATGCTCTCTCCTGCCATGATTACCTTCCTCCCTTGAACGCATCCCCAGCGCGCATGTGCGATACCCATGCGACACTCTGCCTAACGATCTCCGAAACCGAGTTTTCGACATTCTGCGTCAAGACGAGAGGCTCGTCGGTTGGCGGCTCCAATGTGTCCAGTTGGCTCTCAAGCATCGATATGGGCATGAAATGCCCCGTGCGCGCGCTCATGTGTTGCGCGAGAATATCGCCGCTACCTTCCAAGAAAACAAAGGCGAGCGGACCATCGGCCATATGGCGCAAACGCTCGCGATAGATCTTTTTCAGCGCGGAGCAGGAAACGACTAGGCCGCCTTGTGCCTGCGCAAGTGTTCCGCCGATGCTGTCCAGCCAGGGCCATCGATCCTCGTCAGTCAGGGTGATGCCTGCAGACATCTTGCGGACATTGCTTTCCGGATGGAGCGCGTCGCCTTCGATGAATTGTAGGGAAAGTCTGTTCGCGATCGCTTCGCCGACAGAGGATTTTCCCGACCCTGAGACGCCCATGACGATCAGACGGATCATTGGTTCAAACGCTCGCTGTCATGCCCCCGTCGACGAACAGCGTCTGTCCGTTGACGAAGGAGGAGGCCTCGCCCGCAAGGAAAACGGCGGCTCCAACGAGTTCCTCGACATTGCCCCAGCGTCCGGCCGGCGTGCGCTTCTCCAGCCACGCGGAAAATTCCGGATTGTCCACGAGTGCCTGATTGAGAGGCGTCTTGAAATAGCCGGGGGCGATGGCGTTGATCTGCAGCCCGTATTTCGCCCAGTCGGTCGCCATGCCGCGCGTCAAGTTGCGGATCGCGCCTTTCGTCGCGGTATAGGGCGCGATCGAGGGGCGAGCCAGTTCGCTCTGGACCGAGGCAATATTGATGATCTTGCCTGCGCGGCGGGCGATCATATGGCGGGCCACGGCCTGTCCAGCATAGAAGGCGCTGGAAACATTCGTTTGCAGCAGCATTTGCCACTTGTCGGCCGGAAAATCCTCAAGAGGTGAGCGGAACTGCATTCCGGCGTTGTTGACGAGAATGTCGATCGCGCCGATTTCCGTCTCAATCCGTTCGATGCCAGCCTGGACTGATATCTGGTCGGTGACGTCAAAACTCGAAGGCTGGGCGACATGGCCCTCGGTTCGAAGGACATTGACCGCGTCAGCTATTCGCGTTTCGTCGCGGCCATTGATGACAACCGCGGCGCCGTGCTCTGCGAGCCCGCGCGCAAGCGCAAATCCAATCCCTTGGCTGGAACCTGTTACGAGTGCCAGGCGGCCCGAAAGATCAAAAAGCTTAAATCGCATTCTTGCCCCCTTCGAAGTGCATGCTTCCATTCGAATGGCGTCCTCGCCGCCATCTTCCGCTTGACATAAATGTTATCGATAACATAATCAAGCTCCAGCGGGAGGAAAGCTCATGAAATCCGTTGTCATTCACGCGGCGAAAGACCTGCGTATCGAAGATCGCGCCGCCGAGGCAGTAGGTCCCGGCCAGGTGGAAATCGCCATTCAGGCGGGCGGTGTTTGTGGCTCGGATCTCCATTATTATAACCACGGGGGTTTTGGCGCGATACGATTGCGCGAGCCGATGATTCTCGGTCATGAAATCGCCGGAACGATCAGTGCGCTCGGCTCCCGGGTTAGCGGCTTGTCCGTTGGCGATCGTGTTGCGGTCTCGCCGAGCAGGCCATGCAATGCATGCGAATATTGCCTGCGCGGGCTGCAGAATCACTGCACGCACATGCGCTTCTATGGTAGCGCCATGCCCGTGCCTCATATTCAGGGAGGCTTCCGTCAGCTCCTTGTCGCCGACGGCTGGCAGTGCCACAAGGTCGCCGACGGCGTCTCCATTAACGAAGCTGCATTTGCCGAGCCCTTTGCCGTGACGCTCCACGCTGTCAAACGAGCGGGCGCCCTCATCGGCAAGCGCGTTCTGGTGACAGGCTGCGGGCCGATCGGAACGCTTGCCATTCTTGCCGCGCGCGCTCATGGGGCGCAGGAGATCGTCGCGACCGACGTAATAGACTCGGTGCTGGAAAAAGCCCGTGTGGTCGGCGCGGAGCGAACCATCAATGTCGCCGAGCGCCCGCAGGATCTCTCGGCGTATTCAACCGGTAAAGGTTCGTTCGACGTGATGTTCGAAGCGTCGGGAAACGAGCGGGCCTTGCGCGCCGGCATCGAGACGCTGCGCCCGCGCGGCATCTTGATGCAACTCGGTCTCGGCGGCGACGTCTCCGTCCCGCTCAACATGATCGTTTCCAAGGAAATCGACATGCGGGGCTCTTTCCGTTTCCATGAGGAATTCGCCCTCGCAGTCGATCTCATCAATAGGCGTGTCGTTAACGTCATGCCGCTGCTCACGGATATATTTCCGCTGGAGCAAGCGGTGCTCGCCTTCGAAACGGCTGGCGATCGCACCCGCGCGATGAAGGTACAATTGAGTTTTGCCTGACCCCAACGATGGTTCATCGGACCGGCGAAGGCGCGCCGGCCTCTAAGGCGGCGCCAGCTTCGCTGAAGATCGCATCTTCGCCCCGGATGAGATCAGCCCGCAATTCCGGCCGGCCTTGAGATATGTTAGATTAAGCTGGTGCGTTTTGATCTTCGCGTCTGGACGGCGTGGGGGCATGCGGCCCTAATTTGCAGATGCCGCAAATTGTAACGTTTTCCTCCACAGCGACTTAATTCCTCACCGGTAGCGTTCTTGCACAAGTTCAGGAACGGGGAATAAACCTGTGAAAACGAATTCGAAAGTCATATCAGGTATATCCGACGGCCACGCGAAGATAGCCCGTTGCGTATTGGTAACTTTGCTTGCAGCTACGCATGTGGCGTGCTCATCAACGCCTGATCAGACTATTGTAACGTCGTCGCTGACTAAAGAAATCAGCTCACCAATACAAAACAAAAAAAGCACAAAAGTTAAACAAGCCGCAACGCACAGAGCCATCAAGCTTGCCAGCGTAAATTATCTCGGCCGAGCACCCTATATCTGCACGCCAAGCGGATTTGGGAGCACATCGCGTTGCTTCATGCGATAAAGGCGGAGTTGCGCGCCGACGCCGGGCTCATCTGCGGAGCCGAATTATGCTCTAGCGTCGGTTCCCCTGCGCAACTCCTTCCGGGGGAAGGTCAATTAGCCCGCTGAATCCGCGACTCGATCTTACCGACTCGGGCGCTGACGTAATTGCCGCGGCGCAGCTTGGCGAATTCATCGCTCTCCTGTGCCGGGGCGTTTCGGAAGACGTACCATTGTCCATCCGGTTCGCGCTTTTGATAGATGACGCCGCGCACCTTTCGGTGGCTGAAGCAGGTGGTCGCGGGTGCCGAGCCGCTTTTGGCATGCCAATCGGCCTTGAAGCAGAGTTTTCCCGGTCCCGTGATGAACCACCTGCCGACCCCGTATGAGGGCGATCCGTTTTCCTTCGACCAGGCAGTGAAGCGGCGTTCCCGGACCGAAAAATAGCCTGCGCCATCTTTCCATATCCAGGACTTCTGACCGTAGAGGCTGTGGATCTCCGCATGAGTCAACGCTGTTGCGTTCTTCGCGACCGGACGCCCTGCGGCAGCTTCGGCCGGTGTAGTCGCTCCGAGGCCACCGACGAAAGCGGCAATCAAGAGTATTTTGCGCAGTTTCGACATGTTGTGCTCCTTCTCCGGTCCCGCCGGTCAGTTGACAGCTTCTCTGACGACCCGCCAGTCGGGGCGTCCGTAGCCTTCGGGCCACTCGTAGATCTCGCGGTCGTTGAAGTAGACGACGGCGGTCAAAGCGGGGAACTCGGCATGCGGCTTCGTTACGGTTTCGGCCCAGTTGCGCACGTAGGAGGCGTCGCCTTCATACCCGAGTTCGGCGACCATGATCGGCTTGCCAAAACCTTGAACGCGGTTATATCCGGGCGTCAGGCGTTCGGAGAACGTCTGGTCGCGGCCAACTTTGTCATGGTCGTATTTCTGAAGACCGAAGACCGAAAGCCCCACGATATCTACGACATCGTCACCGGGGTAAAAGGCCTCCAGCCCCTCGTTCCCCTTGGGTGACCACACGTATTTTGCGTTCTTGAGATGCATCTTGCAGACGTTCACCATCCGGCGGAAGGCCGCCGCGAAGTCCTGCGGCCGCCAGTGCGCCCAGGAAAATTGATTGTCGGTTTCGTCCATTTCCTGGCCCCACCTGATGATAATAGGGCTTTTCAGGGTGGCGGCGGTCGAACAGACGGCGGCCATGTTCTTGTCGCGCTCGCCACTGAGAATGCTGCTGAGCAGCTCTTCCGCCGAGAGCCGCCAGTCTGGTGACCAGGACCAGGGTTCGATCGTGATCATCAGGGAACGCCCGCGCGCCTTTGCGTAGTCGTCCGCAAGTGCGAGCGTGGAAAGTTCCACGTCTTCCCAGGGAAGAAATAGATGTTCGATCTTGGAGCTTGATGGCGCGCCGAAATCGCCATGCGGATCATAGGCGCCGAAGTCGATCGATTCCTTGGTGAGGACGGGTCTCTTGTCCGACGACGTCGCCGCCGTCGTTGAATTCGCATCGGGAAGTCCCCGGGGCATGTTGGCGGCCAGGACTGCTCCTGACAGCAACAGACCGGCAAATGAGAGGGCAATTGCCTTTGACGTTCGGTTCATTGTGCTTCTCCAGTCTGTTCGTGCCGGTGCTCGGGACGAACCGTTCGCGCTTTCGGTTGGCTTTGCTCCGGCTGTACCGGCTGGGATGCGATGAAGTTCTGAATGATCGGAAGCTTGGCTTCGACGAGGTCTTCTTTGACGAGTTTGTTGAACTCGTCCGACTGCGCCGGCTTCGAGTGTTTGAAGACGTACCATTCGCCGGCGGGCTCCCGCTTTTGATAGATGGTGCTGCCGAGAATCCGGTGGCTGAAGCACGTCTTGTCGCGCGACGTCGCGGTCTGGCTATGCCAATCCGCCTTCAGGCAAAGCTGGCCGCTATCGGTCAGGATCCATCGACCTTCGGCCCAACTGGCGTCGGTGTCCGATTGCGTCCAGGCCGTGAAACGGCGGCCTTCGTCCTGCATCCGGCCAGCGCCGTTCGCCCATTTCCAGCTCTTGCCGCGAAAGATCATGTAGACCTCTGCGCCGGTCATGGGGCGGGTGTCTTTCGGCATTACGTCTTCGGCGGAGGCTGGCGATTGGACAGTCACTGCGGCAATTGCCGCAAGACCAAAGCCAAGGGTTCGAAGAGGCGTGCGGCTGCGAGGTATTTTTCGATCAATGAAGATTTTTCCTGTCATGGTCTTTCCCCTTGCGCGCTGTCCCATGTTGCTTGCGGAGCGGCGATCCATCGCGGATTGAAGACGATCCTGCGCAAGGCGGTACCGTCGTTCCCGGCGCCTGCGACTGCATAGCGTTCCTCAAAGAGACGGAAGCTACCGGCACCCCAGGCAAGCGCCTCCAATCCGTCTTTGCCGTGCTCTGCGGTAGCGACGCCGGGCAAGACGATGAGCGAAAGTAGCCCGGCCGCCATTGCCGGCCGATACAGACGCGTTGCAGCTCTCACCGTGTTCTCGCGAGAGTGTTGGATGACGATGACCAGCAAGAGCGCGGCATAGATCGCGGCGTTCAGGATCGAAAAAAGGTAGAAGCCCTTGGTTTCTCCGGCATCATCAACGAAGAGGACTGGCAACAGAGCCCAAAGGACCAACAAGGCGTAAGGTGAAAGCACGCGCAACGGGACTGGATCGACCTCGGATCCACCCTTCGGCGTCACCCGAAAATCGACGAAGGATCCCGCGATCCAGTCGCGCGCAGCGGCAAGCGTTCCCGCCAGTGCCCAGGGCCAGCGTGCAAAGAGAAACAGGACGCATTCCCAGGTAAGGATTTTTGCGTGGAACGGACGGAAAGTACCACTTGCCCGCCAACGATATGCCAGCAGCATCAGAACGATGGACAGCGGAGCGAAATGCGCCACAAAGCTGGGATAGGTTACCGCCACGAAATTCTCGCCGCGCAGCAACGCGATGACCGGCATGGCGAACATCAGTGCCATGAAAAACGCGAAGAGCGGATACCAGAGCTGCGAGAACAGGAACTGAAATTTCAAACGCAGGGGAAGCCGGCCGATCAGGCGCGGGGAGTATTGCAGGAGCAGCATCATAAGGCTACGCGACCACTGGAACTCCTGCGTCACGAGATCGGAGAAGGTACGCGGCCCGTCACCATGCGCGATTGCATCGAGCGCATGCACGCCGCGCCAACCATAGGCGTTCATCATCAATGTGGTCGAATGATCTTCCGCAAGCTCGGGACCGAGCCCGCCGATCTCTTTTAGCGCTGAGGTGCGCACCGCATAGTGGGATCCTATGCAGAGCGGCGCCAGTCCACCATTGTAGCCGGCCTGAAGCGAACCATGCATGCTTGCCTCTGCATAGAGCCTTCCACGCGCCGACCAACTGTCTTTGGCATTCCTGTCGCATAAGCTCGGCGCCGAGACGTAGCCGACGGCGGGGTCGGCGAAAGGTCTGAGCATTTGGAAAAGGTAGCCACGCTCGGGAACATGATCGGCGTCGAGCTGAGCTACGAAGTCATAGCGGTCATAACCATAGTGGTCATAGAAGAAGGCAAGGTTACCTTCCTTGCAGCGCGTGCGCCTCGGCCAGGACGTGCGGTGGTAATCGGCCCGCCCTTTGCGCGTCGAGACCAACACGCCATGCCTGCGGCACCAGTCCAGGGTTTCGGGTGAGGGATCCTCGTCCGCAAGCCAGGTATCATGCGGCACATCTTGAGCAAGCATCGCCGTTAGCGTCTCCGACACGACGGAAAAGGGTTCGGATGGCGCCTTTGTCACGACCATGGCGACGCGGCTGTTCGGCAGCAGGCGCAAGGGACCGCTTGGCTTCAAGGCGCGATAGAAGATCGCCATGAAATAGCCCGGCAGCAGGGTCACCCAGACAAGCACCGCCGTTACGATAATGGTTCCGACGAGACTGATGTGGTGGTCCGGCTTCAGCCACCAGGTCCAGAAGTAGACAAGGGCCCCAACCCAGACGGCGACCCCGCCCAGATATTCTATCCGCCGAACTCCGGTAAGCACGGGCACGAGAGCAGGCTCGCACGTCTCGCGGCTCATGATCGCACCTCCAATCCGAAGAAGGGCGCCGCGGTCCGCACGATGGTCTGAAGGTCGGAATATCGCGTTGAGAAGCCAAGCAACTGATGGGCAAGGCTCGCGTCCGCATAAAGGGCCGGCGGATCGCCTGCCCGGCGCGGGCGTATCGCGACAGGGACGCTTCGCCCTGTCACCTCGGCGATGGTTCTCAGGACTTCCTTGATGGAAGCTCCACGCCCAGTTCCCAAATTAAGGGCGACATTCTCTCCGCCTTTTACGAGATGCCTGTATGCGAGAACGTGAGCCTGCGCGAGATCGGCGACATGGATATAGTCGCGAACTGAGGTTCCATCGGTCGTGTCGTAGTCGTCGCCGAATATCTCCAAGCTTGGAATCCTGCCTGCAGCGGCCATGAGCGCACGCGGGATCAGGTGAGTTTCGGGATCGTGCCATTCACCGAGGTCGCCCTCCGGATCAGCACCGCAAGCGTTGAAATAACGCAGCGCCACGTAGCGTAGGCCGAAAGCCGCGGCGTAATCGGCGAGCATGTGTTCAGCAATCAGTTTTGTCTTGCCGTAAGGATTGATTGGAACCTGTGGTGACGCCTCGTCGATCGGCAGCATGTCCGGCACGCCATAGGTGGCGCAACTCGATGAAAAGATGATCTTGTCGACGCTAGCCCGGCGGCAGGTATCGACAAGAGACAGCGTCCCGCCGACATTGTTTTGGTAGTATTTTGCAGGGTCGGTCACGGATTCGCCGACATAGGCGGACGCGGCAAAGTGTATGACAGCATCCGGTTCGTACCGGTCGATCGTCTCGGCCAGGCGGTTGGAGTCGAGGATGTCGCCGTTAACGAATGGTCCCCAACGAACCGACGAGCGGTTGCCGGTCGTCAGATTATCGTAGACAACGGGCTCAATGCCTTCCGAGCGCAGACGTTTTGCGGTGTGACTGCCGATATAGCCGGCGCCACCCGTCACGAGGATGCGTTGAAGGGCCATCACGCAACCTCCAGGACTTGCCCAGCCGATCGGGTGAGAAGGCCATCGAAATAGCGGATCGTCTCTTTAAGGCCCTCGGACAAGCTCACGTTCGGGCGCCAGCCGAGCTCTCGTGTGGCAAGCGTGATGTCGGGGCGACGCTGGCGCGGGTCATCTGTGGGCAAAGGGCGATAGACGATTTTCGACCGCGAACCGGTCAGCCCGATCACCTGTTCGGCGAGTTCCCCGATCGAAAATTCATCGGGATTGCCGAGATTGACCGGACCGGTCACCGAAGGCGCCGATGCCATCAAGCGGACAAAGCCGTCGACCAGGTCGTTGACGAAGCAGAAGGAGCGGGTCTGGGAGCCATCGCCATAGATGGTGATGTCATCGCCCTTCAAAGCCTGCACGATGAAGTTCGATACGACGCGGCCATCGTCCGGGCGCATCCGCGGTCCGTAGGTGTTGAAAATACGGACGACCTTGATTTCGACGTCGTGTCTCTTGTGGAAGTCGAAAAACAGCGTTTCTGCGCAGCGCTTGCCTTCGTCATAGCAGGAGCGCGGGCCAAACGGATTGACATTGCCCCAGTAGCTTTCCACTTGCGGGTGGATGTTTGCATCACCGTAAACTTCCGATGTGGACGCCTGGAAGATGCGTGCGCCATAGCGGGCGGCGAGCTCCAGCAGCTTGAGCGACCCCAGCACACAGGTTTTTGTGGTATGGATCGGGTCAGCTTGATAATGCGGCGGCGACGCCGGGCAGGCAAGATTGTAGATCTCGTCGACTTCGAGGTCGATCGGCTGCACGATGTCGTGGGCAATGACACTGAAGGCGTCAAAGCGCTTCAGGTGATCGACGTTGCGCCTCACTCCCGTCGAGAAGTTGTCGACGCAGATGACCTGATGCCCCGCGCCAAGAAGAAGCTCGCACAGATGTGATCCGAGAAAACCCGCCCCACCGGTAACAAGAATTCGCTTCTGTTCTTCTCGAAGCTGCGACACGCTATCGTCGCTTTTGGATATCTTTAAGGAAGAATTGAAATAAGTGTTACGCCGATAGTTCACGACTACCTCCAACAGATCTTATGGATGCGGTTTTTTCCGCCCAGGGCGGACTAAATTAATACGTATTGAAATTGAACAATGTTCAAAAGACTTCAAATGTTCTTCAATAATATTTCGCATTAACAGTTTCTATTTGATACAGAAACCGAGCGCGCTTGTCGTTATCCGCGCATCCTGATAGTTATCGCGCAGTGCATTTCTACTCAGGATGGCGTACAACTAGACCCTGCTATGCGCCGAACGGCTTAGATCGGCGCGCGGCGACGCCATAACGAGTGATCGCCTGCGCCTTGGATTCAGGCGATCGTGTTCTGGAGGAGTTGTATGAGTGATCGTTCAACCGAGTCCGACCAAGGCGACGATCCGACGGAAGGACCGCCGTCAGAAAGGCCGCCACACCTGGAACGCCGACGGTGGCCACGTCAGCCAGGGGGTCAGCCAGCACCGCATACCGCCTCCTCACCTGCGCTCGCACCTTTGCGTTTCTCGACACATGAGCGTGCACCAGCGGAGCAGTTTGAAGCCTGGCGGAGCCATATAGCCCCCTTGGTTGACGTCATTTTGCCGGAGGGCAAGTCGCCGGATGACGGCTTCCCCGCCCATCACACGGCGTGGCATCTCGGGAACCTCCTCATCGTTCAACAACGCACGCCAGCTCATAGCTACATACGCTCGCAGGCGATGTTGCGTTTGAGTCCGATCGATCATTGGTACGTGGAGTTGATTCGCAGCGGCCGGACCTGGACGGAAGTTGATCGTCATGTCGCTGAAAACGAACCGGGCAAGCTCGTTTTCCGATCGCTCGGCTATCCGTCTCGCGGTCGTGCGACAGATTTAGACGCTATCCTGCTTTTCATGCCTTACGACCTGCTGGCCGATGACGCCGCGGTGCTTGAGGCGGCCAACAATTCGGTTCTATCCGGCAACCTGGCGAATTTGCTTATCAACTATGTGAGCGGCACCGAAGCGAATCTCGACGTGCTCACAGCAGAAGAACTGCCGAAGATCGTCCACACGATACGTGACATGGTGGTCGCATGCGCCTCAGCAGCGGCGGGGCCGAGTTCAATCGGAACGCCGACGAATAGGGGAATGATGGAGCGAGCGCACCGCTATATTCATCGTAATCTCCACTCGCCTGATCTCACTCCGGAAGCTGTGAGCCGCGCGCTCGGTATCTCCCGGACGCGTCTCTATCAGCTTTTCGGGGCAAGTGGCGGTGTCCTCAACTATATCCGGAAACGGCGGCTTCTGGCTGCCTATGCGGATCTCAGTGATCCGACCAACAATCGGCCGATCTCGGAAATAGCGGAAGCTGCGGGTTTCGACCTGGCCGCCAATTTCACCCGCGCGTTCAGCCACGAGTTTGGTTGCAGCCCGCGTGAAGTCCGAAAAGCAGCCATAGCGGAACGCCCAGTGCCGAGTGCTCCCCAAGTTGCGCGGCCCATTGGCAGCACATTTGCTGACTGGCTCACGACACTCGGACTATGAGATTGGAAGCGGCCTCAGTAGCTATTTCGGCCGTCTTCTTCGTGCGTTGTCATCTGGCACAGCAAAACCCGCGCGATCTTTTTCAGCCTAGACGCAGATCGACGGCCGGGTAGAGTTTTTTGAGATTTGGAAGCGACTTCGACTGCCAGGGAAATTCCGACGTCCCACGTACCGTCAGATGGACATTTGGCCTGTTACGGGCCTCGATCGTAAGTTTCGCAAGGAGGTTGATTCCGGAAGAGTTGAGAAACTGCAATCCCGTCAGGTCGAGCGTGAGGCGGGCGGGTTCGGTTTCAAGAACGCTCATGACAAGGGAGAAGATTGGGGCATAGGCCTCGCTGCCGGGCAAGCGCATGGTGCCGTCGAAATAGATTTCGCTGCCCTCAGACCAGATGCGGTATTCTTCTTCTTTAATTTCCATGTTCTCCCCATTAATTCGACATATCGGGAACTGCAATAGAAGCGTAAGTCTCCAGCGCGATTGCTCCAGTTTGTTCGGCGGATCCGAAAACCCAGGCGAAATGAACGCCATAATCGCTCATAAGCGTCAGAAGACCAAGCCCGGAGCCGCTTTCGCCCCCAATCGCATTTGCCTCGATCCGCTCGATGAGGAGTTCGCCAGGATCGCCTGTGGAAATCTCCGAAAGCAAGCCCTGGAACTGCGTGGCCGTTTCCTTGTCGATAAAGTTGGAAACTTTCGCGCGGAACGTGTTTGCTTCGAGCGAGGCTTCCACGATGATTTCGCCTGCGACGCGGAACTTTACGGCGTTCTCTACCAGCTCATTGGTAAGATAACCTACATTGTGCCGCACCTCCTTATAGGTGTTGCGCGATACGCGATAGCGCAGCGCTACGAGCTCGGCGACGAAATCCGAAGTGATTGCGCAGTGCTTCCAACTGAGATCCAGGGGCCCGTCGAATAGGCGAAGTCGCGCAACGCTTTCGCCTGTTCCGATTGCGAGGTCTGCCACTCCATATAAAGCCGTCATTCGCCTCACCTATGCCTCATAACGACGAGCGTGATGTCGTCGTGGATCTTCTGTGTGCCGATATGCGTCATCAGATCCTCGATAATGCCTGATTTGACCTCTTCCGCGCTTCGCCCGTAGAGCTGACGAGCGCTCTCGCAGAGCCTCTCTATGCCAAAAAGCTCGCCATTGCGGCCCTCGGCCTCGGTCACGCCGTCGGTGTGGAGAATGATCATGTCGCCATGATCGAATGAAATCTCCCGAGTCGCCACGAACCGCGAGATATCCGGCTCCAACCCAATCGGCAAACCGAGATCAAGCGTATCAATTCGCTCGACCTCTGCGAGATTGCGAACGACAATCAGCTCCTCGTGCTGACCCGAAAGTGTTAGGCGTCCTTCCTCATAGTCTAGGAACGCCAGCGAGAGATGCTTGTTCGTGCTGGTTCTAACGATATTCTTGTAGATGGCACGATTCACCCGATTGAGGAATTGCGACGGATCCATAGCGCCCGCTTCCTGCAAGGCCCGTGCCACCGACTGGACCATCAGCATCAGGACGCCGCTCTCCAGGCCATGGCCGGTTACATCGCCGATCCCGATTTTCAGCCGCTGACCGTCTCTTAGAACATCGTAATAGTCACCGCCGACCTCATCGGCGGGCCGCATGTAAGCGGCAATCTCAAGCTCCTTGATATCCTCCAGTTCGCCCGCTCTTGGCAGAACCATCATCTGGATCCGGCGGGCGACGGCCAGCTCAGCGCCGAGGCGCAAATTCTCGCTACGTAATTGTTTGTTCAAAGCGGAGATCTGCAGGTTCGCCTCTTCGATCTCCTTCGTTCGATCCTCAACAAGCTGTTCAAGATTTTCGGTGTGAAAACTGATCTGCTCCGCCATGCGGTTGAAGGCGGCGCCTGCTTCGCCGACCTCGTCGCGCGTTGGAATGTCGACCCTGACGGAATAGTCCATGGCCTGGATGCGCTTGGCAGCACCGGCGAGCGCGCTGATGCCGCCGGTTATGCGCTTCGATATCGCAAACACCGCCGCGATCACGAAAAGCAGGGATACGAGGAGCGCCAGGATCTGATAGATCAGGATTCTGTTTGTCGCTTCCGAGATTCCCGCCTGCGCGGCAAACAACGAAGCATAGATCTCGCGCTCGGGCACGACGATGCCAAGCGACATGACCTCCCGCTGAACGGGGCCGGATACCCACAGGTTCGTCGGCTGCAGGTGCTTCAAGACAACGAGATAGGGCACTTCCTCGCCGTTTTCGTTAAGCATGACGTGTTGAAGCAAACCGTCCCGATCGAGCGGCAACTGCGCGATTTCCGGCTGTGCGCTTCTGCGCAGAGAGCGGTCAAGGCCCGTCACGCCCTGGCTGCCCGTGTCGCTGGATGATCGAAGGCCTATGACCTTTTCCCCCACCGGGTTGATGGCCACGACGTTACCGTCGGACATCGTCAGGAAGCCGAAGCCGTGGTCGGCCACTTTGACGTTTTCCACGATCTCGGCCAGTTGATCGAGCGTGATATCCGCTCCTGCGGCTCCAGCCACTGCTCTGCGGTCGCGTGACCAGAGAGGCTGGAAGAAGCTGACGATCAGCTTACCGGTGATCGCGTCGGTGTAGGGTGCTGTCTGGGTGATATCGTCTGGAACCGGGCGCAGACCCGGGTCCTGCACCCATTGCTGCCATGACTCGTAAAGTCCCGGGAAAAAGAAAGTCCAGAAGTCCGCCGTGTTATGACCCGGATACAGCCTATCGAAGGTCTGAGCCTGATCCGTATAGGGTGCGGTTCTAAAGATCGGGCGCTCCTTGGGGCCGATATAATACATTTGCAGCTTCGACTGGCCGTTTGCCAGCAAGCTCGGAGCGACCAGGTCCAGCACTGCACTGTTTTCGATTTCTGTCTGGACTTCGGGAAGCGGCTTATGACTTGGATCCAGAAGGTATCCCCAGACGCTGACGACGGAGAGGGGGCCGGGCAGGTTCTGAGCCCAGCCGCCCTTTTCATCGTAGACGACGCTGACCGATCCGGGAGCGCCGCGGCCCATCGCCTCGCCGATCTGGGATTTTCTCACGGGACGATCGATCTGCGCCTGAAGTACGCCGGCGAGGGTGCCGACGTCAGTATGGACTTGACCGAGCAGCAGATTGACGCGAGCGGCCGTCGCTTCGGCATAGGAGCGGATATAGTCCTGATTGGCCCGCTCCAAACCTTGCCCCACCTGTTCGGTCGCATCGCGCGAAAGCCTCTGAACGTTCCAGAGCGCAAGGCCGCCGCTGACGAGCAGGTCGAAGAGTACCGCGCCCCCCACGACGAGGACGAACTTGGCCCGGAATGAGCGCAAGCCGAAGCGGGAGGTGTGTTGCTGATCTACGCTCATAGAGGTTTGCGTCCGGATGCCACCCAGATCGGCCAGCCGGCGTAACCCTTCGGATGGAGAGCAGCGAAGATGTGGTCTTTGAAGCCCTGACGGAAGCGTTGAATGAATTCGGGAGAATCGCCACGCTTCACGGCCATTTCGCCGGCATAGACCTTTTCCCACGCGGTAATGACATCGGCGAAATCCTGCGGATCCCCGTCGAGATTAGTCACCATAAACGACTCGACGACGATATCGTCAAAGCCGGCATCGGCGAGATACCGGCGGCTCTTCGGACCCAGCTCCACGTCCATCTCGAAATGACTGAACAGCTTCGCCACCTCGTTGTACGTCCATTGAATGCTCTGGGAGCGAGGTTCACCGAGGCAATGCGAATTCTTCTCGTTGGTAATGTACACCCGCCCTCCGGGTTTGCAGATCCGGTAAAGCTCCGCCAAAAGCATGTCCGACCTGTTGAATATCTGCAGGGAGTGGCGGCAGCTTACGAAGTCGAACTGATTGTCGTCGAGCAACATTTCGGATGCGTCGCCGTAGGTATATTCGATATCGGTGATGCCGAAACCGGCGGCGACGTCGCGCGCATAGGCAAGACTTGCCTTCGAATGGTCGAGTGCGACGATCCGCGCGGGCTGGAACTCCTTTTGGACCAGCACTGCGAAATCACCGATGCCGCAACAAATGTCCGCCATTGCTATGCCAGCGCGCATGCCATGGCGAGGAAGGATCGTGCGCTCGTGACGCCAGGTCATCTTGGTTTGCGTGCGCAGTATCGGAATGAAGCTCGTGTTCTCCACGAAACTCTGGCCGGGATAGAAGGTGGAGTCGTAGACCTCGACGGTTATCTGCGGTTCGATCCTGTTCAGATGTCCAAACATCCGGGTGGTCCAGCCGACAACACTCGATGTCACGACGACGAAGCGAAGATCGGACCTCGTTCGGCAGGCGTCGAGAACCACCCGTACGAAGGCATGAAAAGCCGTGTTGTTCATCTGAACGAGGCGCCTCACATTGATGTAAAGCACGCCCCGCACCTCGTCGATCGCTTCCTTAAGCATCGACACGCCCGGTGCGATCTCCTCGATCGAGCGGGGGCGGATCACCCCGGCAAGACAAAACTCCTGGCTGTTGGCGTCAAACTCCGCCCTGAAAGATGTGGAAAGGTCCGCCTGACTCAACTCACAGCTCCTTCAAGAGGCAGATCGATAACAAGCGTTACCGATGGTGGATCAGTTTCTTCCAATCGAACCTGAGCGTCGAAGTTGATCGCCAGGTCAAGAAGAATGATCTCCCGACTTGGTGACAGATCGGTTGAGATCGAACTCAGATAGCGGGCGTAGGCGTCAGCCTGACGGGTTCTCGAAACCGCTTCGTGATAGAACTGCCTCTGGCCAGGCGGGCATGGAAATGTAAGTTTCACCCGTTCCATTGGACCATTTCGGTAGACCGCACAGCCCATCAGGCCATCAGGAGAACCGCCGCGAAATGTCACTTCCAAAAGCTCGTTCAGCGCGGAAGAAAAGAAGTTCGAGTGGCGAATGGGATCCGTTCGGTTGTGGCTGATCATTCGTGCCACGTAGGACGATAAGTGGTCGCAGTGGTTCCAGTCGGAAAGGAAGGTTCCCATCTCCATCTCGAATTGAAGCAGGGGTTCGAAAGCTGCTTCCGCTGTTTCTTTCTCGGATACGTCCATGCTTCCTCGACCTCCACGAAAAATACGCTGCTATTTCGCCTGCAGTTCCGCAGACTTGATCTCCTTCATCCCGACCCACCAGAACCATGCGGACCACCTTTTTGGCCCTAAACCGGGGCCCTGAGAAACCCTAAAGGATCGCGAACGACGCTCGGCGAAGGAAATCTTGAATCGCTGCGGCAGGCATCGGGGCACCCAGAAAATACCCCTGCAGCCGGTCACATCCTTCTTTAAAGAGCCAAGCTGCCTGACCCCTCGTCTCCACGCCCTCCGCGGTGACGCTCATTCCAAGTCCATGGGCGAGCGCGATAATAAATCGGACGATCGTCTGGCTCTTCTCGTCGCTCTCAAGATCCTTGATGAAGTATTTGTCGATTTTGATCGTGTCGAAAGGGAAGTTTTTCAGATAGCTGAGAGAAGAGTAGAAGGTGCCAAAATCATCGAGCGAGATCTGGACGCCAAGCACGTTCAACGTGTTGAGCGTATCGAGATTATTCGTCGTTCGCTCCAGCAGCACGGACTCGGTGACTTCCAGTTCAAGCCGTTCAGGGCGGATCCCGACCGCGTCTATCGTCTGAGCCACGCGATCGGTAATACCCTCGCGCAGGAACTCCGCCGGCGAAAGGTTGACTGCTAGGGTGAAATGGGACGGCCAGTTCATTGCCGCGCGACAGGCCTGCCCCAGGACCCACTGACCGATTTCGCTCATGAGACCGTCGGACTCAGCCATGGGAATGAAGACGCTCGGTGGGATGATGCCCCCGAAAGGGTGGCGCCACCGCACGAGTGCTTCGAAGCCGACGATTGCCGATTTTGAGTTCACGAGCGGCTGGTACTCGATAAAGAGCTGGTTTTCTTGTAGAGCGGTACGCAAGCTGCGCCGCAACATCTCCCGTTGTTCGAGCACGATGAGCATAGAGCGGCTGAAAGTCCGCCCGCGCCCACGGCCCTCGGTCTTTGCTGCATAAAGCGCAATGTCTGCTGCCTTCATCAACTGCTCGATTTCGTTTCCGTCTGCGGGTGCAACGGCGATTCCCACACTTGCTCCGACGAAAACATTGATGTCCTCGACAGTGAAGGGCTCCTTGAAAGCATTAACGATGGCATCCGCCAGACGCTCGGCCTCACTCGGCTGATCGACCTTCCACTGAATGACCGCGAATTCGTCGCCCGCCAGCCGATAAGCAAGCTCGCGATCTCCAAGCACGCTCCTTATTCGTTCGGCTGCCATCTTTAAAACGGTGTCGCCGGCGCCGTGGCCCAGCGTGTCATTGATCGGCTTGAAATCGTCGAGATCGATTTGCATCAGCGCCAGTCTGACGCCTGTGGGTACCGGAAGGGCGGCCTTCAACTGGTCGCTGAACTGTCGCCGGTTTGGCAACCCTGTCAAGACATCGTGGGTCGCATGATACAGGAGGAGGGCGCGGTCGTTCTCGCTCTGGCTCGAGGTCTCACGGCGGGTAGAACTGCTCTCCGCTTCAACGACGCCGATACCGTTGGACGCGCGAAAAATGAGCAGGGTCCGACGATCTCCCGTTGTGGTGTCTGCGATTTCGATGCTCCGCGGCAGACCGCTTGTAACAACGAATTCGACGGCGGATTTGGATTTGGGAGCTAACAGTTCCGGATAGATGTGCCACAGGGTCGCTTCGACCAAAGTGTCGACCGCATATGTTTCTCTGTGCTTGCCCGTGCAGTCGATGAGGTGAAAGCTCTCGTCATACAGAGAAACGAGCTCATCGGTGTTGGCGAGAGAGTAGCTTTCGACGGAGGATGAAACAAACGGCGTCATATCAGCGTCCGGCATCCCTGCCTTTCCCTTCCGTTACGTGCCGCTTGGCGACCGAATCACACTCGACCACGTTAATGTAGTTCCGGGCCAAGTCCGTTCAAAGTTATCGCAGAAAGTGTTGTGGTCAATGCCGCTCGACCAAAGGGAAATATCAATTTGTGAAACTGCCTGTATTTCCTAGACGCCAATGGCAGTTTAATTTCCGCGAGCCGCGGACTCTAGCGCCAGTACCCGTGGAATTTGCCAGTAAAGCACACAATTTTTAGGATTGTCCGACGCAGAATCTCGCTAGATGGTGTGAAGGAGCAATGCCGTTTTGAAATCCGAAACGCGACGGTTGTTCCAACCAACTGGTCTCGGCAAAAGTTGGTCGTGTCGGTTGATACGATATTAATCCGTGTCTGCCTTTAGGGCAGGGTAAGGGGGTGCAGACGTCTAGGATGATCCTGAACCACCGCATCACGCGTGTTACCGTCGGCATACTCCTGCTGATACTTGCCGTTATCCTCCTGTTGCCGAACCTGACTGGCTTCACAAGCCTGGATGGGACAGTCAATGCACGGCTTGCCGTTCTGAATGCGCCGATCGACGGAACCATCGCAGACGTTGCGGTCAAAGTCGGAACGCCGGTCATTGAGGGGCAGCCTCTGGCGACGATCAAAAACACTCGCGTGAACCGGGCAATACTTGCCTCGCTCCAGGCCGAGCACACCACTGCCTTGGATCGCGTTGGGGCGCTTCAGCGGGAAAGGGACGAACTGGCGCAACTTCGGGACCAATTGTCGGCTAGATTGGACATTTACAGGAAGGCAACCGTGGCCAGCCTTGAGCGGGAAGTCGAGATTCTGCGCAAAAGGGTCGCGGTTTCCCAGGCGCAGGACGTTGTCGCGCAAGTCGATCTCGAGCGGCGGCTGGCGCTCGAATCGAAAGGCATTTTCACCAGGAAGATGGTGGAGACGGCTCAAGCCGCGGGGGCCGCCGCGGGCGGAGAGGTGGAGATCAGCAATCTGACGGTCGAGCAATTGCAGCACAGGCTGGAGGCGGTCCGGCAAGGTATATTCGTTATTGGCGACGGCCAAAACGATGTGCCCTATTCGCGCCAGCGCCAGGACGAAGTCATCGTCCGCATCAACGACCTCAACACACGCATAGCGGAAAACGAGACACGTGCCGCTGAGGCCGAAAAGCAACTGATCGAGGAGAGGGAGCGCGTTCGCAGCCTTGAATCTGCGATCGTCTCAGCGCCTTTCAATGGTGTCGTTTGGAGCCGCAATATCGTGAACCGCTCCAACGTCGTCCTCAACAACGAGTTGATAAGCCTTCTGGATTGCAGCGACTTGTTCGTCGATATTCTCGTGCCTGAGGTCAATTTCGACGAAATTTTTCCCGGACGGGACGCCGAGGTACGGCTTTTCGGGGGAAGCGATGTTTTTAAAGGCATAGTGCGATCCGTGAGGGGGAGCCTCGCAACCTCCGAGAAGGACGGGCTTGCCGCGAACGAACCGGAGGCCGACGACCGCAATGCGCGTATCCGGGTCTCGCTCGCGCCCTCGGCGCTCAACACCGACTTCGCCAATTTCTGCCAGACCGGTCGCACGGTACAGGTGCGTTTTTCAAAAGGCGGGCCTCGGCTCACGCAGTGGATTGAAAGCCTGTGGTTCAATCTCTTCTAGCGCTGGCGCCGACCTTGTTGGTAATCGCCTTCTTCCTTATCGGACCATCCAACTGGTCGCGCCATCAGACCTGGGCGCGGGCGATCACCTGTGCCTTCGTAGCCGCCGTTGCTCTGCGTTACATGATCTGGCGTTTCATTGAGACCGTTCTTCCCTATCCATACGACGGCGCCAACTTCTATTGGGTCTGGTTTCTGTTCTTCGTCGAGGTTCTCGCCTTTTCCGAGGTGGTGCTGTTTCTGATCCTGATGAGTCGCTACGTCGACCGCAGCGCCGAAGCTGACCGGCTCGCGCGGGCGTTTTTCGCCGGTGAGCAAGCTGAACTGCCGACGGTCGACGTCTTCATTCCGACCTACAACGAACCGCTCGATGTGCTGGAACGGACGATCATTGGAGCGCTGGCGCTCGACTATCCCAAGGACAAGCTGAAGGTCTATGTGCTCGACGACGGTCGCCGCGACTGGCTCAAGACCTTTTGCGATGGGCGCGGCGCTATCCATGTGACGCGGAGCGACAACGCTCACGCCAAAGCCGGCAACATGAACAACGGGCTGCGCTTCAGTTCCGGCGACTTCGTTGCCATTTTCGATGCCGATTTCGTGCCTTACCGGCATTTTCTCAGGCGGACTTTGCCGTTCTTTTCCGACGAGACCATTGGCATCGTGCAAACCCCGCAGCATTTCTTCAACGTCGATCCGGTGCAGTCCAATCTTGGCCTCGAGAGTATCTGGCCGGACGAGCAGCGCCTGTTCTTCGACGAGATTGCGCCGAGCCGCGATGTCTGGGACGTGAGCTTCTGCTGCGGTTCGTGCTCGATTGCCCGTCGCAAAGCAGTCGATGCGATCGGCGGCTTCCCGACCGAGTCGATCACCGAAGATCTGCTGACCACGCTCTCGATGCTCAACAAGGGCTACAAGACCCGTTATTTGAACGAGCGACTGTCGATGGGACTGGCGGCCGAAAATTTGACCGGCTATTTCGTTCAGCGCGAGCGCTGGTGCCAGGGCGGAATTCAGACGCTCTACCTGCACAATGGTCCCTTGCGCGGGCCGGGACTTTCTCTCTTTCAGCGGGTCATGTTCCTGCCGATGTCGTGGCTGGTGCAATATCTGGTCCGATTCATGGTGCTCATGGTTCCGATCGTCTATCTCTGGTTCGGAGCCCTGCCGCTCGATTTCACCGATATTTCCGACTATGTCTCCCATCAGGTGCCGCTCTTGACGGCCTATTTCCTGCTGATGGTCTGGATCACGCCGACGCGATATCTACCGTTGATTTCCAGCGCCGTCGGCACATTCGCGACCTTCCGCATGCTGCCCACGGTCCTCTCCAGTCTGGTGCGGCCCTTTGGCAAACCGTTCAAGGTGACGCCCAAGGGCAGCGCCAATGAGGCGAACGCCTTTGATGCCTATACTTTCACCTGGATTGCCGCTTTCATCATCGTCACTGCACTCGGCCTGGTGATCAACATCGTTCCGGAAACGGCGCATATCGAGGGGGCATTTTCGGTGATCGCCGCGTTCTGGGCGGGCATCAATATCGTCGTGCTCGTCATCGCCTCGCTGATATGCTTTGAAAAACCGCGGCGCCTTTTCCAGGCTTTCAAGGTCGACGAGCCCGCTGGTGTCGATGGAGTCAGGGGGCGTCTGGTGAGCCTTTCCCTCGAGAAGGCGGTGGTCGCGGTTTCAACCCAAACGCGCTTCCAATCCACGCAGGTGAGGCTCGTCTTTCCAGGCTTTCAGCCACTTCAGTCGGAGCTCAAACAGGTGACCCAGCGGCGAAGGGGCATCAGCCGCCCTGGCGACGAACGGATCTATTACCTCCATCTCCATTTCGACCTGCGCGGTTCCGAGCGCGACAAGATGATCGTCAAGCTTTATACCGGACGCTATTCCCAGGATGTTCCCGACATCGACAAGGTCGCTGTCTCGATCAATCTGTTGCTGCGCGCCTTCGGGCGTACACGCACAGCATAGTCGCAGGGATGATGCGTGGGGTCTCTTGGTCCCGCTTCCCCTCCAGCTCCTCAGGAGCCAATGAACACCTGACAATGCTGGTAGAGATTGGCGGTGAATGGAGCGGGTGGATTCCGGGTAGGATTACAGTCTGGTGAAATCAACGGCCGGTCTGCGGTTTAATCAACTTATCCAGCTTCGTCAGAATTCTATAGGCGGCTTTCGATCCGCTTTGCCGGGATGAAGGCAACATAGGATCGAAGTCGTTCGTTGCGGAAGATGGCAGGGAATCCTCGGCCCTCGCTCGTCTGCGCCGAACCGATCGGCGCGGTTCGCATGGCTGATCTCGTGACCCTTGCCGACCTCGCTAGTGTCCCACTGCAGCACGTTGTAGGCTTCTTTGCAGTGCTTCGGCGATTTCAAAGTGCCTTCTTTCTGGTCGCGCACTCTGCCTTACCTTTGTTCCGCTTACCAGCCGAACCGCCAGGCCGGCGCCTGCGCTGCAGTAGTTGGAGGGGAGTAATTCGTCTAGGTGAATGGAGGCAGGCTGAACGTCATGTTAGCAGAAGCCCAGCCGGCTTTTCGGGGGGGAAGGCGGCGGTTAGAGGCCTGGCGTCTGGGGCGCCAGGCCTCGCTCCGGTTTACGCTCTTCGTCATGCGTTTTATCAGCCTCCTTTTCTCTCCCATTTCCCCTGTTCGGACCGCCGGCTAGACGCGACGGTACTGACCTACGCGAACGCGTTTCGACCGAGGTCCTCAAGACGTGTGACGGAGCTCATCGATGGCTGACGCGCTCCTGGAAGCTGCGGAAGCGCGCGGCCGCCTCGGTTCGGTTGTGCGCACCCAGTTTCCTTATGATGTGGTGCAGATGGATTTTCACAGTATTTTCCGACAGCCGGAATTCGGCAGCAATCAGCTTGTTCTGCAGGCCGCGGGAGACCCTTTCGAGAATTTGCAGTTCGCGAGCAGTGAGTTCCGCGATATTGGCCTCGTTGTTGTGAATCGGGCCGGTCATAGCACCGGTCCCGAACGGAAGTGTTGAGGCGCGTCCATTTCTCCTCGCATCCAGAAACAGGCCGGGGGGGAGATATTCGCCACCGCAAAGCATGAGCCTAATTACCGCCAGCCATACATCAAGCCGGAGGTTCATTGGCAGGACGCTCCGAGCGAGAGGGGATTCGAGGACAGTCGCTAGGCGCGCCGGTAAACCTCGGTTTTGAGGCTCGATGGCGGCCGTGTGAGCATGGGGATGCATGCGCAGGAGCTCGGCCGCCTCATCTTCATTTTCTTTTATCAATGCCGCATCGACGAGAATTAACGCCACCGGATGAGAAAAAGCATTGCAGGCCGCGCTGATCTGCTCGACTTGTTCAACGACAATCCAGGGGAATTCCCGCTCTATCGCATGGATCAGCCTTTCCGAAACTGTCCCGATGTCTGTTACAATCAAGATAGTACGTCGCGGCTCGGCACCCGCCCGCCTAGTACATCCCGCATCCTCGTAGTCGTGCCCGTTCAGCAGCTCCATGACCTCACCGTTCACCCATCAGGCTCGGGCTTGTGCTGAAAGCACAGACTGCGCTTCAGCTCCATTCTCGGGACTTTACCCCAGGTCGCAGCCGATCGCGACGGCTCAAAAGGGCTGAGGGATGGGGCAAAAGCGTAGCGAGCAATAATTGGCTTATCCGCCGCACTTTATCCGAACGAATTAGGTCTGCCCGACGGGCTACCCACCACCTGATGCCTCACAAGATTTAATTCTCTCGCTGCCTTGCCTTGATCGACCAAACGAGGGTCAGGAGCCGAAGATATCAATACTGTTGGGTAGTGGGTCGGCGCCTTCTTTTCTGCCTTTATCAATATTGATGAAGCGGAACCGCCTGCCTTCCCCTTCTCAACATTCCGATAATTTGCACACTGATCCGCATGGCGTCAGAGCGATCGACGCAACGGCATTGAGACTGGGGAAAGACATGAACGGATCCCGGAGACTGGGGAAAGACATGAACGGATCCCGCCGTGCTTATCACGCCTTGCTCCATAAGGTCTTTATTTTGGGGGCACTCGCCGTCTTTAGCGGGATATCGACCCCAGCCTTCGCTGATGTCTCTCAGCTTGGCCCGCAAACAAAACTTCGCCTGACGATTGTCCAGTGGATGCCCACTAAGGGCGAATACCAACAATGGGAGGCGCTCGGCGGGGAACTCATCGTTTCCGAGGCGGGTACGATTTCACTCCCAGTCTTAGGAATGATTGCCGTCGGCAATTTCGACCCACCAGGACTTGCAACAGAAATAGCCAAGCGTCTGCAAGCCAAAATCGGTTTAGTCGAAGTGCCCGAGACGACCGTTGAAATCTTAGAATACCCGCCGGTGTATGTCGTGGGAGACGTGGCAAGTCCCGGGGAATACAAGTTCCGCCCCGGGTTGACCGCATTGCAGGCGCTGGCAATGAGCGGCGGCGAGTTTCGCGAGACAAATTCCGGGCCGCGAGACAAAATAGAGCTCATCGGCGAATTGCAGGGAACCGACCTGGCGCTGCTGCGAAGCCATGCGAGGATAGCAAGGCTGCAAGCGGAGATGGCGGGAGCGAAGGAAATACAATTTCCGCAGCCCTTTGGCGCCGATAGCACGCTTGCCGCGGCAATCCACAACCAGGAAAGAATTATTTTTTCGGCACGTGCAAACGTGCTTGCGCGGCAATCGAAGTCATTTTCCGAGCTGCGCAATCTCCTTACGCAGGAAATCCGGGTCCTCGAAGAAAAGGTCGACGGTGCGGAGGTCAGCATAGTAGTGGCCGAGCAACAGCTCAAGGGCGTGAAGACCCTTGTCGAACGGGGCGTCACCGTCTCATCGCGCCAGTCGGACCTGGAGCGCGAACTCGCCGGCTATCGCGCCGATCGCCTGGACTTCGTGACCGCCATCATGCGGGCCCGGCAGAACATCAGTGAAACGACGCGCAATCTCGAGGGTCTCATTGACAAGCATCAGTCGGATATCGCGACCGAACTGCAGGCGGAACAGGCGACGCTTGAACAGCTCAAACTGCAGCGCGCGACCAAGGAAAAACTGCTGATTGACACGCTCTCTGCGGCTGAGGGTTCGGTGCAGCGCGACGAAGAAGACGGGTCGGTTACCTTCATCATCACGCGGAGAGGAGGCGGAAAAATTATCGAGCTTCCTGCGTCTCAGGCGACGGCACTGATGCCTGGAGACGTCGTCAGAATCGCTCGTCGCGCTTCACATAACACTGATTTGTCTCCGGCGCCCCTGGGCTCGTCTCGTTTAGCCGACCCACGATCCGAGCGACCCAGCCAATGACTCGCGTCGACGGTGCGTCACTCAACATGCCGTCGTCATTGCCAGAGTTTTCGGCCCGCCGAAGCAAGTATGGGGGAGGGAAAATGAAAGGGATAATACTTGCGGGAGGAAATGGTACCCGGCTGTACCCGCTCACTATTGCCGTGTCGAAGCAGATCCTGCCGATCTACGACAAGCCAATGGTTTACTATCCTCTAAGCGTTCTGATGCTCACCGGAATCCGTGAGATTCTCATAATCTCGACGCCGCGCGATCTGCCCTGCTTCGAAGCGCTTCTTGGCGACGGATCCGATCTTGGTCTCAGCTTGTCTTACGCCGAGCAGCCGCACCCGAATGGATTGGCCGAAGCCTTCATCATCGGCCGCGACTTCGTTGGCGGCGGCAACGTCGCGATGATATTGGGGGATAATATCTTCTTCGGTAACGGATTACCGGCTGTCTGCCGCGAGGCCGCTTCCCGGCAACGAGGCGCTTCCGTATTCGCTTATCGCGTAGATGATCCGGAGCGCTACGGCATAGTCACGTTCGACAAGTCGACCGGTAAGGCGACGACTATCGAAGAGAAGCCGGCGATCCCGAAGTCCAACTGGGCGGTGACTGGTCTCTATTTCTACGACAATGACGTGGCAGACATCGCCTCTTCGATCGAACCTTCGGCACGCGGCGAGCTCGAGATCACCACGATCAACAATATCTATCTCGCGCGCGACGAGTTGCACGTGTGCCAGCTTGGCCGGGGCTATGCGTGGCTGGACACCGGCACCTATGACAGTTTGCACGACGCCTCGTCTTTCGTGCGGACGGTCGAACGCCGCCAGGGTGTTCAGATAGCCTGCCCCGAAGAGATCGCCTTGGACATGGGCTGGCTCGGACCAGAGGAGGTGTTGAAGCGGGCCTGTACACTCGGCAAGACCGCCTACGCCGCATATCTCCGTCGCCGCGTGGAGGAGTACGTCGGATGAGCCTTGAGATCAAACCGCTTGGGTTGGACGGGGTTCTGGAAATTTTGCCCCAGAGGATTGGCGACGAACGCGGCTTTTTCTCCGAGACATGGAATGCACAAAAGCTTGCCGAACTGGGTGTGACGTTGAATTTCGTCCAGGACAATCACTCCTATTCGCGCACCAAAGGTGTGTTGCGCGGACTGCATTACCAACTGCCGCCCTACGCGCAGGACAAGTTGGTAAGAGTCGCGAAGGGCGCCATTCTCGACGTCGCGGTCGACATCCGCAGAGGCTCGCCAAGTTTCGCGAAATGGATCGCGATCGAGATTTCCGCGGAAAGATGGAATCAAGTCCTGGTACCCAGGGGATTCGCGCATGGTTTCGTAACCCTGCAGCCCGACACCGAAGTAATCTATAAGGTCACGAACCACTACTCGGCCGCGCACGATCGTTCGATCCGTTTCGACGACCCTTACATTGGCATCATATGGACTTTGCCCGCATCCGATCTCCAGCTATCAGAAAAGGACCGGAGCGCACCATCTTTGGAAGAGGCCGAGGTCTTCGACTTCCCGGAAGGAGGGGGCCGCGGATGAACATTCTCGTGACCGGCGGCGCCGGTTTCATCGGCTCTGCCCTTTGCCGACATCTCGCGGTGGTCCCGGAAAACAGGGTTATCAACCTCGACAAGCTGACCTATGCCGGGAATCAGGCGTCGCTTTGGGAGATTGAGGATTTGCCTAACTACCGCTTCGTCAAAGGTGACGTATGCGATGAGGCACTCGTCGCAGATCTCCTGCGTGCGGAAAATATCAACCGCATCATGCATCTGGCGGCAGAGACGCATGTGGATCGATCGATCGACGGACCGACGACGTTTATTGAAAGCAACATTCTTGGCACGTTTCGGCTGCTCCAGGCTGCCTTGAAATATTGGCGCGGGCTGTCGAAACCAGAGGCTCAGAACTTCCGCTTTCACCATGTCTCCACCGACGAAGTATTTGGCGACCTTGCTTTCGATGGGAGCATGTTCAACGAACGCAGCCCCTATGCCCCGTCTTCGCCCTATTCCGCTTCAAAAGCGGCTTCCGATCACCTCGTCCGCGCCTGGCATCATACGTTCGGGCTGCCTGTCGTTCTGTCCAATTGTTCGAACAACTATGGTCCGTTTCACTTTCCCGAGAAGCTGGTGCCTCTGGTCATCCTGAATGCCCTAGGGGACAAGCCCCTGCCGATCTACGGCAACGGAGCAAATGTCCGTGACTGGCTCTATGTCGACGATCATGCGCGGGCACTGGAACTGGTCGCTGCTAGGGGTAAGAACGGCGAGAGCTACAATATCGGAGGAGACTCGGAACGCAGCAATCTCTGCGTAGTGGAGACAATCTGCGATATTCTCGACCACAAGAGGCCACGCTGCAAAGATGGAAGCTACCGCAATCTCATCACCTTCGTTGCCGATCGGCCGGGTCACGACCGGCGCTACGCTATGGACACGTCCAAGATAAAACGCGAGCTAGACTGGCAACCGCAGGAAAGTTTCGAGACCGGACTGGCCAAGACGATCGACTGGTATCTAGAAAACGACTGGTGGTGGCAGCCGATCCGTGATCGCAGTTATTGGGGCGAGCGCCTCGGCAGGCCGGTGGCAGCGCAATGAAAATCTTGGTTACCGGCACGAAAGGTCAGGTCGTTACGAGCGTCGTCGAGGCCGCGGCACGGCTGCGGGGTGCCGAATTGATCACCCTCGGTCGACCTGAATTCGACCTTACCGAGCCTCTTGCGATCAAAGAAGCGATCGTAGCGGCGAAACCCGACATCGTGATTTCGGCGGCTGCCTACACTGCCGTCGATCGAGCTGAGGACGAGCCCGACTTGGCTTACGCCGTCAATGTAGTTGGAGCGGCGAGCGTCGCCGAGGCAGCGGCAAGTCTCCGTGTGCCTATCATTCATCTATCGACGGATTACGTGTTCTCAGGCGAGGGTCGAGGCCCTCGCCGGGAAGATGACGAGACTAGGCCGCACAGCGTTTATGGCTCCACCAAGCTCGAAGGCGAGCGCGCGATCGCGAGCCTTACGCCGCATCACATCATCCTGCGGACAAGCTGGGTCTATAGCCCCTTCGGTGGTAACTTCGTCAAGACGATGCTGAGGCTTGCCGAAAGCCGAGAGACACTGTCGGTCGTCTCCGACCAATACGGCTGTCCGACTTCGGCGCTCGATCTCGCGGCCGCAATACTCATAATCGCTACGCAACCGATAAGAGATCGCTTCGGCGTCTATCACCTCGCCGGAGCGGGCGAGAGCAATCGGTCCGGTTTCGCTAGGCAGATCCTTGCCGCCAGCCGCAGGCATGGCGGCCCGTTCGCAGACGTGCGCGACATTGCCAGCGCCGATTACCCGACGAAAGCTCGGTGCCCGCAGGACTCGCGCCTTTGCACCGAAAAGTTCGAGAAGACATTTGGTTGGCATCTCCCCGCCTGGCAAATCAGCACCGAAACGGTGGTCCAGCGCATTCTCCACCAGGATCAATCAACAACTTTGCCGGAGCGCCGCCATAGCGTCAAGGCTAGGTGACGTCTAATGGATTCGCGCGCAAGCTCCGGCGGTGAGCAGACCTATACCCAGATCCTCAAGTCGACGACTCTGATCGGCGGCTCGTCGCTCATCAATGTGGCCTTTGCCATCACCCGCAACAAGACGATTGCCCTGCTCCTCGGTCCGGCGGGGGTGGGGTTGATGGGTCTTTACAGTTCCATAGCTGACGTTGCATACGCGGTGGCGGGTTTCGGAATCCAGGCAAGCGGCGTGCGCCAGATCGCGGCGGCGGTGGGCACCGGTGACACGGAAAGGATCGCCCGCACGGCGAACGTCCTGAGGCGTACATCCGTCATCCTCGGTGTTGTCGGGGCACTTTTTCTCGCGGCGCTCGCGTTTCCGGTCGCAGATTTCACCTTTGGCGAGAACGGACATGCCGCCGGCGTCGCCCTGCTGTCGGCGGCAATCCTTTTCCGCCTGCTGGCCGACGGGCAAATCGCCCTGATCCAGGGCATGCGGGACATTGCCAGTCTCGTCCGTATCAACGTCGTAGGGGCGTTCTTCGGCACGGTGATCACCATTCCCCTGATTTATCTCTTCGGCACATCTGGGATTGTGGCCTCTCTGGTGGCCGTCGCGGCGGTCACGCTTGCGACCTGCTGGTGGTACGGCAGGCGGATACGCGTAAGCACACCGCCGATGTCAACCCAGCAGGTTCGGCAGGAGACCGCTTCGCTCTTGAAACTGGGCCTAGTCTTCATGGCGAGTGGGTTCCTGACGCTGGGGGCAGCCTATGCGATTCGCATCATCGTCTTCAGAGCGGAAGGCATCACCGCAGCTGGGTTCTACCAGGCGGCCTGGACGGTTGGCGGGTTCTATGCCAGCTTCATCCTGCAGTCGATGGGCACTGATTTCTATCCGCGTTTGACAGCAGTCGCAGGCAACAATGCTGAATGCAACCGCCTCGTCAACGAGCAGGCGCAGATCAGCATACTCATTGCCGGGCCCGGTCTCATTGCCACATTGACCGCTGCGCCGCTGGTGATGAGACTGTTTTATTCTCCTGAGTTCTATGCCGCAGTGGACCTTCTTCGCTGGATCTGCCTAGGAATGATGCTCCGTGTCATCGCATGGCCAATGGGGTTCGTCGTTCTCGCCAAGGGTGCAAAGAGCGCCTTCTTCTGGACGGAAGTTGCGGCAACCCTGGTCCATGTCGGCCTGGCATGGCTCTTTGTCGGTAAATTCGGCTCGCTCGGTGCGGGCGCTGCGTTTTTCGGTCTTTATGTCTGGCACAGCATATGGATCTACGCGATCGCACGGCGGCTCTCGGACTTTCGCTGGTCCACGGCCAACCGCAAGCTCGGGCTGATCTTTCTGCCCACATCAGGGGCCGTCTTTGCTGCCCTTCTCGTGCTGCCATTCTGGCAGGCAACGGCGCTTGGTCTCTTGGCCGCGATGCTGAGCGGGGTCTATTCGCTGCGCATGCTCATGACACTCGTGCCACTGACCGCAACACTCCGGACCTGGCGCTCAAAGTCGGCATAGTCGATAACTGCGGCTGCAGCTGCAATGCACAGGGAAAAGTGTGAGGGGGCTTCAGATCGCGCGCAGTGCCGTGGGTTCGGCGAACGCGGGAATGGACAGAAGCTCCTCGACGACCAGCACCACATCGAAGTCCGTCATCTGCGCATACAAAGGCAGGATTACTGATCCCTGCTGCGCCTCGACGCTCCGCGCGAGGCTGGTCGCCGCCCGATGCGTGGCCTTGTCGGAGTAAGCTTGTTCCAGATGGATGTTCATGATGCCCCGGCGGGTCGAGATGCCGCGGTCGAGCAAGGTCTGCATCGTCTCCCGCTGGTCGATCCAGTCGGGCAAGGCGACGCAATAGCTCTGCCAATTACTCCGTGACCAATCCGGCTCAACGGGCGTAGTCAGTCCGGGAATCCCGGAAAGGCGATCGGTGTATTGTCGTGCAACTTCTCTTCGCCGGGTGACGAGCCCCGGAAGTCGCTTCAACTGTTCCCGGCCGATCGCCGCCTGTAGATCGGTCATGCGGTAGTTATAGCCGAGCTCCGGATAGTCCTCGTAGATCACCTGTTTCGAGCCGTGCCGCACAGTGTCCGGAATACTCATGCCGTGCTGTCGCCACAACCGGAATTTCTGGTCGTATTCGTCGCTGGCCGTCGTCAGCATGCCGCCGTCGCCGGTGGTGACGACCTTGCGCGGGTGAAATGAGAAGCACGCAATATCGCCATGCGGCCTGCCGATCCGTTGCCATTGACCTTCTCCAAGGATCTCGCTTCCGGCAGCACAGGCTGCATCCTCGATGACAGGGATCGAGTGACATCTGCCGATCTCGACGATGCGGCGGAGATCGCAGGGCATGCCGAGCTGATGCACACAGAGGATTGCCTTCGTGCGCGGCGTGATCGCAGCCTCTATCAGATCGGGGTTCATGTTGTAGCCGCCGGCCTCGATATCGATGAAGGCGGGCAGCGCTCCGCAGTAGCGGATTGCGTTCGCCGTGGCGATAAAGGAATGGCTGACCGTGATCACTTCGTCGCCAGCGCTCACTCCGACTGCCTTCAGTGCCAAGTGAAGCGCCGTCGTGCAGTTAGAAACGGCGCAGGCGTGAGAAGCACCGACGAATTCGGCGAATTCCTTTTCGAAGGCTGCCACCTCCGGCCCTTGCGTGACCCAGCCTGAGAGAACCACGCGCCGAACCGCCTCCACTTCCAATTCGTCGAGAACGGGTTTGGCAACCGGGATCTGGCGAGACATCTCGCTCATGCCGCTTCCCCCCCTGATACGGCGCGCTCGCGCCGCCACCACACGACCAGATCGCGGAGGCCCTCCTCGAGCGTGATCTCGGTCCTGAAGCCCAGCAGCCGTTCGGCCTTGCTCATGTCGGCCAGCCGTCGAGTCACAGCGTTCACTTTCCGTGCCGGCTCGAGTTGTGGCTCGAGCGAAGTCCCCATGATCCGGGCCAGCAGGTATGCAAGATCGCGCAGGCTCGTCTCTGTGCCGCTTGCGATGTTGAACACCTCGTCCGTGACAGTAGACTTAGCCGCCAGCACATTTGCCCGGGCGATATCGTGAACATGCACGAAGTCTAGCGTCTGCCTGTCATCGCCATAGATGATCGGCGGTAGGCCGGCCGCGATGCGTTCCATCCATCGGATCAGTACCTCCGTATAGAGACCGTGAACGTCCATGCGCGGGCCGTAGACGTTGAAATAGCGGAGCGCGACATAGTTGAGGCCGTGCATTTCGGCGAAGCTACGCAGCAGTCCCTCATTGAACGTCTTGGCGGCTCCATAAATCGTCCGGTTGTTGTAGGGATGATGGTCCTCGCTCGTCGGAAAGCTTTCGGCAAGCCCCAGCACCGAGGCAGAGGAAGCGGCAATCACCTTGCGAACCCCCGCCTTGACCGCCGTTTCGAGAACATTGAACGTGCCGCCCGCGAGGACGTCGAACGCTAGCCTCGGCTCCTCTGCGCATTGCGTGATGCGGATGGCCGCCTGGTGGAATACGATGTCGACACCTTCAAGAGATTTCGCCAGCAGCGCGCGATTCCTGATGTCGCCTTCAATAATCGTGAGCGGTCCGACGTTCGCCGCCTGGCTTAGGTTCTCCTTGCTTCCCCGTACGAAATTGTCGAGCACCACGATTTCCCGAGGCCGTTCGAGGGCCACGAGATCGGCAATGTGCGAGCCGATGAGACCGGCCCCGCCTGTGATCAGAATTCGCTTGTTCTTCATCGCCCGCCTCATTGTTCAGGGTTTTGCCGGGCCGGCGATTCCGTTCGCCAGCGCAGGAATTTCGCGGGCACGCCCGCAACGACCGCGAACGATTCGACATCGGAGACGACGACCGCGCCCGCGCCGACGAGCGCACCCTTGCCGATCGTCACGCCGGGCAGGACGGTCGCATTGGTTCCGATATCGGCCCATGCGCCGACGCGTACCGGCTTGATTTTGAGGTCGGTACTGATGATCGGCACATCGACCGGTACGCCGGTGTGATACGAGCCGAGAACCTTGGCGCCTGGACCCCAGCCTACGAAATCCTCGATCACCAGGTCACGCGCATCGAAATAGGCTTGCGGTCCGATCCAGACATTATCGCCGATCACGCAGGTCCCGTCGTAGCGGCCTTGGATGTAGGCCTGAGCACCGATGAACACCCCGTTGCCGATCTCGAACGTTTCCGGGTGCTTGAAGCCGGCTCCGCTTCCCACTTGCAAGCCACACCCGCAAGCGCGCGCGACACATTGCCAGATTACCTTGCGCATCATTGCGTCGACGAACCCGTCTCCACTCGAAAAGCGACCATAGAGCTCGATCAAGGCCGCGGCGCCGTATAATCGTCTGAGCTCCGTGACCAGGTCGCGCACATAGCTCGGATCGGCGGGTGTGTCGCCGCGACCGTGCACCGCTTGTACGACCCGGTCAGTCGGTGCGCGGTCAGTTGACATAGGCGTCCTGCTCCACTGCAGAAACTACCTGCTCGACCTGTCTCGTGCTCATCTCCGGATAAATGGGGAGCGAAAGAACCGATCGGGCAGCCGCTTCCGATCTCGGGAAATCGCCGACTTTATAGCCGAGGTCGGAGTGTGCCTTTTGCAAATGTACCGGAATAGGATAATGCAGACCCCACTGAATGCTTTCAGTGGAGAGCGCACGCTGCAGTCCGTCACGATCACGGCACCTAAGAGCGTAGATGTGATAAACGTGACGCCGCTCGGCGACTTCGACGGGCGTCTTCACGTGTGACAATCCGGCGAGCCGGGAAGTATAACGGCTAGCACGAGCCCGTCGCGTCTCAGTCCAGGCTTCGAGATGCCTGAGCTTCACGCGCAGAATCGCACCCTGGATGCCATCCATCCGATAGTTGAAGCCTTTGAGCACATGGTGATATCGCTGCTCTTGGCCCCAGTCACGCAACATGCGCATCGTTCTGGCATGATCATTATTGCTGGTGACGACAACGCCTCCCTCGCCGCAACCGCCGAGGTTCTTTCCCGGATAGAAGCTAAAACAGCCCGATACGCCGATGCTCCCGGCGCGGCGACCCTTGTATTCGGCGCCATGCGCCTGACAGGCATCCTCAATGATCGGCACGCCGTACCGATCGGCAATGACCTTGATCGCGTCCATGTCGGCCATTTGCCCATAAAGATGGACTGGCACCATCGCCTTGGTGCGTGGCGTGATCGCAGCCTCGAGCTTCGTGGCATCCATGGTCAGCGTCACTGGCTCGACGTCGACGAAGACCGGCCGCGCGCCGGTGTAACAGATTGCCGATGTGGTGGCGACGAAGGTGAAAGGAACGGTGATGACTTCATCTCCTGGGCCGACGCCCGCCGCAAGCAGCGCCAAATGGAGGGCACTTGTGCCCGTGTTGACGGCGATCGCGTGCTTCACGCTGCAATAGGCCGCAAATTCCTGTTCCAGGCGCGCAACTTCATCACCCAGGACGTATTGCCCTGAAGCGAGCACGCCCAATGCGGCCGCATTGATCTCATCCTTGATCGAGTGATATTGCGCCTTCAAGTCGAGGAAGGGAATCATGCGATCCGCCTCGCCTGTTCCAACTCGATGACACGCCCCCGCTGGGCGAGGGCCTGGGACGCGGCTTCGAGGATCCGAACGACGCGCAAACCGGCGTGACCGTCGGCAATAGGCTGCTCACTTCGTTCGATACAGTCGACGAATTGGCGCAATTCACGGGCCAATGCTTCGGTCACATCGAGATGAGGCGCATACATATCGCCGGTGCGATAGCCCACCAGCATCTGGTAGACCTTTTCGCCGTTCCGCTGTGGATCGCCGTTCAGCGTTATCCCCTTGTCATAGACCTTGATCTTCTCGCTGGGCTCCAGATCATCGTAGAGGATCATCGTTCTGCTGCCGCCGATGAGCGTACGGCGCACCTTGACCGGAGCGAGCCAGTTGACATGAATGTGGGCAATCAGCCTGCTGTCGAAGAAGAGATTGAGATAGGCGATGTTTTCCGGCTCGCCGGTGATATGACTCATGCCCGTGGCGGAGACGGCTACCGGCCGTTCCGGCAACACGTAGTCCATAATCGACAGGTCGTGCACGGCAAGATCCCAGATGACGCTGACGTCGTGCTGGAAAAGGCCAAGATTGACCCGGACCGAGTCGTAGTAATAGACATCGCCAAGACCGTTTTCGACGAGGTCCCGCATCTTCCGGACGGCGCCCGTGTGCACGAACGTATGGTCGACCGCGAGCACGAGACGTCGCCGCGCCGCTTCTTCGACCATACGCCGTGCCTCGTCCGACGTCGCCGCCATCGGCTTTTCGACGAGCACATGCTTTCCAGCCATCAGCGCCTTCATCGCAAGCTTGAAGTGCGCGGCAGGGGGGGTCGCGATCGCGACGGCATCGACGCGCGAATCGCGAAGAACCTCTTCGAACTCGTCGGTAATCTGGACCGCCGGGTAGCGGCTCTGGACTGCCGTCAGACGATCCTTGCGCAGGTCGCAGACGGAGATGAGGCGCGCACCCGGCGTCTCCCAGAAGTTGCGGACGAGGTTTGGGCCCCAGTAACCATAACCGACGACTGCGACACCGATCATTTTACGCCCCCGCTGAAATAACTCCGAATGCCCCATCCGTGACGCGTCCGATGATCCTGGCTGGTACACCGGCAACGATCGCATAGCTTGGCACGTCCTTGGTCACCACCGCGCCGGCGCCGACTTGCGCGGCCTCTCCGATCGTGACGCCCGCGAGAATGGTGGCGTTGCTGCCTATGGAGGCCCGACACTTGACCAGTGTCGGGACGACCTTCCAATCGACTTCCGACTGAAGCCCTCCGACAGGATTGACCGCCCGCGGATAGATATCGTTGGTGAACATGACGCCATGTCCGAGGAAGACGCCATCCTCGAGCGTCACGCCCTCGCAGATGAAGGAATGGCTGGAAATCTTGCAGTTTCTTCCGACCGCGACGTTCTTCTGAATTTCGACAAAGGTTCCGATGCGCGTGCCGGCGCCGAGCGTGCAACCATAAAGATTGACGAGGTCCGGATGATGGACAACGACTCCTTCATGCAGCGTGACATCGGACGCAATCATGCCGGCAAGCCCCTATCTTCTTCGTAGCGGCGGCTGAACTCGAATGAACCTGATCGGCACCCCTTCGTCTTCTCATCGGGGCAAAATGCCGAGCGTTCCAAGCTCAAAGGAATTCCTTTTCAATCGTGCAGTAAAGAAAACAATATTAAGTATTTAAGCGATCGAAAGAGGTATCCGGCTGCGCAGGAATGATGATTTGCGCTGCAACCCCGTTCGTCGCGCCGGATTAGAGCTTGGCTCTAGCCCATCGTAGCCACTTACGTTCGCCACACGGACGTAACTCTTTTGCCCGGTGCATAACCGGCAGGCGCCGACGCAGACGCCCGCCTATAGCAGACTCCGAGGCAGTCGGGGGTATTCGGAGTAGCAAATCTCCTTCATTCGTCGGCGCAGCAGCTCCGACATTTAGGTATGTGGCTCGGGCACAGATCGCCGAATACACTGGCTATCGCAATTGGGACGAAAAGACGCGAGCTGAAATGATGTATCGGGCGGCGTTTGGCTTATCTGCAGTGCGCGCAACCGCGCTGCGGCAACTCATGGCTGCAAAAAGAGCTTGGAAGAGCCGGATGCGCGTCACCATCGGGCAAGAGCCTTCGGCAAGACCAGCCATCTACTTTCTCACTCCTGACTTCCAAGAGCCCTCCGGTGGTATCAGGGTAATATACCGTCATGTCGATATACTGAATTCCGCGGGGACGAACGCGTTTGTGCTGCATCAGCGCCGAGGGTTCCGGTGTACGTGGTTCGAAAATCAAACGCGTATTGCACATGTCGGAGATACGAGGGTGCTGCGGGGAGATTTTCTCGTCATCCCGGAGGTGTGCGTCGACATCCTGGACCATCTCTCCCCAGGCACCGAATTCATAATATTCAACCAGAATGTGCACTTGACCTGGACAGCGTCGCACGACATTGCACGGCATTACGCGCCAGGCGGCGGTTTGATGGGCATCATCGCAGTCTCTGAACACAATCAACATGCGCTCCGCTATGCCTTTGGGCATGTTGATGTTTGCAGAGTGCACGTCGGCATCGACTCCGGTATATTTCACTCGGTCGAGGGCCCTCGACCAAACCGCATCGCATATATGCCGCGAAAGATGCCGGAGGATGCGAACAGAGTATTAGAACTTATTCGGGGGCGCGGCTTGCTAGAGGGTTGGGACATAGTGCGGCTAGATCGAATTCCCCAGGCTGAAGTTGCCGCGCAATTGCGGACTACGAAAATTTTCCTAGCCTTATCATACCAGGAGGGTCTTGGACTCCCACCCGCCGAAGCGATGGCCTGCGGGAACTATGTGGTCGGTTACCATGGTTTTGGGGGGAAAGAATTCTTTCGCTCGGATTTCAGTGGGATCGTCGAGACGGGTGACATCCTAGGATTCGCACAAGCAATCGAATACGCAATAGCGCACGAGAACGCACATCCGGGCTGGTGCCAAACCCGCGGCGACAGGGCATCCAAGTTCATTCTTTCAGAATATTCTCTTAAACGCGAGCGCGAAGAAGTGAAGCAGATTTATGCACGATTACTTAAGGCGAGCGACTAGGTATTATCGGGTTTCGATACGCGCGGCACTATTCGACTGTTCGTCTGCGCCCATCAAACCATCTACAATGCGCCTGCAAACATCTTGCCACCTTGACGTCGCCGACCGAGCCAGAGCTCTCGCTCCCATTGAACTTGCTTCCTCTCCATCGCAGAGCCGAAGCATTGCCTCGACCAATGAATCACGGTCGTAAGGATCAACGCGTATTGAACCGTCGCATAACAGCTCACCGCCCCCCCCACGTGTTGTAGCTATTACAGGTAATCCACAGGATGCAGCCTCGAGATAGGCGATCGGGGAAGGATCGAAAAGGCTGGGTAGGACGAAAGCTGTTGACTGAGCAAACAATTGGTCGAGTATTTTCTGCCCCCTTGGATCCTCCCGCGCGAGAAAACCATACCCTGTCACTCCAGCTTGTCTCAACGGTGGATGTTTTCCCACAACTGCGAGGGTGGCCCGCGGAAACTTTTCATGGACCCTTGCGAACGCATCTAGAACCGCAGCACCATTCTTGCGCTTCCAATCAACGCCCACGAATAAAAAACGGGGGTTTTCAAAGCTGCGCTTAATCTCGGGGTTCGATCGAGGCCTATGCCCCATCCCAACCACCCGAACTCGCTCGGGCGGAACCCCAAAGTCCTGGACCACTGATTTCCTTGCCCATTCAGTGCTCACACACGCTATCGTGGCTCTGCGACACGCGGTTTCTTGTAACCTCACCCAGGCATCGACCTTTGAGGACGGAAGGCCGAGGCTGCTTAGGTCCGAATCGGGATATCGCAGGAACAGTGCAAATGTTCCGTCATCGTATGTGGCGATCGGCGTGTGCCGTCCCCGCATTGCCGCTGCAAGGTCGTAGGTATCTGTGCCCATTGCAATAATGCCATCCAGATTTCCCGCATTTTCTATGGCCGTTGCGATTCTTAGCGACCGAGCCTTCATAACGGCTGGAGTGCGATGCGCCGTTACCCTTGAACCAGGCAATCGAGAGTGAAGCGCCGCCGCCATTTTTTGCCGAAGCGGCAGTGTACATCCTATTGGAACAACCATGAGGCCTAACGATCTGAGCCCTTCGCTCAGGCCGCGAGGCGTACCAGACCAGTTGGCGGGAGAGATGGGATCCCTGCTGGGATAAACGATTCCGATCCGGTACACCTTCGTTCCTCCGTGTACTGGCGCACTTTTTCGGAATTGAATATAATCGAACAGATATTTTCAACATAGTCAAAGTATGTATAGTCCATCCACTTTTTCTGGATGGATGAGATTACGAGCGACGCCAGCATTCGCACCCGTTTTCTGAGTTGAAGATACCGGATGAATGCCGCATAATCGATACTCCTCTTTCGGAAATGCACACGCATAAAGCCTCCTATCTACGAGAATTTCGTCTTTATTTTTGCGGGCGTATGTTCGAAATGCATTTATGTATTCATGTACACATAAGGTGGAAACGATGCATACGGTCGACATTATTGTACCATGTTATCAATACGGGGGCTTTTTAAATGAATGCGTAAAGAGTGCCCTATCGCAGCAAAACGTCCAAGTCAGAGTACTAATTATTGATGATGCATCAACCGACAATACTGCAGAGGTGGCATCCGAGCTAGCGTTGCGTGACAAAAGCATCGTATTCCATCGACATAAAGCCAACAGAGGACACATCACGACTTACAATGAGGGAATTGAATGGGCTGCGGCAGAGTTCCTTTTGCTGCTCTCTGCCGATGACTATTTATTGCCTGGCGCCCTTGACCGCGCTGTGCGCGTCTTGACGGAATCTTCTGAGCTGGGATTCGCCTTCGGCGCCGCAATCGTATTGCACGAGGACGGTTCAACCGAGCCAATGCATCCACTCGGTCCTGCGGTCATGAATTCTAGACGGTTAACTATGGAAGGCATAGCCTTTATTGCTCGCAGCCGGGCGACGAATATCGTTCCAACTGCTACCGCCGTGGTACGCACGGAGTTGCAGAAGCATGTTGGCGGGTATCGTCATGACCTGCCACATAGCGCAGATATGGAAATGTGGATGAGACTGGCCGCCCAGGCACCGGTGGGGTTCGTTTGTGCCTATCAAGCCGTGTACAGACAACACGGCCTCAACATGTCTCGGGGCTACTACGGCGAATATATTCTGCGGGACCTTTGTCAGCGGGAGAAAGCACTCGATGCTGCATTTAGCGGCTTACCTGCCGGTACTGCAGACGCTATCCAATCCTATCTGCTCAACGACCTTGCACTTAAGGCGATACGCGAGGCAAACACGGCTTTCAACCACGGCAACCTTACCCTTTGTCGCGAAATACTAGAATACGCCGTCGCACTCTCGCCCGGGTGCAAGCAGTCGCTACCTTGGGCCAAACTTGCCTTCAAGCTAACTATCGGCCCTGCCAACTGGCGTGTGCTCAGTTCCGCGAAGCGCCTCCTACAGCAGAATCTGAAGCCCTTGCAACGGGGACCCGCTCGGATGCGCGACACACAAAAGCGGGTAGGGCGCTCGCCCGACGAAAGAAACGGGGGATGACGACACTGCCGCTTCATCCGCTGTGGGGGCATCGGCGTTGCGTCTGGGGAAAAGTCATCGGCAATGGGCGGCGCAAGAGAATTGGCAGGTTGTCGAAGGGCGAATGCCGCGCTGGTTATCTTCCTGCACCTCTAGCATTGTTCCTGCCGGTACTGACGTCGACATTGCCGGACATAACCGGGGTGTTGCCAAAGAGCGCGAAGTCGCCCCAGTGGCCACCGCCGACCTGGTTGTTGGTGATGCTGATCGAGGCGTCGTCGACGGGACCGCCGCTGAAGTTATCATCGAGATAGAGGGTGTAGCCGCCCCCTTCCAGATAATTGCCGTCGACCTTGATGTTCGAGAGACCCGCGGCCCAATTGTCCAGCATGATCGCCGCTGTTTGGTCGTGTGGGTTGATAACGGTGTTGTGCAGTATCTGGATATCATGGCCGCCGTTAATTTCGATACCGTCGAAGTGCGAGCTAGCGTCACCCGCCAGACCATGAATGTAGTTGTCGCGGATCTCCGATGGCCCATAGAGGGTCATGCCGTTCTCCACGCCATGGATGTTGGTGCGCAGGATCGTTCCCTGAGCCATGAGACCGTTATGCGCCGTGCCGCCGCCATCAATTTCGCTGTCCATCAGCGTGAACCCGGTGGCACCGCCCATGACTTCAATTCCATTGAAGTCGTCGGTGGTGAGTTTGATGTTCTTGAGGGTGACGTTCTTGGCATCGATAATGATGTTGCCATCGATCTCCAGATTTTCGATCACCGCATTGTCAGTCGTGATGTGAAGTGTCCCTGTATGTCGGGTCAGATTTGTCCCCTGCGGAACGCCAGTATTGGAAGCATCAGGGAACACTGCATTAACATTCTCAACATGAGCGCGCTGATGCTGCGATAACGCAATTCTTTGCGTCACGGGACCGATGTCGCGGGCATCCGCGGCGTTGCCGTCAGTAAGGCTCGTAGGCGACAGGATACATACGACTACCGAAGCAAACACAAGGGCGCTCTCGCTGCGTCTCATCTCCATCGCTCCCGTGAACTCAAATACAAGTACAGCTTCGAATTTCTTCAACCACCTTCAACGAGGTATGCTTCTTCTGTCCGCCTGCTGGACCTTAGAAGCTATTGAGGCGAACTGCGTTTTCAGAACTGGAAATCTTGGCACCCCGACCACTCCAACATCCGCTGGAACGTCGAAAACAGCGGAAGCTGCCTGTTAGCTTGCCCGGCAATCAAAGGCCGTGGCCGCCCTGGAATGCAGTATAGTTGCCATTCGCGCAGGCGGGGGCTGTGTTGCGCCCCGCGGCGGCACCACCATCACCGGGCCGTCGGGTATCCTTCGCGCGTTCGTCGTGGATGCCCGAACCGGATTCTCTACGTCTTCGACGGAACCGTCGTCTACCACGATGAGCTTAACGTATTCATACAATGGGTGAAGACGCTCATCGTTGCGGCATGCCAGCCTGCGAATTCGATTGAACTTTCGGAGGATGAGGGAAACGCTGGCCTTCATTGAAAACCCCATGAGCCATGACGAAAAAGTTAACTTCCGGCTCGACCCACACCCTTGTACCTTGAGATCTCGGCACCGAATGAAAATTCACCAGACGAAGCCGACAGCGTTCAGGCCGTTGCAAAGTCTTCTGTCCATGTAAAACAGTAAGCAGAAAGGTACCGCATGGGAAGCCACGCCAAAGCAGGCGTCGTCCTATCCTTTAGGATGGGCGTGGCGTCGTGAACGAAGCTGCAATCCGCACAGTCGCGAGATCAAGGACGCGCCGCGCGTCAGGCCGGGTAGGGAGGCGATCCCGACTTGCTGAGGAAAACGGGCTCACCGAAAAAGCAAGGCTTGCCTGGCCGGTTCGTCTTCTGCTCATATCGCTGTTCATGCCTTGGACGTGGCATTTCGGACCGCTTGCACTTTCACCATATCGGCTCGTGCTTCTGACCATGGTCGTGCCATGTCTTTTTTTCTGGATTACAGGTCGGACCGGCCGAATCAGGAGCGCCGACGTCACGCTTCTCCTGTACTGCCTTTGGTGCTCGATCAGCCTGCTGGTCAATCACGGCTACGAGGCCAGCCTTCAGCCGGCAGGTATTCTCTTTGTCGAAACAGCCGGGGCATATTTAATCGCTCGGTATTACATTCGCAATGCGGACAACTTTCGTGACATGATCAGGCTGCTGTTCTTGATCGTTGTGATCCTACTTCCATTCGCGGTGCTGGAAGCCGTCACGAGACGCAACGTGCTGCTCGAGTTCTGTTCCCTCATTCTTCCCGTGCTTCCAACGACCGACAACCTTCCCGTGCTTCCAACGACCGACAACGCGTTGCGTTGGGGCTTGGCGCGCGTGCGGTCAGTCGTCGAACATCCTATTCTGTTCGGCGTCGTCTGCGGAAGTATCTTTGCGCTGGCGCATCTTGTGCTGGGCTGTGGCGAGAAAGCCGGCAGGCGATGGTTCAGAACCGGCATCGTTGGCGCTACGGCGTTCCTGAGTTTGTCAGCGGGACCGATCACCGCGCTGGCGGCGCAGGCGCTGCTCTTATGCTGGAACTGGTTTCTACGTGAATACGCGTATCGTTGGCGGCTGCTTTTGGCCATGGTGTCGACGATGTGGGGATGCATTTCCCTGGTAGCAAACCGGTCGGTGCCAAATCTCTATCTCAGCTATTTTTCCTTCGACGAGAGCTCGGCCTATTTTCGCATCCTGATATGGACATTCGGGACTGAGTCTGTGCTCAATCACCCGTTTTTTGGCGTTGGTCTGAACAGTTGGGACCGTCCCAGTTGGATGCCGCCGAGCATCGACATGTTTTGGCTGATACACGCTGTCCTCTATGGGATACCTGCGGCGATACTCATGCTTTTGACCCTCCTGCTCCCACTCCTGAGCATCGGCCTTCTCAAGGGCTTGAATGACAGGCTGGAGCAATACAGGGCAGGATACGTCATTGCGATGACGGGTTTTTTCCTGGTTGGATGGACGGTGCATTTCTGGAGTGCAACCTATGTCCTGTTTCTCTTCCTGCTGGGCAGCGGGTTATGGCTTTTGGACGTCAATCCCACTGGACGTGACTCGACCGACACTCGCCCCTCACTCCCTGCAAGGCGATTGAAAGCCCGTCCACCTCCTCGAAACCGCCCGCAGGCCGGCGGGCCCGACGGAATGGTCACGAGAATCGCCCGAAGCCGTTGAAACGCCTTCGGGCGCAAGGCGAGGGGCTCGCCGCCCCCCTTTCGGGCCTCAATAAAGCAGGAAATCGCTCGCCGATGGCGTGTAGCCGTTGTCGAAGGTGGCAAGCAATACCTTTGCCGCGCCGCCATTGCCGTCGCTATCGTAATAGAGGGCTTTGTTGGGAGCGTCATACATGAAGCGGTCGGTGCCATCGAGCGCGTTCGCACTGAGCCCGAATGCCCCAGAATTAAGAGCTCCGGTCGGCCCCGAACTCGCATCGAAATAGATGAAGTCGGACGAGTCGAAGTCCGTGATGTGATCGGCGCCAGAGGTCTTGACGAGACTTTGGCGGAACACGAACTTGTCAGCGCCGGCACCGCCGGCCACCCGGTCCGCGCCCGACGCCGCATCGATCGTGTCGTTGCCTGCGCCTCCGGAGATCTCGTCATCGCCAGCCCCGCCATTGAGACGGTTGCTGCCGGCATTGCCTGCGATTGTGTTCTTCAGGGCATTGCCGGTGCCGTTCAGGTTTGCGCTGCCGGTCAGCGTCAAGTTCTCTACATTGGCCCCGAGCGCGAAGCTGACACCGGCCTTTACGAAGTCCATGCCGCCGCCGGTGCTTTCCGTGACGACATCGCCGGCATCGGCCACGATATAGGTGTCGTTGCCTGCCAGGCCAGCCATTTTGTCGGAACCGCCGCTGCCGTTAAGTACGTTGTTCCCGGCATTGCCGCCGAGTGTGTCGGCATTACTGGAGCCCCTCAGGTTCTCGATGGCGGCGAACTTATCGCCTGCCGCATCGCCTCCGGTTGCAGCGCCGGTCGCGAGATTGACATCCACAGCCGTTGAACCGTCGTAGCTTGCCGTGTCGGCGTCGGCACCGCCGTCGAGGGTATCGGCCCCGGCGCCGCCTTTCAGCACATCATTACCACCCAGTCCACTATAGGTCTCGTTCCCGTCGCTCGGTTCGCCTGCGAGGGGCAGGACGTCGTCGCCCTGGGTGCCAGTGTATGTGATGGGTGTTGTTGGTGTTGTTGGTGTGGTGGGTGTGGTTGGTGTGCCCGGCGAGGCGCCGAGGCCGACATTGCCGGACATGACCGGGGTGTTGCCAAAGAGCGCGAAGTCGCCCCAGTGGCCACCGCCGACCTGGTTGTTGGTGATGCTGATCGAGGCGTCGTCGACGGGACCGCCGCTGAAGTTATCATCGAGATAGAGGGTGTAGCCGCCCCCTTCCAGATAATTGCCGTCGACCTTGATGTTCGAGAGACCCGCGGCCCAATTGTCCAGCATGATCGCCGCTGTTTGGTCGTGTGGGTTGATAACGGTGTTGTGCAGTATCTGGATATCATGGCCGCCGTTAATTTCGATACCGTCGAAGTGCGAGCTAGCGTCACCCGCCAGACCATGAATGTAGTTGTCGCGGATCTCCGATGGCCCATAGAGGGTCATGCCGTTCTCCACGCCATGGATGTTGGTGCGCAGGATCGTTCCCTGAGCCATGAGACCGTTATGCGCCGTGCCGCCGCCATCAATTTCGCTGTCCATCAGCGTGAACCCGGTGGCACCGCCCATGACTTCAATTCCATTGAAGTCGTCGGTGGTGAGTTTGATGTTCTTGAGGGTGACGTTCTTGGCATCGATAATGATGTTGCCATCGATCTCCAGATTTTCGATCACCGCATTGTCAGTCGTGATGTGAAGTGTCCCTGTATGTCGGGTCAGATTTGTCCCCTGCGGAACGCCAGTATTGGAAGCATCAGGAAATGTTGTTGTCACTCTTCACTTGCCTTTCTTTCCCTACCCCTGAACCCATTGGTTCTTGCACTACTTCTGTGCGAGTTCGGCTCATGCCTGCTTGCCGTGCCGGACTGCCCCCTAGCCACCGATCATGGCGTGTCTGGGGCAAGAGAAAATTAAGCATACTAATAAGAAAGGGCCGATTCCGACGGTCCCAATTTTCGCCACAAATTACCCCGCCGCCATGTTAAGCCTGTAATATTCTTGAAAGATTCGGCAGGTGAGCGCATGTGATTGACGAACCAATCATGGCGCTTGAGGAGGGTTCACCTGTGTTTTTTATCGAGGGAAGAAAATTTTTTCGACTCCGTCACGCGATGGCGGGGCCACAGTTTTTTGGATACTCGCAACCTGAAGTTGCGACTACGATTCGTCGTGAGGCGTCGATCGAGTCTGTGATTGCGAAGTCGCAGCAAATCCCCGCTCGGGCGCGGTGACCCCAGGTGTAGCGAAACGGCTTCGTGAGGCGAAGGCGTTAGGAGGCGTCTGAAGCTCTTTCGTCGGATCGATTTCGACTACTTCATAAGGGAGGTCGTCGGCAACGCCGACCAGGTTACGGCCACGTCCTGCATAGTCGTCGCGCGGCCGGTCACGATCTGCTGGATGCGGCTTTTTCTCCAGAAGATAGAGCTATCACTCCAGCCTCGGCCATAGCGTCGTCGGCCAGACGAGCGCCAAAGGCTGGGCAATGGAAAAGCCGACATCATTCCTACGCGCAACGTCGACTCGTGCGGATCGGTGCCCGGCGGCCATGGCGTCGGCGCGTTGAACACTCCGATTGATCGGGCACCGACTGGGCTCGGCCTGACCGAGTTTTAGCTCCGAACTTGAAGCTTGTGTTTAGCAAGGTCAACCGGCGTCAGGAACCGGCCCTCGGGGGGGGACATCGTGTTTTACGCGAGCGCGTTGGTTTTAGATCCTGCGAACCGGAAGCCACATGTCGAGGCGCGATTCCATAGCCGACTGGTGAATGGCAATGATGTTGCGGGCGGGCCAGGGGCGGTGCGCCAGTACTGAATCCGCATCGAAAGCAGTGACCTCATAGAGCGCATTCTCATTCGGATGGAAATAGAAGAACCGGTAGCCGTTTGCGGCAAGCCTCGCATACCACGGCAGGGATGCCAGCCCGAGCAAAAGTATCAATATGTCGGCCCCGCCTTTGGCCAGAAAAGCGTCGGCCCCTTCAATGACCTGGGGCTCATATCCAGCGACATTGATCTTGAGGACCGAGACGTGATCCAATCCCAGTCTTCGAAAGTCAGCGGTCAATGTGCGAACGGACACGAGTTCTGTCCCGGTTTCGCTGATGCCGCTCAACCAGGCATTTGCCCTGGTCTCGAAATTCGCTTCGAATTCGGCGTTTGAGAAAGCGATCCTATGGACCTCTACCCTATCGCTTACCCCGTTGCGGACGATGTTTCTCGACAAAGCTGCGACGTTTGCAGAACTCGGCTCGAAGGCGTGGACCTTGGCAGCGGGCAATGTGGCAGCAAATACAGAAAACTGCCCAATGGCAGCGCCAACGTCTGCGACGATCCACCCTGGGCGATAGATCTTGCGGAGAAATGCGTATTCCGGATCGATGAAATCCCCAAAGGCCAGAAGGACATGCGGAACCTGGCTCGGGAAGCCGAATTCGAGAACCGGTCCGCACCGCAATTTTATTTCGCTTCTGCTCGGCCGGCGAACGTATAAATAGCCTATTCTCACCGCGCCTCTCGCGGCGGCGCCTACACCCACCGCTCGTCGCCCCCACAGTAGCTTGTCACGAAAATTGGCCGCCGTTCGGAGAAATGCCAGGACCGCGTTCATATTGAGGACCATCGAACGAGGATTGTCGGTACGTGGAGAATAGCAATTGTCCAGACGCTGAAAAACTCAGCCGCAAGGCGTAGTAGGGAGTGGAGCGTACGGAATAATAAGTAAGTCTCGAGAGAGGGTACCCCGCCTCACAGCACCGTTTTTTACCAGGGTTCAAAGATCAACGGCGAAGGACATCGTTCTCGCATAGCGGTTGTCATGCATCGCCCGCTCGGCAACATGCAGGCGTTGCGGTCACTGATTTGCCAGAGCCCGGTCATTCGGGGGCGCACGGTGAAGTAGGCGGTGCCGGAATAGTGCACGCGCTGTTCTGGAATCATCGTCGTGGCCGCACGAGACTCATATCGCCAACAAACACGTTCTAGAGCTGCGGCAATTCGTCGACAGAATATTTGCGCAGGTACTTCCCCAGGACCGTAAGACGCGGATCATGGCGCAGTTTCTGGGTGCAACCCCAATCTCCTCGTGCCTCTGGATTCGCTTCGAAATATGCCTGCAATCGCTGTTCGGTTCTGGAATATCGTTCGAAGCTTCAAAGCCGAAACGTCCTCCCATCCTTTCCAAGCGGTTGAAGACCCCATCCATGCCAATGAGCAACGCAATGACGGCGACGATGACCAGGGCAAATGGTGCGAGGATCAATCTGACGAGGAGATATCGAAACCGCAAAGGAGTTCACGCGGATGCCTTTAAACCGTCTTTTCACGCATGGCAAAAAACCGCTGCATACCCTTGGGCGACATACATACATACATAATACGGCAGGTCGACGGGGAGTCATCTCAGGACTTCCGGTTCCAGGTGGCGAGCAATGCCGCGCTATTCCAATGTAGCGCCAGACCAAGCATCCGCCGAGCGCGATAGAAACGCACCCGGGTCAGGCATATGAGCGCGAGCGACCGGCTCCGGTAACCCGACACCCGGTCCGTCCGCAGGACCGCCAGGCTCTCGGCCAGCGGCGAAATGCAGATCATCGCCGAGACGACCAGCCATCGGAGACGTGCCAAAGGATCAGCGCCGACCTTACAATATTCGTGGGCGACGTGCCGGTCCCACCGACGCGCCAATTCGCCGAAAGTTTTGCACGAGGGCGTGAGGACCTGGGCTTCCGCCAAATAGACAAGTCGATGGCCCTTCGCGGTTGCGCCTCTGCCCCATTCGGTGTCCTCCATCGTGGAAATGCCGCCGAAGGGGCCGACCGAACGGAAGACCCGCGTACGGACCGCCATGTTACCGGTCGCCGCAAATCCATGGCGCTCAACGTAGAGACGAGCGCGGTAGCTGTAGATGCTCTCGTAGGCTTCGATCGCGCTCGGCCGGGCGGGATCGGTCATCAGGATTCCGATGTCGCCGGCGAGCAGGTCGATCTCGGGCCTTTTGTCCATCAGATTGATAATGGCGCGAAGCCAGCCAGGCTGCACCACGCAATCGGCATCGATGAAGGCCAGCAGCTCCGCCTGGGCCACGCCGGCACCACGGTTGCGCGCCGGACCCGGACCGGCAACGGGCTCACGCTCCAACCGCACACCCTCGAAACGCGAACAAACTGGCTCCGGATCAACGGTCGAGCCGTTGTCCACCACTATAATCTCGAACGGAATGCCTTCGGCGCGCTGAGCATCGAGAGCGGCCAAGCATCGATGCAGATTGTCGAGCTCGTTGAGATGCGGAATGACGACACTGAGTTGCGGTGACGCGCTCATTGACAGATCTCACCTGAGATATCGAAGGCAGAGAACCACGAGCAAGGCGCTTTTTGTAACGGGCCGCGACAATCCAGTCGCCGCCCGGCTGATGCTGCCGAAGCCCAAGGACGCAGCATGGCTGCGCCTGCCGAGGATTGGAAGATGCCGCGATGGGGGAAGGCAGCCTAATCCTCCCTGAACGAATTCAGGACCGCGGCTTAATCGTCAGACAACGGCATACTACGTTCGATGCAGGTGGTGACGACGAGATTTCGCTTACCTCGCCCACGCGGCTGGTTCGATCTGGCCATGGCACCGCCATAACCGGATGCTCGCAGCTCTCCCGACGAGATCCGCCTCGCATGCGCAGCGGCGAGCAAGAGCGAGCAACAGATTGACGGACACATGGAACCATCAGGGACAGAGATCTCGACTCGGTAGGTGCGGACTAGCCAAAAGAACTAGCTCCGGCAAGGACCGGATGCAGGCATCCACCATTGACGAACTATCGCCCGATACGAAACCGCCTGAAAATCAACACTCGGCAATACTCGTCAGGTTTTCAGCTTCAGGTGTGTTCGAGATGAATAGCGCGGATGCACGCTTCTATACTTCGATCCTTTTCAGAAGGTTGCCTTACCTGGTGGCGATAGTCACCGTTGCGCTGGGGGTCGCCGTGACCGTAGCCTATGTGCTGCCGCCGGTTTATCGCGCCAGCGCCAAGATCCTGGTGGAGGCACCGCAGATCCCCGCGGATCTGGCGCGATCGACCGTGCCGATGCAGGCCAACCAGCAACTGCAGGTCATTCGACAGGAGATCACGACGCGCGACGATCTCATCCGGCTCGCCGGCAAGCTCGACATCTACGGGAAGAACAAGCCGTCCGACCAGGATGTCGTCGACGACATGCGATCCCGCATCACATTCGAAGAGACTGATTTGGGTTCGTCTCACGGTGGCCCTGGCACCTTGGTGTTCAGCGTCGCCTTCACGGCGGATGAGCCCCATCTGGCGGCAACGGTCGTCAACGAGGTCGTCGAACTGATGCTGCTCAAGCAGCAGCAGCAACGAACTGCGCGCGCCGTCGAAACATTGCAGTTCTTCAATCAGGAGGTCACGAGACTTGGGTCGGATTTGAAGCGGATCGAGACCGAGATCCTGAGATTCAAGAACGAGAACGCTAACACTCTTCCCGAAAGTCGCGATTTCCGGCGCAGCCAGCAAATAAGCCAGCAGGAGAGACTCATCTCGCTCGAGCGCGAAGAGTCAGATCTGCGCGCCAGGCGCAGCAATCTAGTCGAGAGTTACGCCCTTACCGGGCAGATCGTCGACGCCAACGGGGCGACGCCGGAACAGCAGATGCTGCTGGACCTGAACCGGGCGCTTGCCGAGCAGCTCGCGATCTTTTCGGAAACCAGTCCAAACATCGTGGCCCTTCGTGCGCGGATCGCCTCGTTGCAGGATGCGCCGCGCTCGAGACCCTCCACGGAAACCTCATCGGCCAGCGACAAGAGACGGCTTTCCGCGCTCGACTCTCCGCTCTCCTATATCGATGAGCGCTTGCGCACGATCGGTCGGGAAAAGGCAGTGATCACGCAGCGCATCGTCGCGCTGACGACATCGATCACGGCGACGCCTGCCAGCGAAACCGTTCTATATTCGCTCGAGCGGAACCGAACAAATCTTCAGACGCAATACAACACTGCGATCGCGAGACGTGCTGAGGCTTTAATCGGAGAACAGATTGAGAGACGTTCCGACGGAGGCCGCTTCACCCTCCTCGAACCCGCGACCCCACCTGAGTCTCCGGTAGGCCCCAAGCGTCGCCTTATTGCTCTCGGCGGCGCGGTGGGCGGCGTGGCATTGGCCGTCGCATTCATGCTGTTGCTCGAAGTTCTAAGTGGAACGATACGGAGGCCGGTCGAGCTCGTGCGAATGCTTGGCCACCAGCCGCTCGCCACCATCCCTTATATCGCGACGGCTGACGAGATGCGGATCCGCACCTGGCGAACCGTTATGGCGGTATTTTCCGCCGCGGCCGTTCCGATATCGCTGATTCTCGTACTCTATCTTTTTATGCAACTTTCAGTTGTATTTCCGAATACCCATTCGTGGCTTGTTGCACTTGGTTCGTGAACGAACGGAGTCGAGACAAGCTGTGCCGTTTGTATGAACTTGAGGCGCGCGAGACATGGAACAGCCTAAAGCATCCCTGCAGGAAATTCGCGGATCAAAACGACTGGCGGAACAGACGATCCCGTCCTGTGCGCGGGTCGAAAGCGAAGTGGTCTGGGAGCGCCTGCCCCCGCTGCAAACCGATCCGCGGGTGATCGCCCGCAGCCGGATCATCACCGCAAGCCGGCTCAATCCGGCGCACGCACCGTTCGACATCATGCGGACAAAGCTCTTGCAGCAGCTGCAGCAAAACAATTGGACGTCCGTTGCGATCACCTCCCCAACGCCCGGCTGCGGAAAGACCTTTGTCGCATTGAACCTGGCGTTCAGCCTGTCCAACCAGAAAGAGTGTCGCACCCTACTGCTCGACCTGGATCTGAAACGACCACAGGTCGGCGAGATGCTTGGCATCCAGGCCCCGACTTCGATCGAGAATTTCCTGAAAGGCGAAAGCGAAATCGAGGACGTCTTTCTGCGCCACAACGACAATCTCGCAATCGCGGCGAACCAACAGGTCGCGGCGTTTCCGGCGGAGCTCTTGCAAAGCCGCGAGACGGCAAGGGTTCTTGAGGAACTGCGGCAAAGCATGAGGCCGGATGTCATCTTGTTCGACATGCCTGCCATGCTTTCCAACGACGATGTCATTGCATTTCTGCCGAACGTGGACTGCGTGATCCTCGTTGCGGCGGCGGAGCACAGCACTCTCGCTGAAGTTGATATCTGCGAGCAGGAGCTTTCTGAAATGACAAACGTTCTCGGTGTCGTCCTGAACAAGTGCCGATTTGGCCCCGAAAAATGTGGCTACTGAAGCGTCGGCGGTCCTTTCCGATCGGCCGGCCCCGTCGCGAGCATGTTTGAAGGCTGCATGAATACCAACAGCAATCGGAAGGATTCCGGTATGCGCAAGGTCCTGATTGTGTATGGCACGCGTCCGGAGGCGATCAAGGTAGCGCCGCTCATCCGCGGAATCGACCGTTCCCTCCATTGCACGTCTGTGGTCGCCGTCACTGGCCAGCACCGCGAGATGCTCGATCAGGTCAACAAGTTCTTCGGAATTCGACCCGCCCACGACCTCAACGTCATTAGGGAGCGCCAGAGGCTCGAGGACGTCACCAGTCGCGTTCTCGAGGGCGTTGCGCATGTCATTCAGATCGAGGAACCCGATGCGGTGCTCGTGCAGGGCGACACCACGACATGCTTTGCCGCCGCTCTTTCCGCTTTCTATCGCAAGGTGCCGCTCATTCACCTGGAGGCGGGGCTTAGAACCGGAGACCGTAACAACCCCTTTCCCGAGGAAGTCAACCGGCGGCTGACGACGCAGATAGCGGCGTTGCATCTGGCGCCGACGCAGACGTCGAAAGCGAACCTGCTGCATGACGGCGTCGACGAGCGTGGGATCGTCGTCACCGGCAATACGGTGATCGACGCCCTGCTTCACGCCGCTGCGCACCGCGGCAGGACCACCAACCCGGACCTCAGAAAGATTGCCGGTAAGAGGAGCATCCTGATCACAGCGCACCGGCGGGAGTCCTGGGGCGAACCGATGGGCAGGGCGGCCCGCGCTATTTCGCGGCTGTCGAAAGCGTTTCCGGAGATTGTCTTTCTGCTTCCGGCGCACCTTAACCCGGTCGTGCGCGACGTCCTGCTCCCACCTTTGGCTGGGCTTCAGAACGTGCTGATAACGCAACCCCTCGATTACGGTGATTTCGTCCGCGCCATGCGCGACTGCTCGATCGTGTTGACGGATAGCGGCGGCGTCCAGGAAGAGGCTCCAACATTCGGGAAACCGGTCCTCGTCATGCGCGAAACGACGGATCGCCCCGAGGCGGTTGCCGCAGGCACCGTCAGGCTCGTCGGTACCGACGAGGCGCTAATCGTCGATGAGGTTAGCCGGCTGTTGACGGACCGGAAGGCCTATCGGGCGATGGCGCGCGCAGTAAATCCCTATGGGGACGGGCAGGCCGCCGTCCGGTCGGTCCGGGCGATCGAGCATTTCTTCGGCGTGGGAAGTCTTCCGAGCGAATTCGACACCGGATTGCGCTTGCCGGCCGCACAGTCAGCGCCAGGCGCCGCGCGTGTCGTAGACGACTTTGCCGCCTAGCCGGTTGTGCCAGATTGCCCTGAACGGCTCGTGCTCCACCAGGAGCACGACGATATCGGCACGCTCCACGGCCTGGTAGGCATTTTCAAGGTGCAAGTTGGAATAGCCTGACAGCTGCGTCGGCAGCGCGTCTACGAACGGATCCGAAATCAAGATTTCCGTGTCTGCCAGAGCGTCCGCAATGAGCGAGACGACTTCAATCGCCGGGCTCTCCCGAACGTCGTCCACGTTTGCCTTGAAGGTCAGGCCCAGGCAGGCGATCGTCGGCGACCGAAAGCGCTTGGCCTTCGCCACCACCTGCTCGGCCACATAATGGGGCCGCCGGTCGTTCACCTCGCGCGCCGTGCGGATGAGCCGCGCCAGTTCGGGCGCGGCCGAAACGATGAACCACGGATCTACGGGAATGCAGTGTCCGCCGACGCCGGGTCCGGGGCTGAGAATATTTACCCGGGGATGCCTGTTCGCCAGCCTGATGACTTCCCACACGTCTATATGGAGCGCCTCGGTGATCATCGAGAGCTCGTTGGCGAAGGCGATATTGACGTCGCGGTAGGCGTTCTCGACGAGTTTCGCCATTTCCGCGCTCGCGGCGTCGGTGAGCAGGATCTCGCCTTGCGCGAACAGCCGGTAGATCGACGCGGCCTTTTCAGCGCATTGCTGCGTAAGGCCACCCACGACGCGGTCGTTGGTGACGATTTCGATCATGGTGCGGCCGGGGAGAACCCGTTCGGGGCAATGGGCGACGAAAATGTCGGAACTGGAGTCACCGTCATGCGGCATCCTGATATCCGGTCGCAAGGCGCCAATCCAGCCACTCACCCTTTCTGTCGTGCCGGGGGGCGACGTGGACTCGAGCACCACGATATTGCCCGGCCGCAGCCTGGGCGCAATTTGTTCTGCCGCGGCACGCACACATGATAAGTCCGCCGTTCGGTCTTCATGGAAGGGAGTCGGGACCGCTATAATGAAGGCATCCGCGTCGGGCGGCTCCGACGCAGCGGTAAGCCGTCCCATTGCAACTGCGCCGCTGACTGCCACCGCGAGGTCCGGTTCGATGAATGGCACCTCGCCGCGCGAAACGGCGGCTACTGTCGCTGGATTTATGTCGACTCCGACCACGTCGATGCCACGCGTCGCGATTGCCACGGCTGTCGGCAGCCCAACATATCCCATCCCGAGTACCGCGATGCGGCCCTTGAACAGCTCACTCATCGTAGGGGCTCCGCGACGCTGCGCCCGTGAGCAACGGAGTTGCGGACGCTGCAGGCCCATCATGATCCGACGCAAAGGCGCGGGCAGGATGGATCAACTCGCCGATCGTGAGCCGAATGAAACTCGTATTTGTGGTCAGATAGCGCCACCAGAGCCGGCGCGGCTCCTGCAGCGCGCGATAGGCCCACTCCATTCCTGCTCGTTGCCAGGCCAGCGGCGCCCGTTTTGTGATGCCTGCCAGAATGTCGAATGAACCGCCGACCCCGTGCAGCACCGGTACGTCGAGGGATGCTCCATAGGTGCCGAGGAAAATCTCTTTCTTGGGTGAGGTCATCCCCAGGAAGAGCATGTCGGCGCCAGACTGCCGGATGTCTTCTGCAATTGCGGCCGCTTCGCTATCCTGGAAATAGCCGTGATGGCTATAGACGATCGTGAGCCCGGGAAAGCGGGCTCGAAGCTCTTCCTGAAGTCTACCCAATATATCTGGCTTGGCACCGAGAAGCGCAATGGCGTGTCCCTCTCTATGGGCGAGTAACAACAGCTGGTGGAAAACGTCGACACCCGCGATACGCTCCGGCAACGGCCGCCCAAGCAACTTGCTGGCCCACACGACTGATTGACCATCCGCCAGCAAAAGATCGCATTCAATCAACGAACGGCGCAACAGGGCATCCTTGCGCAATTTTACAATCTTGGCGGCATTAAGCACGCCGAGCAGAAGCCGGTTGCGGGTCATGAGCGCAGCACGACACGCTTCGACCACGTCATTCATTCTCAGGGCGTCCAAATACATACCGAACAACAGTTGGCGGTGATGATTCATGCGGCACCTCCCCCACTGGCTGAGCTTTGATTGTCAACTCGGCCGGGCGTGAGTCTCGCCACCGGGCCTCCCGCGAGCCATGTGTAGAGGAGCCAGCCGAACTCGTAGGGGCGGCATTCGCGGTCCACCCGGTTCGGCGGAAAAACAATGTCCAGCCACCGCAAGCGCGCTCCTGACGTTAGAGCCGTCGCCATTGCGGCGAGCGCTCTTGCCGCCTTGTTGGGCTCACGGCGCGCGACCTTGCGCCAGACCACATTCTTCTCGGGAGAAACGAGTGGCGCTGGGGTCTCGGGAGGCTGGTTGAGCCATTCCAGTCCCCTTATGATGGCTTGCCAGTGATCGCTGCCGCCGGCTTCGCGCAGGTCGAGCAAAGCCATTGGGGCAATCGCGTGCTGATGAACGCTGTATACCGGATAACCTTCGACGACCCCGCCGTTGCGGGTGTCGTAATGCCACCACCACTGCCCGGCAGGTCCCTGAAGCGCACAGATTCGCCCCGCCGCCGCCTCGGCGGCCCTGATCGCGAAGGGATTGCCCGACGCAGCATGCAACCGAGAGAGAGCCTGTATCGGATACACCTGGTCGGCGAAGCACCCGATATGGGCGCGCAACCTGCCGCTGGCCGAACTCGGGAGCATATGCGGAAAGAGTCCTGATGCCGCCTGGCCAGCGAGGAGCCGGTTGGCGGCAAGAGTCCGTAGGTCCGATGTATCCTCAAATAATTGTCCGCCAATCGCCGCGGTCAGGGCCCACGCACAATCCACTGTAGTAACCGGCGAGGCCGTAGCAAGCAGCGCGCTTAACCGGCGGAAGAGCTTCGAGGCAAAAAATTTTCCAGCCTCGGCAGCCGCCCAGGCCGCCAATGCGACAGCCCCTGGGTCGTCAGTCGTTTCGGCGCGCTTCGCGCACGATTGGGCGAGATCGGCCGCAGTGCTGCCGGCCAAGATTCTGCACTGTACCGCGTCCGCCAGACATGACAACCCGAGCGAAGCTATGGCGGTATAACGCAGGCTTTCGCCTTCGAGCTGCTCGGAGGTGCCTTCTGCGGTTCTCACGCTACGGAGCGTGTGCGCAAACATCCCCTGGCTGTGCATTCGGGGCAGACCACGCGTTGCCAATACTATCAGTTCGTCCAATAGGATACGGGCGTCAGCCGACATTCCCTCAAGCACTCGCAGCCTGTTCAGCCGACACGCGGTGATACGGTCAACGAGATGGGGAATCAACTCGCGGTCGCCCAATCCGTCTTCCGCTTTCGAGGGCAGCGAAGGATCTGTTCCGATGGACATGATCGTCTTCCCCAAACCTCGCCGGCTTCCACGGACAAGGCCGAAAGCCACAGGCACCGGCGCAAGTAGATCGTTGAAGACTGAATTGATCGCCGAAAAAAACCAAGAACATGCTAGAAAATCTGGCAAGATAATCCACTGCGCACAAAGTCTTATCATGACGCTCGCGCATACGCGACGACGATGCGGCCTTACGCCGACGGGATAGTCGCGACCTCCAGCGCCTGTCGGCTTTTTGGATTAGCGCATGCTTCTAACTAAGCCTGGGCTACCTCTCTCGACAGTCTTTCGTCCCCGGCGATCCTTCTGCAAGATTTGTGAGCCCTAACATGCGCGGGCATCGATCGGGGGTACCGGATGGACGCATTTGCGAAACGGACGCGAGACCAGGATCGGACGTTTACGGGTTCCCAGGAAACTCGCAAGCTGGCAGTGGTGATCGTCACTTACAACAGCGCGGCCGTCTTGCCGGGACTGCTTGACTCCTTGCCTGCAGGTCTTGAGGGAGTTAGGGCCTACGAAGTCGTTCTCGTCGACAACGCATCCCATGATGGTTCGGGCGATCTGGCGCTCGCTCATTCTATGGTCACAAGGGTCATCAGGATGAAGCGTAACGCCGGGTACGCAGCCGGTATAAATGCCGCAAGCGCAACAATCGGGGCTGATGCGGATCTTCTCATCCTGAACCCGGACATTCGGCTTTATCCCGGAGCGGCGCGGCGTTTAAGCACTCGCCTTTTGGATGCCTCCGTTGGCGTCGCCGTACCCCAGATCCTCGACATCGATGGTGAGGTTTGCCACTCTCTGCGGCGCGAGCCTTCGTTGAAGACCGTCTGGGCGGAATCACTCGTCGGCGGGACGTTGGCCGCCTGCATGGGATGGGGTGAGACCCTCGCCGACCCGGCCTTGTATGGACGCGGCGGCGTGGTCGAATGGGCGACAGGCGCGATCCTCGCAATCTCCGCTCGCGCGCGCCAGATGGTCGGTGACTGGGACGAGTCGTTCTTCCTCTATAGCGAGGAAGTCGACTACCTTCGAAGGGTTCGCCGGTCGGGATTTTTGGTGCTCTACGACCCGAATGCGCGCGCCGTTCACATCGGCGGCGAATATCAACGCAACACCTACCTGTCCGCACTGCTCACACTTAATCGCATCCGTTACTATCGCCGGCACCATGGGGCGGCAACGACAATGCTGTTCCGTCTCGGCATCATCGTCGGGAAGACCATCCGAGCGCCAGGGGGGCCGGGGCACCGCGCCGCTTTGCGCGCCGCCCTCACGTTGTCGGTTAAGCCCGCTAAGTGCTGATCGATGCTACATGCTCGATGGTAGATGATCGTACTTACCTCGTCGGTGCCGCTCATACCTTTGTTTCTTGCCCGAATGCGCCACGGCATCGCGGTCGCGGCTGGCGACTAAGGGCCGGGTCCCGGTTGGTGTGCGCGCTAAACCCGCAATCGAGCCACCTTTCGACGTCACAGCAAAGTTCGTAAGAGATCGGAAACCTGAGGCCCAATTCGTGGGCGTTGCGACTTTAGCATGCGGAGCGCTTGCTGAGCTTCAAGTAGGGACGCCAGGCCAGGTCGATTTGGCCTCCTCCCGCAAGCCTCCCAACTTTCCGTCAGAAAATACAAGGTAGGTTCGGCGCGTATGCTTCGCGCAGTTACTTCGAAAGAGGTACGTCTACTATAAAATTTCATAGGTCTTTAACCTGCACAAAAATGCGGCACACTGGGTATCGGATCGGGTACGGGACAATCCAACCGGCCGCGCCCCCTTAGTAGACGTTGTCGGCTAGTAATTCTCGAATGTAGCGTATAGTGTCTCACAAGCGCAGTATCTCTGGTTTTCAACTATAACATGTGAAGAAATCTAGGGCGCGGAACACGCGAATTGGATGCCCCAAGGCATTGGGGCGTAAAAACAGTACCTTTTTAGGGGAGGGCGTTACAATGGCCTCACCATCTATACTGAATGACGGAAACGTTTCAAATAACAGTTCTCACCTCTCCGCGATGGAGCATGGTGATCCTTCAAGGGCATACGACGAACAGTCACTGCTGCCAGAACGTTCACTTGTGATAATCGACAGTCGTGCGCTTGACGGTCAATGCCTTGCGCAGACGATCAACGCCCATAAACTGGATATGCGGGTCCTGGCATTCGGATCGATAGAAGAGTGGAGGCAGAGGGAAAAAGAACACCCTCCACTCGCAGCAGTCGTATTGAATGTTGGAGGGAGGAGGATCGTGGAACCAACTGTTGCCGGGGAGATCAGGAGCCTATCAGCAGAATTCGAACCGACACCCATTATCGTCTTGGCTGATACGGACGACCTGGCCCAGATAATGAAGGCGCTCGAGTACGGTGCTAAAGGCTACATTCCCTCCTCCGTCAGCATTGATGTCTGCGTTGAGGCGATATCACTTGCGCTCGCAGGCGGAATATTCGTCCCTGCCAGCAGTGTATTCGCTATGCGCCGGGTGCTCGAAACGGGCAGCACAGCCACGCGCCCCCTGGATGGTGTGTTTACCGCGCGCCAGGCGGAAGTCGTTGAGGCGTTACGGCGGGGAAAGGCCAACAAGATCATTGCGTATGAGCTTAACCTGCGTGAAAGCACGGTCAAGGTGCACATCCGAAACATCATGAAGAAGGTCAAAGCGACCAACAGGACTGAGGTTGCTTATAAGATAAATGATCTCTTCGGCGATTCGTCGGCTGCCAGCATAAGCAGATCAGAATTCTGAAAGGTCGCGTCGATCCTATCCTGCCTCCGAAAGTTAATGGATCACCGGGGACCGCGGCCGTTACCCGGATGTCAGACTCCAGTTCCGCGGAAGACTACAGCTGGAGTCTGCAGCAGGATCCACAAATCTGTGCTGAAGGACATAATGCCGGCGTAGCGTGTATCGTATAGGGCGCGTTCTGCGAACGTACATGCATTGCGCTCGCTTATCTGCCAGAGCCCTGTAAGCCCTGGGCGCATGGCGAAGTACGCAGTGCCAGGATAAAGTGGCCGCTGTTCCGGGAGCATCGGGCGCGGACCAACAAAACTCATATGACCTAGGAATATATTCAATAGCTGAGGCAATTCATCGGCAGAAAATCTGCGCAGATACTTGCCCACTGCCGTCACGCGAGGATCGTGCTGGAGTTTCTGAGTTCGCTCCCATTCGGCCCGGGCCGCGGGATCCGCCTCCAGATAGGCTTGGAGCTTTCGCTCCGCGTCCGGAACCATGGTACGGAGCTTCCAGAGATTGAACACCTTGCCATCTTTCCCGAGCCGGGGCTGACCGAAGAAGGCGCTCTCGCCATCAAGGCAGATGACCAGTGCCAGGATGCAAACCACCACCAGGGCAAATGGCCCAATCAGCAACGTTGCGAAAACATCGAAAGCACGTTTGCCGGTCTCATAGGTTGACCGCGACCGTACCATTGAGCCGCCCGAAGCAAACTTTGGGGCAAGCCATTCAGCGAATGGTTTGAGATCTCCCGACATTGCGCCCTCCACGAGAGATGGTGGAATTGGCACAAGCGTAGAAATTAAACCACAAACCAAAGTATGTTTATCACATTGATTTGGAGCTTGTCGCAGATGTTACGCAAAAATACTCGTCGATCCATCGCTTGTGCACTGCCATACTAAGCAGTGAAATCTCGTGGCATCAATAAATCGTCTATAAACAGTTTGATCTAGTCTATAGTGGCTTAGAAGTAACTTGGATGTCGTGCAACTTGTCGCACGGAGAATACGCCCCAACGACGGCCTTTGAGATTTCTCCATTTCAGTTTTCAACGAGCGAAGCCGCGTTCCCGCGCGGCACAAGGTCAGGCATTGATTAGGCATTGATTAGGCATGATATAGGCGAATGCGGGCGAGGCAGGTCATCGCATGCCATCGGTTGCCCGGCCTGACACACGGTACGAACGCCGGCCGCAAGTCGGCGAATGCGTGGCCGGCGAATCAAGCTGCAGCACTTCCGCGACAGAAGCGGGGCCGCGATCGCACGCTCGTTTCGACGCAAGAGCACGCGTACCGGCAAGGTCAGCGGGCAAGGGCGCGAGGTGATCTGTGAGCCCGACCGAACCAAGAGCAGGTGATGAAGTACCCGTCGAAGAAATGAAAAAGCAGGACGCGTTGGATAGCCGGCACTGCTTTCGTCGGTTGCTGGCATGGACCGGGGATGGAGCTCCAGAGCGGTACCGCTCGGGAGGGAGTTGCGGGATTGGGACGCGTCGTGGATGCACGGCGAGGGGTGGTTGTCATCAGACGTGGATTCGCATCTGTGGTGGTCAGCCGATCAATTCCCTGGAGCGCGCCGCAATCCTGTCGCAGGCGTCCTGGAGCGGCGAATGCACCGGAATGAGGCGCGCCGCCCCGAGGCGTAAGAGCCCCTTCAGATGTTCTCTGCCGCCATAGCACGCGAACGGCGCGAAAGGCGTCATGGTGGCATGTTGGTCAGCAGGATAGAGGCGCGCGAATTCAGCGAAATTCGTGAATCCCTCGTAGTTATGGTCTCCGAGTAGGAAAGTCTCGACGGGAACGCCCTCGGCGAGAACCACTTCATGCGTATGGAGCACGATCTGGAAGTATTCGATTATGTCGCGGTCGGCAGGGACGGCCGGAGAAATTGAGGTGGCGTTGACAAGGTCCGCCGCCCTGATGAGCATGCCGTCAATCAGCAGAGCGTGGCCGGCAGAGAGATAAAGATCCTTGCTTGGCGTATGCTGATTGAGGGCGAAGCGGGCAATGCGGATCGGCATTACTCTCTCGGTCCAGGTCGGGCCGCTTCGCCTGTAGATGTGGCGACCGATCCATTTGACCGGCATGGCTTTGCCGCGCACTGTTTGGACGAGATCGCCGATACGAAGATCTTCAATGCGTACCTCGCCCATAGGGGTCGTGATGGAGGTGCCGCGGAGAAGGCACATGGGTCCGCCACGCGAGCCGTCACGGCCGTTACCATTCCCCTGTCCGGGGTGACCCTCTTTCCACCAAGCCGCTTCGGCCATCGACGATGGGAGGAGGATCGTGGCCGCGAGTGCACTGATTGCGGCAATCCTGGCCCCCGCTGCAGCGGTTAGGCCAAGGAAGTGACGCCTCGCCTGGTCTATCTGCCCGCGCCCTCCGCTTGTCATCGCCGTTCTCCCAGAATTCAGAATGATTTCAATGGCCTATTCTGCATCAGATCATCCTTTGGGAGAACTTCCATATTCGTTGTCCCTGATGCAACAACGGTCGTAATCGCTACCGGAGCGGTGGAGGCGGACGACTACTTCTATGAGGGGAGAACTTCTACGATGCGCCGGGCGTCGAGTGAGTTCTACTCCTTCCGAGGTAGCCTGCTGCTGGACCAAGGTCAGCCATTGGCACAAGCGGCGGCCGCCGGACCAGCTGGATGGTTCCAGCAGGCGGCCGGGATCACGCCCAGCACAGCGTAAAGTTTCACGCTTCTCGGAGGGACAGCCAAAACCCTGTTGACTGCCCGGCCCCGACGGCCGGATTTTTTTGCCTTCGAGCCGACCAACAAAGACGGTCGTGCTGCGGCCGGTCTTCCTCGCCTGACCGGCTCTAAAAAGACAGGTCCAGCACCTTGCCTTCGAAAAGCCGGTCGCGGGAGCCCTCGAGGTGCTTTTGCATGAGATCGCGCGCATCTTCCGCGCGGCCCTCGGCGACGGCGCGATAGATCGCGTGGTGTTCTTCATAGACCTGCTCGAGGCCCGGGCGCGGCCCCATAAGTGAAAGCCCATGAAGATGCATGCCGACTGCAATGTGCGCTCTCAGGGCTTCAAGGGAGGCGGTGTAGTAGTGATTGTTCGCCGCTTCCGCTACCGCCTTGTGAAAGAGAAAGTCCGCGTCGGTGCGGTGAAGCTGATGGCTGGTCGCCTCGCGCAGTTCTGCAAGCGCGGCAGCGATCTTGGCAATCGCCGCCTTGTCGCGCCGCTGCGCGGCAAAGAAGGCGGCAGCAGGTTCGATCGTCAGGCGGAATTCATAGCAACGCTGAATGTCGGCGATCGATTTCACCGGCGAATAGGCGAGATGTGCGGCGGCCGAGACCTGTGCGCTAACGAAGGTGCCGGCGCCCTGGCGAGAATAAATCATGCCCTGCTCACGCAGGCGCCCAAGCGCGTCACGCACCACCGGGCGGGAGACGCCCAGCATGGACGCAAGTTCATGCTCGCCGGGCAGTCGCGAGTCCGGCGCATAGTTGCCGGTGCGGATACGCTCATGCAGCTGATCGAAGACGCGGTCGACGAGCTTCACCGATCTGCCGCGCTCCGCTTTCCCTTCGGCTGCAACCCCTTGGCCTATCTCGGCCCTGTCTGTCATTCTATCCACCATTCTTGACATTGCCCGAGTTGTCGTACCTCCGGCTCATCCTGCAAGACCTTTATCAGAGATTGCGAATTGCCAAAGCCCCCCGACTTGACGGCGCAACGCATTTGCCCGCGGCCGGGAAGTTGTGCTTCAAACCAAGGTATTCCCGCCTCGATCTCGCCCTTCGGCGAAAGCACGCGCGCGCCCAAAACGTGGAGAATAGCATAGGCCGTGTCGCCTCCTCCCATTATCAGTATGTCGGGGCTGGTCGCGGCCACAACTTTCGAGACGCCGGCGGCGAAGCGGTCCGCCACCTCCTTTGGTCGATCCGTCAGATCGCCAGAGCACCGCAGCAGCATTGGTAAGCCTGGAGGTTCATTATCGACCGAGACCACGCCGTGAGGTGCGTCGCGGTGGCTTGCGAGCAAACCGCTTTCCAGAAGCATCGCCATTTGCGAGTTTGTAATCGGGTCGCGGGAGCCAAAGGCAAGGAGGGTCCGCGCTGAAGTGCTGTAAGGCGTTCGCGAGGGCGATAGCGCCAATTGGCGGGCCAGCGCCAAACCGAGGCCGCGCGCGCCGACCGCGAGCGTCGTTAAACCGTCCAGTCCCTCGATAATTCCGTCAAGATCGTCGTCGGTCGATGCGTCGGCAACCCTCACATCGGGCGCGCAGACGGCAAAAAGGGGCATGATCGGCAACGGGTCGGCGATGCCAAACCCGACGACATGCCCCTGGCTTGTATGACGCTGCTGATCGGGAACAGCCGGTGCAACAAGCATCTCCAGGCGGCCGAACGCAGCGGCGAGCGCTTCGCTTTCCACCGCGACATTGCCCTTGAGCCGCGAGTCGATCTTCTTGAAGACGAATGCCGGTGAGGTGCGCTTGAGCGCGGTTGCGGCTTGCTTTATACGCTCGACCGCCCGAACCGGGTCGAGCGCGCGCGACTGCGTGTTAACGACGACGACCTCCGCACCCGTCGCGATCGCCGTTTCGACTGCTTCGACGTCCAACGCAACGGCAACGCTTAGGCCCGCGCTGACGAATGGCGTTCCGGTATCGAGGGCACCGGTCAAGTCATCGGCGACGATGGCGACTTTGATAGTCATAACAGCTATTCACCATTGACCGCATGGCAGGCAACGAGGTGACCGGGCCGCGCCTCCTTCCACACGGGGATCTTTTTGCGGCAGACTTCCATGGCGATGGGGCAACGCGTGTGGAAGCGGCAGCCGGTGGGCGGATCGAGCGGGCTCGGTACATCGCCCTGAAGAATCTGCCGCTTGCGGTTGCGTTCGTGCTCTGGGTCCGTCTCCGGGACTGCCGAAAGCAGCGCCTTGGTATAGGGGTGGAGCGGCGACTGGAAAACTGCGTCGCGGCTGGCGAGCTCTGCCAGACGGCCAAGATACATGACGCCGACCCGGGTGGAGATGTGGCGCACCACGGCAAGGTCATGGGCAATGAAGAGATAGGTGAGGCCGTATTTTTCCTGCAGGTCGAGCAAGAGATTGATGATCTGCGCCTGGATCGAGACGTCGAGCGCGGAAATCGCCTCGTCGCAAACGATGAACTTCGGTTGGCAGGCAAGCGCGCGTGCGATCACCACGCGCTGGCGCTGGCCGCCCGAAAGCTCGTGCGGATAGCGCGAGGCAAAGCGCGGCGGTAAGCCCACATCAGTGAGCAGCGCGGCGACCTTGCCGTTGAGTTCCGCCTTGGTGGCGAGCTTATGGAAGAGGATCGGCTCGCCGATTGCTTCGCCGACCGTCATCCGCGGATTGAGCGTGGAATAGGGGTCCTGAAAAACGATCTGCAGATCGCGCCGGAAGGGACGCATCCGCTTCTCGTCAAGCGCGGTCAGGTCCTCGCCCTTGTAGAGAACCTTACCGGAGGTCGCCCGATGCAGGTTCAAAATGGTGAACCCGGTCGTCGACTTGCCGCAGCCTGATTCCCCGACGAGGCTCAGGGTCTCGCCCTCGACGATATCGAGGCTAACATCGTCGAGCGCGTGCACGGTCGCCGACCGCTCGCCGAAGGCGCCGAGCCGGACGTGGAAATGCTTGACGAGATTTTCGATCTTCAGGAGAGGTCCAGCATCCATCAAGCGGCCTCCCGCGCTTTTTCGACGGCGAAGCAGGCGGCGCGGTGGCTGCCTGCGGCGGAAACGGGCTCGAGCTTCGGCACATGCGTGCGACAGGTGTCCATCGCCAAGGGGCAACGCGGCGCGAAAGGGCAACCCTGCGGCCTGCGGCCAGGCTCCGGCGGCGTTCCGCCGATAGAATTCAGGCGTGACGCCGGAGCGTCCGAGAGCTTCGGGATCGATGCGAGCAGGCCGTGCGTATAGGGGTGGCGAGGATTGGCATAGAGCTCGTCGACCGGAGCGTCCTCGACCACGGTGCCGGCATAAAGCACGACAACGCGGTCGACGAGGCCGGCGATCAGCGCCAGATCATGGGTGATCCACACCACCGACATGCCAAGCTTTTCCCGCAAGCCCTTCACCAGATCGACGATCTGCGCCTGGATCGTTACATCGAGCGCCGTCGTCGGCTCGTCAGCAATGAGTAGCTTCGGCTCGCAGGCAAGACCGATTGCGATCATCACGCGCTGCCGCATGCCGCCCGACAATTCGTGGGCATAGGCTCGAATGCGCTGCTCGGGACCTGGAATGCCCACGAGGCGCAGGAGTTCGACCGCGCGCTCGCGCGCCTCTTGTCTGCTCATGCCGCGGTGGTAGATCAGTGGTTCGGCAAGCTGGTCCCCGATCCGCATCACCGGATTAAGCGAGGTCATCGGATCCTGGAAGACGAAGCCGATGTCGCCTCCACGAACTTTCCTGAGTTCCCTGTTCGACATCTTTTGGAGGTCACGGCCGTCGAAATGCGCTTCACCGTTCGTGACACGGATTTTATTGGGCAGGAGACGCATGAGGCTCAGCATGGTGAGGCTCTTGCCGCATCCAGATTCTCCGACGACGCCGAGCGTCTCGCCCTTGTCGACGTGAAGGTCGATGCCGTCGACGACAACCGAGGGGCCGCGGCGTGTCTCGATTTCGATCGTCAGTCCTTTGACGTCGAGCAGGCGGTTCTTGGTCGCTGTAGCGCTCATTTGTTGCCTCGTGGATTAAGAGCGTCGTTTAGGCCGTCGCCGAGGAAGCTGAAGGCAACCGACGCGAGGCCGAGAACGGCAGCAGGCGCTGCAAGCAGATGCGGATAGTGCTGCCAGACGCGAAGCCCGTCAGAGATCATGTTTCCCCAGCTCGGTGTCGGCGGATTGACGCCCACTCCGAGGAAGGAGAAAGCGCTTTCCAATACCATTGCCGTGCCAAGACCGGCGCTGACGGCAACAATGAGCGGTCCCAGCGCATTCGGCACCACATAGCGCATGAGGATGATGCGATTGGAGAGCCCGAGCGCTTGCGCGGCGGTGATATAGGGCCGCCCCCGGATCGAGAGCACTTGGGCACGCACGAGACGCGCATAAGGCGGCCAGGAGATCAGCGCCATGGAGCCGAAGACCAAGAAGAAATCAATCCAGACGGTCTCGCGGTAAAACGGATTGAGTGTCTCCAGATACCGTGCCTCCATCCACTGCGCGATCGGCGTCTTCAAAGAGGCGTTGATCACGACGACGAGAAGGAGGTTCGGCACCGACATGGTGACATCGGTCAGCCACATAATGACGCGGTCGAACGGATTGCCGAAGAAGCCGGCAACCGCCCCGAGCACAGTGCCGAGGACAAGCGCAATGGCCGTGACGACGATGGCAACCAGGAATGCGGTTCTCGTCCCGTATACGACGCGGCTGAAGACGTCGCGTCCAAGATCATCGGTACCGAAAAGATGCGCGAGCGACGGTGCCTGGTTGCGCGCCTCGAGATCCTGGCTCAGGAAATCGTAAGGCGTGAGGTAAGGGCCGAACAGGGCGACGAAGGCGAGCAGGGCAATAACGCAGAGGCCGAAGATCGCCAGACGGTTCCTACTCAGTCGGTACCACGCGTCACGCCAAAGACTGACAGGTGCTTCGTCCGGGGTCATTGCGGAATGGGCTCGAGTGACGGACATCAGCGGCTCCTTCTCGTATCGGCGGCGCGCGGATCGAGCAACGGATAAAGAATGTCGACAAGCAGGTTCGAGAGCATCACCAGGAACGAGCCGATGAGCGTGATCGCCAGGATGACCGGATAGTCGGAATTGGTGAGCGCCTGCACGGTCAGACGGCCGAGCCCCGGAAGACCGAAGACGAGCTCAACGAAAATAGCGCCATTGACGATCGTGATCATGATGAGACCCAATTGCGTCACGACCGGTGTCAGCACCGGCCTCAATATGTGACGCAGCGCCACGACGACTTCGGGCACGCCCTTTGCCCGGGCAGTCCGCACGAAATCTTCTGACAGCACTTCAATGACCGCTGCGCGCGTTTGGCGAATGATGAGGGCAATCGGTTGGAAGGAGAGAACGATCAGGGGCAGGATGATGCGCACATCGAACACGCCGCCCCAGCCGTAGGGAACGTTGATGCCAGGCAAGGCGACGATCAGAGCCACCATGAGCAAGGGTCCGGCAACATAGGCCGGAATTGCCCAAAGAAAGAGCGCGGACCCGAGGATGATATAGTCGAGACGCCGGTTTTGATTGAGTGCCGAAATCAGGCCGAGTGGAATGGCGACCAGCGCCGTCAGAATGATAGCACAGAGCGCCAGCTTGAAAGAGACCGGTGCGGCAGCCGAGATCATCGCCCAGACTGAGCGCCCGGAGCTCAGCGAATTGCCGAATTTGCCCTGGACAAGATTCCAGACATAGTAGCCAAACTGTTCGAAGAAGGGTTTATTCAAACCGGCGCTTTCCCTGATCGCCTCAATGCGTTCGGGATTGTAGGCAACGTCACCGGGCGCGCGCAGAAAGATCAGCTTGATCGGGTCACCGGCCCCGTAAAAGGCCAGCGCATAGACCGCCATCATCACCAGAAGAACCGACGGTACCCAGATGGCAAATCGTGTCGCGATATAACGCAGCATGCCGCAAATCCTTCCGCACGGCGTTGCGGATCGGCATTTTTGATGGTCCGGGACGCCATGCATTTGTTGTTCGGCCGGCCTGTCGTGCCCTTAGCACGTCACAAGCCGAGGCCATTTCGATGCAGGGACCCGTCGTTGCCTATCCGGGACTCCGTGCAGTGAACCTCGTGCGAGAGCGCTTTGGCCCCTGCACGAGGTCAAATTTTGGACACCCGGGCGGCAAATAGGCCGACCGTGCCGGGTGCATCAGCCAATCGAAATCTCCCACGGTTTGGCGACCTGCCAGTCGAGGTTCTTTTCGATGCCCTTCACCTCGGCGGTTGCCCAGCGCGACATGGCCTGAGCATACCAGGGAATGAACGCCCAATCTTCGCGGAACGCCTTCTGCGCCTCTTGCGCAAGTGCTACGCGCTGCGGATCATCGACGCCCTTCATCGAGGCTTCCTTCAGCAGGCTGTCGACCTTCTCATTCTTGTAGCCGCCGAGCTTGTTCTGGGCGTTCGAGGAGGTCGAGGCGATCGAGCCCTGCAGGTAGGAAGCGGCGTCGGGCACGCGTGTTCCGACATCGTCGCGGAAGATCTGCACCGCGTTCTGGTCGGGACCGGCATAGGCATCCTGCTGCGGCTTCATGTCGACTGCGGAGATGCCGAGGTTCTGCCGCCATTGCTCGGCGATGAACTGGGCAGCCGCCTCTATCGCCGGGCCAGAGATGCCGACGAAAAGAAGCTTCGGCAATTTCTCGGGCCCGCCGTAAGTCGACTCGGCAAGCAGCTTCTTGGCGCCTTCGGGATCGTAAGGGTAGGGCTCGAAGCCGGAATTGTCCGCGCCCGGCACGGAATTGAGGATCTCGTCCGTCTTCTTGTGCGGACCATCCGGGAAGGAAGCGCGCATCAGCCCTTCGCGATCAACGGCGCGGATCAGCGCCTCGCGCACCTTCGGATCGTCCATCGGCGCGCGGGCCGTGTTGAACCAGAAGTGCTGGCTGGTCGGGATGATCGGGCCGGCGGCGAACTCGGGGCCGAGGTCCTGGATGATCGTGGAGGTCACAAGTTCGGTATGGGCGTTGAATTCGCCGGATTTCAAGAGCGAGGTTGCGGTGACGTTATCCTCGATCGAACTGATCTCGATCCGATCAAGCTTCGGCTTGGGGCCGAAGAAGTTCTCGTTCGGCTCGAAGGTCAAGGTCCCGGCGTCGATATCGATCGCAGTCAATTTAAAGGGTCCGGAGTAGACGGCACCGTTATCGGGCATGTACCAGTCGGCAATCTCCTCGCCGTCTTCGCCTCGCGACTGCGAGGCCTTGGTAATCGGGGCGATGTGGTTGGCGACACGCATGAAATAGATGGGATCCGGTTCGCTGAGCGTCACGACGACGGTGCCTTCGTCCGGGGTCGCAATGCCGGAAATTTCCTTGGCGCTGCCGCCGCTCACGTCCGCATAGCCTGCAACCTTGCTTAGCACCTGGTCGGCGCGCTGGTTCTTGGTGTTCGGCATCGCCGAGACGTTCCACGAACCCTTGACGTCCTCGGCCGTGATCTTGCTGCCGTCGGAGAAGGTTGCCTTCGGATCGATCTTGAACGTCCAGACCTTGTTGCCTTCGGACGATTCCCAGCTTGCAAAGACATAAGGATGGATCTTGCCCTCACTGTCGAAGTACATGGGCGAAGCCCACCAGGCCGAGTTCCAGCGGTAGGGGACGCCGCCGCCGCGCAGCGGTGACCAATCCTGATTGAAGGCCGGATTGGCGACTTTCAGCACCTGGCCTTCCTGAGCGAGGACGATCCGCGCGTTCATGCCGGCAATCGTCAGTGCAACACTAGCACCCAAACCCAGCTTCAGGGCCTCACGACGCGAGATGCCCGTTACCGCCGAAGACTCCAAATCATTCCGTCTGGTCATTCCTTCCTCCCATGCGTGAAATTGGGCGCCTCCGCTCTCCTCGGATTGGGCGCTCCTAATTGTGCTAACACTCATCCGATATTGTAAATATGTCAACAAAAAACGCCGGACGAGAAACTTCAAATATTTACGAGCCACATTTAGGCAATGGAATCAAATGATTGCTGCTCGTGGATATTTTGATCCCAGAATTTCGTGTTGACAACTTTGTCGCTGTTGACCACAAAAACCTACAACATGGGCTCGCGGTGGAGCGGACGGCTTATTTCGCGAGTTGCTCGCCGCCGACAAGCGGTGGCTGCCGAGCCAGCGGAGGAGATAGTCATGAACACCAGTCCCGCAGTAACCGGCGTCTATTGTGCCGTCGCGACACCGTTGCGAGAGAACGGCGATCCGGACCTCTCGCTTTTCTCGGTTCATTGCAAGCGGTTGCTCGACGAGGGATGTCATGGGCTGGCACTGCTTGGCACGACGGGCGAGGCGAATTCTTTTTCGGAAGGTGAGCGTCGGCTGATCGTGGAGAGCGCCCTTGCGGCGGGAATTGCGCCGGATCGGCTGATGCCCGGAACGGGTGTCGCCGCGATACCGGACACTGTGGCGCTGACGAAGCATGCGCTCTCACTTGGCGTGAGCAGGGTCGTCATGCTGCCGCCCTTCTACTATAAGGGTGTCAGCGATGAGGGCCTTTACGCTGCCTACTCGCAAATAATTGAAAAGATAAAGGATAATCGTCTGAAGATCATCCTGTACCACATTCCGCAGGTTTCGGGCATACCGCTGTCGATACCGCTGATCAAGCGGCTTGCGGCAGCCTTTCCAGATACGGTCGTCGGCATAAAGGATTCCGCAGGCGACTTTAACAATATGCAGGCGATCATCGCCGAACTGCCGAATTTCTCTGTACTCGCCGGGGCGGACCCCTTGCTTCTACCGCTGTTGCAGGCAGGCGGTGCGGGGTGCATCACGGCGACCTCCAATCTCATTGCCGATTCCTTAAGATTCATCTTCGACCACGTATCGGATGCCGAAAAATCAGCCGAGATCGAAGCAGCGCAAGCGCGCATAAACGCGTTTCGAACGCTCTCAAGTTCCTACGTGCAGATCCCCACGGTCAAAGCGATGATCGGGCTCAAAACAGGCGAGGGCGCCTGGATAAGGACACGGGCGCCCCTCATTGCGCTGACAGAGGCCGAACAGGCGGATCTCGCAACCAAATTTGCTGCTTTGGCGTAAAGGAGGGGTCGGATGGTCTACACTGCTCTCGAGCCGCACGAGATTCCTCCCCGGATGACTGGCGAGATTGTGCGCAGCCTCGGCGAAACCGATCGATACGAGGCCTTTCTGCCGTCGCCTTGCGTGCAAAATCATGCCGCCAATCTCGCCTTCCTTCCCGATGGTGCACTGAGTTGCGTCTGGTTTGGCGGGACCATGGAAGGCATGGGCGACATCTCCGTTTACATGTCGCGCCTCGAGCCTGGCGGGCGGTGCTGGTCCGATCCGCGTAAAATGTCGAACGATCCTGACAAATCGGAGCAGAATCCCCTTGTCTTCACCGCGCCCGACGGACGCGTGTGGCTGCTGTTTACGTCCCAGACCTCAGGCAATCAGGACGGAGCGGTGGTCAAAAGACGCATTTCCAGCGATGGAGGCAGGTCTTTCGGGCCGGCGGAAGTTCTCTGTCCCATTCCCGGCACCTTTGTGCGCCAACCGACGCGGGTGAGTGGCTGCTGCCGGTCTTTCGCTGTATAGGCGGGCCCGGCCGCCGCTGGACCGGTGACATCGACCGTGCAGCCGTGCTGGTTTCGCGCGATCAAGGTCGGAACTGGGCCATGCAGGAGGTGCCGGAAAGCATCGGCGCCGTGCACATGAATATATTGCCTAGCGGCGACAATCAGATGGTGGCCTTCTACAGGAATCGCTTCGCGACAAATGTTCTTCGCAGCCACTCTGAGGATGCGGGGCGCCATTGGACAGCACCACAACCGGTGGACTTGCCGAACAACAACTCGTCGATACAAGCGATACGCATGAAAAACGGCATGATTGCAATGGTTTACAACCATTCCAATGCATCGATGTCGGATGCCCGGCGTCACTCGCTCTATGATGAAATCGAAGGTGAAGGCGGGGAGGAGAAAGCTCTCGATGCGTCCACTCAACCGCTCCGCCCAGCCATATGGGGTGTTCCGCGCGCCCCACTCAGCCTCGCATTCTCGACAGATGGCGGGCTGACTTTCCCGCGTCGGATTGATCTCGACACTGGCGATGGTTTCTGTCTCAGCAACAACTCGAGGGATTCGCTCAATCGCGAATTCTCCTATCCTTCGATCGTCGAGGACGAGGAAGGGAGGCTGCATGTCGCCTACACCTATTTCCGCCGGGCTATCAAATATGTCCGACTGGAACCGGAAGTCGGGAAAGGCAGGTGATATGCGGTTGGTGTCGAGCGTGCTAAGCAAGTTGACAAATATCATGGACTGATTCTTGGCTGCTGTCTGCCGCCATATGCGTCTCAGTGGGCCGTCACCTCAAGCAAACGGTTGTGACAAAGTATGCCGCATTTACAATGGCATATTCGAGATCTGGCGAGCCGACCTGCGGGAATCGAGTGCAACTGAATGACAAAGCTAGACTTCCGGCCCTTGCCACAGACTGATAATAGAGGTAACAACTTTACATCTACGCTGCTGCCGCCATCTGCCAGGGAGGATTGATCCGATGAGCAAGCTGGAGACGCCGATTTCCATGGTGAGGCCGGGCCAGATTGAATTCGGCATGGGCGTGGCGAAGCGGCTTGGAACTTGGGCCGAAGGCAAGGACGTCCGTCGCGTCCTCGTTATTTCGGACGCCTTCAACGCAGAACGTATTGACGTCCTTGGGCTTAACGGCGAGGTCGTGGTGTTTGGTGACGTCAAAGGCGAACCGGATACGGCCGATCTTGATCGCGTCCTCCACGCTGCAAACGGTGCCAACGCCGACCTGATCGTCGGCTTCGGCGGCGGTAGTGCCATGGATCTTGCCAAGTTCGCGGCGGTTCTTGCCAGCTCGTCGCAGCGGCTGCCGGATGTCGTCGGCGCCGGAAAGGTCGCCGAGCCGCGCACCGTGGCGCTTGCGCAAGTCCCGACGACCTCGGGCACAGGGAGTGAGGCCGGTATCCGCGCCTTGGTGACCGATCCGCAGACCAAGGCGAAGCTCGCTGTCGAGAGCATTCATATGCTTGCCGATATCGCCGTGATTGATCCGTCGCTGACATTCTCGGTACCGCCGAAGGTAACGGCTGCAACGGGAATAGATGCAATGGCCCATTGCGTCGAGGCCTTCACCAATCGCAAGTCCCACCCCGCGATTGACATCTACGCGCTCGAAGGCGTTCGTCTGGTCGGGCGGTATCTCGCGCGCGCCGTGCGTGACGGACAAGACGTGGAAGCGCGCGCCGGCCTTTCTTTGGCGTCGCTTTACGGCGGCTATTGTCTCGGACCAGTGAACACGGCGGGAGGCCATGCCCTTGCCTATCCACTCGGTACACGCTGGCACGTCGCGCATGGTGCCGCCAACGCGCTGATCTTTCCGCATGTTCTTGCCTTCAATACGCCGGCTGTCCTTGAAAAGACGAAGGCGATCCTCGAGGCACTGGGACTTGCGCCGTCAGACGATATCGGTTCGGTCTTCGAAGCAGCGCACGAATTCTGCGCCTCACTCGGCATAGAGATGCAACTGTCTGAACTGGGTGTCGCGGCCGATGACCTCGGCACGATGGCCGACGACGCCTTCGCCATCAGGCGTCTGCTCGACAACAATCCGCGCGAACTTTCCCGCGCTGACATTTTGTCGATCTACGAGGCAGCCTATTAGGCGACGCAAACTATGCGAGCGGCCATCCCCCGGAGTGCCGAGCGCAGTACATTATAATCGGCCGCGTCTTGACCTGGGGCTGGCACCCCTCAGACCGTAGGATAGAGGGTCGCATATTCCGCAGGAGGCAAGAGAGATCATGAGAAACGAGACGCGTGTCGCAATAACACTCGGGGATCCGGCGGGCGTGGGACCGGAGGTCATCGTCAAAGCGCTCGCAACATTGCCGCGAAAAGCGCTCGCGAACTTCGTTGTGGTCGGCAATCTTGAAGCGCTGGAACGCGCCAAGCGAGTGACGTCCGTATCGGTCAATTTCGAGACGGTGCCAACCGATGGCGCCGTGCTGGTCGATGAAGTGCCGCTCGACGCACCATTGCCGGAGATCGGAAAAGTCAGCGCTGCGGCAGGCGAAGCCTCGGTGCGCTATATTCGCCGCGCGGTCGACCTGGCGCTCGCAGGCGAAGCCGATTGCATCGTCACCGCCCCGATCAACAAGGAGGCGATGAATCTCGCCGGCCATCATTTCGACGGTCATACCGGTCTGCTTGCCCATCTGACCGGGTCGAAGAGCTCGTTCATGCTGCTTGCCTCCGAAAGGCTGAATACTATCCATGTCTCGACCCATGTGTCCCTTCGCGGCGCGATCGAGCGGGCGACGGTGGAACGCGTGCTTGCAACGATTGGGGCCGGACACGCGCATTTCATGCGGCTCGGCAGGCACCCGCGTATCGCTGTCGCGGGCCTCAACCCGCACTGCGGCGAAAACGGCCTTTTTGGCGACGAGGACATGCGTTTTCTGGCCCCCGCCGTCGAACTGGCAAAGGCCAAGGGTATCGATGTTTCAGGTCCGATCTCGGCCGACACAGTTTTCGCCCGCGCCCATACTGGAGCTTTCGATCTGGTTGTTGCCCAGTACCACGACCAGGGACATATCCCGATCAAGCTCGTGGCCTTCGACACGGCAGTCAATGTGTCGCTCGGATTGCCGATCGATCGTGTATCGGTCGATCATGGGACGGCCTTCGACATTGCCGGCACCGGCAAAGCGAACCACGTCAACATGCTTTCGGCAATCGCCTATGCGCGGCTGGTCGCGGCGTCCCCAAGGCATCCAGCCGCCGCGTAGCTCCTTTGGTCTTGCTGCGGCATGCTTCATTGGCGTGATCTTGCTGAGCGTCATCTCCGCAAACTCGGAACGGGAAGGGCGGAAACAATGGGGCGTGCTTGTGTCAGCCGGCATTTTTGCGACCGTTGCTTCGTTCGCGTTGCCTGCGCCAGGTGTCGCTCACTGCGAAACCCCTGGTTATCCGTTTGCCATCAGCAGAGTGGCGGCAAGTCGATTGCAGCAATGCGGCGCTCGTAACCGCGCTTGCATTTTCCGGAAAAGTTGCGTGGCCATCGCGATACTGACGTGGCATCCTCGGGCTTTGAAGCGCCAGGACATGAAAACGACCCCAATTATGGTGATGCGGTGTGACCTTCGGTTGATTGACGCTTATGTCGCCACATGGGAAAACTCGGCCGGGGAACTGGAAGAACACCATGGGGCTGGTGACGCTCGTACTGACTGTTTGCCTTATCTCGGCGCCTGAAAGGTGCCGAGAGGAGAACCTGCAATTTCAAGGCCACAGTTCCCTGACACAGTGCATGTTCCAGTCCGTCATCTACATCGCCAAGTGGTCGGAGGAGCACCCGGCTCTGCGTGTGAAGAGGTGGCGATGCAAGCTTCAGGACGCCGGTCGGCTCATCTGAGTGGCTCCTCCTCGCTCGTCTCAGAGAGAATCCTTCACTGGCTATTCGCAAAGTCATCGTGTTCGGCAGTATCGATGCCGGCGTGCTATAGGTTCCGATGGCTGGCTATCATGTGTCCAATCTGACGAGGCCGCCGCAACATCGCTGTCGTTCCGATGTGCCGGTCCGCGGCCGCTATTTTGACAACCGGCCCTCGTCGTCGATCAAAACAAGACGCGACGGTGCTGCACCGCCCCACGTCCAGAGTACGAGATTAAGATCCTCCGCCGTTGCCCCGGGAGCGAAGCTTCTGACAAGCAGGGCGTGGTAGCCGCCGGCGATCAGCCGGCGTGCAAAAGCTTGCGTTCTTGCTTCTCCGTTCGCCTTCATCTGATCGCGCCAGGTGGAGTCCGCAAGCGCCACGGCATCCATGTGCTCAGCCGCAAGGGCTTCTTCGTCCCGGGTATCGAAGACGCGTTCTATCTCGGCGTCATAGGAGACGAGCGTGGTCGGCTGCAAACTGCCCACCTGGTTTGCCTCCCTCAATGCGGTCATCACCGACAGAGACGAATAGAGGGCCGGCACCCCCTTGGGATTGAACCGTCCGCCATAAAGTTCGGCCCCTCGGCCGGACAGCGGCTCACGCGCGTATATAGGATTGAGTGCACGATAGAGCTTGCCGTGATAGCGCATCGACAACGTCAGGCGTGGATGCCGGCGTCGACTGCATCGATATAGTCGAGAACGTCATCGGCACGCCCGCTGCGCACAAGCTGCATGGCCGTCTGGCCAGAAAAGCCAGGAAGCGGTTCGGACCTGTACCATGCATAGGCGATCAGCGCAGAGCCGAAACGCGGTTCCGCCTTGTTGACGATTTCGACCATTTCGCGAAGGCGCCGCTGTGTTTTGTCCGACTGCACACGGTCCTTGCGCTGAACCGCGTCCTTTCCAAGGCCGGCCGTTCGGGCAACCTCCTCGGTCGTCGTGCGGAAGGCGCTGGCTATCTTGCGCGGAGCAAAAATTCCATTGTCTGCATATAGAGCAAGCCCCATCGAGATATCTCCCTTCCTGCCAGTGAACATGACGCAATATAGCGTCAGAAGTGGCGAATTTCAAACTGTGCTTTGTTGTAGTGATGCGAAGAAGCAAGCGCTGTTTTCGGGTGAATTGGGGACGAGGCATTCCTCCCGCGCTTCCATAACCATCGCAATCTTCAATAACGCGTGATCCCGTATGCCGTCGCTTCCGGCAATATCGGTGCATATTCGGAACCATCTACCCTCGAAGGGCGACCTTCGATGAGCAGTTCGCTGATGCGCGCTGGCGAGCGAGCAATGACCTTGCCACGTCGGATGACGGCCAGGCGGTTGGGCTTCAACCGCAATGCCTCCAGCGGATCGCGAGCCTGAAGAATGATGAGATCGGCATTGCAGCCTTGCTCAAGACCGTAGCCTTCAAGGCTCATCGTCTTGGCCGAATTGACGGTAAGGGCATCGAATATCTTCTTCTTGTCCTCGATCGCGGCCATCTGGGCAACATGGATCGCCATGTGGCCGACCTCCAGCATGTCCGCCGAGCCCATCGAATACCAAGGGTCCATCACGCAATCATGACCAAAGGAGACGTTGAGACCAGCTTCCATCAACTCACGCACACGCGTCATGCCACGCCGCTTCGGATAGGTATCGTGGCGGCCTTGCAGCATGATGTTGATCAGCGGATTGGGTATGACGTTGATTTGAGCTTCCGCCATTAGCGGGATGAGCTTCGAGACATAATAATTATCCATCGAGTGCATCGAGGTGAGGTGGGAGCCGGCGACGCGGCCCTGAAGCCCGAAACGGATCGTCTCTGCCGCCAGGCTTTCAATGTGGCGTGACATCGGATCATCGGTCTCGTCGCAATGCATGTCGACCGCAAGGCCTCGATCAGCGGCTATTCGGCACAGGGCCTCGACGGAAGCAGCCCCATCGCTCATCGTGCGCTCGAAATGTGGAATGCCGCCGACAACGTCGAGGCCCATATCAAGCGCTCTTTCCAGGGCATCGACGCCGACCGGCGAACGATAATAGCCGTCCTGGGGGAAGGCTACGAGCTGCAGATCGATGTATGGTGCGACCCTCTCGCGAACCTCGAGCAGCGCCTCGGCCGTAACTAGCCTCGGATCGCTTGTATCGACATGGCTCCGAATGAAAAGAAGGCCCTGCGAAACGGCAAGGTCGCAGTAGCGCAACGCCCGCTCCACCAGCGCTTCGCGCGTCAACGTCGGTCTGAGCTCCCCCCAAAGGGCGATACCTTCAAGCAATGTACCGGAGCGATTCATGCGCGGCAGCCCGAGCGACAAGGTGGCGTCCATATGGAAATGCGGATCGACGAAGGGCGGTGAAACGAGGCGACCCGTGGCGTCGATCTCCTCGATGGCTGCGGCTTCGATCCTTTGCCCGAGCTCTGCGATCTTGCCGCCTTTGGCGCCGATATCGATACCGACGCGACCATCGGGAAGATTTGCGTTTCGTATGATCAGATCGAACATGACAGCACCGATGTGAGAAGGGACAGGCATGAGAGCGTCATCGCTCGCCGCGACGATAGGGCTGCATCAGACTTTGCGGAACCCTAGCACGGCGGGCCATCACAGCAAGCGCTGCGATCGAGAGAAGATAAGGCGTCATCAGGAAAATCTGGTAAGGCACCAACCCGCCAATGACGGTTTGTAGCCTAAGCTGAAATGCATCGAAGAAGGCAAAAAGCAGCGCACCTAGAAAGGCACGGCCAGGACGCCAGGACGCAAAGATCACGAGCGCGATGCAAATCCAGCCACGTCCCTGCACCATCGTCGGAAAGAAGCTGTTGAACGCCGATAGCGTCAGAAAAGCGCCGCCCATGGCCATTAGCGCGCTGCCGGTGAGGATGGCGCCATAGCGGATCATCACCGGATTAATCCCTTGGGCCTCGGCCGCATGCGGATTTTCCCCCGTCATCCGGATTGCAAGGCCAAGCGGCGTGCGGAAGAGAAGATAGGCCATGGAGAGCGCCAATAGGATGGCAAGATAGGTCGGCGGCGTCTGAGAGAAGAAGGCTTGGCCGAAAAACGGCAGCTCCGAGAGGACCGGGACATCAACGGGCTGAAACGGCGCGATCGTCGGCGGGGTACTGGCAAGTGGTACGACCAGGCGGAATATGAAATAACTGAGACTGGAGGCAAAAAGTGTAATGCCAAGCCCGGTCACATGCTGAGAAAGGCCAAGCGTCACTGTCAGAACGCCGTGCAGTAGACCAAAAATCGCACCGGCAACGGCGGCGACGATGAGCCCCGACCATAAATCGGCCCCGTGAAAAACAGCGAGCCATCCGACCATCGCGCCGAAGGTCATGATGCCCTCGATGCCAAGATTGAGCACCCCGGAACGTTCGCATAAAAGCGCGCCCAGTGTGCCAAAGAGGAGCGGGGTGGCGATGCGCAGGACCGCCGCCCACAAACCGGCCGATGATACGATGTCGACAAGTGCCATCATCTGCGGATCCTGTACTGGGTGAAGAACAAAGCAACAAGCATGGTGAGCAGAGAGAGCGCTACCGTGACATCGGCAATATAGGTTGGAATGCTAAGCGCGCGGCTCATTCCATCGGCGCCGACAAACATCGTGGCGGTGAAAAGGGCGGTAAGCACTACACCGATCGGATGCAGGTTTGCGAGCATGGCGACAATAATGCCCGAATAGCCGAAGCCTGGCGAAAGATCGGTCGTTACATAGCCCTTCACACCCATCACCTCGATCGCTCCGGCGAGGCCCGCCAGTCCTCCCGAAAGACAGGCGACCTTGACTAAGGTCAGCTTGAGGGGAACGCCGGCAAAGATTGCAGCCGCCGGATTAAGACCGGCTGCTCGTGACTGCATGCCGAAAACGGTGCGCGATTGCGCGAAATGTACAACAACAGCGATCACGACCGCGAATGCCAAGCCGATGTGCAGGCGAGACCGCTCGATAAGCTTCGGCAGCAGCGCGTGATCGCTGACCGGCGTGGATTGCGGCCATCCGAAGGCGAGCGGATCCTTCAAGACGCCGTCGATGAGCATCGACACGAACAGCAAACTGACGAAATTGAGCAGCAGGCTGGTCACGACTTCATCGACTGAAAAGCGAAGGCGCAACCAGAGCGGCACAAGGATGAGCACCATTCCGGCGATGGCGCCAGCTGTCAGCAATGCCGGGATGAGCAACGGTGCAGGCAAGGCGGAAAGAAAATCCGACCCGAGAGCTGCGACGATGATTGCGCCGAGATAGAACTGTCCCTCGGCGCCGATGTTCCAGAGCCGCGCCCGAAAGGCGACCGCGGCCGCAAGGCCGGTCAAGATCAATGGCGTCGCGCGTGTCAGTGTCTCGGTTGCTGCGAGCCGCGTGCCGAAGGCGCCGCTGACAATCAGCCAGTAAGCTTTGAGAACGGGTGCACCGGCAAGGCCGATCAAGATCCCTGCCATGGCAAGGGCGGCTAGGACCGCCATCAGGGCAGCGGCGATAATGAGTGCGATCGGACGATGATCGCGGCGCTCAAGACGCATGACCGGCCTCGCTCGTTACATGCCATTCGCCAGCCATCATCAGTCCGAGCTTTCGGGGATTTGCCTCCTCGGCGGATATGGGCTGTGAGAGCCGACCCTTGACGATTGCCTGGATGCGGTCGGCAAGGCCGATCACCTCGTCGAGGTCCTCCGAGATCAGCAGCACGGCCGTTTTTTCCTCGCGCGCCTTGAGTATGCGGGCGTGAATGGCGGCTACGGCGCCTTCATCAAGGCCGCGGGTCGGTTGCGAGGCAACAAGAATGCGCGGGCGATTGCAAAGGTTGCGGCCGAGGATAAGCTTTTGCATGTTGCCGCCGGAGAGAAGCCGCGTCGGGGTCACGGGCCCACCGCCACGCACGTCGAAATCTCGAATGATGTTTTTCGCGAAGGCAATAGCCGCTCTTCGGTTGACCAATCCGTATCTTGAGAAAGAAGGCGCCGTAATCTGCTCGAGGACGGCGTTCTCCCAGACGGCCATCTCGCCGATAGCACCCTCCTTGTTCCGGTCTTCCGGGACGCGCCCGACGCCAGCCTCGATCAAGCTTCGAACGTTGAGCGCATCCACCATTTCATTAAAGAGCACAATGTCGCCGGCGCTCCACGACGCAAGGCCGCAGACGACACGGGCGAGGGTCGCCTGACCGTTGCCGGAGACGCCGATAATGCCAAGTGTCTCACCGGCATGAAGACGGAAGCTCACATCCTTCAGGCGATCGACGCCACCTTCGTTCACCGTGATGCGGACAGCTTCGAAAGCAATCTCGCCCGGGGGCAAGGCCTCGCGCACCGGGCGCGTGACACGATGCCCGACCATGAGCTCGGCAAGCTCGGACTTGTTGGTTTCGTGCGTGTGGCGTTCGGCGACGACCTTGCCGCCGCGCAGCACCACCACGCGATCGGCAGCGCTCATGACTTCGTCCAGCTTATGGGAGATGAAGATCAGCGACAGGCCCTGGCGTGCCATTTCCCGCAGGGTCCGGAAGAGCCGCTCGGCTTCCAAATTTGTGAGGACCGCCGTCGGTTCGTCCAAGATGAGAATACGGGCGTCGTTGTAGAGGGCTTTCAGAATTTCCACGCGCTGCTGCTCGCCGACCGAGAGATCGCCGAGGCGTGCGCCGGGATCCACCTTGAGGCCAAATCGATCGGCGATCGCGAGCAATCTTCTCTTGGCCGCCGCAACATCCGACCTCAGCGACCAAAGCTTCTCCGTCCCGGCCATGACGTTTTCGATGACCGTTAGGTTCGGAGCGAGCGAGAAATGCTGATGTACCATCCCGATCCCGGCGCGGATTGCCGCGCGAGGCCGACCGTGCGGCAGTTCGGCGCCGTCGACCAGCACGCTGCCGCAATCAGGCACATGATGGCCGAAGAGGATGCTCATCAAGGTCGTCTTGCCGGCACCATTCTCTCCAAGCAGCGCCAGCACCTCTCCCTTGCCGAGGGTCAAGGAGATATCATCGTTCGCCTTGATGGCGCCGAAGCGCTTGCTGATGCCGTTGAGTTGAAGAACAGGAGCGGAAGTCATGCCGCAAGTCCCGCGACGGCATAGGGATGTCTCCAGCGATCCTCGGCCTCCAACCGCGAGGCAAGCCGGAATAATGTTGTCTCTTCACCCATTCGGGCAAATATCTGTATGGGCAGCGGCAGACCATCGCGGTCGCACCCAAAGGGAAGAGTGAGCGCCGGAAAGCCGGAAACATTGGCAAGGCTCGCAAGCGGCGCAAAGGCTGCCATTTTTTGGAGATGAAGTTCCGTGTCGCTGTGATCGGTCGAAAACGAGCCGAGCGGTGGCGGCGCGCAGGCGAGCATAGGCGTCAGCAGACAGTCGATGCTTTCGAAGAGTGTCCATAAATTGCGACTGATGTGCACGTCGGCACTCAATGTCTGCCACAATTCCGGGGCCGAAAGCGCGCGTCCACGCTCCGCAAAGGCTAAGGAAAGCGGCTCAGCCTGCCTGAGGTCGAGCTTCAGAGTGTCTGCGAGCGATGCCAGATTGACGGAGACAATGTCGGCGAAAACGCGGCTGCTGCTTGCGACGCTTGCCTCGAGCGCACTCCACTCGATAGGCACGACTTCGTGGCCATCTGCCTCGGCGACCCGCACTGCCGATACGACGGCCTCAAGCCTGCCGCTCTCCGTCGGATAAAGTGTGCCGGTATCGCTCAGTACCCCGATGCGCAACCGGCGCTTGGGTCGATCCTCCCGGCTGGGGTCGGCATAAGGCCCCTTCGCCCGACCCCGCAGCTGATCGAATAGCTGAGATACGTCACGGACCGAACGGCAGACGGCGAGTTCGCTCGCGATACCGCCGAGGTGATTTGCAAAGCCTGGTCCGGCCGGAATGGTCCCGCGCGTCGGCTTCAGGCCCACCAATCCGCAGCAGGCGGCAGGCACCCGAATGGAGCCGCCTGCATCTGTTGCATGAGCCAAGGCGACGATCCCCAGTGCGACGGCGCAGGCGGCGCCACCCGAGGACCCGCCGGCAGTGCGGGAGGGATCGAGTGGATTGCGGCACAATGGTCCGCGCGCCGGCTCGCTCGACAGAGAAAGGCCGAATTCAGGGCTTGTGGTCAGGCCGAAAAGATTGAAGCCGGCGTTGCGGAAGCGCTCGGCCAGATCGGAATCAGCGCTCGGATCAGGTCGGTCAATTAGCCGGGAGCCGGCTCTCACTGGAAAACCCTTGAAAGGACCTCCGAGGTCTTTGGCAAGTGTGGGCACGCCCGCAAACGGTCGGACAGCGAACCGATTGGGATCGTCTCTACGTTCCTTGTCCAACGCACTGGCGGCCGCCATCCCCAACTCGGCCTCAAGCTGGCAGATGGCTCCATAGCTTTCGCGGTCGCAAGCGGCAGCAATTGCCGCCGCCATTGCCTCCGCGCATGTCATCGCCCCGGCAGAAATCTGATCGGCGAGCGCCGTCGCGTCGCCGCCTGCGACCGTAAATCCCGCCCCTTCGCTCCGGCTCATGCAAATGCCTGTTTACTGAGGTGCATCCATCATTATCGGGACCTCAAAGGTTCCAGCTTTGATCGCGGAGCGTTTGGCCTCCATGGCCGCCTCAGCAGCGGCAGGGGCGACACCCCTAACATAGACAATATCGCTGCCGCCTTGCTTCATCAGCCCATAGGCAGTGTAGTTGTTGCCGGTCGGCTTGCCAGCCTTCACGTCTGCGATCGCAGCATTGAGGATTGGTCGGAAATACCACATTGCGTTCGCGAAGACCGTATCGGGGTAGCGCGGCGTATAGTCGATCAGCGAACCGATGGACTTGATGCCACGCTCCTTCGCCGCGTCCGCGGTGCCGATGCGCTCGCCGAAGAGAATGTCCGCCCCGGCATCGATCTGAGCAAGTCCGGCTTCGCGTGCCTTGGGCGGATCAAAGAAGGTTCCGATGAAGGAGACGAGGTGTTTGGCGTCCGGGCGCACTTCCTTGACGCCTGCGCCAAACGCATTGATCAGCATGTTGACCTCGGGAATGGGAAGAGCGCCGACCGAACCAACTATGCCGGACTTCGTCATAGCCCCGGCCAGCATGCCGGCGAGATAAGCCCCGTCATGGTTCCAGGTGCCGAAGACACCAAAATTGGAACCCGTGGCCTCGCCGCTCGATCCAAGCAAGAATGCCGTATCTGGATAATCGGCTGCGACCTGGCGCGCCTCGCGCTCGACGGCATAAGCCTCGCCGACAATAAGCTTACAGCCTTGCTCGGCATATTCGCGCATGGCCCGTGGATAGTCGGTGCCTGATACGCCTTCCGAAAATACATACTCGATCGCGCCCTCTGAAGCAGCGTCCTGAAGGGCCTTATGAAGACAGGAATTCCAGGCGTTTTCGACCGGCGAGGCATGGATGCCGGCGACTTTCATCTTCTCTTGAGCGCGTACGGCTGGTGCCAGGGCGTTTGCGCCGAGAGCCAACCCCGAGGCGAGGATCGCTCGCCGCGAAAGGATAAATTGCTTCGTCATGTTCCCCTCTTTTTTACCAATTGGTTTAAAAACCATATGGGTCGCCTAAAAAGGTGTCAAGGAAACCGGCTGCGCAAATTCTAGCCATAACAAGGGACGGCGATTACCTGTTCAGAACTTCTGCTTTATCCTAACCACCAGCTGTTATGTCGAGATCCCCGGCCACACTTCAACAGTGTGCCGGCGTACCTTGGTTTGGCAATTTCGAGGATCGCGAGGTTCGTCTCGGCTTGCCGTCCGCCCGCATTTAAGCATGAAGCAGGTGCGACTTCACGGTCACCCGAAGTAACGGGGATCCGACTCTTCGCTCTATCAGCCGAGGCGGGCGACTTGGTCGTGGAGTCTTGGCTCGACCACCGTCGCATTTCCTCGCTGATTAATAGCTCCTCCCCAGCGATCATGCCAGGCGTTGAACATCAACACCGTCCAGAGTTGCGGTGCACAGTCGCGGTGCCCGGCAAGATGCGCCTTCCAGCGCTCCACGATCGGTTCTACTCGGAAGATCCCGTCGCGTCGCAACCGCGATGGCGAAAGCATGTCTTCGGCCCAGGGGCGCAGCGGCCCTCGGAGCCAAGCAGCGATTGGTGCGCCAAATCCGCGTTTCGGAAGGCTCATGAATTCCTCTGGTAATCGTCGTGAAAGCAGATGGCGCAAAGCGGTTTTGCCAAAGCACAGTGCTCTCGGGGCACGCCAGGCCTGTTCGATAAAGCGATAGTCGAGCAATGGAGCACGCATCTCCAGACCAACGGCCATCGAAGCACGGTCGACTTTTACGAGAATGTCATCCGGAAGATAAGCGATCATATCGCTATACATCATTCGGTCGACCGCACTGAGACACGCCGGGATTCGTTTCGATGTCATTGCGGTGGGCAGCTCGCGTCCGCCTGGCACGATTTCAGTCGGATGTGACCAAACTGAGAGAAAGTCCAGATAGCGGGTGTCGGGATCGCGGATTTCGAGCAGTTCGGCAAGCCTTCTTAGTCGATTGCCAGTCACCTCATCTTGCAGAGACCCGTGAGCTACACGGCGCACTCCCGACGCAGCAATTTCGAGCGCCCAGCGTGGGGCATGCATTGCCGCCTGAAGCGCAAAGCCGGGCGCCCTTTTGGCAAGGCGATCGAAAACGGTCATTTGGCGATAACGATTATAGCCACCGAAGAACTCATCGCCCCCATCGCCCGACAGCGCCACCGTCACTGTTCTTCGCGCCAGCTTCGAGACCAGCAGTGTCGGGAGCTGCGACGGATCGGCAAACGGCTCGTCATAGACGTCCGGTAGATCGGCGATCATGCCCAAAGCGATGTCGGGCTCGGCCGTAATCTCCGTGTGGTCGGTGTTCAGGTGCCGAGCGATCGCTGAGGCCACGTCAGCCTCATTATATTGCTCCTCGATAAAGCGCACCGTGTAAGTCTTCACCCGCGATGGAGAGACCTCTTGCATGACGGCCGTCACAAGAGACGAGTCGATGCCACTGGAAAGGAGCACTCCGACGGGAACGTCTGAGACGATCCGTTCACTGACCGCCCGCTTCAGCGTGTCATCCAGGAGATGCAAGGCTTCGTCGGCGCTCTCCACGCGCTGAGCGTATCCCCGCTCAGCCGCCTCGAAAGCGCTCCAATAGGGTTTCACCGCATCTATGGCAGCCGTTGCCGAGACAGGCGGCTGATCGAGTGAAATGCTTAGCCACGAACCATGCGGGAGCTTGAATATGTCCCGATAAATCGAATAGGGCGTCGGCACATAGCCATGCCGCATGTAGAGCGTAAGCGCGTCGCGGTCTATCTCCGCAGACCGAAAGGCAGGGTGCGTCCTAATGCTCTTCAGCTCGGACCCAAAAGCGACTGCATTCGGAGATATGCCGATATAAAGTGGTTTCTTGCCGATCCGATCGCGGGCGAACAGGATTTTTTTCGCCACTCTGTCGTAAAGTGCGAAGGCGAACATTCCGTTGCAGCGCTGCAGGGCGCCTTCAAGCCCATAAGCCTCGAATGCCTCCAAAAGGACTTCAGTATCGGAGTGGCCCAAGAATCGCGAGCCGTTTGCCTCCAGCTCGTCCCGCAGCTCGCGGAAACCGTAAATCTCGCCGTTGTAGACAATCGAATATCGGCCGCTGGCCGAGTGCATCGGCTGCGCGCCGGTCGGCGACAGATCGATTATCGCGAGACGGCGGTGGCAAAGGCCGACCCGGCCATCTGGGTCAAGCCAGATGCCTTCGTCATCCGGCCCCCGATGTGCGAGTGCTCCCGCCATCTGCCTTAACGTTGCGGCGGATTCCCCGCGATCTCGCCTCGTATAATTTATTAGTCCGGCAATTCCACACATGAAACACTCTCCAATACCGTTCAAAGTATACGACGGCGTGAGGAACCGGACGCCTTAGCCCGGTACTAGACTGGAACTCATTGAAAGCGCAGCGACTTCAGCACTACGAACTTTTCATAAAACAGAGAGTATTTAAGGCTCAACCTGAAGAAGATTGCAATTAACTAAATTAGTTGATGGTAGTAACACTCTCTCCCAGGCCCGGCAGCTGGCACGTTGCGAGGGGGAGGGTGCGGACCAAGGATCATTATCCTTTCACCGCGAACCACCGCCTCTTTATCATATCCTGCGAAGGCACGAAAGCCAGGCCGTTGCGGGTTGGCGCATGAACTCGCCGGGAAGGAAGAGCCAGAGCCCGAAATTGCTCATCAGAGGTTCTCATATCGTGATCAATGCGAAGAACCTGCGGCCTTTCGCCGTCGGGAGAAGCGCCAACTGGCCGATCTTACCGACCGTGTTCAGCTGGGCATTGTGGGTCTGATCGGGCTCGATAATTCTCTAGTTTTCGCGTGGTTTGGCCATCTTTGAAAAAAGGCAGATTGTGGCGCAAGGTTTACTTGACAAACGCCAGTGGCCGTATTTTCCTTTGTAAACCGCTTTACTAAACCGCTTTACAATAATTGGGGGAGCTGGTGGCGCGGGAACGAGCAACAAGTCTCAAGGATGTGGCGGCCGCCGCCGGGGTCTCCATCTCCACCGTATCGCGGCTTCTGAATGGATCTCTCGATCTGCCTGCCGAGACGAAGAAACGAATTGAGGATGCGATCCTTGACCTCAATTACCATCCGAACCCGCATGCGCGTCGGTTGAGCCGAGGACGGTCTGATACGATCGGCCTTGTCGTGCCGGATATCGCAAACCCCTTCTTTGCAACGCTCGTCGCAGCAGTCGAGGCGGAAGCCGACAAGCTCGGGCTCGCCGTGTCGCTCTATGCGACGCTGAACCGCCAGGGACGCGAGGTTGCTTACCTGCAACTCATCGAACGAAATCATGTCGACGGATTGATCTTCGTCACCAACCATCCGGACAACGGGCAATTGGCCGAGCTCATCAACCGCACCGGCAAGGTCGTCGTTGCCGATGAAGACGTTCCGGACGCGAACGCCCCGAAGCTCTTTTCCGACAACGAGCGCGGTGGTTATCTTGCCGGAAAGCATCTCGCCGAACACGGGCACCGGAACGTCCTCTTCATCGGGGGGGCTGAAGCTATGATCAGCTCACGCCGGCGCTTGGCGGGCTTGGAACGGGCGATGCGAGAGGCAGCCGACGGTTCGGCGAACATCTCGAAATATCACGGCGAATACACAATTGAATTCGGACGAGAAGCCGGACGACGTTTCCTGGCGGAGGGAAGGCCGCCGACCGCGATCTTTGCGAGTTCGGATGAGATTGCGATCGGTTTGATCGAGGTCTTGCGCGCGCAAGGTGTTTCGATACCCGAGGACGTTTCACTCGTCGGTTTCGACGATGTCGGGCCACTCCATCTCTTTGCCCCTCCGGTGACGGCTATCCGTCAGCCGGTCAGATCGATCGGACAGCGCGCCGTCGCTCTGCTCCTTGAAACGAATTGGCAGGAGAGCCCAGGCTCTTTTCGAGAAACGCTCCTACCGGTCGAAATCGTCGTGCGGAAATCCGTTGCACCGCCCGCGAGATAATAAACCGCAACGCAAAACCGTCAGAGGATAAGGAACATGACCTGGAATTTGAAACGCAGAACTCTTCTCGCCGGCCTTACCGCGCTAGCGTCCCTCGGCGCCGCTTTCTCTCCAGCATTCGCTGCGGAGAAAACTTTCGCGCTCGTGCAGATCAATCAGCAGGCGCTCTTCTTCAATCAGATGAACGAAGGCGCACAGAAAGCGGCCGATGCGGCGGGCGTGAAGCTGGTGATTTTCAATGCCAACAATGATCCGGCTGCTCAAAACAGCGCAATCGAGACCTATATTCAGCAAAAGGTCGACGGGATCGCGGTCGCAGCCATCGACGTGAACGGCATCATGCCGGCTGTCACGCAAGCCTCTGAGGCGGGCATTCCCGTCGTTGCAATCGATGCGATCCTGCCGGAGGGGCCGCAAAAGGCGCAGATCGGCGTCGATAATGCCAAGGCCGGCGCGGATATGGGCAAATTCTTCCTCGACTACATCAAGGCGAATGCCGACGGCAAAGCCAAACTTGGCATTGTCGGAGCGCTCAACTCCTTCATTCAGAACGTGCGCCAGGAAGGCTTCGAAAAGACCCTGAAGGGCGTCGACGGCGTCACCATCGCAGGCGTCGTCGACGGCCAGAACATTCAGGACAACGCCCTTGCCGCGGCCGAAAACCTCATCACCGGTAATCCGGACCTCACCGCCATCTACGCAACGGGCGAACCGGCATTGATGGGCGCTATCGCCGCAGTTGAAAGCCAGGGCAAGCAGGACAGCATCAAGGTCTTTGGTTGGGACCTGACCGCCCAGGCAATTGCCGGCATCGATGCGGGCTATGTGGCAGCAGTTATCCAGCAGGATCCCGCCGCCATGGGAGCCGCTGCCATCGATGCGCTGAAGAAGGTTTCTGAAGGTGGAAGCGTTGAGAAGAACATCGCCGTTCCGGTGACCATCGTCACTAAGGACAATGTCGAACCCTATCGCACGGTATTCAAGTGATGGTGGCAGATAGACAGCATTTTGAGGCTGTTGCCGGTGTCGGGGGGGCTTCGCCCTCCCGCGCTGGAAACAGCCCGCGCGTTTCCTTGAGAGGAATTCGCAAGAGCTTCGGCTCGCATCAGGCGCTGCGTGGTGTGGATCTCGATGTCTATCCGGGCGAATGCCTTGGTCTCGTCGGAGACAATGCGGCAGGCAAGTCGACGCTCACGAAGATCATTTCCGGGACCTATATCGCCGATGGTGGAACAATCACGCTCGAAGGCGAAGAGGTGCGGTTTTCCGGTCCCGCCGACGCGCGCAATCGCAATATCGAGATGGTCTTCCAGGATCTCAGCCTCTGTGACCACGTCGATGTCGTTGGCAATCTCTTTCTCGGACGTGAGATCAGCAAGGGTCCGTTTCTCGACACCAGGACGATGCTGGCGGAAGCCCGCAAAATGCTCGATGCGCTTGAAATCCGCATTCCGCGGCTGACCGCCAAGGTCGCGCAGCTCTCCGGCGGCCAGCGCCAGGCCATCGCCATTGCCCGTGCCGCGTCGTTCAATCCCAAGACCCTGATCATGGACGAGCCGACTTCCGCGCTGGCCGTGGCAGAAGTGGAGGCGGTCCTTTCGCTGATTAACCGGGTCAAGGCCAAAGGCGTCTCGGTGATCCTGATCACGCATAGGCTGCAGGATCTCTTTCGCGTCTGCGATCGGGTCGCCGTCATGTACGAAGGCACGAAAGTCGCCGAACGCGACATCGGTAACACCAACTTGGAAGACCTCGTCAAATTGATTGTCGGGGAGGGAGCCAAGCAATGACGACCTATACCGAACGTGCGAAAGGCTCGCCGGCCGCCGATTTCTTTACCGAACATGCGCAGGTCCTCTCGATCACCTTCTTCTTTCTTGCCTGCGTCGTGTTTTTCTCCGTCATGACCGATACGTTCATGACGCTCGGCAATATTCTAAACGTCATCCGCCAGGCGGCTCCAATCCTGATCGTTGCCGTCGCCATGACCTTCGTCATCATCACCGGCGGCATAGATCTTTCAGTCGGTTCTCAGGTCGCTCTCGTCAATGCGGTGGCCGCGATCATTCTCGCCATGGGCTACCCATGGCCGGTTGTTGTCCTTGCCATGCTTGCCTTCGGCGCCTTCCTCGGCCTCGTCCAGGGCTGGTTTACCGCCTATCAGGGAATCCCTGCCTTCATCGTGACGCTTGCCGGTCTTTCGATCCTGCGCGGTTTTGCGCTCTATCTGACCCAGGGCTATTCCATTCCGATCAAGGACGCTCCGGGCTTCTTTGCGCTCGGTCGCGGCGAATTGCTCGGTGTCCCGGTGCCGGCGCTGATCGCAGTCCTCGTCGCCGTTTTCGGCTACGTGGTGATCAAGTCGACCAAATACGGTCGGCAGGTGGTCGCTGTAGGCTCTAACATGGAAGCCGCACGGCGCGTCGGCATGCCGGCGAAATGGATCATCGCCTCGGTCTACCTGATTTCCGGGATCGCAAGCGCGCTCGCCGGGCTGTTGATTGCCGCGCGCCTCGGCTCCGGCTCGTCGAATGCTGCGGTCGGTTTCGAACTGCAGGTGATCGCGGCAGTCGTCTTGGGCGGCACCTCGTTGATGGGCGGACGCGGGACCATCTTGGGGACCGTACTCGGCACGCTCACGATCGCCGTCATTGGCAACGGTCTGATCCTGATGCACATCTCGCCCTTCTTCACCCAGATCGTCACCGGCGCCATCATCCTCATCGCGATTTGGCTGAACACTCGCATCTTCACCACCAACTTTCGGTTTGGCGCAGGAATGAAGAAGTAAGATCATGGGCAACGACCTGTCTGAAGCTCATGTACGTTCCGGTCAGGTGATGACGGTGACTGGACCCGTAGCTGCCGAAGAGCTCGGCGTCACACTGATGCATGAGCATATTCTCAATGATTGCCGCTGCTGGTGGCATCCGCCTAAGGCCAAGGAACGGCAATACCTCGCCGAGGGTTTCGTCTGCATGGAAATTCTTTGCGAACTTCGGCAGGACCCGTTCGTCAACAAGCACAACATCACCCTTGATGACGAGTCGTTGGCAATCGCCGAACTCAAGGCCTTCGCCTCGGAGGGAGGCCGGACCGTCGTTGAGCCGACCTGCAGGGGGATCGGGCGCAATCCGCTGGCGTTGCGACGCATTTCGGAAGAGACCGGCCTCAACATCGTGATGGGCGCCGGCTACTACCTTGGCTCTTCCCATCCGGCCAAGGTCGCCAAAATGACCGTCGACGAGATTGCCAACGAGATCGTTTGTGAGGCCATCGAAGGCGTTGACGGTAGCGACGTCAAAATTGGTCTAATCGGCGAGATCGGGGTTTCCGCCGACTTTACCGCGGACGAGGAGAAGTCGCTGCGCGGCGCGGCGCGAGCCCAGGTCAGAACCGGATTGCCGTTGATGGTCCATCTGCCTGGCTGGTTCCGCCTCGGCCACCGTGTGCTCGACATGGTCGCTGCGGAAGGTGCTGATCTGCGCCACACTGTGCTCTGCCATATGAACCCGTCCCACGACGATTTCGCCTATCAGAGTGAATTGGCTTCGCGCGGTGCGTTCATCGAATACGACATGATCGGCATGGATTTCTTCTATGCCGATCAGCAGGTCCAGTGCCCAAGCGACGAAGAAGCCGCGCGAGCCATCGTCAGGCTGGTCGAGGCCGGCCATCTCGAACGGATACTGCTGTCGCACGACGTGTTCTTGAAGATGATGCTGACGCATTACGGCGGTAACGGCTACGCCTATGTGCTGCGTCATTTCCTGCCGCGTCTGAAACGTCATGGGCTCGAGGAGCCGGTCCTCGATCGAATGATGCGGGGAAATCCCTGTTCGGTATTCCAAGCCGGGGCATGATCCGCCCCTTAATGCATAAGTTCAAGACAGACGGATAAGCGATGACAAAGAAAGTACTTCTCGTTGGTGAAAGCTGGGTCAGCTCCGCCACCCATTACAAGGGCTTCGACCAGTTCGGCAGCGTCACCTTTCATCTCGGCGCCGAGCCGCTTGTCAAGGCGCTCGAAGGCAGCGAGTTCGAGCTGACCTACATGACGGCGCATGAAGCGGTCGATAAATTCCCCTATGAGATGGCGGGCCTCGATGATTTCGATGCGATAATTCTGTCCGACATAGGTGCGAACTCGCTGCTGTTGCCGCCGGACGTATGGCTCCATTCCCGCACCGTGGCGAACCGGCTAAAGCTTATCAGGGCCTGGGTGGACAAGGGGGGCGCTCTGCTGATGGTCGGCGGCTACTTTTCCTTCCAGGGCATTGACGGCAAGGCTCGCTGGCGGCGCACGCCCGTTGAAGAGACGCTCCCGGTGACTTGCCTTCCCTATGACGACCGGGTGGAAATTCCCGAGGGCGCCGTTGCCGATATCGTAAAGCCGGATCACCCCGTAATGGCTGGACTTGGCGGCGAGTGGCCGGTGCTTCTCGGCGTCAACGAGGTGGAAGCGCGCGACGACGCCGATGTCATCGCCCGACTTCCAGCGGACCAGGGAGGTCATCCGCTGCTTGTTCTTGGCAACTATGGTAAGGGCCGCACCGCCGCCTGGACCTCCGATATCGGACCTCACTGGCTGTCGCCGGCATTCTGCGCATGGGAAGGCTATGGCAGGCTCTGGAAGAACATTCTCGGTTGGATGACTGAAAGCGCCCGCTGAGCGAGCAGCCCCGAGTTGGTCCTCGCTCAACGCGAGGCGAGAATCTTCGCAAGCTCGCTCGCGGTTGGAAAAGCCGAGCGCGTGCCGGGACGGCTTACGGTGATCGCGGCGGCGCGGGTCGCATGCTCGACTGCAGTGCGGTCGAGGCGGGTCGCCCGCAGTTTCGCCGAGGCAAGGGCGACTGCCATGAAGGTGTCGCCGGCGCCGGTCGTGTCCACGGTCTCGCAGGCGGCTGCAGGAACGCGAACGACGCCTTCGTCCGTCACGAGCATCGCGCCGTGGCTGCCGAACGTGAGAACGACTTCGCGAAGCCCGGCCGAAAGCAAGGTGCGAGCTGCACTTTCGCCACTCGTTCCGGTCAGCGCCAAGGCCTCTCCCTCGTTGAGAAAGGCGATGTCGATGAGCGGCCAGAGACTGGCGAAGAAGGAACGAAGGGGAGAGGGATTGAAGGCCGTCACCATGCTGCGCGCACGGGCCGCTTCAAGGACGCCACGGGTCGTTTTGTCCGTGAGATTGCCTTGCAGAATTGCGAGGTCGCCTGCTGCCGCATCGGCAAGCGCCGCCACGGCATCGGCAAGCGGGAGGTTCTGGGCGGCGTCCGTCGTCGTGACGTTCAGGTTCTCACCGTCGGGTGTCGTCAGCACGATCGAGAAATCGCTCGATCTGCCTGTAAGCGGAACGAGATGGCTTACCACCGGTTCCTCGGCGAGATGCTCGCGGATTATGTTTGCGCGAAAACCTTCACCGATGGCCGCAATGAGGCTGGTTGGAAGTCCGCAGCGCGCCATGACGACAGCCTGGTTCGCTCCCTTGCCACCAAGGTCACGGGATTGCTGCCGGCCGAGCACGGATGCTCCCGCAACCGGCATTTCCGACACGGCAATGGTCTCGTCGATGGTGACATTACCGATTACGTAAGCGTGCATGGACATACTTTCGAAAGGGAAAGAAATGCCGGAAATATCCGAAAAACCTTCAAGCGCCATAAGGGAAATATTCGGGACTGACAAGGTTCTGATCGGCATGATTCATTGCCCGGCTTTTCCCGGGGCCCCGCGTTATCGCGCTGCGGACATGTCGACGATTTATGACGCTTGCATGCGCGACGCCGAAGCTCTGATCGAAGGCGGCATGCACGGCCTCATCATCGAGAACCATGGCGATCTGCCCTTTTCCAAGCCGGAAGACATTGGCCACGAAACGGCAGCGTTCATGTCCGTGGTGACCGATCGCATCGCTCGCGCCACCGGTGTCCCGCTTGGTATCAACGTGCTTGCCAACGCACCAATTCCGGCCCTTGCAATCGCCATGGCCGGCGGTGCCAAATTCATACGCGTCAATCAGTGGGCAAATGCCTATGTCGCCAATGAAGGCCTTATGGAAGGCCGCGCCGGTGAGGCAATGCGATACCGGTCGATGCTGCGGGGTGAACACATCAAGATCTTTGCCGATAGTCACGTCAAACACGGTAGTCACGCGATCGTCGCTGACCGGTCGATCCAGGAACTGACCCGAGACCTTGCGTTTTTCGATGCCGACGGCGTGATCGCCACCGGGCAACGAACCGGTAACGCCGCCACCATCGAGGAGATTGAGGAAATCCGTTCGGCCACCCATCTGCCCCTCCTGGTTGGCTCGGGCGTCACGAAGGACAACATCCTCGAGATTCTCCAGCGCACGAACGGCGTCATCGTCGCCTCTTCGCTGAAGCACGGTGGTGTCTGGTGGAACGCCGTCGATATCGAGCGGGTCCGCGCCCTGCGCGCTGCCGCCGCACCTGTCCTGGAGGCATGAACCGTGGAGACAGAGACTCTTTCCGACCAGATCCTCCGCGAAAATGCCTCCGTTTTCGAAGCCATGGTGAACCATCGCTTCGTAGAGGATGTCAAGCGGAACGGCTTGAGCAATGAGACTTTCGAACGCTATCTCGTCTACGAGGGCGCTTTCGTCGATACTGCTATCTCAATCTTCGCTTATGGCGTGGCCAAGGCCGAGACGGTCGAACAGAAGCGATGGTTGGTTGGCGTGCTTGACGCCCTTGCCAATCAGCAGATTGCCTATTTCGAGAAGACTTTCGCCTTGCGCGGCATCAACCCTTCTGCCTTCGACCTGCAACTGCCCGAGGTCGAGGCGTTCCGAACCGGCATGCTAGAGATTGCGCGCGAAGGCACCTTCCTCGACATCGTCGCCGCCATGTTTGCGGCCGAGTGGATGTACTGGACCTGGTCGAAACAGGCTAAAGCCTCTGCGATCAGCGACCCGCTGCTTCGAGAATGGGTGGATATGCATACACATGAGGATTTCGCCGCCCAGGCCATGTGGCTGAGAGACCAGTTGGACGGGGCAGGCGAGACGTTGACGGCGAAAGAACGTGCGCGACTGAGCAGTGTCTTCGCTCGTGCGCAAGAGCTCGAGATTGAATTTCATGAGGCGCCATATCGCTGAGCCGCCGCTGCGCACCGGACGCAAGTCCTAAATTCCTGACCGGAACTTTGTAAGTCTTGGCGTGTTTGCACGCGAGGTGTAAACAAGAAAATTCCAGTCGCTGAACCGATCCTGGAAGCGCTGTATGCAAGTCTCGAGAATGCCACACAATGAGGAACACTCGGCCCGGCCACTTGGCGGCTCACGCAGGCTCGACCGCAACATCAACGCTATTTTGAAACGGCGCGAGGAGGCGGAACGAGAAAGAACGCTTCACGACAGGATTGCGGACGCCATTACCCATTTTGCCGGCTCGATGACGTTCATCTATCTACATCTGGCGGCGGTCGGCTTCTGGATTGCAGCAAACATCGGTTGGATCCCCGGCGTGCCGATTTTCGATCCAAGCTTTGTGATCCTCGCCATGGTTGCCTCGGTAGAGGCGATCTTCATCTCCACCTTCGTTCTCATCAGCCAAAATCGGATGGCGGAGAATGCCGACAAGCGCGCGGATCTCAACCTGCAAATATCGCTTCTCGCGGAGCAGGAGGCGACGCAGCTCCTAACGCTGGTCTCCGCGATAGCAGATCGTCTGCACGTAAAGACGGCGGTCGACTCCGAAGTCAGCGAACTCGCAACGGAAGTCACTCCGGAAGACGTGCTCGACCGGCTGGAGAAGCGGGGAGGGTCTGGCAACGACTAGACGCCATCGACCTTTGCTGCGATTGACCGGTTGACACGTAGGAATGCGTCGCGTTTATGTCGCGAGCATTAGAGATGACCATCCCCTCTCGGCACGGGACAGGGTTCTTACGTTGCGGCAGATGAAGACGTAAATCCCAATATATCGGATGAGCATCTTCGGTTCGCCCCCGAAGGAACGCTAGGCACAGCGTCTGAATCCCATCGCCGACTTCTTAGTGAGGGCCTCTAGCACTTCAGCTCTGGCTAAGCCTTCTTCCATCAAGCCAACCAGTGTGATCGCAGCCATGGTGGCTTCGGGGCTGTCTCGTTCGACATGCTGAATAACGCACCACTCGCGGAGGGCGTCGCGCATGAATGCAATGTCCTCTGGGAGGAAGTAAGATCGTCTGTTTGCCATGATCCTCACTCCCCAGAGAACATAGCTTCACGATAGGCTCACGATGTGTTTCAAGCAACAACATTCAGGGAGAAGGCTCTCGCCTTGGTCCGGTGTTTCACTGTACCTTCGGATGCCCTACCGGGTACCGCGATTTCCTCAAGCTGGAGATCGTCGCGTAGCTGCGCTCGATCGCCCGGTATCTCCATATCAATTCCACGGCGACGCATGAGACGATGGCGGCCGGATTGCTCTTGTGGGGCGTAGAAATAATGGTGAGCCTCTGAGGCGCCTGTCGCTTCAACACCAAGGTGACCGCGAGGGAACGCTCGCTTGCCTCTTTGCGGGCCACGGGGGCGCATCGTGTTAGTCCGCGGGATCGGCTGATAAAGACACGACACGTTCGGTTCAAACGGCACCGGGAAACACTTGCTGCTCTCTGATGTATGCGACCGCGGTAGCCTCGATCTCCTGGCATTCTTCCTCGGATCTTAGGAGGGCTTGGTCCTCTTTCTGTGCGGAACAACGAAGAGCGTCACGGTCCAGGCATGCGAGTTCGTAAGCCTCGCATAGCTTCATGAAGACAAGGTCGCGCATCATCCAAGGGCTGTGACGCAGCTCAGGGATCGCCAACAGCAATCTCGCCTTTCCTGCTTTCCTCACATCCATGTCCATCGCCCGCATTATTTGGCGAGCCGAACGGCACTCTTCAGAAAACGTTCCAAAAAAATGATAAAAATGCTGTAGAGCAACCACTTACGAGGAAAAAGTGAACCAAATGCGCCGTCACGAGTTGAGGTTACAGAGCGTTGAACCCCAGGAGGAAACGCAATGGATTGGAATCGCATCGAAGGGAACTGGAAGCAGGCCAAGGGCAAAATTAAGGAGCAGTGGGGCAAGCTCACTGACGATGACCTTGATGAGATCGCCGGCAACCGCGACCAGCTCGAAGGAAAAATTCAGGAACGCTACGGCATCGAGAAGGATCGCGTCCGGCGCGATATCGATGAGTGGTACGGCCGACAGTCCTGGGACTGGTGATCACCGGAATACGCACATGAAGTCCCGCTTTGGCGGGATCTCAAGGGATCTCCACAAGTCTACGTCTGTGCCTTTCCAGCAGCTCGACCGCCTCGGCTTGCAAGTCCAGGCACAGACCTTGGTATTCAAGCAATAGATCCTCCCGAGGTGGGTTTTCTTTCCGCAGCGCTTCAAGCTTCATAGCCACGACTGCGTAAGTCTCGCAAAGCGCGTCCAATTCAAGAGATTTAGCGATGCGAAGCTGTTCCCTGTGATGTGGCAGGGCAAGTGCAAGCCGGGCTCTACCATTGCGCATTAAGGACATTGCCATCGCTACCATCACAGTGCCCGCCATATAGCGGGCACTGCTGCGTCGGTTGGGGGACATAGGTGCCGCCCCGGGTGGAGCGACGCATGTTAATTCATGAGATGCTAAAATGTTCCGGATGCATCTTGTTGTTGTTGTTGTTGTTGTTGCTCCGAGAAACATGCCGCATCCCGCATGTCGTGAGAAGGATCTGACGAGCGCGGATAGGGCATTTTCGCGGACCATGCGTTGATAGGCCGATGGCCAGAGCATCCTCGAAAATGCCGCCTAATACTCAGTCGACCGGCCCGATGCCGAGCCGCATCGAGCCCTCCGATGCCATGCTCGTAGACAAACCACCGAAGGGTCCCGATTGGGCCTTTGAGGTAAAATGGCATGGCTACCATCTTGCCATGCATGTGGAGCCAGGCCGCGTGCGGGTCATCACACGCGGAGGCTGACTGGAGCGGTCGTTTTCCGGCGATTGTCGCGGAAGCGAGGTGGTACACTTAACACCGGCGTCGCGGTCACTTTGCGCCTGGTAATTGGCTATGTCCGCTCTTTGGTGCAAAGCCGCTGCACGGCACTTATGCGCCGAACGTCTCCTCGCCACCTTTCGCAGCGTCAAGCGGACAGCCGTTTCGGGCTAACAGCTGCCATCGAAGCCCGTGCTTTAATGCGATGGCGTTGAGGACGTCACTCCTCCGAGCGCACAAGTGATCCGATTTTGCACCAGCCTATCGAGCCATCCGGCTCCGCGTATTCCGAGCCGGGGCCGACTGGGGTATACCCAGATGAGCCGGAAACCGGCGCCGCCGTCACAGCGAGAGGTGGATATGGATATGTCTAACGAATCTTCCGCAGATGGGAAGATTGACGAATTCTTGTTATGGGGGTCAATTCGCTCGAGCTGCTATGTGTTGGTGGTGCTCGATACGGGGCCGCCACGAGCGAGTTTAAGCGCATCGAAGCAAACATTGAGGCGACATTCTTCAGGTGTCACGGGCCAAGCGATGCACAAGACCTCGCCGACCGCGTTCCATGACAACTGCATGGTTCCAACTGAAGAGAGGCTTTAGGATGAATGAAAGTCTGATCATCCAAGGCTTCGTGACCTTGACGATCTAGTCGTAGCGCACATTGCATTTCAAACCCTCAGGTTGCAACGTCCATCGACCGACGCCCTCGAGCTCGCCGCAAGCTCTCCCCTCGATGATGGACCGCGGTTCTATCCTGATCGTTTCCATTTCGAAAGCCAAGTCATAGGGTAAGGCAGTGGACCATTTCATCCAGCGGACGGCGCCGATGCCGAACTCGTCGCCTTCGCGCACAAGCGTAACCTGCTTTACCGAGGGCCACCAGTCCGGCCAGGTCTCGGGCGTGCTCAGCTCCCGCCAGACATCCTGAACCGAGGCGTCGATGGTCCATTTCGTAACAAGATGAAACTCGGTCGATGACATCGCAAATCCCTTCCGGCACGCGAACGAGATGCATGACGCTGCTGTTTTCGTCGATAGCTTCATCCTGACTTCATGAGCTCACTTGATGCAGCCTGATGGCCGATAAAGCGTCGGGAGATGGGCCTGTTGTAGTCAGGGCAAACTCGGCCGCATCTGATTTTACTGTTCCTCGCCAAGCGCCAGCACGAGCGCTTGGGAGCCGGAATCTATATCATCGACATCCCAGGCGGCGATATCGGATATGGCAGCCGTCCTTGCCATCATGTTCGACGTGAACGTCAACACCAAGATGGAGCGAATCCGACTGGCCTCCAGGACGTTGTTTGAAGATCTGTGCGCAGGGTGATGTACGGAGGCTGACGAGGCTCGGACGTCGCGCCTGGGCTTCCCCTGCGAAGGGGGCGCCCAGGCCGGAACATTCCCGAACCGCTGTGGTTATCGAAATCACATGGACGCGAAGAACGCCGCTAGAATGGTCAACTTACCAGGAAATTGCGGAAGCTGCTGGGTGGCCTCCGCCGATCCGACTGGGTATACCCCGCTCGACGCCTCCATCCACGCCGAAACGGTCGTTGTCGGAGGCGGCATTGTCGGGCTTACCACGGCACTCCGCCTTCGCGAGACCGGACGTCCGGTTATCCTTGTCGAGGCGCTTGAGATTGGCCGACAGGTGACCGGCCGCTCGACGGCGAAAATCACGACCCAGCACGCGTTGATCTATCGCCATCTGATCGACACCTGCGGTCTCCCGACGGCGCGCAGCTATGCCGAGGCGAATTCGGCAATTCCCGCGCTGATCAAGGATTGGACGCGGGAATATGCGATCGCCTGCGATCTGGAACGCAAGGATGCATATACCTACGCCACGAGCGCGGAAGGACGCGATAAGATTGTGGCCGAGGCAAAAGCTGCGCGCGAAGCGAGGTTGCAGGCGGAGGTGCTCGATCGCGCGCCGCTTCCCTTCGAGACGACAGGCGCGCTATGCTTTGCCGACCAGGCGCAATTCAATCCGGCGAAATATCTTGTCGGGCTGGCGCGCGCCGTAGCGGATCGCGGCGGGCGCATATTCGAAAAAAGCCGCGCGGTCCTGATAGGCGAGGCGGGCCGGTGGCGCGTCGTTACCGCTGGTGGGACAGTTCACGCGGAAAACGTGGTTGTGGCGACCAACATAACGGTCAAGAGTCCAGTCGGGATGGCGAACCGCACACAGCCGCGATGCCATACCGCACTGGCCTTCCGCGTCGATGATCCGCTGGTCGTCGACGGCATGTTCATCAGCACCGACGATCCGATGCACTCGATAAGAACGGGCCGGGATAACACGGGTCCGCTGCTTGTCACACTGGGTCCGAAATTCAACACCGGCCAAGATGGGAACGTCGCGGCGCGGTTCGTCGAGTTGGAGGAATGGGCACGGAGAAACCTGCCCGTCGGGAACGTCGCCTGGCGGTGGTGCAACGAGGACTACGACACGGCGGATCGCATACCCTATGTCGGCGAACCCGATACCGATAAGGCTCCGGGCTTTTACATCGCCACCGGATTCAACGCGTGGGGCATCAGCAACGGGACCGCGGCTGGCATGATGATCGCGGACATGATCCAGGGTCGGCCCAGTCCATGGCGGAGCCTTTATGACCCGACGCGGTCCTATCCGAAGGAATTTCACAAGAATGGCGACAGCCAATCGATCGTCCGGAGCACGAACGACATCCGGCCCGGCGAGGGTGGGGTGATTTCAAGAGGCGACGAGAGGATCGCCGTCTGTCGGGATACCGATGGGACACTGCATGCCGTTTCCGCGACCTGCACCCATAAGGGCTGCACAGTCACGTGGAACAATGCCGATTGCACCTGGGATTGCCCCTGCCATGGTTCGATCTTTGCGTCCAATGGGGCGGTGATACATGGCCCAGCGCGAAAACCGCTTGTACCGGTGGAACTGTGAAGCAGCCTGCGAGAGCAGGTAAACGCTTCCGACTGCTCACTGCTACTTTTGCGAGCCGACAGCCTTCAGGCCGGCTGACCCGACCATGTGTTGCCTATCGGTACGCCCGTCACAGCGCGCAGCCATCGCGTAAATCTCGCGTAGTTCCCCAACCATCGATGGACCTTCGAAATACCACCGTGAGGGGGCCCTTGTACATTAGGCACCGGGTTCACCAGCCGCTGCAGTCGGTCGGAACGGCACATCAGGATTCCGATCGGAATACCGATCGCGATTGACAGAATGGTGCAGACGAAGATTCTCGGGACCGTCCGCATCGTCTCGTCTCACATGCCGAGCTACCCAATGGCCAGCAGGGTCACAAGGCAGCTCAACACCACCTTCCAGCTCCTGCTCGGACCCAGGCAATCCCCAGCACGATGAGCGTGATGATAGGCCAGGGCGTGAACTCGCAATGGAAGTCACTCCGACGCGAACGCTATTCTAACCGCGTCCCTGCTGCCAAACTGGCGGCCAAGTACACACCGGGATGACCAGACGAAGGAGTGCCGAGCGGGGGGCCCCGGTTTGTGGCGATCGCGACCATCGTGCCAAAAAAATCACGACATTGCCCACCAATGTTCCGCCAATGAATACACCGTCTGCGCTATTCGATGAGGGACACTGTCCGGCCGACGACGATCTCGTCCGTCGGCGAGGCGCAGGTTTCCATGGTCGCGTTGCCGGTGAATGTGACCTGGTCCGCAACAATTTGCGTGCACCCGCCACTGACCGTGGAGTTTCCGGTAAAGTCGACGCGTCCTGTCGGCACGTAGAGGCTTCCCTCCAATCTCGACTCCGAGTTGCCCGTCACCTGATGGACCACACCCGTATCATGCCGGCTGCCGAAGAAGAGCAGGCCGGCATATGGACCGCTGGTCGGCGCGGTTAGATCGATGTTGCCGTTGCCGAGCAATTTCGCTGCCGCCGAATTGGCAAAAAAGAAAGTGACTCCTTCACCCGAGAGCTTTGCCCCTGCGGTCACCGTGAAATCGCCGCCGTCAATGATGTAGAGCCCCGGCTTCAAAACAATCATTCCCTTGATCTCAAGCCCGCCGCAGAACCGGATTGCCTCAAGCCCGTTCGCGAGCCGGTCGAACGAATAGGTAGAATTCGAGACATAGTCGAGTGTCCGGCAGGGAAGCTGTTGAATGTGCAGCTTCTCTGGCTCGGCGACGGATGCGAAAGGATCCGCTGTCGGCGGCGCGCGTTCGACAGGCTCAGTGCACCCGGTAAGCGTGAGCCCTGTCGTCGTGACGGCTTCGCCGACCGTGTAGACGCAATCGGTCGACATCATAGCGCTGCCGTTCTTCATCAAAAAGGCGTCCGCCGCGCTTGAATTCGAGACCACGCTGCAGCCTGACAAACGAACTTCTGTCGAGCCGGTCACAGTCACGGCGCCGGATGCCGAACTCGACAGAGCAAGCACGCAGGCTTTGGAGCCCCCCTTGACCTCGGCAACTGCACGTGCCCCGAGCACCATGGGCTCGCTGGAAAAAATGGACGAAAACAGGCGCTGATGCGTCTCGCTCAGTTGGACGGTTATCTTTGAACTTCCCGCCGCGCCGGACTGGGTGCTGACGGTCAAGCTGCCGGGCGAATAACCAGAAGCGCCCGCAATCCTACCCGCCGTGGTCTCTAGAGCAGACTGCTGATCACCCGCGCGATGGCGCACGGCGGCCGCATGTGCGGAGACGTCCGCCGCATGTTGCAGCTTACGCTGTTTCAGATACCAGTAGCCCGTTTCAGCGCCGAGACCCAAAGCGCCAACCAGGACGGGGAAGATGATCGCGGCGATCACGGCCACAGCGCCACGCTCGTCCTGAAGCATTCGACGCGGTAGACCGCGTTGCCGGGGAGATGGTTTTTGGGCGCCGGGAGTTTCGCTCATTCGGATGTCCTGAATCCTATGTTTCAGCCCGCACGATATATCCCGGCTCTATGAGGCTTGCGATTCGGCCGGGTGGCCTAGTCCAGGCAGCGAGTCTCATCCGCTCGTCTAGGCCATCAGGTCGAATGGCGATTTCGCGGTTGAGACGGCACATTTGGGCGGAATAAAACCGCCCCCGCAGGGCCTCCTCGAAAGGCACCAGAGATGATTTCGACATCTGCCGCTTGGCTCGCATTCTTCCTATTTGCCGGAATGATGACTTTTGCGGGCATCAGGGACGTGGCGACGATGACGATACCGAACCGCCTGGTGGGCGCACTGGCGATCGCCTATGCGATCCTTGCGCCTGTTGCCGGTGCCGATCTCGTAACGATCTCGTCGAGCATTCTCATTGCCTCCGCCGTGCTGGTCTGCACCTTCACGTTTTTCGCCTTCGGCTGGATAGGTGGCGGTGACGCAAAGCTGCTTCCTGTGGCAGTGCTCTGGCTCGGAGCTGACCTTGCTCTCCATTTCGTCATCTACGCTTCCGTGTTCGGCGCGGCCCTGACGCTTGCGCTGCTCCAGTTTCGCAAGATCCCTCTGCCGATCGTCCTGAAAAGAACCGCCTGGTCCAACCGGCTGTATGCACCCGAGACGGGCATTCCGTACGGCGCGGCGATGGCGCCGGCGGCACTGCTGCTGCTCCCGGAGAGCCACTGGTTCTCCGCCCTCATCTGATGCCGCCAACACCTAAGACAACACCACGAGGTAAGTCATGATCCGCGTCATTATTCTCTTGCTCGCGCTTGCATCCGGCGGCGCCGCCTCCTGGCTGGCGCTCGGCTCCTCCGACGAGCCGACTGTCGCGGCCGCGGAAGTTCAGAAGGCGCCCGCACATGAGGTGCTCATTGCTGCTTCCGAGCTTGCCCGTGGATCTGTTCTCGAGGAAGCGCACATGCGCTGGCAGCCATGGGAAGGCGACATTCCCCCTGTGTTCATCAGCCGTGGATCGCGGCCGGACGCGATCGCGGCACTCAAAGGCATGCTCGCCCAAAGCAGGTTCGTCGCGGGAGAACCGATCCGTGAAGACAAGCTTGCACAGCGTGGTGCCGGTTTTCTCTCCAGTATGCTGCCTTCCGGGAAACGGGCGATCGCGGTTCGCGTGACGGCGGAAAGCACGGCCGGAGGTTTCATTCTGCCCAATGACCATGTCGACGTCATCCACACCGTTGCCCGCCCGGACTCCTCGGGCAAGGAGGGCAAGGTCTTAAGCCGCGCGATCCTCTCCAACATTCGGGTGCTCGCGGTCGATCAGACGGTGTCGGAAGGAGCTGATGGCACCTCTGTCGTTGGAAAAACCGCGACACTCGAGGCGGATCCGGAACAGATCGCAATCATTGCCGCTGCGGAGGCCTCCGGTACCGTTTCACTCGCGCTTCGTGCGGTCGCGGACAACCATGAAGCACCGGTTGTCGAACACGAGGGAAACCGGAGGGGCGTCGTACGCATTGTCAGTGGTGGGCGCTTGTCGACGGTCGAAGTCCCGTCCCGCTCCGATGGCAGTTGATCGATTTTACGGAAATATCAGATAAATGAAACAGCTCGGCAACGAAAAACAAGACGCATCAAAGGCAACGGTCGCACCGCCGCTTTTGCCGATCCCGAAGGTCGACATCGCCGTCTTCTGCAATTCAGAGGAGGTGGGGGAGGCCATTCGAACTGCGGCGATCGATCGTCGCATGTCGCGAGCGACAGTGACGGTGAAGGCGGGTGGAATAAAGGAAGCGACTTCGCTTTACGGCGGCGTCACCTCGCCGAACCTCGTCGTGGTGGAGAACAGCGACGATGAGGTTCGCCTGATGAGCGCGCTCGAGGCGCTGGCGATTGAGTGTGTCACGGGCACCAAAGTCATCGTCATCGGCTGTTCAAACGACGTTGGGCTCTACAAAAAGCTTCTGGACGCCGGCGTGAGTGATTATCTCGTCAGGCCGCTCGAGCCGATGGATTTCGTCGCTGCCGTGCATCGCTGCTTCCGGGATTCGACGGAAGAGAAGCTTGGACGCATCGTCGCCTTCGTCGGCGCCAAGGGCGGAACTGGCTCCTCGACGCTCGCGCACAATGTGGCGCTGGCGATGTCAAAGCGCGTCGATGCCGATGTGTTGGTGGCCGACCTTGACCTTCAGTACGGAACACTAGGCCTGAATTTCGACGTGGAAGGGCCGCAAGGCATATCGGCCGTGCTCGATAGCCCGGATCGCCTCGACGACGTGCTCTTGCGGCGTTTGGCTGTGCCCTACACGGAACGGCTGCATCTTCTACCGGCGACCGCCGACCTCGACCGTTTTTACAATCTGAGGGAAGAACATGTCGATCATCTCCTGGATGTCGCCCGCTCGAGTTCCTGGCATATCGTGGTCGATTTGCCTCACATTTGGACGCCGTGGACGAAGAAGATGCTGCTCGAAGCCGACGAGATCGTGGTAACCGCGACGCCGGATCTTGCAAGCATGCGCAATGCGAAGAACCTCATCGACTTCTTGAAAAAGGCAAGACCGAACGACCCGCCGCCACGACTTGTGCTGAACAAGGTCGGGACCCCGAAACTCTCAGAGATCAAGGCAAAGGATTTCGTAGCGGCAGTCGGACTCGAAGAGAACGTAACAATTTCCTTCGATCCGCAACTGTTTGGAAAAGCCGCCAACAACGGGCAACTCGTCATCGAAACGGCTCCGGATTCACCGGCGGGCAAGGCCATGGTTTCGCTTGCATGGCGGGTTGGCGGAACGAGGGAGAGACGAATCCGGCAAAAAGGCTTCCGGGCATGGGCGCAGAAGCTCTTGAAGGTCGGGAAGCCCAAGGCTCCGTCAGGCCTCCAAAAGAAGGTGAGCGAGCTGAAGAATTCCGAAGCTGGCGTTTCTGCCGTGGAATTTGCGCTGATTGCTCCGGTGCTCGCTCTTAGTCTCGTGGCTATGGCAGATGTCGGCCTGGCGATCTACGAGCGGATGACGATCGACCATGTCCTTCGGGCCGGCGCACAGGCCGCCATGGCTGATCCCGGCCCGACACAGATTGATAAGGTGCTGCAGTCGACGCTCGCTCAAAGCGCAAGACCGGCCAATGTCACGCTGGCGCCGGTCACGCGCTACTGCGCCTGTCCGGAAAATGCCGATGTCAAGCCTGACGCAGCACCCACATGCGGAACGACGCCCTGCGCGAGTGCGGCCCCGCAATTGGTATATTATCGCCTGGCGGCCGTGAAATCCTATCAGCCAATGTCGCTGCCGGAGGTGCTTCCGGCCTTTCAGCTCAGTTCCGCGATACAGGTGCAGGTCCGATGACGGTTTTGCTCCGCGGCTTCCGTCGGTACTGGCGCAGCCAGTCGGGCGCAACGGCGACTGAATTCGCACTCGTATGTTTTCCCTTGCTCCTGCTCGTTCTCGGGATCATCGAGTTCGGTCGCGCCCTTTATGTGCAAAACGACTTATCTTACGCAGCCGACATAGCCGCTCGAAAGGTCCTTATAGGGCAAATCGCGCGTGACGCCCCCGACAGCGAAGCGCAAGCAAAGCTGGAAAGTGCCGTACGCGACAATTTCGACAGCGGTGATCGGCTGCTGCTCCAAATTTCTGTCGCAAAGGAAATGGTGGACGGGATTCCGTTTCGCGTGCTGTCAGTCCGCTATCCGTTCACTTTTTTCATCCCCGGACTAGCGGAAGGCCCGATCAGCCTCGAACTGTCGCGGCGAATCCCGATCGGATGATGCTTTTTTGCCAAGATGGTCATGGCTCGCCACCGCCCGTTGAACTATCGCCTTCGCTGGCTTGCGGCGGGGCCGCCGGTGGACGCAGATTTTCTTCCCCGGACGCTATCGGATCGCAGCTCCTAGAGCAGCTATAGGTCGCACGTCCATTGCTCTGATGCACGGTGATCAAACGGCCGCCAGCGGCGAGCACCTCGAGGACAACATTGGCGATCTCGGCGCCTTCAGCGTCCATCACGATCAGGTTCGTGGATCCTGGCGTCTTGCCGGTCAGAATAACCGTTTTGTCGTCGCTGAGCGTCGCCTGAGCGATTGCCGCGTTACCGACAATGACTGTGTTCGCAGGTCGAGGAAGGATCAGCGGTCTTGCAAAGTCGACGATGACGTTGACCACGCCTTCTCTTTGGCGCGCCGGGCCCTGTGCAATCGCGAAGCCTGGGGCATTTTCCTCAGCTCGAACCGCACTGACGGCGGCGCACACCGCCAAGGCGAGAACTGCCCCTTTGACGCCGATGCGCATTCGACCACTCCGAGTTGTTGCGGATCCAGTGTGTACGGACGGCGTGTCTCATCCGTTCCGGTTAATCAACAAGAGCATACCACAAGTCGCGGCGTGGACGATCGGACTAGGCCAACAGGCTAATCCTATCCGGAAGGGGTATCGGCCATCAGGCTGAATGGATCAAAAGGGTTAATAAAGTCTATATGAAGGCCACACAGCACACGGGAAGCGAGCAACACACCGACCCGCCTGTGATGCCGATCCTGCTTGGTGTCGGCATAACCTGAACCCAAAGGATCGAAACCATGAAAAATCTTGTTACCCGCTTTTTCCGCAACGAATCCGGTGCAACCGCCATCGAATACAGCCTGATCGCCGGTTTGATCGCAGTTGGCATCATTACGGCTGCGGGCGCTGTCGGTACCGATATTTCCGGCCTGTTCGGAAGAATCTCTGCGAAGCTAAAGTTGGCTGTCTAATCCGCTGCAAGATTGCGGAGGATCCCCTCCGCAATCTTATTCGCCGCCCGGAAAGTAGCCTGACATACGGTAGGCAAGGTGAAGTCGATGTTCGGCAAGAAATCCATATTGGAAGAAAAGCCTCTTGAAACTGCTGCCGAGCCGCAGCCGGCAATGGAGCCGAAAACCGCCCCCGTAGTGATCCAGCCGCAGAAGATTGCCGAAGTGTCAACGGCCGCAAAGCCTGAAAGGGCAGAGCAATATTACAGCCTGAAGAAGGAAATCTTCAGCGCGCTCATCGCCACCATCGACGTTGCCGCACTCTCGATCATGGACGGCGAGCAGGCGCGCAAGGAAATTGGTGCGATCATCAACGATATCGTCGCGGCCAAGAAGGCCGGCATTTCCATGGCCGAGCAGAACGACCTTCTCTCCGACATCTGCAACGACATTCTAGGTTATGGCCCTCTCGAACCCCTGCTTGCCCGCGACGACATCGCCGACATCATGGTGAATGGCGCAAACCACGTCTTCATCGAGGTGGGCGGAAAAGTGCAGGAAACGGGAGTCCGCTTCCGTGACAACGAGCAGCTCTTGAACATCTGCCAACGCATCGTCAGCCAGGTCGGCCGGCGCGTCGATGAATCGAGCCCGATTTGTGACGCCCGCCTGGCCGATGGCTCGCGTGTCAACGTCATCGCGCCTCCGCTGGCGATCGACGGGCCTAGCCTGACGATCCGCAAGTTCAAGAAGGAGAAGCTGAACCTCGATCAGCTGGTGCGGTTCGGCTCGATTTCGCCGGAGGGTGCCGAGATCCTCAAGATCATTGGCCGCGTACGCTGCAATGTACTCATTTCAGGCGGCACGGGCTCCGGCAAAACGACGCTATTGAACTGCCTCACGGGATATATCGACCACGGCGAGCGCATCATCACCTGCGAAGACGCCGCAGAGCTTCAGCTGCAACAGCCGCATGTCGTACGCCTCGAGACCCGGCCGCCGAATATCGAAGGGCAAGGTGAAATCACAATGCGCAGCTTGGTCAAGAACTGCCTGCGCATGCGGCCGGAGCGGATCATCGTCGGCGAGGTGCGTGGGCCGGAGGCCTTCGACTTGCTGCAGGCGATGAACACTGGCCATGACGGTTCGATGGGGACGCTCCACGCCAACTCGCCGCGCGAGGCGATCTCGCGCATTGAGGCGATGATCACGATGGGCGGGCATTCGCTGCCGGGCAAGGCTATCCGCGAGATGCTCGTTTCATCGGTCGACGTGATCGTTCAGGCGGCGCGCCTGCGCGATGGTTCTCGCCGCATCACTCACATCACTGAAGTCCTCGGTATGGAAGGTGATGTCGTGACGACACAGGATCTCTTCGTCTACGACCTCCTCGGAGAGGATTCGAAGGGCAACATCATCGGACGACATCGTTCCACCGGCATTGGTCGCCCGGCCTTTTGGGACCGCGCGCGCTACTACGGCGAAGAAGCGCGGCTGGCTGCCGCTCTTGACGCCGCGGAGACAAAGGTCGCGGCCTAGCGCACCCCTGCTTTCAAGTGAAATCACCGGACCTCCACGCCGCATCCTGACACAGGTAGAATGCAATGCTGAGTTCTTCACTGCTTCCCGTGTTCGTGTTCCTTCTGGCATCGACATCAGTTGGCGGCGCGCTGCTTGCTGTCTTCTATCCACGAGCTGCCAAAGCCAGCCCCTACCGGCAAAGGTTCGAGCGCGTCGCAGCGCGCACCGAAAGCAAGCCGAAGAGTGATGAGGAGGGGCGTGACCGCCGTCGTTCGGTGGAAAAGACGCTGCGCGAGATAGAAGACAAGCAAAAGGCAAATACCCGGCAGGGGAGCAAGCCGCGGCTGAGCGTTAGGCTCCGTCAGGCCGGCCTCGGCTGGTCGCTCCGGACTTACTGTCTCGCTTGCGCAGGCGCCGGGTTGGCAACCTACGCCGTTACGCTGCTTCTGGGGCTTGGAACGTTCGCCACGCTAGGCTTTGCCATCGCGGGCGCATTGCTTCTGCCGTATATCTATGTGAACGCGAAGCGCAAGGCACGCTTCAAGCGCTTCGGCGCCGAGTTTCCGAACGCGGTCGATGTGATCGTACGAGGGCTCAAGGCAGGTTTGCCGATGACGGATTGCCTGAGGGTGATTGCGGCGGAAGCGCAAGAGCCGGTCAAAGGCGAGTTCGTCACCATTGCTCAGGACCAGACGCTGGGCATTCCGGTCGACGAGGCCGTGCAGCGCATGTGTGAACGTATACCGCTGCCGGAGGCAAATTTCTTCGCCATCGTTATCGCAATTCAAAGCCGCACCGGTGGCAGCCTCGCCGAAGCGCTTGGAAATCTGTCGAAGGTGCTCCGGGAGCGCAAGAAAATGGCGGGCAAGATCAAGGCCATGAGCGCGGAGGCGAAGTCCTCCGCTGGCATCATCGGCGCTTTGCCGTTCTTTGTCGCCGGTGCCGTGTACCTCACGAGCCCCGATTACATTGCGCTTCTCTTCACGACGCTGATCGGAAAGATCGTTCTTGGCGGCTGCGCCCTATGGATGAGCATCGGCACGTTCATCATGCGCAAAATGATCAACTTCGATTTCTGAGAAACAACATGAACCTCGGCGCCTACATTCCTGATGCGGATCAGCTTTCAGCCATGATGGCCGGCTTTGCCGTCTTTTCCGCCGTCGTTGCCGTTTCTTGGCCCTACATCTTCCGCAACACGCTGGCGGAGCGCATGGCCAAGGTGGAGACCGAGCGCGAGCGCATTCGCCAGCGCGAGCGCAGCCGACTCAATGCAGAGAAGCGCAACGTATCGCTCCGCGTCGAGCCCAAGCGTCTGTTCCAGGCGATCGTGGATCGCTTCAACCTCGCCAAGCAGGCCGAGGACGGCGAAATCATCCACAAATTGCAGATGGCCGGCTATCGCGGCCAAGCACCCGTGACGAGCTTTCTCGCGGTGCGCCTGATAGCTCCCCTTGTGATCTTCGTCGCCTGTCTGGTCTATATTCTGCTCGTTGTCAGGCCGGAGGCGCCGTTGTTGGGCGTAACGGCAATTGCAGCCGCGCTTGGTTCGCTCGGATATTTTGCACCGGCGATATTCGTCAGGAACAGAATCACGAAGCGCCAGAAGGCGATCCGCCGCTCGTGGCCGGAGGCGCTGGACCTTCTGTTGATCACCGTCGAGGCCGGCATGGGCATTGAAAGTGCCTTCCGTAAGGTGGGCGAGGAAATTGGTGCACAATCGCCGGAAATCGCGGAGGAAATGCTGCTGACGACGGCGGAGCTTTCCTATCTCCAGGACCGACGCCAGGCCTACGAAAACCTGGGACGCAGGACTGGCGTCGAGGGTGTTCGCGCGGTCGTTACCAGCCTCATTCAGGCAGAGAAATATGGCACGCCTCTCGGCCAGGCGCTCCGCGTAATGGCGCAAGAGAACCGCGATATGCGCATGAGCGAGGCGGAGAAGAAGGCAGCTGGCCTCCCACCCAAGCTGACCGTACCGATGATCCTGTTCTTCCTGCCCGTCCTCTTCGCGGTGATCATAACGCCCGCGGCTATTCAGATCGCGGGCGTTCAATAAGCTGGCGCGGTGCGCGGGCCGCGCGTGGATTTCTAACACGCGGCGCCGCAAACTTAAAAGGCGCGAATGCGAGCCCTGACAGGATCAGCCCCTCGACGCCTTGTCGCTGCGCAAAAGCGGACTCTCGCAGCAGCCCGTCCAAATTGGTCTTGACATAAATACGCTCGCACATTGGCCCTCCTCCAGCTTGGCAAGGGTATCGCCGTCGCCAGGAAACCAAGCAGTTCAAGCGGATTTTCCGGGGTTCTTTGGTCGCGACTTACCGCGAGAAGATCTGTTCTCTTCATCGTTATCGGACCGCCGCTGACGCCGAGCGTCGCTGCCGGTACATAGCCCTAAGGGTATATGGCGGCATATTAGGTTGTGCTGTAGAATGCCAGGCAGCAGAGGAGGATTCTATGGATCAGGAAAAATCAGAGCTGCAGCCCTCGCGGAGCGATGAGGATCGGCGTGAGTTTCTGAAAAGTTGCGGGCGTTTCGCAGCGGTCACTCCTCCCTTGGTGACGATGCTGCTCTCAACCAGCCTTACATCCGATGCAATCGCAAAATCCGGCAGTGGCAAGGGCGGTAAGGGTGGGAACGCTGGAAAGGGCGGAAAGGGTGGAAATAACGGAAAAGGGAAAGCGAAAACTCGCGTTTAAGCATAACAAAGCGCTCTAGAGCGTTCGCATAAGGAACATTTTAGCATTTTGTGAATTGATAAACGTTCGCCCACCGGGGGCAACCCTGTCCGCCAAAATATACGCAAGCAGTGTCCGCAACCCCGCGGGCACTGCTTTTCATCTGTTCGCAAGGTACTCCATCGCTCCTCGCGGCTTGGTCCGGCCTCGCGGATCGCCTCAAGGGCCTTGCCTGCTGACCCTGGCGACTCGCATCAAATAAGCGACTCGTGCTTAGAAACGAGCTTGCGGTCGGGACCCTGCTTGCCGGCGGCAAGATTGGATTAGCTGAGTTCAACGAGAAACGGGAGGGCGTCTTCCTGTGAGCGACCGCCCTCCCGAATGTTCTGCAAGTTAGCGATCGGCGTCGCTTTTGCCGGATTTACTTACCAGGCACGCGTCACCACCGCGGTAACCAGGCCCTTCTATTACCACGTGGGGCCATCGCCGTTAGTCATCATCATCATCATCGTGATCATCATGATCATCACGATCATCGTCGTCATCGTCGCGATCATCATCGTCGCGATCATTATCGCGGTCAGGGTCGCGGTCGCGGTCACGGTCGCCATCGCGGTCACTGCGACTGTCATCACGTTGGACATCGGCTTTGGCAATATCTAGCGTGATTGGGGCAGCGAATGTCGCCATCAACGCTAGCGCCGTCGAAAGAGTAAGAATGCGTCTTAGTCTATCCATTACGCCCTCCCTGCTTTGTCGTGGTCTCCCACGATCGTCAGATTGGCGGACTTCCGTCCGCCGCGAGTACTTATGAAGACTAAAGCAAAAATTCACCCGACATATTGCTTGCGGTATCACAAGTCATTCGGGCTAGAGCTTGAATTACATCATTCGCTCTTTGTCTCTCCATTTTATCTTTATGCGCGCGTAGCACTGACGCGCACATATACGGGCAAATCTCGTTTGAACATTGCCAACAATTGCCCGCTTGCGATGGAGATATTCGCAACAACTAATTTACCACCAAGACGCTGAAGGCAAAATAGCCCAACAGAGCTATACGCGCTTCTAAATCGTTCAAAACGTACTTCCAAACGCGAAATCCTCCTGAATTATAGGGCGGAGACGCCGATGGTTGAAACCAAAGGGAGAAACGGAAGGAGGAAAAGGATACGAAGCTGTCTCAAATCTTTGATTTTGTTTAGCGGCGTCTCTGGTCGAGTGTGGAGCTTTAATGTTTTGCCCGCGGACCAGCATATATAGGTGAGTGTGGCCAAAATCGCTTGTTTTCACTATATATAGTGTCATTCCTTGACGCTCGGCGAGCTTCGCCGGTTAATGATCTAAACCACGCATCGTTGAACACCAGCACGACCGGCCGCGCGCCGGCAGAGGAGGATTTTTGCGCAAATCCGAGTGCACTGCAGCCAGATTAGCTGCGTTCGAAGACGGGATCCGAGCGGATCTGCAAGTGCCCGACGGCGAAGATTGGCACGCCTATCTTCCGGAAAACCGCCGAGGCGACCGCATCTTTGAGCAGTGGCAGAAACTAGCTGCCGTGACTCGTAAAGTCGAAGGGGCCTGTCAATGAAGGTGGCAGACCTGCGACGCCTTCACAATCCTGCTTCACCGCAAGGTTTCCGAGCGATAGCCGCGTTCAGCCTTGAGGTGACGCCAGAAATCAAATCTTCGATCTGCAGTTGATCCAAGCCCAGGACGGCCGCCCCATTATGAGCGCGGAATGGGCAACTGGCGTCGACGATCTATTCGAGGACTTCGACGATCGCATCCGCGGCATGAGAAAGACAATCGACCCACAGTACCGGCCAATCTTGAATCGCTTCGGCGAAAATGCGGCCAGGTTGGCTTTAATTGTTGCAGTGGGGTGTGATCCGAAGGAGCCAATTATTACCTCGGAGATTCAGACATGGGCCAACGCGGTTGCCGAGCATAGTCTGCAGGTCATCCTGCGGGGCGCCAACGACAATATCGCTGACAATGACCGGGCGGCGGAATATCTGCGGGTTCGTCAGCAGGTTACGCGGCGAGGACAGTCGGGCATAACGACGCGCGACATCGTCAAGAACTTGAGGGGCTCGATCGATAAGCGCCGCCTGGAGGACATTTTAGCCATGCTGCGGCAGGCGAGGGAAGTCCACCTCGCAAAGCTCACGATGGATAGTGGTCAGGCCAGGGTGCGGTTTTGGTCGGCAGAATCGCTGCCCGACGGAGCCACCATCATCCCGCACAGAGTGGGTGAGGGGCTGGGGGAAAGGCCCGCGGCGTGACCGGGGAAAGACTAGGTGGAAAGTCGGCGGAGGCGAAAAACTACCGACAAATCTCCCCCGGCCTTACCTCACCCTTCCCCCCAGTCTTTCACCCACCCTTTCATCTAAAAAATACAATAAAAACAATAATACATATAAGAGCGAGTAGTACTTGAGTGGGGATATACCTCCGAGACGTCTTTTGAGACCCCAAAACACACATCGATCACACGCGCGCGAAGGAGGACAGCATCACGATCGAACTCACCGAAACGAAAAACGGAAAAAGGACCAAGCACGCCCTACGTCGCAAGTCGACCAGCTCGACGAAATATCAGGTGACGAACAACTCGCGATGGTGTGGTGCGAAACACACAGGACCTGGGAATGGCATTGGATCGAACGCACCGAGTTGGGCAATTAACAGAGGAGAACACCATGACCAAAGCAGAGGCATTTGCAGCAAAACACGACATCGCAGCTACGTCCGAAGACGTGACGCGGATACGCCGAGCGCTAAGCAGGTTTTACGACGCTGTCGAGGCGATCGATCCGGTTCGCCGCGGCTGGATCCAGCTTCATGATCGCCCGGCTATCATGACAGCCTTCGAAAGACACCAGCACGCCGGCACACGGCGCTGCAATGGCATGGCGGAGATGCCACAGCATTGGCCGACTACCTACCGGGCTTCGGTTTGCTACTATCTCGCGCCTTTGCTTGCAGACGTGGTGAATTCATGAACCTTTTTGGGCAGAGCAGGGCTCGCCGAGCCACAGCGGCACGAAAAAACCCCGCAGCGGTTGCCACGGGGTCTTCCTTTACCATCGGACCCGATCAGTTAATCACCTGAACGACCGTGCGGGATTTAGGCTCAACAATCACCCGCTGCTCATTGACGACTGCGAATGCGTAATTCGGAGATTCAGGAATCGGCGTGAGCACCACTGTCTCTGGAATCGGTTTCCCGACGACAACTGGCTGCTGAACTACCACAGACGGAGGTGCCGGTTGCTGCTGAACGTAAGTGACCACCTCGGGAGGCGGCGGTGCAAGTGCCCCGCCAAGTGCGCCACCGACCACAGCGCCAACTCCAGCGCCAACCGGGCCGCCGAGAATGGCGCCGGTCGCGGCACCGCCGACTATACCGGTAGCAGTGCCGCCCTTGCCTTCGTTGGTATTGTTCTGAGCGACCGCGGAGCCGGCCAGTAGTGCGGCCGTTGCCGCGATGAGTAGAAGCTTCTTCATAGTCTCATCCTTTCGTTGGCTTCGTCACCTAACGAAAGGGAAACGAAACGGTTCCATTCATCGGACCTTAGTCTGAGATGAACAAAGACAAATGACCCATACAGCCACGCGACGTTGCATCGCGTTATTTCAGCACCGTCCGAAAAACCCACAAGGGAAGGAGAAATACTTAATTCGTACATTCCGCGACGGTAGGTTGGTTGAATGGGGATCAACCAAGCAGGGGCACAGGCTTCGGCCAGTGGACCGCGTCAAAGCTGGCGGATGCAGCAATTTATCGCACCGCAGCCCTGACCGCTACCTGAAAACAAAAGCGACGACGCCTTCGCCGATGCGCGCGTCGAGCTTGCCGAGGAACATGTCCGACAGACCAGTCCTCCCGCCCATGTATGATCCGCAAAGCGACGTCGAAGCAAATCGCGAGCTGCTTTGCAAATTGGGCGTCGATGGCTCCGTACCTTTCGACGAGCTGCCAACGTCAGCAACGAAAGGCGATGACGCCGTCGCGAAGGGGGCGGGTTTCCTAGGTGGAATTTCACGCTCGAGCGGGAATGCGTCGAGCAGGCCTGGGAAGCGCCGGAAGTTCGACGAGGCGAGGCCGCGTCGGTCGTTGAAGAAGTCGCTGCTCGCGGCACGTTGAAGTCGATCGGCTTACGCCTTGGCTACAGCGAAGCTTACGCAGATCGAGCCGGCAAGGCAGCGATCATCGACGCCGCCAAAGCGTTAGCGGCCGCGAACGACAATAAAAAAGTTGAGCCCGCCGTGCCCGTTCGTGGCGCAGTATAGCGTATACGGTTGTAGAGATCAGAAATTTAACCCGGCCTCAGAGCCGGGTCTGTTTTTTCGGTGCGCAGCTTCATTTGGCACCGAGCCCGCGTCAGCGATGAACGCGGGACCTCATCACCCAACCCTAATACCGCCACCTCGGTGGCCGTTTGGCATTATGCTGCAGCTCGGAAGCTGTGGCGAACCGGCCGAATAGCCGACGAAGTCGGATCTCTTCTTTCTCACCCAATTGATGTTGTTGACAAAATTCGCGGACGTTCCAAACCTCGGTAACGGTGTGCTTCGAAAGCTTTTCGGCTTCGACATGCTCCATCTTGCTCCTCCCAGGCAGTGGACGGTCAGACTATGCTACTAAAGTCTAATTAAGCAAGAAATAAACTAAGTATTACTTATTGCCTGACGCCGTCTCCTCCGGCGACGGCGATCAAGCGGCAGGTCGAGCGGCTACGGCGGCTCCCTGCCGCTTCTTGTTTTTGCCCCGTCGATAAACCGGGAAGCTAAGCTGATTGGGCGTTATAAGGTGTCGTGCCGACGGCATGAAAGTGGCAGCATCGGCAACCATACACATGGACGCTGGGAGCGTGACAGGCAATCCTGATGGCCGCTCCGGTTCTCTAGCGGCTTCCGCTCGTGTCCGCCGTCTGCGGGATGTAGACAGCCGTGTCAACTCCTTCCTCCAAGAGTGCGCCGCCGATCGCCAAGTATGCGAAGATGGCGCATATCGCGAGGAGCAGAACGCTGACGGGGAATGCCGTGGACGCTCGCCTTTCGGGAGTACTGTAGTCATCGCGTCCGAACATATTTTTCTCTCCCATGATCTTTCATGGAGAACGTAATTGTGAGCAAGGGAGTTCCTTGCCGGACTGCTCGAGGGTGACCCAGCTCCCCTGCGATGCGGGGTTCTGCTTTCGGGCCTCTTTTGTTATTGAGCAGGTTCGGTCGTTGCAGGTGGCGTGGTTGGAGTTACAGCCGGAGCCGGCCCTGTTGTTGTTGCCGGAGGCGTTTCGGCCCTTTGTTCTTCGGACTTTGGCACCAGATATACCAGTGCGAAGATAAGGACGATGACTGCGACGACGCCGATGATCACGAGTCTAATCATGCGCTTCTGCTCCTTCTAGTATCGGTCTCCTTCAATGTATCACGAGTACGCAGGCGCAAGCCCGGCAGGTGGAGGCGGCGCAACGATCGACCGTCGCAGCGACAAGGCAACCGCCTACCGCAAGCTCTATGTTACTGCCGATGGAATTGTCTCCGCGAAGCGCAACTGATGACCTCGCCTCTATGTCGCTTTTGCCTTGAGGTTGAGGACGTCACCGCAGCAGATATAGTTGACCACATAGAGCCGCGAAGCGGCTTCCGTCTCGGTGGCGGCGGCCGATGCTAGAGGCGGTGCTACAGAACGCCGGCGGCGCGATACCCCTGTCGGAATGGCTGCGACACCGTGCGGCGATACATGCGCCTCGCCAGAGAGGCAGAAACAGCCCAGGAAGCTCAAGGAACGCGATCGGCGGCATAAAGTAGGCGACCTGCTGTCTCGGTCAAATTCTTAAGCTGGAGTACCCTGACTGATTTAGGGGGCGTCAGGCTGCACCTCCCGCAAGGTGTCGAATGAGGCTAAGGACAGTTGAGCCCATAAGTCCTGGAGTGCTTCAGCGGCTTCCAACAAGTCACCGCCAACTTTCGCGGTTTTCATTTCTGCGACTGTTCGATCGACTGCCGAGGCTGACCGCTCAGCCGTCTGGTAAAGCGATTGAGCCTGCTGAATTGTCAAATCGGGCGCGCCGATAATCAGTGGAAGCTGCCGAGCGAACATGCTCGCAACCTCGTTTTGCTCCCGCAGCGTCGTTGCCCAGTCAACAGCCATGAAATACCTCTGGTTGTGCGTAGTCGCATTTCAATGTGAGGAATGCCTAAATTAGGGGAAAGTTTGAGTCAAGGAATGGGCGTGGACGTAGGACGGAATGTCGCGGCATCAGTCCTTTAAGAGGATCAGGGAGAAGGCGGATGATGCGGCGCCGTATTCTTTGGACGAATGACGATTTTTGGGGAAGTGAATGGAAGGCGACCACATAAACGAACTATTCACAGGAAGAACTGTACTCGAGAAGATGCGCCTAATGATGGGGTCCGAAATGCTCAGGCAGGCGGACGCTATGCACTCCCCTCCGTTTCGCTGCCCTCATCCAAATCATGGACAGGCAGAAAACCGTATCCCTCCAGCCACTCGCGAATGATGAGGCGGATTAGCGCGTCTCGCGTCATCTCAAGTTCTTCGCAGGCGGCAGCAAACGCCAACTCAACATCATGGTCGAAGATCATTTGATTCCCTGCGCACTACAACCGGGAGCTTAAAGGGTCTCACAGCGCACGTTGCAGTCAAGGCTTAGGGCAGTCGCCCAAAAGGGTTACTGACATGGTGGCACGAAAAAGCCCCGCAAGATGGCGGGGCAAGTCCGCATCCAGTTGCCTTCGTTGGATGCGGAGACGTAGCCCAGAGAGAGCTACGGAGAGACGTTATCTACGGTTTGATCAGAGAGGAAGGCCTGGTTCCGTGATTCCGGTACGCCTCTTCAAAAAATTACCAGCAGGGTAAACGCTTTTCAGTCGTTCTCTCAAGCACGGCAGGGTATGTCGGCAATGCCCGAGATCAGCAAAAATAGAAGCAGGGCTGCGATCGCCGTAGCTGCGGCCACAAGCCAGTTCAAGCGCGATCTACAGAGCGCAGCCGAACGCCAACCCCGCCAGACGTGGTTTCCCCCCTTCGTCAATCACGAATACGCCTTTGAATTTGAGATCGGCCAGCGCGTTGTTCTGCTATGCACTAACGAGTTGGCCATCATTGTGGGCCGCACGCAGCTGTTAGACTGCGAGGATGAGTACGTGATCGAAATTCTTGGAGCAGACTGCGCCCCACTCGGCGGCGTGCACGCGCACCAGATGATCGATGCGACACTCTGATGAGGCGCCCGGAGCGACGGCGAGGGCGCGTTATGACCATCTCGGAGCGATATTTTGAAACTGCTCGAGTGCTGGTACTGGACCGAGGAAGAGGCTGCATTTTTTCTCGCGTCTTTGACTCAACGCCGCGCCGCCCCGTGAAGGCGGCGACCATTTGGGGCAGCGATGGACACGCGCGCTGTAAGGTATTTCAAATGGCTTCTGTTCTAGCAGCAGCAAGGGCGCTGCTGCTAGCGGCGAGTACGTGGTACTGACGTACCGACAAATACGATGCTGCGCGGCCATATACAGCTACACTGGAACACCTGCGTCGCCGCGCTGATGGCGGTACGGGCCACCCATCCAACCTGGCCATGCAAGCGCTGCAACAACACCCGCGGCGAGCGTGACTGGCTGAGTTACGCGTCCTGGCTGCGCAACGAGTTTTAGCCAAGTTGGGTTTCTAGTCACCTATGGCCGGCGCGGTTACCACCTGCGCCAACACCAGCAGCGCGCCGGCCGGTTGCTTGTCGACTAAACGAAAAAAAAGCCGCAGCGCAACCGACCCGTCACGCTATTGGATGGCAGCCGCACACCGGAACAAAAAAAGGACCGCCTCAAGGTGCGAGGCGGTCAAAGCGGAAGCAACTTCGGAGAGCGCTCCAAAGTCGAGGTAGCTTGGCTTTGGAGCGCTCTCCGCCTCACCCACAAAGGGAGGGGAAGATGAGGCGATTAAAATCTATCATCAGACCGCGCCTCGCGAAATTATACGTCGGGTGTTGCCAACTTAGACGTAGGTATCGGGTTAGCTTGTGCCCTAGGCAACCAGAGGAGGATTCTATGGATCAGGAAAAATCAGAGCTGCAGCCCTCGCGGAGCGATGAGGATCGGCGTGAGTTTCTGAAAAGTTGCGGGCGTTTCGCAGCGGTCACTCCTCCCTTGGTGACGATGCTGCTCTCAACCAGCCTTACATCCGATGCAATCGCAAAATCCGGCAGTGGCAAGGGCGGTAAGGGTGGGAACGCTGGAAAGGGCGGAAAGGGTGGAAATAACGGAAAAGGGAAAGCGAAAACTCGCGTTTAAGCATAGCAAAGCGCTCTAGAGCGTTCGCATAAGGAACATTTTAGCATTTTGTGAATTGATAAACGTTCGCCCACCCACCGGGGGCAACCCTGTCCCCCAAAATATACGCAAGCAGTGTCCGCAACCCCGCGGGCACTGCTTTTTCATTTCCCCACAAGGTCAGCCTGCGTCGTGTATGGGGGCCATCTTCAAGTTATGTCGGGAGGCCGGAAGATAGGCTGGTAAAACCCCGATCAGAGCGATTGCAGAACCGCAACCGACGCATAAAGGGTGCAAAGCGGTCCTCACCTCGTGCACCCGCGTGGCATCGCCGTCTCCTGTCGCAACGAAACTTCCGCGCCAGCCATGCGATTTCGCCCAGCACGCCACCAGCAATGCGGGATGGCCTGCATGATCGGCGTTTTTCGATCTTCAAGCTTCGGCGGTTTCGGTGGCATCGCGGCCTGTATGCCGATCGAGATCGGCCTTGCCACAAGCGTGGTCGTGATTTCCGGCTGTTGAAGCGCTGAAACTTATCGTCGAAAAGGAGCCGTTCTATTCGGCCCCTGCCAAGGCGACGATCTTCTCGGCTATGCTCTCGAGCGGCAATACGAAATCGATAAGACCTGCGCCAATCGCGGATTTCGGCATTCCGAAGACTATCGAACTTTCCTCATCCTGGGCGATCGCCTTTCCTCCTGCCTCACGCAGCAAACGAAGGCCTTCCGTTCCGTCATCGCCCATGCCCGTCAGAACGACGGCGAGGGACTCGCCCTTGAAGGCACGCCCAATCGAGCCGAATAGGTATGATCCAGACGGCTTGAAACCGGCAACGGGCGCGTCATCAACCACGCGGATACGTGATCGGCCGGAGACACCGAGCTGGCGTCCATCCGGTGCGAGATAGACGGTGCCCGACCTCAAACGTTCGCCGTCCGCAGCGATCTTGACCTTCAGTGGCAGTGTTGCGTCAAGTGACTCGGCAACACCGTCGATGAACCCGTTGGACATGTGCTGAACGATAAGAATAGGGGCAGGAAAGGTGGCGGACACTTTCATCAAGATCGAGCGGATCGCCGCCGGGCCCCCGGTCGAAGCAGCAATGCCGACAATGCCGATCGGGCTGTTGATGAGACCCGGCCCGCTATCGCTGGCGGGGCGAATAGCGTCTGCCTTCTTGCGCCACTGCCTGACGACCTTCACCTGCGCCATGGCTTTAATGGTCGACAGGAACTTTTCCGTCGCCGCCTTCTCAAGGCGCCCGTGGACCGGGTGAGGCGCAGGAATGACGGCCAGGGCGCCGCCTTCCAGAGCTCGTGCGGATACGGCTCCGAGATCTGAACTCACCTCCCGTGACACCATCACGATAGGTACTGGCGCTGAAATCATGATTTCCCTGATTGTTTCGGCGCTGTCGTCCTCGCCGGGCTCCAGGTCCATGGTCAGGATATCGGGCGAAAGTTCCCGCGCCATCGTTACCGCTTCGGTACCGCATCTTGCCACGCCCACGAGCTCCGTAGCCGGGTCGATACGAACTGCCTTTTCGACGAGCTCCTGAAAATCGATCCTGCATGTGACCAGAAGAACGCGAACCATTGCTCCCTCAAGCGACCTGGCGAATGATTTCCAAAAACTGATGCGCATCAAACTGGTTTTTTGGCAGGTACGCACTGGCTCCTGCCTTTAAGCCGCGCACCTTGTCCTCCGGCGTTTCCCGCCCAGTGACAAGTATCACGGGCATGCTTGCAAGGCTGTCGGAGCCTCTGATCGCCTGCGTCAGTTCGAAACCGTCCATCCTCGGCATATCGACATCAGCGACGACAATGTCGGCGCCATGATTCAAGAGGTACTTAAGCGCCTCGCCACCGTCTGCAGCCAATGCGACATCGTAGCCCGCCCCCTCGAGGATCAACTTCACCATCGTTCGGATATATTTGGAGTCGTCGACGACGAGCACTTTGCGCTGTTCAGCCTTGCCCGCGTGTCGGGGAAAGGGTTCCGGCTCTGCGCCGTGAGCCATGGCGGCCTCCGCCACGGCCGCGGCATTGAGAAGGAGCGCAATCCGGCCGTCAGGCAGGACCATGCCGCCGCTATAGCGGCGGACTTTGGCGAGGCGTCGCCCCAGTGATCGCGCAAGAAGCTCCTGTTCGCCCGCGACTTTATCCACGATAACTGCCGTTTGAATTTCTCCTGCCCCAATAACCACAGCCGGCACGACATCCATCGAAGGGCGGCGGCTAGCCGGCCGTAGTCCAAGCCAGCTGGCAAGGTCGATGTAGCGCATCGAACCCGTCGTCATGCTCCTGTCGGCCGATGCAGCAAGGTCTTGGGTGGAGACCCGGATCACGCGCTGAATAGAAGCGGTGTCAATCGCGAAAACATGTTCAGCGGCAACCACTTCCAAAGCGCGAACGGTTGCAAGCGTGAGAGGCAAGGTAAGTGTAAAGACAGCGCCTCCGCCTGGCACCTGCGCCACTTCGGCAGTACCACGCATTTCCTCGACTGCGTTTCTGACGATATCGAGCCCCATGCCGCGACCGGACAGCCTGGTGACCGTGGTCGACGTGGAGACGCCCGGCTCAAAGACCCTTCGAAGAAGCTGCCCTTCGTCTTCGCATACTGATAACCCGGCCTCGTCGGCAAGTTTCCATAGGGATGCCGTATCCAATCCGCGGCCGTCATCCTCAACCAAGACCTGCACTCGATCGCCGGACACCGAGGCTGCGAGGACAATTCTTCCCTTTTCCCGCTTACCGGCGATCCGCCGTTCCTCGGGAGACTGGACGCCATGGGCAATGGCGTTTCGGACAAGGTGGCGCAGCGAATCCTGTAACCCCGCTAGGATAGAGCGGTCGATCTCGATCTCGCCACCCTTGATCACAAGCTCTGCTTGCTTGCCCGATGCCGCCGCCATGTCCCTGACGATGCGGTCGAGCCCCTTGCAGGCTTCGGAAAAGGGCTGCGTGCGTGCACGCCGCACCTCCTGATCAAGCGCCGACACAGCGCTATGCATCAGCCTTCCGTCCTGGCGGAGCGACGCAGCAAGTTCGCGTAGCCCGCTTTCGATACTCGCGGCCTGAGCCGCCGATAGGTTTTTCGCTGCGCGCAGCCTCCTTGCTTGTTCTCTGAGAGAAGAAGCCTGTTCGGCGTGTCGCCGAACGACCGCATCACAAGCGAGCAATTCGCCGCTCCTGTACAATAGGATGTCGAGCCGTTCGGCGGACACCCGCATGGAACCATCCAGGTCAGTTGAGCGAACTGGTACCGGATCCACCGAGGAGGGAGGCGGCTTCGTGTCTTCCCCGCCGGAATTACCACCCGAAGCAATTGCCGCCTGAAGCTTGAGAAGTACGCCCTCGGCATGTGCCGGCGAGGGGATCTCGCCCTTCGAAAGGAGCCGGGCCGCAGCCGCGATCTCGTCCGTTGCCGCCAGCAGCAGGTCGAGCTTCTGTCTGTCGAGGACGAGCTCTTCCCTCGCGGCACGCGAGAGCACTTCTTCCATCCAGTGGCAGATTGTTTCGATGCCGCGCACCTGAACGAGACCTGCGGCCCCTTTCAGGCTGTGCACTGTCCTTAAGATCTGTTCCTGTAGACTGCGCCTCTCGTCCGGCACCGTGGTCTCTTCGAGGGTGAGCAGTGTACGTTCGATCTCGGACGCTCGTTCGCTCACTTCTTGAGTGAACATTTCCAGCAGCTGACGGTCGAGTTCTTCAGGTTTCATCATCTCAATTGCCATGGTCGGCGAGCATCTCCTTTAGTCTCGACCCAAGCTCGTTGAGGTCTTTAGCGGCCTCTTCTGCCTGTCTGATCGCCGAGAGATTCTGGCTGCTCGTCTGTTCGATGTAATGCATTGCGTCGTGTATCTGCTTCATGCCTGCCTTCTGCTGGCCGGCCGAGGCTGCGATCTGTGCAACCGAGCGGGCTGAATCCGCGATAATCGCTTCCAACTGCCGGATCGTCTCACCCGCTTCATTCACCGTCTCGAGGGCGCGGCCGACGCTCTTATTTCCTTCCTCAGCGCCGACGACTGCGGCATTGGTCGATTTTTGAATTTCCATCAGAATTCGCCGGACTCTCGTGGTGGCGGATTTGGACTGGTCGGCAAGCGTTCTGATCTCGCTGGCGACGACGTTGAAGCCCCTGCCGTGGTCGCCGGCACGGGAAGCCTCGATCGCGGCGTTCAGCGCCAGGAGGTTGGTCTGATCGGCGATCTCCGCAACAACCGAGACGATCTCGCCTATTTCCACACTGTTTTCCACGAGCGACAGGATGTCGCCGGCGATCGCTTCCGTCCGTGCGCTGACCGTATTCATTGCCACGACCGTGTCGTCGAGTGCCTTGCGTCCTTCGCTACTGACCTTGACGGCGGTGTCGTAGGAGCCAGCCACCTGCTGAGCGCGCTGCGCCGCCTGTTCCGCCGTTTGCAGCACCTCGTCGACGCTGGTTACGGTTTCGGCGACGGCCGAGGATTGCTCGCGCATTCCCTCGACCTGCTGCGTCGTTCCGGCCAGAATCTCGGCTGCCGAGGATGAAAGATGCTGCGCCGTTTCCGAGATCGTCGCGAGCAGTTCCTCCAAGTGTTTTCGGTCTGCCCTTTCGTTCTCGATCATGCCGGCGAGCTTCGCCGTCATCTCGTTGAATGACGAACCAAGAAACGCCAATTCGTCGCGGCCCTCCACGATAGCTTTCTGAGCCAGATCGCCGCCACTGACTTTTTCCGCCACGCCAGCGAGAGCACGCGTGCGGAGGGCAAAACGACGGACGACCCGAAGGACGAGAACAAGCAGGGTTAAGGCCAGCCCGGATAAGCCTAACTGCAGCATCTGGGATCGTTTTAGGCTGATCGCAGCCGTCTGCTCGATCATGTCGATCTTTTCGTTGATTTCGGCTGCGTAGGTGCGGATCTGACGGTCGAGCTCGTCGAGCGCGGCTTGGCTTGGCGGCGTCTGGGCAGTTGTTCTCTCAAGAGCGGGTCTCACTTGTTGCAGCCAGCGCTGCCGAAGTTGCTCCAACTGCTGAAGAGCTTTCGGGTCGGTCTCTGGCGGAAGCCCAAGGGATTTGTCGCCATCGATCAGTCTAGAGAGCATATGCTCATTGCGGTGCATCAGGTCACGAAGTTCCGCTACGGCCGCTGCCCAATTCGGGTCCTCGGGGCGGGGCAGGCGTCCCGCCAGATAAAGCATCTGGTAGAAGATGCGCTCCTTGCTGAGCGAGGCGGCGGCAGCGAGGTCTGCGCGCACCCTTTCCAAGGCTACGAAGCTCGATCCGACGACGAGGGCGGATACCGCCATGAAAAGCAGCATTGCAAAACCCAGCTTGCCGTAGAGGCCTCTCGCCCATGGGAACCTCATTGAAGCTCATCCTTTTCCCTCGCGTCGCCGGCGGCGATCTCCTCGCCCTCCAAAAAGAACCTTGGGTCGTTAAGAAAGAGGTCACCGTCGAGAACCACTGTCCCATCGCTCGTCATTGCGCGACCCCAGTCGCCGTCGCTGCCGTCGCCATGTGCGGGGAGCATGTCCTCCGGCGAGAGCTCCGTTACCTCCGGCATGCTCTCCGACAGGATTAGGAACTCGGGCTGCGTTTCACCGCAGACAACCGCCCAGTCGGCAGTCGCCGGAATATCCCGTTGCAATTCGAGCAGACCGCGCAGATCGAATACTGGAAGCAATTGGCCGCGCAAATCATAAAGGCCGAAGACATAGGCAGGCATGCCCGGAAGTGGGCTGACACGTGCTTTCGAAATGATCTCGCAAATATAACGTGTATCTACCGCGAATCGGCGCTCCGAAAGGACGAAGGATACGACGCCCGCTAAGCGCTCGCCCTCGCCAGCCGCTGGCTCAGGTCCGGGCAAGGACGGGTGCCGCTCGCCGCTTGCACCAGCGTCGTGCTCAGCCGATTCCAGAAGTGCCTCAGTCTGTTCGATTGCCGCTGACATGCGTCGCCTGACGGCCGCCCAGTCGATGACGTTGTTAGCTGCTTTGGAGTGGGTGGTCATTGCGCCTCCAAACGTCGCCACAGGTCCGCGATCTCCCGCCTGGCGAGCGCCACAAGATGTCCGGACGCTTCATCGGACAGCGAAACGGGTTCATGCGGCGGTCGGGAAAGACAAAGTGAGAGCGCGGTTTCGAAGGCATGCAGCGCTGCCGGCGCATCGCTCTCCTTGAGGCAGACGCCTAGGTAGAACTGGGGTGCCGCGAGCGTTGTGTCCAGATAGATGACGCGCCGCAAGGCGGCCGCAGCCTCTTCAGTCGATCGCTCGCCCAGAAATGAGAGGCCCTGCAGGTAGTGCAATTCGGCCGAGAGGGGATGGGCTTCGATCGCTTCTTCCGCGAGCTGAGCGGCACTGCGGATATCGCCCCGGCGCAGAAGGGTCCGAATCTTGCGGGCAATCGAGTTGGCCCGGTCGTCATGAGCCGAGTCTGGCGCATGAGGGGAGTGGCCCGGAGTGGGCGGGATCTCGCTTAGCGCACGTTTTGCCCGGCGCGCTGAAACAGGCCCGGTAGCGGCGATGAGGCTGTTGTTGGCCTGCCGCGGGGCCTCCAAGGGACGCCGATAAACCACGCCTGCAGATGTGATCGAAGTCTCGAACGGTGCATGCTTCCAAAGCGGGGGATCGGCTGGAGCGGTCAGCAGCCAACCTCCCTTCGTCAGGCAGGCATACAACTGAAGCGCGATGCGCTGGACTGCGGCCGCGTCAAGATAGACGAGCACGTTGCGGCAAAGGATCAGGTCGAAATCGGAGAGACCTTTATCAGGTGCCGGAAGCGCGTCGGCTCCAAGAGTGTGGTGCGTGAAGCTCAGCCGACGCGCCAAATCACTCTTCAGCCGAAACCGCGCTCCGTGCTTAGAAAAGTACCTTTCCTTCAGAATTTTGTCCGTATTTCTCAGAGACCATTCGCTGTAATCACCCTTCATGGCGTCGGCGAGCGCGTTGCGGGATATATCGGATGCGGCTATCCGCGCATCTTCCGTAAGGCCATCTTCTTCGCAGAGAATGGCAAGCGAGTAGGGTTCTTCCCCTTTCGCGCAGCCGGCGCTCCACATCCGGAACGGCAAGCCCTGAGATCGGCTCCGGCGCAATTGCGGAAGAACCGTGCGTCTGACGAAGTCAAACTGGGCAGGACCGCGGAAGAAATAGCTTTCCCCAACAGTGACCTCGTCCACGAGCTCGTCTGTCAAATTCTGGTTTGTGTCGATCTGCTCAAGGAGGAGCCGGAGATCGTCGATGCCGCGCCGGGCCATCACCCGGCGGATTGCCGTGCCAGCAGCTTCTTCCCGGGATTGCGAAAGGCTCAGCCCCAGCTTCTCTGCTATCGCGGTAACGAGAACGGCGAACTGGACAGAATTTGCGCTTTTGACCTTCACAACGTACCCCCGCCGGTAGATGCGGGATTCGCGGCGGCAACTGCCCGGCAGGGTCTGACGTTTGCAAGGGTTTGGCGCATTCTCGTTCCACATCCATTTCGCTCAACTATCGTAACTACGTCCTCGCAACGATTCGGGCTATTCGGCCGGATGGCTTAGAAAGCGGCCTAGCCGACCGGACTAGCGCGAGCCTCTTTCGGCCATGGGCAACAGACGAGCGCCGGCCGCGGCAGCCTCCTGGCGGTTTCTCACCCGAAGGCTGCGGAAGAGCGCCGCCATATGGATCTTTACGGTTCCCTCGCCGAGGCGAAGCTTGCGGGCAATTTCCTTGTTCGAGAAGCCCTGGACGAGAAGCAATAGGACTTCGCGTTGCCTAGGGGTGAGGAATTCGACAGCCCGATGGACAAGCTCTTCGGGGCGCCCTTTCGTGGCCGGAGCCGACTCCATCTCCTGCGAAGGGGCGGTGCGGCCAGCCAACGAGGGCGGTACATAGATCGCGCCGCTCAAAATGGCGCGGATCGCTTCGGCAAGATCGTTTGCGCCGAGCCCTTTCGGCACATAGCCGTTTATGCCCGCAGACAAGGCAGACAAGATGTCCGAACGGCGTGATGACGCCGAGACGACGGCAACTTTCAGATCGGGGTGGACGTCGCGAACGGCGGCAAGACTGGCGGCACTCTCCATGCCAGGCATCGCGAGGTCGAACAATGCGAGCGAAATGTCGTCGCGCTCGGAAAGGCGCTCAATGGCTTCATCGAGTGACCTCGCTTCGATCACATCCGTAAAACCAAGCTTGGTCTTCAAGATAAAACTGAGCGCTATCCTGAAGAATTCATCGTCATCGGCAATAAGTGCGACGTGTAACGCATCCATTGCACTCTCCTCGCCGGCCGTCTGGCACTATGCGTGACCTTCAACCTTGGCGCCCGGCCTACAACTAACGATCGTCTTCGCAAGAGTTCCCGTCATGCATTCTCGCGTTCAGTCTCAATGCGCGGTAGTGATGAGATAGTGCCACACACGTGCGGCAACGTGTACCCTTAAATCCCAACGGGTTAGGCTGCCGCCTGTGGCGGCGAACCAGCGGGAAACCGATAGGATGATCTAATCTTCTCCTCTCAGTGGGCCGTCGGCGATCAGTTTGGAAATTTCCGACGCCGGCAAAGGGCGCGAGAAAATATAGCCCTGTACCTCGTCGAAACCTTCGGCGTTCACGGTTTTCAGCTGATCCTCAGTTTCGACCCCCTCGACGGTTGTCATCATGCCGAGGCTCTGTCCAAGACCCGCAACGGCCCTGACGATTGCGAGCGACTCTTTCCCCTCCGGCAGATCCCGAACGAAGGTGCGATCGACTTTGATCTTGTCAAAGGGAAAACTACGGAGATAACCGAGAGACGAGTAGCCGGTGCCGAAATCGTCCATGGCGATCTTGACGCCAAGCTCCCGTAATTGCTGAAGGAGCTCAAGATTGTGCTCGCTTTCGTCGAGCAGAACCGACTCTGTGATCTCCAACTGCAGCCGCGCAGGGTTCAGACGAGCAGCCGAGATTGCATCGGCGACTGCCTTGACGAGCTTCGGGTGCTTGAACTGAACCGGTGACAGATTGACAGCGACGCTCACGTGCTCCGGCCAGGATGAGGCCTGGAGACAGACTTGCTGCAAGACCCATGCACCGATCGGCACGATCAATCCGGTCTCTTCGGCAATAGGTATGAACTCCGAGGGTGCAATCATGCCTCTTTCGGGATGACGCCAGCGCAACAAAGCTTCGCACCCTGTCACGTGTCGAGTCTGCAGGCTCACCAACGGCTGATAATGGAGCTCGAATTGGCCCCTTGCGAGCGCGTCACGCATCGTGAGCTTCATTTGCTGATGCGCTTGCAACTGCGCATGCATTGCGGCATTGAAGCGTCTATAGGTCCCGCGCCCGCCAGCTTTCGCGCTGTATAGTGCGATATCCGCAGCCTTGATCAGTTCGTCTGCGGAAGTCCCATCTTCAGGCGCAAAAGCAAGACCGACGCTGGCGCCGATCGTAATGTTGACGCCCTCGACATTGAACGGCTCGCTGAGGGTATCGATAATCCGCTGTGCCAAGGAAAAAGCATCGTCACGGCCCCTCGCCAGCGGCTGTATCACCGCGAACTCATCACCACCGAGCCGCGCGACGGTGTCGATAATCCGAACAGACTGGATAAGCCGAGCCGATACGAGACGCAGCAGCGCGTCGCCGGTCGGATGCCCGTACGTGTCATTGACGGTTTTAAAGCCGTCGAGATCGAGACAGAGCACCGCCATGTGCTGAGAAGCGCCGCCCTTGCTCAAAGCCCTGTCAAAGCATTCACGGAAGAACATACGGTTCGCAAGCCCGGTCAGCATGTCGTGACGAGCCATGTGCGCCATCTGTTTGTGTGCCAGGAGACTATCCTCCTCCGCCCGCCGGCGATCGGTTATGTCTCGGAAGAAAACGGAAATGCCTTCCTGTGTGGGCGAGGCGTTTGCCTCGAGCCATATGTCGAGAGAAGGCAAATAATCCTCGAAGGCTGCACGGACGCGTCGATCCATGACATCCCGGCATCGCCTCGCGAAGGTTCCTTTTTTTTCCTGGGGGAATAATTTCCAAAGAACAGTTCCAAGCGCTTCATCCCCGATCTGCAGGAGTTTCTTGGCATTCTCATTCAGATAGCGAATGCGCCACCGTGCATCGAGCAGCATGACACTATCCATTGTGCTGTCGAGAACTGCGGAAAGTTGCTGGGCGGCAGCTTCGGCCCGCTTTTGTGCTTGAGCGATTTCTTCGCTGGCGCGCCTCGCCTGCGTGATGTCACGCCAGATCGACAGCATGCGAGCGGGCTTTCCGTCAGGCCCGATGATCGGAGCTGCGATCACATCCATGCATCGGTCTTCGCCCTGGGCATTTCGAACCGTGATCTCGAAACGAGCCGTCTCGCCCTCTCTGACCTTATCCCAGCCAGCTTCGACTATATGCGCATCGGAAGGCTTGCCGATAGCATCCCACGTTTGTGCTGCAACCTCGGCGTCATCGGTCAGGCCGAAGATCCTCCGCCCGGCCTTGTTCATAATAAGCGGGCGGCCTTCCATATCGAGAACGCGCACGCAGTCGGGACTGCTATCGAAAATGCTTCTGATGAAGGCCTGTGATTCCTGTTGGGCCAGTTCAGCGGCTCGACGCTCAGTTATATCGAGGGCTGAGCCCACATATCCGAGAAACGTTCCGTCGGCGGAAAACCGCGGTTGGCCGACATCGAGCATCCATGCCCAGCTTCCATCGGCACGCCGCAATCGGTACTCGCTGCGCACCGGCTCCTGGCTCGTGTGTGCCTCAAAGAAGGCTTGTGTCACCTTCTCTCGGTCATCGGGGTGGATGACATCGACCCAGCCGAAACCCAGCGCCTCTTCCTCCGTCTGTCCGGTGGTGTCCAGCCAAAGGCGGCTGAAGAAGCTTGTGTCGCCGTTCGGGTCTGCAACCCAGATCATCACCGGCGCGTCGTCGGCGATCGCTCGAAAACGTGCTTCACTTTCACGCAAGGCATCAGTTGCGCGTCGGCGCTCGTCGACATCTTCCAAAACACCGTACCATCGCAAGATCCTGCCATCCGGCCCCCGCCGCGCTGCCGCACGCGCCCGGAACCAGCGATAGGACCCATTGGTGGTCAAAATCCTATACTCAAGATCCAAGGGCTCGCCACTGGAGAGCGATCGGCTCCATCGCTCCTGGAACGCGGTGGCGTCTTGCGGATGGACTGCCTTTGACCATCCGGTTCCAAGGGCTTCTCTTTTGGGTAAGCCGGTGAGCTCAGTCCATCGCCGGCCGACTTCCAACACCTCTCCCGAGGCGTCTGCAGTCCAAGGGACTTGGGGGTGAAGGTCGACGAGAGATCGGTAGTGCGCTTCACTTGCTCTGAGCGTTTCTTCGGTCTCGCGAAGGTGAGTAATGTCCGCGATTACGGCTATTAGAAATTTCTCCTCCGTCGCGCCGACGGGGACCTTCACGCAGCGTTTCTTCGTCAGGAGTGTCCGAGTGAGACCGTCTGGTGCCGTAATTTGTTCTTCTAGCTGGTGATCCTCACCGGTCGAAAGTACGACCCTGTCGAGGGCCACGATCCTGTCGGCTTCCTCCCTTGGCAATATGTCATGGTCTGTCCGTCCGATGAGCTCATCCCGAGCTACGCCTAAGAGGTCGCACGCCGCCCTGTTGATGAAAACAAATCGCGACGTATCGTCCTTGATAATCACGGGTTCGGCGATACCGTCGATAAGACGTTGAAAGAAGTCATGTGATTTTTTGGGCGAACTTTCGGACAGTGGAGCATTCATGTCGGTCCCCCAAAACCATTTAAGCGGCCATCGATGTTCCATATAACAGAAGTCGAACCGCCGCCGGATCATACAACCTGCATTAACGGTTGCAGCAGCCGTCTGGTTCCCGCGTCGTCGCGTTTTTTATGATTTCCCACAAGGACTTGCTCGCGAACGCCGGGCGACGTCATCGCGGGGCCGAGGGGATGCATCAGAAATGGCCGGTGAGACGGGCTCAGATATTCTCAGGAGTATAAATGTCGAAGGGCAGGAAAGTCTGTCCCGGAACGCCGGCCGCCCCCCGATTGATCGAGCCGATCATCAGGTTGATCGTTTCTCGTGCGAGCGCTGAAACGGGTGTGGCGACCGCCATCATCACTCCCTCATCGGCAAGTGCGGCGCGTGACTCCGGTGTCAGTTCATTGACGACCACCAGCAGCTTGCCTTCGAGCTTTTCCTCACGGATTGCCGAAATCGCGCCCTCCATGCCGCCGCCGCAGACATAGAAGCCGATGAGGTCGGGATGCCGCTGCAACAGGTCGAGCGTCGCTTCATGGGTGATCTCGGGCGTGTCCAGGTTGACCATCGTGTCGAGGACTTCGAAATCGGGCGCGTTTTCACGAAAATAAGAGCGAAAACCGATCTCGCGCAGTTCATGCCCATGAAAGCGGTGACTGCCGACGAAGGCTGCGACCTTTCCTGGCCTTTTTGCCGCCTTGGCGATCATCCAGGCGGCAGTCCTTCCAACCTTCTGGTTGTTCAGCCCGATATAGCCTTCACGTACCCCGGCCGCAAAGTCGGAAAGGAGTGAAAAAACGGGTATGCCGCGTTCCTTGAGTTCCTCGACGGCGGCCGCTACGGCCGGATAGTCGGGGGCAACGAGGGCAATCGCTTGATTGCGCGCCGCCATCGACTTGAGCTTCTCGGTGATGCCTGAAGGCGTTGAATTGGCGAGGAAATCAATCTGGGGGACGGCGCGGACGTTCGGCAGTGACAGCGCTGCGTTTTCGATTTCCTTTGCCACCGACTGATAGAAAGATTGCTGAGGTTTTTGCAGAAGAAAGCCCAGCCGATATTGGGGAAGATCCTCAAATACACGCTGCCGAAGAAGACCGACCGCGTGATAGTCGATCGCCTTTGCCGCGTCATAGACCCGCCGCGCCGTTTCTTCCCGCACTGGATGGCGCCCGTTCAACACACGGTCGACCGTTGCAACACTCACACCCGCCGCCCGAGCGAGGTCCGCGATTGTCGGCCTGCTGCTCATGGCCGCTCTCCTCCCTGACATTATTCCCTCATTCATGAGGTGGCCCACCTGATGGTATTTGAGAGAATATATCATGACTGCATTGAGAACTCGCAGAAGTCAACATATTCTCGTTTTCATCGAATGGAGGCGCCGATCGGGAGTGGGCGCTTCGGGAGACAGGGATGACGACGGTTCCCACGAAACGAGATTACAGCCTGCTCGGTCGCGATGCGGAGGCAGCCGTCGCCAACGGCCTTTCGGCCGCTGAGTGGTATCACACGGATATTCCGCGCAAGCAGATGAAAGAGCTGATGAAGCGCGAGGATGGCCCAGCTATCCGAGATACTCTCATATGGCTCGCCAGCTTGGCTCTCTTTGGCGGGCTTGGCATCTATTTTTGGGGCACCTGGTGGGCGATCCCGTTCTTTCTTGCCTATGGCGTCCTATACGGTTCGGCTTCCGACAGCCGCTGGCATGAATGCGGCCATGGCACCGCCTTCAAGACGATGTGGATGAACGACGCCGTCTACCAGATCGCCTGTTTCATGATCATGCGCAATCCGGTGACCTGGCGCTGGAGCCATACCCGTCACCACACCGATACGGTCATTGTTGGTCGCGACCCGGAAATCGCCGTCATGCGGCCCCCCGACCTCCTGCGTCTCATCCTCAATTTCTTCGGGATCATCGACGTCTGGCATGCCGTTATCGACATGGTTCGGAACGCCTTCCGGGTGATCAGCGCCGCCGAGAAGACCTTCATCCCGGAAATGGAGCGGCCGAAGGCGATCCTCGTTGCCCGCATCTGGCTGGCGATCTATCTCGGTGCGATCGGCCTTTCGATCTATCTCAGCTCGATCCTGCCTTTGATGCTGATCGGACTGCCCCGGCTCTATGGCGCCTGGCATCACGTGCTGACCGGTTTGTTGCAGCACGGCGGTCTTGCCGACAACGTCACCGATCACCGGCTGAACAGCCGCACCGTCTATATGAATCCGGTCAGCCGCTTCATCTACTGGAACATGAATTACCACGTTGAACATCACATGTTCCCGATGGTGCCCTATCATGCGCTGCCGAAACTGCATGAAATGATCAAGCACGATCTGCCGGCAGCCAATCCGTCGATGCTTCACGGTTATCGTGAAATGATCCCGGCCTTCCTCAGACAGCTGCGCAACGAGGATTATTTCCTGAAGCGCGAATTGCCGCCGACGGCGAGGCCCTATCGCGAAGAGTTCCACAACGACCGGATCGCGGCCGAGTGAGGCGCCGGGTAGCGCGCACCTGGCAATCAAGACAACTCGCATGAATGGAGGAAACCATGAGCTCGAACTGGGTCGAGGTTTGTGCGGCCGGCGAAATCGACGAGGAAGACGTGATCCGCTTCGACCATGAAGGACGCACCTTCGCCGTCTATCGCAGCCCCGATGACGAGTATTTTGCGACCGATGGGCTTTGCACCCACGAGCACATTCATCTGGCCGACGGCCTGGTGATGGACGATATCATCGAATGTCCGAAGCATAATGGCCGCTTTAATTACAAGACCGGCCAGGCCAGGGGCGCGCCTGTCTGCGTCAACCTCAGGACCTATCCGGTCAAGGTCGAGGGCGGTAGTGTCTTCATAGCGATCGCTTGAAGATCAACGTCCGAGCGCGGGAAGGGAGGAAAGCATGATGCACATTGTCATCGTTGGCGCCGGCGAATGCGGCGCGAGAGCCGCCTTTGCCCTTCGGGAAAAGGCTTTTGACGGCGAGATTACGCTGATCGGCGCCGAAACGCATCTTCCCTACGAGCGTCCGCCGCTTTCGAAAGATGGGCTTGTGAGCGCCGCACCTCCCAAGTACGTGGCGGACGCCGATCGCTACGATGAGGCGGGCATAACCGTGCTGACGGATGCTGTCGTCGAGAAGATCGACCGCGGGGGCAAGGCAGTGATGCTCTCCGACGGCCGTTCGATCGAATATGATCGGCTGCTCTTGGCAACCGGTGCACGGCCGCGGGCCTTTCCAGGCGTCCCGGAAGGCTCACCGCATATTCGCATGCTGAGAACCCATGCCGATGCGCTCGCGATCCGCGCGGCCCTTGAGCCGGGCAGGAGGATCGCGATTATCGGCGGCGGCTTCATTGGTCTGGAGCTCGCCGCCACCGCGCGCAAACTGGGTGCCGGGGTCACGCTCCTCGAGGGCCTGCCGAGGGTCTTGAGCCGAGGCGTACCGGAAGAGATCGCGGCGGTGATTGCTGAAAGGCACCGGAGCGAGGGGGTCGAAATCATCTGCGGCGCCACGATTTCAGGAATTGAGGACAACGGTAACGGCGCGCTCATACTGCTTGCCGATGGCGGCAGCATCTCCGCCGATATTGTGGTCGTCGGCATAGGGGCTATCCCCAATGCCGATCTTGCCGAGGCGGCCGGGCTCGCGATCGAAAATGGTATCGCTGTCGACGAGACGCTGCGGACGTCCGATTCTGATATCTATGCCGCCGGCGACTGCTGTTCTTATCCGCTCACGCACTATGGCGGCCGCCGGGTGCGGCTAGAAGCCTGGCGCAATGCTCAGGATCAGGGGACATTGGTCGCCACTAATCTGATCGGAGGATCAGAGCCTGTCTCAAGCGTTCCCTGGTTCTGGTCGGATCAGTATGAGCTCACCCTGCAGATCGCAGGCCTTGCCGATGGTGCGGCAAGAACGGTTAGGCGCGACATGGAGGAGGGGGCCTTCATTCTCTTCCACTTGGACGCTGACGGCCGGCTGATTGCGGCGAGCGGCATCGGCCCGGGCAATGCCGTCGCCCGGGACATCCGCCTTGCCGAAATCCTGATTGCAGCCGGCGCCCGGCCCGACCCGGCAGCGCTTGCCTCTCCCGAGACCAAGCTCAAGAAGCTCCTGGCGGCCTGAGCACCGCCAGGACGCGCGAACTTGACCCATTGCGTTACGCATTTTCCTTGGAGATTTCGATGAGAAACCGTCGTCCGACAGTTGCCGACCTGTTATCGATGAAGGGCAAGAGGCAACTGACCATGCTGCGCGTCGTGACGCTCGAGGAGGCGGAAGCCGCCGAGAAGGCCGCCATCGATCTCGTCTCCGTTCCGCCGGCGCTGCTCGGACCTGAGTTTCGTGAAGCCGCACCCACCTGCTTTGCCTTTCCCGGGCTCGAATATGGCGACTACTGCACCGCCGACGATTATATCCGCGCGGCCTTCAAGGCACTTAAGGCAGGCGGTGACGCCGTCTATTGTGCGGCAAGCCTCTCGACCGTCAGACGAATGCGCGACGAAGGTATTCCCGTCTGCGGACATGTCGGGCTGATCCCGTCCAAGGCCACCTGGACCGGCGGCTTCCGAGCCGTCGGCAAGACGGCCGATAGTGCGCTCGAGGTCTGGCGCCAGACGAAAGCACTCGAAGAGGCCGGAGCCTTCGCCGCCGAAATCGAAGTCGTCCCCGGAGAGGTGGCGACCGCCATCTCGAAGCGCACATCGCTCCTGATGCTCTCCATGGGCGCTGGCACTGGATGCGATGGGCAATACCTCTTCGCCGACGACGTGCTTGGTGAAAATCGCGGACATTATCCGCGTCATGCGAAGGTCTACCGCAACTTTGCCGCCGAATTCGATCGGCTTCAGCAGGAGCGCATCGCAGCCTTCCGCGAATATGCCGAAGACGTCCGCTCCGGCGCCTATCCGGAAAAGGCGCATATGGTCGGCATAGCGCCAGGGGAATTAGAGGATTTCCTGAAGCAAATCGACATGCAGGAACAGGCTGCTTTTCGCGCAAGGTGATAATAGCGGCTCGGCGCTGCAACAGGTGACATAAGGACGAATCATGCACACTTACGTTTTAACGGTAACCTGCAAATCGACGCGCGGGATCGTGGCCGCCATTTCCGGCTATCTCGCCGAACAGGGCTGCAACATCATCGACAGCTCGCAGTTCGACGATCTCGGCACAGGCCGCTTTTTCATGCGCATCAGCTTCATCTCCGAGGAGGGAGCCGGCCGCGAGGCGCTCGAAAAGGGCTTCGCGCCGATCGCCGAGAAATTCGCCATGGAAGCCGAGATGCGTGATGCGAATGAGCGCATGAAGGTGCTGTTGATGGTGTCGCGCTTCGGCCATTGCCTCAACGACCTGCTCTACCGCTGGAAGATCGGTGCGCTGCCGATCGATATCGTCGGCGTCGTCTCCAACCATTTCGACTACCAGAAGGTCGTCGTCAACCACGACATCCCGTTCCACCACATCAAGGTGACGAAGGAGAACAAGCCGCAGGCCGAAGCGCGGCTGATGGAGATCGTCGAGCAGAGCGAGGCCGAGCTGATCGTGCTCGCCCGCTACATGCAGGTGCTGTCCGACCCGCTCTGCAAGAAGATGTCGGGGAAGATCATCAACATCCACCATTCCTTCCTGCCGAGCTTCAAGGGCGCCAATCCGTACAAGCAGGCCTATGAGCGCGGCGTCAAGCTGATCGGCGCAACGGCGCACTACGTCACCGCCGATCTCGATGAGGGCCCGATCATCGAGCAGGACATCGCCCGCATCACCCATGCGCAGAGCGCCGAGGACTATGTGTCGATCGGCCGCGACGTCGAAAGCCAGGTGCTGGCGCAGGCCGTGCACGCCCATATCCACCAGCGCTGCTTCATCAACGGCAACCGCGTCGTCGTCTTCCCGCCGAGCCCCGGCAGCTACGCCTCCGAGCGCATGGGCTGACTTCTGACTGGTGAAATTCGAAGCGGCCCCGCCAAAAATTTTGCCAGTAAGGGCGGATTGTGGAATATGCCGCGGGCGCGGGGTGGGGTGATTTGGATATAGCCCCGCGTCACGTCTACAGCGCCGTGCGTCTTTTCAGACGCACAAAGATCGCTGTAGCACTTTGAATTGCTGCATGTTTTTACCCTTAAATCGGCTCCGATTTTAAGGAAACATGCAGTAGGGGAATCACGCGGGGCAAGACGTGAAGCTTATTGAACAGCACATCAGAGTGACGGCCGCCTTGATCGTTCGCGAGATGTCGACGCGCTACGGTTCCAAGCCCGGCGGCTATCTCTGGGCGATCTTCGACCCGGTGGCGCATGTCGCGATGATGACGCTGATCTTCCAGGCATTTGCCCGCATGCCGGCGCTGGGCTTGAGCTTTCCGCTATTCTTTGCAAGCGGCTATCTGCCCTTCACCTTTTACCAGCGCATGTCGTCCTTCATGGCGGGGACGATGAAGGCGAACAAGACGCTTCTTTCCTATCCGGTCGTCTCGCCCTTCGATGCGATCATCTCGCGCTTCGTCCTGCAGCTCATGACCGATGCCCTGGTCACCGCTCTCATTCTGATGATGATCCTTGCGATGAGCGGCGCCACCGCGTCGATGAACACCGCGGGCATGATCGAGGCCGCCGGTGCCGCTGCTGTCCTAGGCCTCGGGGTAGGCACGATCAACATCGTCATGTTCGCCCGTTTCCCGCTTTACGAGCAGATCTTCGGCATCATCAACCGACCGCTGTTCATGGTATCGGGCGTCTTCTTCCTGCCGGAGAACCTGCCGAACCCGTTCAGGGATTACATCCTCTATAATCCGCTCGTGCATATCATCATGTGGTTCCGCCAGAGCGTGTACCCGGAATACCGTGCCGACGGGCTGGACAAGGGCTACGTGATCGAATTCGCGCTCGTCTGCTTCGTTCTTGGGCTGCTGCTGCTGACGACGTCGATGCGTGAGATCCGCGAGGATCGGCTTTAGGGCGCTAGTAAAGTGGAGTCTTACGCCGCCATCTGCTCCGAACGCATCCTGGCGAGCACCTCCAACGCCTCCTCGATCTCGATCGGCGTCTTGGTGATCGGGTGGAGATATTTCGGATAAAGAATATAGGCAGCCGCAAAGACCTGATCGATCGTAAGCTTCCGGTTGCGACGCGGATTGGGTTGCCGGTCGTCCGTCAGCCCCCATCCGGAATAAAAGGGGGAACCGATCGTCGTGACCTTGATGCCACGCAGCAACGCCTCGAAGCCCGAAAGCGAGGTGATGGTATAGACGTGATCGACCGTTTCGAAGGCATCGGCGAGGCTGATATCCCGATCCAGGATCATCGCAATGTCGCGGACAAGCTTCGGATTTGACTTTGCCAGGGCCGTCCTCTTGAGCACTTCCGGGTGCGGCTTGTAGATGACCTGCGCATCAGGGTTCTCGTGTCTCGCAAGCCTGACCAGATCGTTGTTCGTGACCTTCTGTGCGCAGCCGTAGGCAATCGATGCATCGCGCTCGACCTGCCCGATCACCAATATGCGCTTTCCCCTTTTCTCGCCATAGATGGAGGCGATGTCGACCGAATGCCCGGAATTGTATTTGCTGAGCCGGCTCGCGAGCAGCCATTCCCGGGTGGCCCTTGCCCGTTTCATCAGCGCGTAGTCGCTCTCGAAATCATAGTTTTGCAGAATGTCTTCGAGATCGGTGGGACCCTTGGAGTTGAAGTACATGTCCTGCGCGTCGAACGCCAAGGAAAGCGGAGGCACTCGTAAGGCGCCGAGCGCCACGGAGCGAAGGAACCCGTCCTCCACGTAGTGAAAGGGGATCTCATGACGGAGACAAAATTCCTTAAGTTTCGGCGGCCCCCTGTATTGCCACGCTAGAACATGCGCGCCGGGCTTCTGCAGAAGTCGCCGCTGCCAGACAAGATCAAACTCCAACGGCAGGAGATTTCGCCTTGAGAAAATCACATCGGCGTCCGGGAACCAGTCGTGCATGAAGTTTTTCCAGCGACTGAACCCGAAGAGGAACAGGGGAGGCTTGCGCGCGGCCGGCGTAATTTTGGCAGATAAGAAGAACATCCATGTCACCGCGCTACCGTCGCAGCAAAGCCTTGCAAATTCTGGCGCCGGTTCAAACCGCTGCCGTTTGATTGTTTCCGGGTCGCGTCCGTCAGCGCCCAGTCGGAAATAGATCCTCTGCATCTCCTTATAGCGATTCAAGCTCTAACGACAACCGGCTGAACCTTGATTTGGCGTTGTCACTTGGCGCCCGATCGGCCATATATTCCGCGCAAATGGAGAGGCTCATGGCACGTCAAGCCGCTTTCTTCGGTTTCGAGCCGTGGAAGGACTATATTCCCCGGTGGTTCCCCGACCGGAAGTGCAAAGTCATAACTCGTAAAACGGAGTTGATGTTGCTCCGGGGCTGGCCATTTCGGCTGCTTCTATCGCCAAGACAGGATGTATTCGTCTGGGGCTTCAAGCATCCGCCATTTCTGAAGAAATTCTGCCGGTTCTTCGGCATTCCTTTCTACCATGTAGAAGACGGGTTCGTTCGTTCGGTGTCGCTGGGTGCGATGAGGGCGGCCCCGGCCTCGCTGATCATAGACAAAAGGACGATGCACTATGACGCGCAAAACCCATCAGATCTCGAGAGCACCCTGCAGTCCTACGATTTTGCTGCGGACGCGGCTTTGATGGTACGTGCCGACCAATGCATCCGCATGCTGCTCGATCTGCGCGTGAGCAAATATAATCTCGGCAAGCGCGTTGGCATCGACACCATGCTCGGGCCGAAGACCAAGAGGCGAGTCCTCGTCATCGGCCAAGTCGAGACGGACGCCGCAATCGCCTTCGGCTGTGACCGGCCGTTTAGCAACAACGATCTCGTAATACTTGCGGCATCGGAAAATCCGGACGCCCAGATCGTTTACAAGCCTCATCCGGAGGTTCTGCATGGCACGCGTGCGGGCGTATCCGATCCCGCTGAGGTGGCGCATCTCTGCACCATTCTAAACGAGGACGTGACGCCCGCCGACGCGCTCGACGGAGCCGACCACGTCTATACGATCACGTCGCTCATGGGTTTTGAAGCATTGCTGCGCGGTATACCCGTAACCTGCATCGGCCTTCCCTTCTATGCGGGCTGGGGCGCGACCGACGACCGGCAAGTGAGCCCGCGCCGAACGAGACAGCTCTCGCCCGTTGAGATCTTCGCCGCTGCTTATCTGCTGCATTCGCGGTATTTCGACCCGGAAACCGGAGAGCCCAGTGACTTGGAGCGCGTCATACGGCGGTTGAGCGATATGCGCCAGCGGGACACGCGACTTCAGTCGACTGAATATTGAAAAAAAGCCGAGATCAGCATTGTTCGGACCTTCGGGCGTTTAACATTTTTACGGACTGGGGTTCGCGTTGCCTCGGTACAACTCACCACTCGGCTGATGTTTGTATCGTCACTGGAGAAAACGAATGTAGCCTTGACGATATAGCATCCATATGCAGGATGCCTTCGAATTGCGAGGGAGCCGGAAATGCCGACGTGTCCGATTTGTAGTGGAACAACATTTGCCGCCTACCGGGGCAGATTGAATGCGAGATGCGCGGGATGTGGTTCCAAGGAACGTGCCCGTCTAATGGCCCTCGTCATCCGTCGATTTGCTCCGGCCAAAAATGGGAAGCCGGTTTTTCATTTTGCTCCTGAAGAGGCTATTGCGGATATTCTCATCGAAACCTACGGAGAGAATTATTTCCCCGCCGATTATGTACCTGAGGAATATTCGTGGTCGAAGGTTCCTGTCACGAAAGTCGACCTAAGCAGACCCCTAGAGTATTTGCCGCGCAACGGTCTCAACGGATTGGTCCATTCGCACGTTCTCGAACACATTCCCGGTTCAGTTGAGCGAGTTATTTGTGAAATGAACGAAGCCTTAGTGATAGGTGGTTTCCACCTATTTCAAGTGCCGATTGAACGCGGCTGGTATCGGGAGGATATGAACCCGTCCATGCCGCGTGAACAGCGAGAGGCTATGTTCCTGCAATTCGATCATCTACGCGTTTTTGGAAAGGAAGACTTCGAAGATAGATGCCTTCGATTGTTTAAGGATTTTGAGCGAATTAATCTCAAGGAGAAAATTTCTGACGGGGAACTTGCGGCTGCCGCCGTTCCTCCAAGCTCTTTAACTACCTACAATGGGCATACGGCTTTTTTGTTCATAAAGCGAGCATCATAGGGATGAGAATCAGTCCTCTTCCTCTGCTTCTCTTATCTTAAGCGCTGCGATGCAAAGCGCCAAAGCGGGAGTTGCTGCACGGCAATAAGGACCTCCGTTTATGACGGCGGTACCGCAGTGGCCGTCCGTCTCGTCAGACCAACTCACTCCTCCCGTAGACCGAGGCGCGACGAGGTCCACCAGTTGCAGAGCAGAGTCGATGGTCTCGGTGAAACGGGGAAGGCGTGCAGTTTTCTCGCCGTGCAAAAACCAAATGACGTTTCGCGACGCTTCACCGTTTTCTTGTGTGTATTCGACCCTCCTTTGCCAACCCACAAGGAGACCGATTTTCACGTCGACTTCGCGGCTAGCATGTTTGAGGTTCTGTAGTTCTTGTATCAAGTCAGCGATTGCCATTTACAGGGTCCGTGACGGTTACAGAGAGTTCTAGGGCCCGAGGCATGCCAATCTGGATCGGTATGACGGCCAGTGTGCGCAGCCAGCGATCAGTTGCTTACTCCTTGATCGCGATCCATGCGATATGCCCCGCGATAAGCAGTTTGGTAAAGTTACGCTCCCAAGCCGTCGCCCTCCTAAGGTTTCCATCAATGAAATGGTTAAAAATACTTTCAAAGCTGAAAAACTCACTGAATTTCTCTCTGCTGATGATACGCCGCATCGTCAAAGTAATCCCGTCAATGCCGGGCCGAAGCTGCGTGACAGATAATCCGTGAGATCCAAGAACCTGCACTAATCCGTAAGCAGTCCAGTTAAAAATGCTGTGGCTATGGTATGGCTCCAGCTGAGATACCGAACCAACGAAAATACCGCCCTTCTTAAGAACGCGCGCAACTTCAGCGATTACATCGTCGGGGTAGCGAACGTGTTCCAGAACCTGCTTGCAAAAAACCACATCAAAGCGGCCATCGGGAAAAGGCATTGTTCTCCCGTCGTACGTTTTAAATTCCAAGTCTTTGCGCGTGCGGACTTCGACCTCCGGGGAACTTTCTATGTCCAGACCAACATAGTGTATTCCTGGCATCTGCTGCCTAAGTCTCTCGTAAGACTCCCCCGTCCCTGCACCGAGATCAAGGAGACTCTCGTGCCCCTGAAATTGTGGCTTATTTAGCTCGATCATCCTAAACACATCCACCTGAGCGGCGGTATCTGTTGGAATTTTGTTCTTCAAAACGTCTCGGATTGTATCCGTCATTTACACTCCATTCGTAGAGCCGCTGTGTAGTAACGCAACTACATGCGATGCTCCTTTTCGTATATGTAAAAGTCAGCGAAGCTAGTGTCCTGTGGACGCATCATGTCATGTGGGTAGTGATTGACTTCTCGTTCAATAAGCCTCCATCCGGCGACATTTTGCTCTATCCAGCGAGTAAATTTCCGATGGCGCACATGCGGAGCAGGCGATGGGTCATCCTCATTGCTGCTATAGATAATCACGTAACGCGTCGCCCAGGCGAATAGATCTCGGATGTATTTCTCGAATATGTTATCTTCCACCAAATGGAAGATAACATCGAGTGACAAAGCTAGTTCCTGTGGTGGAAGTCCATTGAGAAGGTCGTAGCAGATAAAACACTTCGTATAGTCCTCAGCGAACGATCGTTGACATGCTTCTACTGCGGCGGGGGCGATGTCTAGACCAATATACTGAGGATAGCGCGCTAGATCGAGTTGCGCCCCGTCGCCGCACCCAAATTCAATTACGGAAAAAATTTGGTGAGCTGCAACAAAATCATTGATGAAGTCAGCTTTGTATACTGCCAGCCGACCGTAAGATCCATCTCCGGAGTCCCTTCGTTTTTGATAGCGATGCTCCCAATACGCTCCGGAGTCAAAATCCTGGGACATTAAGCTTTCAATCCATTCTTCAGAGTGTGAGCGAGAAATGCTTTTGGTCTTGCCTTTAGAGCCCTCCACATGTACTGACGCGTGAGTTTTGCGCTCTTATTGTTCTGGGCAAAACGAGCGGACAGCATCTCCATATTGTAAAGCCGCATGGCCCTAAAGCTTTCACCATAGCGGTTGAAAAGAACTCGATGTTTGTCGAAGATATGAGCGTTGCAGGCCCGTATCTCGTCGGCATTCCGGCCAATGTCCGACTTGTGGTAGACGCAGAGAGCGCCGTCGTGTCGGACGTTCTTTATCACGCCTCCATGCGTCAAAAATCGGACGAAATAGTCAAGGTCCTGCAATCGGGGCAGGCGCTCATCGAACCAGCCTACATCCTTGAATGATTGTGCGGGACCCAGCAGAGTCCAGAGGTAAGCTCGTAAAGTCGACCCGATAAGCAGGCCCTTCATCTGGTCCTGGTCGGTTCTTTGAGTATTTTTCTTCTTCTTTCGTCCTGCCCAGGCCCAATCATAGTTGCAGGTCACCCAAAACGGCCTGTTCATGTGAGCAGACTCGACTAGGGTAACATGGTCGAACTGGCGATCCAGCTTGTCCGGATACCACTCGTCACCCGCGTCAAGCCAAGCAACGTATGGACTTTCGATCGAATCCAACAGCACATTTCGCGTATAGGGTCGGCCCCGATTAACTTGGTTGAAGATCGGGTCAATCCTCATCTCAGAATGCTCGGCGATTGCTTCCACTGCTTTTCGGAGATCCGGACGTGACCCATCGTCCGCAATCACGATGCGTTTCTCTCCCGGCCAAGACTGTCGCGCAATTGATCGCAGACTCAGGGCGAGTGCTTCGGGATCGTTGTAGTGTGGGATCAATATGTCCAGCGTAGCCATCAGTTCGCCCTTTCTGTGAGCGTCTCGATAAGGTTCACCCAGTTGGCGCGATACCGATCCAACGTGAATTCACTTACGCTTTCGGGCGCATTTCTGCTGAGTGACTCCCTCAAGGTTTGGTCTTCCATCAGCCGGCGTAGCGCCTTGGCCAGGCCGTCGTCGCCTCCGTTACGCTCGACCGCTAACCCGTTGTATCCGTCCTTGACGAACTGGTTAACACCTGGGCAATCCGCGTAGGACACCACGGGGACGCTCATGTGAAGGGCTTCTGCTGGCGACAGGCCAAAGCCTTCGAAATGGGCGGGGTGGCAGAATATTGCGGCTCTATCATATTCGCGCCCCAAATCACTGCGGTGTCCACCGAGCTCGAAGCTCTTCGTTAGCCCCAGTTTCACGATTTCTTCCTTCAACTCACGTTGTTGGGGGCCCGTCCCATAGACGATGACTTTCCAGTCTGGGAAATCATTGGCGAGAGTCGCCCACGACCGCAGGAGTTGCGTATAGTTCTTCACCTCCGCCAAGCGTCCGACTGCCAGGATCAGTTTATCGCGTACTGCTTTTGGCCGCCGCGCGAATTCCGGTGAGACGTAGTTGGGTATGGCAACGACTCGTTCCTTCAGATGCGCTGGAAACCAGTCCCCGAAGCTAGGAAACAAGACATGTATGGCGGCAGCATAATCGAGCACGTCCCTGCGAAGCTTACGGTCGACCGGATTCGGATCCCAGCGATGCGGAGATTCGTAGTCCTCTTTGGGCACGTTATGATTCGTCGCGACCACCTTCACGGAGGTTCCCGCCGCAGCTAGGAGCGTAACGGTATTTGCCGGTGGCATGAGGCTGATCGCTAGTACGGGCTTGGCAAACAGAAAATATTCCCGCAGCTGTGACAGGAAAAAATCGTTTTTCTGATCCCACAGCGCCCGGTTTTTTGCGTCGGTAGAGACGAAGGGGAGGCGCTGCGTCAGCATTGCCCTCCGCTGCTTTTTGGTATTTGTTTTTCCATAAAGGTTGATCAACTCCGCCTTCGGACTGATCGGGTAAAAGGGTGGCGTATCTTTGGTGTCAAAGTGTAGACATGTTACGCGATAGCCACTCTCGATGAGGACGTTAGCGAGTTCGCAGTAAATTCGCTCAGCGCCGCCGCTTCTTCCTCCGAGCTGGCGGATCACGAGTGCGATGTGTTTCGCGTTCTTGAATTCCTTCACTCAATCTTTCCTCAATGATAACGGTGCGGCGCATGTTTAATGGAGCCCACAGAGCGGTCAAGGCAAAAACACTAATCTCCAGGGGTGTGAATCGGCATGAGGTCGATCGGGCTGCAGCTCAGGCCATGAGCTTCTGAATGAGGTCGCGGTGTTCGCTGACCTGAGCCCTAATACTCTCGTCCTGCAGCAGCCGATCCATTGCACAACGATAGCGAGAATAGCGTCTCTGCCGCAGAGAAGGCGGAGGAAAAATGCGGAAATATCCGCGCAGTACGCACTCGGCTGCCGCTCGAAATGGGCCGGCGGGACACCTTTTCAAGGCAATCGAGCTGGCGAAGAACGACGCTGCTTTGGATCTGTTCCCGAGTTCCTGGTAGTCTTCCGTGATGTTTTGTAGGAACTCGGCTTTAATTGTCTCGTCGGTTTTTGCGGCGCGTCGGATGTGATTTCGGTACATGGCGATGTGACCTAAAAGTTTCTTCCGGTAGTTCAGCGTTATTCGATCGTGACTATGATCGACATAAACGCAAAGCGGTTCAGCGATCGCCACATATTGTACATGGTCAGACAATCTAATGAAAAAGTCCCAGTCCTGAGATGCTGGGAGTGTCTCATTAAAGCCGCGAACCTGGCGAGCAATTCCAGCCTCAACGACGACTGAGCTCAGAGTTCCGATAAAGTTTGATTTTCTGATCTTTTGATCATTCAGGACATTCCCGCCGAATTGTCTCGCAATGATTTCCCCACGATCATCAACGCGATAACGGCCTGTGGCAGACAGCACGGGTTTTTCGTTCGCAGCCTTGGCCTTTTCAATCGCATCGAGCTGTTGTTTTAGTTTTTCTGGAAGCCATAGATCATCACTGTCCAGAAACGCGATGTAACGACCACCCGCAGCGAAGATGCCCTTGTTTCTTGCATGGTTTGCCCCGAGGTTTTTATCGTTAAGAATGAGCTTAATGTTGAGATCTGTGGGAAAATCCGAGACAATGCATTTCACGTCTTGGAGAATGCTTTCTTCCGAACAGTCGTCGACGACTATTACTTCGGTGGGGCGCGCTGTTTGTTGGACGACCGAGTTCAATGCCCTGCGCAGAAGTGACGCTCGGTTATAGGTTGGAATAACTACACTGACATCACATACGCGCATTCTTTTGTGCTTAGCCTTTAAGACCGTGGACTCATAGGATAGGAGATCACCGCACAAAGACGGCGCAAATGCCTCGGCAGGCAAGTATACGGAACTCCGACTGGGAAGAGTTAAGCTCGGTCCCGAATATTGTAATAGCTCATCACGCCAATCCCCCAGGCGAAGAGCAGCCCAAGTGTCACAAGAAGCGCATTGATCAACCGGCTCGGATATTGCGCTAGCTGCGACAGCGTCGGTTCGATGAAGAGCGCGAGATAGCGCTGGCGATTGTTCGCTTCGATACGCGCTTTCTCGAGAGATCCTAACGCCGCCGTATAGGCGCGCTCGGCGAATTCGCGCTCCGTCTCCAGTTCCTCGAACTGTGCGATGCGCCCTGCGACGTCTGGCGAGTTGGCGTCGGCGCTTGAGTTAAAGTTCCTTTCGCCGGTGCCGAGTCGTTGGCGTTCGACGTCCAGCTGCTGTTCCAGGCTCTCGATGCGTGTCTTCAAGACCCGGGTGCGCGGCGTATTCTCGCCCATCTGGCTCTTGGCTGTCGCAAGGTCCGCATTCAACTGCGTCAGCTGCTGCTCCAGCGATCCGATGAGCTGGATCGCCAGCTTCGCCCCTTCTTCCGGGCTGATTTCCTGCGACTTATCGCGGTAGTCGCGCAGCGCCGCGCGCGCTTTTGAAAGCCGTGCCTCGCCCGCCAGCACCTCGTCCTGCGCGGCGCGCAGCACGTCGTTGCGTGCCGAGAGCGAAAGGCTGTTCACGAGATTGTCGCTCTGATCGACGATGAACTGCGCGATCTCCTGCGACTGCTTCGGATCGAAGGCCTTGACAGTCACCTGCATGATGCCGGAGGCGTGGTCGAAATTCACAGTCACCATATCTCGCCAGTAGGCGAGCTTGTCCTCAATCGGCAGATCGGAGCCGATGCCGTAGAAATAATCGAGGCCGCGGGTGGCATAGACGTCCTCAAGCTTGAACTTGCGATCGGCAGCCTCGACCATCCTCTCGCTGAGGATATAGTCCATGAGGATATAGCTGTCCGAGACGGTGCTGCCGCCGGAGGCCTGCGTGAACATGCCGAGGATATCGGAAGAAACACCGCCCTCGATGCTCCGGACGGCAAAGGAACTCGAGCTGTGATATTGGTCGGCGGCGATGAAGGCCATGTAGAGCGAGGCGAGCGTCGCCGGCACTGCGACCAGTCCGAGGAACGAGGCGCCGATGACCGCGTGGCGCCAGCGCAGCTTCTTCAGCCATCCGGGCTTCCAGTCCGCCTCTTTGGCGGGCTCGATCTTGTTGCGCCGCTCCTGCAGCGGGATGACTGGTGCGCTCTCTTTTCCAAGCAGCCCTTCTAGAACGGCGATGCCCTTGTTCTTTGCGGCGGCCTTGGCGGTCGTTTCCGCTTTGTCGGCGGTCTGCGCGGAACCGGGCTTGTTCACTGCCGCCTCTTTACTGACCCCCATTTAATTTTCCCTCATGTTCTTGTCGTGTGCGCGGATCGCGTCCTCGACATCGTCATAATAAATCAGCTTGCCTGTTTCCAGCACGACGCCGCAGTCGCAATAGTCGCGGATCGTTTTGGTGCTGTGCGAGACCATCACTACGTCGGAATCCTGAAGCTTGGTCTCGAAGACAGCTTGGCACTTTTTCTTAAAATTTGAGTCACCAACGGCGGTAATTTCGTCGACGAGATAATAGTCGAAGTTGACGCCCATACTCAAGCCAAAGGCTAGCCGCGCCTTCATGCCGGAGGAATAGGTGCCGACCGGGGCTTTGAAGAAGGGGCCGAGCTCGGCGAAATCCTCGACGTAACCGATCAACTGCTCGGTATCGACGCCATAGATGCGGGCGACGAAGCGGACGTTCTGCTCGCCGGTCATGGATCCCTGGAAACTGCCGGCGAAGCCGAGCGGCCAGGAGATCTTGCCGCGGCGGATGATTCGGCCGTTGTCGAGCTTGATCGCGCCGGCGATGAGCCTCAGAAGCGTGGATTTGCCCGCGCCGTTGCGGCCGAGCAGCCCGACGCTCTTGCCGCGGTTGAGGGTGAGCGAAGCCTCCTCGATGATCGGCTTCTTGATACCCTTGGTGCGGGCATATTTCGTAGCCTGCTCGAACCGGATCATTCGTTTCTCAGCGTCTTTGATGAAAAAGTGAACACGAGCATTCCGGCAAACAATGTCAGAAATGCGATTCCGTAAAGGTAGTTCATGTCGAGGCCGATCGCCCGATATTCCGGATAAAACCCCTGGCGAAAGCCCATGATGATGTGAACCAGCGGATTGAGCAGGACGAGATGGTTGTAGGGAGCGGGAATCGCATCGGGCAGGAAGAACACACCCGATATCATAAAGAGCGGACGGTTGACGATGCTGAAGACCTGCTCGTAAAGCGGATATTTCAGGAATAGCACACTGTTGATCATCGCCACGCCGAGGCCGAAAACGCAGGCCATTGAGACGGCCTCCAGGATCGACGGCCAATGGAGGCTGGTCTCGACGCGCATTGTCGCGATGATGGTTCCGAGCACGACGACAGCGACGAGCGACGTCGTGCAGACCTGCAGGATGAAGCGCGCGACGATCGTATCGATGGGCGCAACGTTGGGATAGCTGAGCAGTGCCCTGTTGGCCCTGACGGCGCTGTTCAGATAGGAGGTCATCGCCTGATAGAACTGGAAGGCGATGTAACCGGTAGCGAAAAACAGTGCAAAGCTTGGGCCCAACGCCGGCGTGCGGGCGATCGCCCCGAAGACTAACGTCATCAGGAAAATGTGGGCAGCCGGATCGAGCAGCGCCCAGATATAGCCGCCGGGCTTGGATCCGAACCGCGTCGACATCTCCCGCACGAGAAGCGCGCCGACGACGCGAAAATGGGTGGATAGATAGCTCACGTGTCAGTTATCCGAAAGGATCGAGAATGCGCCAGCTTTCCGCAGCTCTGGTCGAAAATTTTGCGGAAGGATGCGGATATTTGAAATTCGATATCACAGGGGCGGTCGATCGGTGACCGCCCAATAACGCCGTCCGGCCACGGTCCACTATGCCTGCGGACGTGCCTTCGGCGTCTACGTTGCCAAGTTTCTATCGCGATAGTTGTTACTCGATTTCGTTCCTTTCAATACCAAGGTCGTGAAGATAGAGAAGATAACCACCGCATACAAGCTAATTGGCGCTGATTGCTGGTGACACGTTTGGCTCGGGACTAACAGACCCCTGCCAATGTCATGATGTGGTGCTTGTTTATGCTATCGGCTTTGCCAAGAGCGATTAGCAGATCGTTTCCGTCGGTAGCAGTGCCGGCGTTCGAGGGATAGCGATTGCCTGCAACCTTAGAATGAGTTATCGGTGGAGTGTCCACAAGAGAGGGTATTATGGGCGCGACAATCACAATCAACTCGATCTATAACTTCAACTCCAATCTTCCTGATTTTAGCTCCATCTACTATGCAGAGTCGTATTACCGGAATTCGACGGTTTTTCGCGCGACCTACGACACGGGGGAGGCCGAGGAATTCCGGGGCAGCGGCTTTCGCTACAACAGCGATGGAGTTCCGATTGCCGGCACGGTGACAAGCTATTCGCTCATATACAATGGAAATGTCGAGATCAGCATCAAGGGAATATCGATTGCCGCAGCCTCGTTCGTTGCGGTGGCCGACACGGGTGGCATAGACGATGATGCGGCACTGATCGCAAGGGCTCTTACCGGCCATGATACTTTCAGCGGCGGCTCTGGCTCCGATACATTTAACGGCCAGGCCGGCAACGATAAGCTGAGTGGGAACTACGGCAGGGACACGCTTATTGGCGGACGCGGCAACGACGTCCTGCACGGCGGGCGCGACCAGGACTTCCTGACAGGTGGATCTGGAGCCGATACCTTCATGTTCTACTCGGTCAAGGAATCTCGTGCCAATAGCTCGGAACGTGACAACATCTATGGGTTTACGAGCGAGGACAGGATCGATCTGTCCGCCATGGATGCGAACGCTCTCACGAGAACCAACAACACCTTCACCTTCCTCGGTGAGTCCGAATTTACCGGCCGACCAGGTCAGCTTCGTTACGAGAAAACGGCGTCCGGCACCGAGATCTATGCCGACATCAATGGCGACGCGGTGGCCGACATGTCGATCTTTCTCGACACAATGATGACGCTCGACAAGGGCTACTTCGTACTCTGAGTCGATCACTCTTCAGCAAAGATTAGGCCCCGCTTCGGCGGGGTTTTTTTGCCCAGGACAGAGACTTCCGCCTCCGTCGCGCGTTGCAGGTGAGGTCCGCCGCCCACTGCGGAAACGGCAGTTTCTGACCGCCTGAAAATGAGGGGATGGGCGGTGCCCTGCCACCGAAATTACCAGTCTACGCTCGATCGACAAAGTGAGGCCACGAGCAGCCGATCTCAATAACTCAATGACAGGTGTTGCGTTAGCAGCCGCACCAGGGCCCCCTTCTTAAATCACTGCCACAGCCGATAATCAGCGGCTCAGGCTTGTTGCGGCTGCCAAAGCGGCGGTTGCTGATCTCTAGCATTTGTTGCTGAAGTGAGCGTTGCCGAGCCCCGTGCCGATCGTCAGGACTCCCCAGCCTGATACGTCCTGCATGAAGGGGATTTGCGACAGTCCTTGAACGACGGCGTCGTTGTGCATGATCACCAAGGTTTCGTCTTCACCGATTTGTGGAATGGCGCTCGTGAGGGCGACGGGCAGATTGAAGTGTTCGCTCTCCCAATTGCTGCCCGGCAGGTTTTGCCCGCCACGCGCAATCGACCCATCCGCGTTGATGATACCGGGACAGGCCACGCCGATGACGGGTGCCGGCGTGAGATCTGCCTTGTCCGCTTTGGCAATAAGCTTTTCGATCATCGCGACGAGACGTTCGATCGTGGCTGCGATTAGGTTCGTCGTCCGCATGTCGCCAGATATCCGACTTCCAGACCTTGGCCTTTGAGAGGTCCGGGTCCTCCTTCAAATGCAGCTCGACTATTCCGACGCGAACATTCGTGCCGCCGATATCAACGGCGAGAATCGCCTTGTGACCCTTCAGCATCCAAGATGGCACAAGATGGACGGCTCCGATAAGTCCGGCATCATGTGGATGGTGGACGATAGGGTTGAGTTCTATCTTGAAACCCTCGGCTTTTAGCAGCACCATCGCACGGGCAATTGCGAGTTCGCCGATAGCGCTCGCTCTAAAGCCGCCGCCAACCACGACACGTTCAGTATTCTTCCAGCTTTTCTGGCGCAAAAAACGGCCGAGAACATTGGCTAGTTCGCCCGCGAAATCGTCAACCGCCCCTATAATCAGGGCGGCTGCCTCCTTGTCCTCACTGCGTAGAAGGGCATCGATCTGCTTTTTCGACAAATTATTGGTTGGTGTCTTCCCGAGCGGATCGCTGCCGCCCTTGCGTACGCGCTTGCGCCAGGCATCGAGCTTTTCTTGAAAGGCGAACTTGTTTGCCTTGTCGCCTAAGAAACTGTCGCCGTCGCGCAGTTCCGTATTGTAGTCGTCGACTGTGACTGACCGCAGATCACCGGCACCATGGGTGAGAGGAGCGCCGTTTTGCTTCTCTTTCTCCGATTTGCCCACGCTGCCTCCCTTATGATGCCTCGCCCGGACTTCCTCCGTCCTGACGTAAATCGACGACGTTCCCGCGCTACGCCGGTCCTTTGCGATCAAGCAAAGCCCGACCATCTTGTCTAACGTTATCCTCGCTATCCAGCTTAGGCCATGAACGACCAAAGACGGAACCATTCCGCAAGACGATGCTCCCCAACCCCGGCGAAACGGCCGCTGGCGGAATGTCTACGGCTACCTTGTCGCGAACGTGCGCACCGGGCGCACCGGCAGAGCTTTACGCTGGGCACGAGGTGGGAAAGCCGGAGATGTCTGTCGTCAAGATCTATCGTCCCGAGGATCAGGAACCAAGCCCTGCAATCAGCCCGGCGGCTTTCACGTGCATCGGAGATAGACATGGCCGGTTACGACACAGATCAGGGCTTCCGGGATCATGCGACGGCGGCCGGCTATGCCATCCCCGAGGCCACGACCGATCCTCAGTTTGCCGCCGCGACTCAACGCGGCTCTCTGGTGAACGATCGATATGAGCCGCGGTTCAGCGGCAAGCGCACCGGCGGCTTCGCACAGGAGCGTGCATGGCCGCGCACCGGTGCCACGACCTATTATGGCGAAGCGATTCCTTCTGATGGGACCCCGGTCGTCATCATTCACGCCTCATACGAGGCTGCTTTCCTTGAGCGGACGAACCCCGGCGGCTTTCGCCAGTGGTGACCGGCACGTCAACGGTGAAGCGCGTGAAGATCGGACAGCTTTAGGTCGAGCATTCAACCTCTACTTCAACGGCTACCGATGATCTTGTTGCGCTCGCAATGGCGGTCGTAACCACGATCGAGGGGCTGCTCTGGCCGTTTCTCGTTCCGTGCTGGCGGGTGCGATAGTGGTCTGATGGCGAACCCGATCTATGCCCGCCTTCAGGCGGCAGCGCAGCGCCTCATAGGCAAGTACGGTCAGACCGGAGCAGTGAAGCGGGAGACGCCGCCGATCCGGTCTACGGCGGAGAGCCCGTAGCGACTCCTATCCGGTCCGGCAACTCTCGTCCCGATGGCCTACGAGGCGGCTACGTCGACGGCACCACGATCAAAACCGGCGACATGCAGATCTACATCTCGTCGGTAGAACTAGCGATTGAGCCGACGGTCGGCGACGTCGTCACGGCGAATGGCACCGATTGCGCTATATCAACGGCGACCCGAACAAATACTATGGCATCACGCCGTGCGTCTTCGTTATTGAAGAGTTGCTGCGTGAGCCAACGCCATCATATATCAGATGGATTGGGCTTCGCCCCTGACTCGCTCCAGTCCTTGAGAGCGCCTGGGTTATAGACCCGCTCATAACCAAGATCTTTCAGCGTCTTTCCGCTCAACGCGGAACGGCCATCGGATGCGCAATAGAGGATGATAGGACGGTCTTTCGAAAATGCTTCGTCGTGGTACGGCGTCTCTGCGTCCGCTCGGAACTCCAGCATGCCTCGCGGCACATGTAGAGCTCCGGACACTTTGCCGCTGGCCTGAAACTCAGGCGTGTCGCGGACATCAACGAGATAGCATTTTCTTCCTCCACCATTCTGCGAGTCAAGGAAGGCGAGAAGTCCACAGAGAGTCGAATAAAGGCAGCCGAGGATAAAGCCGAAAAGGCGTCTACGGATCTCGCCGCCAATAAACTTCATACCGCAAAGGTTTACGTCTCTAAGCAGGGGCTTCGCGAAACCACCGAGCAGATTTTGGCGGCGATCGGTGGCGTGAAAGACGCTGTCGACAGTATGACGCTGCGCGTTGATCGCCTCATCGAGAATCAGGTGCAGAAGCGCACGACGAGAATAGGGTAGTTTTGTCCTCGGACAGCGGGTCCGGCACGACGTATTCCAGCGTGCCGGTTAGCCGTCTACAGCACGAAGTGGTCCTTTTCCAGCGTGATCGCGTCGTCAAGATAAATGGCGAAATCCGCGTTCTTGTCGCCGTTCACATCGCCGTAGATGTAAGTTCCGGAAGTGTCTTGGTCATAGCGCAATTCTCCCTTGCTGCCGCTAAAGGCGGCTGTTTCGACGAAGAGAAAGGCCTGATTGCTCCGACCTAGCTGGGCGTCGATCGCGGAGAGACTGATCTTGTCGGACTGCGAGGGCAGGAAGTCGTAGATCGTGTCACGGCCGGTCGAGGCGACGGTGCTCTCGGACAGCCTCTTGAACACAAACGTGTCGGCCCCCGTTCCGCCGCTCAAGTGGTCTGCTCCGCCACCTCCCAGTATCCGATCATTTCCGTCGCCGCCGCGGACCTTGTCCCTGCCGAGCCCGCCGTACAGTGCATCATTGCCGGAATCGCCGTTCAGCACGTCGCTGCCGTCGTTGCCCCAAAGCGTGTTGGCCGCCTGGTTGCCGGTGATCGTGTCTGCGGCCGAGCCTCCATTGACGTTCTCGATCAGCGAGCGCGTGTCGCCGTGATAGAGCAGCGCGTTGAAGATGTTGCCGGCGGCAAAGCCGTTGTTGGCGCCGCCGCCGAGCCAGGCGAGCTGGTCGACGCTCAAGGTCGAGGCCATACCCGGCCTGAGATCGATCTTGAGTCCGGTCGTGTAAGCCGTCAGATCGAAGGTATCGTTGCCGCCGCCGTCCCATATCGTGGCGAAGATCCGGTTGCCGCCCGGAGAGATGGCGGCCGCGCCATTGACGAGCGTGGCGCCGCTGCTGGGCGTCCATTTGTAGACCGAGTTGCCGCTGTTGGTCGTGAAGTCGGCGCCGTACATTTCCTGGAGCGCGGCGATGTCGGCCATCATGAAGGACTGCGGCGCGCCGTATTGTTCGTAGTAATAGCCGTTGGCGCCGACATAGCCCCTATAGGTCATGATCGAATATTCGATCGAGTCGTATTGGGCTGGCAGTGCGTTGAAGGCGCCCTCTACCTCATGGCCGTGCTTCAGCCCGAGCGCATGGCCGAGCTCGTGCAGCAGCGCATGCCAGGCGTAGTTGCCCGCGGCCGGCTTGCGGTAGTCTGCGACGGTGCCGGCATAGGCGGTGCCGAACCAGATATCGCCGGCCTGGTCATAGGCGCCGGGCATATAGGCGTAGGCTGTCTTCGGAACAGTCGATTGCGCAAAGCGGATGGTCGCGGTGGCAGCGCTTCCTGAAGTGAAGTTGGCATTGGTGAAGCCCTCGACGGAAAAACCGTCATTGGCGGCGGAACCGTAGGACTGCTCCACGCCGAAAAGCGCGGCGTTTGTCTGCGCTTGCGATATCGCGGCGAAACCGCTGTCTTTCTCGCCGCCGTAGCTGTAGCTGCTGCCCGATGTCGGAAAAGCATAGGTGACGGTGCTGTTCCAGGTCAAACCCGACAGCACGCCGTCGATCAGGTCGTTGCCGGTCGGGTTTACAGTTTTGAGGGTCTTACCGGTGCCGCTCATGCGAAATTCCCAATTGCGAAGCTCAAGGCCATTGCTTCGGTTCCAAAAACGCGAATCGTGCTAGCGACGATAGGGCCCAGTACCTACTATTGCCGTAACGGTTCAGTAAGATTGGAGGGAATTGTGCCGTTTCAGTGATCTCAGCAGCGCGCGATTCACGTTGTCCAATCTGCTGTCTATCTGCAGCGGAAGGCTTTTCTGGCTGCACTACACGTCGCCATCGAACGCGGGTCTTAACGCCAGACATGCGGACAGTCCATTAGACCCAGTGGACTAGACATATGCCTTGACGGGCAACCCAATATCTTTCGCAACCCACATTCTCGCCCGCGCGATGCCATAGGCGAACCTGCGGTCGAACTCGTAGACGTTTGTTTGTTTGACGCCGACTGAGTCCTCACCGATTGACTGGCAGTTGGAGATTGCTGACATTGGGAACGGCTCTCGCGGGCTCACGCTCCACGGAGCCTTTTCCCGTCGCCAATATTGCTCGGCGGGATCGCGCGCCTCTCCCGAAAAAGATGAATTCCGCAGTTGTGCCTCATGGCGCGACTTCCATTCCGGCGTGTGTTCGAAACAGAACCAGTTCGGCTCGGACGTCCCAACCGCAAAGCCGAACAGGCCCACTTCTTGCATCCGGGGTGCTCGCCGTAGTGAAGATACGGCGCGGCCTCGTGATGCGGCCTCGCGCCATTCTCGTCACTCATGTTCGGTCCTCCATCGCGAAAGCTATGTGGTAACGGATCCGCGTCAACCTCCGACAGCTTTCTTGCCGCCACTGCCGAATTGCGCTTCGAAGGCTGCCTCTCCCAGTTGGGTTGGGCCGTCGAGCCGACATGTTTCAGTCGCTCAAAGCGGTAGCGACACAGCAATGCCGACGAAATCTGCGCGGCAATTCGGCTGCGTGCGGCTTCGCCTTCAGCCTGCTGCGGTCGCACGCCTCAATGCGCAGTTCCATCGGCACAGCCGAAAGAGCGCGCGGCACGAAAGTGGTCATCGCAAGGAAGCGGTGGACCTGATCGCCATCCCAGATGGCGAATGGGGCAAAGGATTCCGCCATTTTTGCCGCAAGTTCCTCCGGGCCCCGCACTTCGACCGTGCGTCCGTACTGATCCCGCCCCGCAAAGGCTCGCCGTTCACTTGGCTTCAACGCAGCTAATCTGACGGCGATGAGGATTTTGATCTCGTCTTCGAGCGTTCGCATGGCGCACCCCTATGAACCGCATGAGCGGTATTCCTGCCCCTGAATTTCGGAAATGGCGCGCCGCATCGCCGATGGATGTTCTTATTATGTTCTCATGCTCTTGAGCGTCAATCCAGCGATTTTCGGAATCCGAAATGCTGCCATTTTTAACGGTACTAAACGTACAAGTTTCCGGTGTAACCTTCCTTCGTCACGGCGGTTTCTTGGGTAGTGCACCAGCAGTGACAACTTGGACGCGCCGCCGGTCTTCCAAGCTGCGTAAGGCCGGCGGCAGCGCTGGGCGACACGCGGATTAAAGACAGCGGGAGTCCGCGTCGATTCCCAGGCCTTGTGCGTTATTGGCGCTTGGCCAAAGCATCCTCGAAGAAAGCCACCCGAACGCCTTTGCCCGACCCATGGCGAGTCGTGTCGATCCTTGATTGGCGATGCTAGTCGACAGGCCGCCAAAAGGGCTGGACTGGGTCTTTGAGGGGAAATGGGACGCCTACCGGATCGCGGTGCACATCGAGCCTGATCGCGCGTGCGGATACTTACTCGTGGGGGCTATGACTGGACAACGAAATTCCCCGCCCTCGCGGCCGAGGCAAACTGAAGACCGCCATTCTCAACGGCGAAGCGGTAATGCTCGGCAGCCAGGGCCGCTCCGACTTCGGCATGCTAGGTCGCCGGCCTGCCGCGCATGAACCGGATGAAATCATCCTTTACGTCTTCGATGTCCTTTATCTCAACGGATGCGATCTGCGGCGTCTGCCTCTGAACGTCTTCATTTCGAGTACATGATGCGGGACGGCGAAAATGACGTTACCTGGTTGGACACCTGGAGCGGTCAGGCTCGGCTTCCGCTCGCGGTGCGCTTTCGCTCAGCATTGTCGTAAAAGATCACGCTGTTGAGATCTCGCGAACAATATCGCTTACCGGCAGATGAGGCTAGATAATGACTTGCCCGCTCGTTACTCATCGACTGCACTGGTTCTGAGGCTCGCCCTCGCGTGATATCAGCGATGCCGCTAATGTCGCGAGGCGTATTCGAGCCCTGAGCGTCTACAGTTTCCTCGGCTTCCTCCCGGACCGCAGAGGTGCAGGACGTGAGGCTTTGTCGTCCACTTCGGTGAACAATTCAGAGACATTTACGTCCATAACACGCGCGAGTGCCTCGAGCGCGGAAACGGTGACGTTCTCCATGCCGCGCTCAATTCGGCCGACATACGAGCGATCGATGTTCGCCTCCAAGGCAAGGCGCTCCTGAGAGAGGCCCCTGCTGACGCGGAGCCTGCGCAGATTCCAGCCGATGGTTTGCCTGATGTCCATGAGACACCATGCGATATTGGCGGCTTGACAATCGACGGACTGTCAGTCCCTTAATATGCGCTAAGGTGCTGGGAAAAACTGCTGGCTTAAGTGGGTTGGCTGGTCCCATTACCCCGATGAGGACACACGATCATGGAACTGCGTCAGCTGAGCTATTTCGTTGCGGTTGCCGAGGAACTGCATTTCGGTCGGGCGGCGGCACGGCTGCATATCGCCCAGCCGGCGTTGAGCAATCAGGTGCAGGCGCTGGAGAAGGAACTCGGCGTCCAGCTCCTCACCCGGACGACGAGACGGGTGGCGCTGACCAGGGCAGGGGAGGTGTTTCATGATCGCTGCATCAGGATCCTAAGAGATGTCGATCTCTCCACCGAGGCGACCCGCTCGGTCGCCGGCAAGAACGTCAAGAAGATCAAGATCGGCACCATCTACCCGGCGACCATCGGCGTGCTGCCTTCCTTTCTGGCAAGGATCGCGAGGAAATATCCGGAGATCCAGTTGCACATCTCGAGCGGCTCGACCAACGACATCATCCGGAGTATCGAGACGGGCCAGATCAATCTCGGCTTCATCCGGCCGGTCGAAAACATCGGCGCCTTACGCTTCTTCTCGATCGCGCAGGAGCGCTATCTGTTGGCGGTGGAAAAGCAAAGCGCGCTTGCCGCTCAAAGCGAGATCGGCATTGACGATCTCAGAGACCAGAAGATCATCTCCTTCTCCAGGGCCAACCTCTCCTACACCGAGCGCTACTTTGCCGAGAAGTTCGAGGAGCACGATCTGACGAAAAACATCGCCTATAGCTGCGACGACACCTTCTCGCTCGTCTCGCTGGTCTCCGCCGGTCTCGGCATCGGCTTTGCGCCGGAATGGACGCAGGACCTGCCGAACCGTAATTTCGAACTCAGGAGGGTGCGGGGTGTCGATTTCCGGGTCGGGCTAGGGGTTGCGTGGAACAAGGAGGACCCGACTGCAGCCCGTGACGACATCATTGACATTGCACGGTCGCTCGTGAGACCGGGCAGGTGAGGGGAGCTCCACGAACTAAAACGGAGCAGCTTGCCGGCGGCGGTTCCGGATTCCGCCGCTTTCGAGCGGCGCTATACTAAACTCCTGCGGCTGCCTTTCTTCAGTCAAGCTCAGGTCGCCTTCAGCGTCTCAGCCAGCGCATTCGCCTTCTCGCGCGAGTTGCCCGCTTCCTTGATGATCTTGCGTGCCTGGTCATCGGTGAGCTTGTGCTTTCTCTTGAAATAGCTCAGCTCGTGCGGCTGCTCAGATGCGACGCGCTGACGATCGCGGCCGACGGATTTCTTGTTGTCTGGCATATGTTCCTCCCTCGTTGGCGGAAATAAACGGTGCGGGAGGAGATAAGTTCCACCTCTGGTTGGAGCATGCGAGGCTGATCGGATGGTCGGTGTCCTAGCTCGGGCTGAGGAACCACCGCCGGTGGAATGGGTGGCGCCTCATCGCCTGGGCTTAATGCTAGGATACTCAACACGAGAGCGATGAGTATGCAGATAAGCACTAGGAAGGCGATGCCGGCTTTGTCCATTGATCATCATGGTGATGTGAATGTGAAATATTAGAGGCTAAGCGGTTACTCTTCCCAAAGCATTTCCATGATCTCGTCAGGTGGCTCCTGAACCTTGAGCATCCCGCAGGCCCCGCTATTTGGCGCGAAGGTGACGAGAGTGGTGCGCCGCTGCCCCTCTACCCGCTGGAAGTGCGTAACAGTGTCCATGTTGATGAAGATCGGTCCATTGTTGTCGTGCAATTTGAGCCACACAGGGGCGTCCTCTCTAATTAGCGGTTCATTGAGATATAGCACAGGTGCGCGGCCAGGACGGCGACACGCTGCACGGTGCAATTCTCCTAGCTGTAGCCCTTATGGTGCACGATGCGGGTTCCCGGGAGGCCCGCCCGTCCCTGACTGTTCCCAATCCGTCACAGCAGAACGCATGTTCCTCATCCAATTGGGTTTAGACAGAGCCCCTTGGGCGCTTTCCGTACTCCGGGCGGTCCGTCCTCGTTCGAGGATATTTCAAATTTTTCTGAATTTCGACGTAGCCCAATCTAGGTAGCGATTGGAGGGGTATGCCTCATTCGTCTACCTGTCATGACGGTGTCAAGAACCCTCCCTAAGTGTTCAGGCCCAAATGTCCCGGGAGGGGAAAAATGGCAAACGTTCGTTTTGACCGCGCTGTTTACATTCAGCGTAAGCATTTCATCGACGAAATCACAGACCTCGACGAGGTGCTCGACTATCTAGAAAGTTGGCCGAAAGAACGACGAGATCTGTCATATGACACGCTGCTGAAGGCGTGCCGTGACTCTGCCGGCGGACGGTTTCCGCTGAGCGCCGTGCGCGAGAATTTTCGACGTTTTGTCAAGAAGGCCGGCATGCTGGCTGAAATGTAAGTTCCAAGCTTCGCTACGACGCAGGCTTTCTCGACACGTCAAAGATTACAGGCCGCCACCGGAGTTTTGCCACCCGGACATTTTTATACACCGTGATCGTTGACGAGGACGAGCGCGCCATGCGGTCGAGAACCGTATCAACGCCGCGGTCCGTCATTGCCAGATTGGCAAGGTCCGCCCGCAGCGCCGCGGCATTGGAAGGCTGCCAGCCTCATAGTCTGGTGCTCTATCCAGCTGAGCTACGGGTGCTTCGATTTAAGACGCTGATTTCCTTGTCACGCTTCGATTGAACACTGCTCCACCATCGTGCCAAGACCTATCTTGGTGTGACACGATTGTGACCGATTAATCCGCAAAAGCTACCTTGGTGTCCCCGTTCAGGCAAGGAAGGGTGCCACCTTTATTTCCCGGATTTTAAATGACGTTTTCTGGCCGTCGTGCCGGCCACGCACCGGGTCGAGCTCTCCACCTTGCAGGACGTCATGCACAGGCGTCTTGGCCTTGCCTCGGAGGAAGAGGTCAGCACGCTCTTCTCCGATTGCGACATCGGCGCGGTTCCGCCCATCGGATCGGCCTATAGCATACCGGTCATCCTCGACGAAAGCCTCGACAAGGCCAGCGACATCTATTTCGAAGGCGGTGACCACAGGACGCTGGTGGATATGAGCGGCACCAATTTCCGCAACCTGACGAAGGATGCGCAGGTCGCTCGATTCAGCCATCCGAGCTATTAGCGGGCAAACCGGTCGAGTTGCCGACAGCGTGGGACTGACGCTTCCGCGGCATTACGCGACGCGAGAAATCGCGTGATCGCGGAGTGGTAATTGCATCCGTGGGAGAAGAATGGCGCGCCGGACGAAATGAAACTGGGCACCGCTATGTCATTGTAGCTGCTTTATAATTCCTCGTCCTAACGGCTGACCAGAAGCGCCCGTACATCCAAATCCTCGCGGGGAATAAATAGATAGTCACACTCAACGCGACTTTCTACGCAATAGGCGCGGCTTGGAAAGCTTCCAACTGGAATGAGATCACAGACCGCTAGTTTGTCATGTGACTTTTTGAGTCGTAGAACGGCGTACGCGAGATTATCAAGAAAATCCAGCAAATCATTATTTCTATTTGTATGTAATTCTCGGTCGGCAGCTACATCTCTATCAAGAACTTCACATATAATCCATGGGCGATTTATAGTTATGGAATCACGCATCCCCTGCAGCACCATCAATTCACCCCCTTCTACATCAATTTTTATTACTCCTATTTTGTCACTAAACCCAGCATCTTTCCAAAGATCATCAAATCTATATGCAGGAATGAAATCAACCTTATTTTGTTTTTTGGGACGGAAATCAGCAATCAGTGTTGCTCCTGAATCAGTAGCAATATTAGCGTCTCTGTACAGCTTTAGTATTGAATTTGAATTTGACAACGCAACAGGTATAATAAAACAATTCCCACAATTGTTATCATTAATTAAACGCCAAACTTGTTTCGCGCAAATGGTTATTGGTTCAAAGCCAATATATTTTACACGGGATGTGGCCGCGCGATAGTCAAGAAAGGTTTGCCCGACGTTGGCGCCAACGTCGATGAACGCTCCGCCTCGCAACTCCAGCGTGTCGCTTATGAGTTTTGTCTTCCAGTCAGGCCGCCAACGCGCGAGTTCTGCAGTTTCGGTTTCGACATGAATGTGCATTAGCTCGTCCCCGACGCGCATTCTGACAAGACGAGCCGAGATCAACCTCGTCCTAAGTTCCGTGGCCACCCTTCCATATCCTCGAACGGCAACCCCCTTGAACCCTTCTCTCATGTATGCACTTCGCACTCCGGCAATGAAATTCATATCCCGGCCCCCTGAATGATGGCGAGCATCGCAAGCTCCGCTGAAATCCTATCAAACGAAACAGCCAAGGCAGCTTCCGCCTCTTACGCCTTTAGGGGGGCGAATCGTAAAACGTAAGGTGAGCAGCAGTCATTCGCGAAGGGACGTAGCACCGACCTTCGGATACATCCAGGCTACCGCCGATGGTGCCGAGCAAGAAAACGTGTCAAACGGCGCTGTGCCGTTCCGACGGCCCATCAGGGTCTGTCGACCGACCACTTCTCGGTCGACGGCACACTGATCGAGGCGTGGCCCGGCCGTAGGTACCCGGCATATAGGTATAGGCGGTCTCCGGGACATTCGATTGCGCGAAACGGACCGTCGCACTGGCGACGTTGCCGGCAGCGAAGTTGGCATTGGTGAAGCCCTCGATGGAAAAACCGTCATTGGCGACGGAACCGTAGGACTGCTCCATGCCGAAAAGCGCTGCGTATTGCTGCGCCGCCGATATGGGGTTGAAGCCGCTGCCTTGCTCGCCGCCGTAGCTGTAGCTGCTGCCTGACGTCGGAAAGGCATGGGTGATGGTGCTGTTCCACGCCGAACCCGACAGCGCGCCGTCGATCAGGTCGTTGCCGGTCGGGTTTACAGTTTTGAGGGTCTTACCGGTGCCGCTCATGCGAAATTCCCAATTGCGAAGCTCAAAGCCATTGCTTCGGTTCCAAAAACGCGAATCGTGCTAGCGACGATAGGCCCAGTACCTACTATTGCCGTAACGGGTTCAGTAAGATTGGAGGGAATTGTGCCGTTTCAGTGATCTCAGTAGCACGCGATTCACGTTGTCCAATCTGCTGTCTATCTGCCACTGAGAGCGGAAGGCTTTTCTGGCTGCACTACACGTCGCCATCGAACGCGGGTCTTAACGCCAGACATGCGGGCAGTCCATTAGAGCCAGTGGACTAGACCTGTCGCGCGGCCGGTAATCGGATCGGCAGCACGCGCAGGATGAGAGGGAACGATCGCCAGAAGCAGGATCGCGACAGCAGGTAGGCAACGGAGAAACTTCATAGAGTGGGTTCAATCGGATCGAGGTATCGGGCATGTCGTTCTTGGGTGATCCGACCTTCCTGTCAATGGCCCACATCGTCATCGGTTCGGCCGGGAAGGGTTGCATCAGATCGAAGGGGTCTGGCTCCGGCGAAAGCCAGCGCGCGTAATCCTCGCGCTGCAGGATTACTGGCATCCGGTCGTGGATTGTCGCCATCATTTCGTTCGGCGGGCAGGTGATGACGCAGAAGGTGCGGATATCCTCATCCGTCTCCGGGTTGCGCCAGGTGTCCCATATGCCGGCCAACGCAAACGGCTCGCCCGATTTCATGGCGATGGCGTAGGGCTGCTTGTTCTTGCCCGTGCCGTAAATGTCCTTCCATTCGAAGAAGCCATCGATCGGAATCAGGCAGCGCCGGCTGCGGTAGGCGTCCTTGAACATGCCGCTGGTCGCGATGCCTTCGCAGCGGGCATTGACCGGAGGCGGCCGGCTGGGCTTTTGCTCCTTGATCCAGTACGGAATGAGACCCCAGCGTGCGCTGATGAAGACCGGGCCGAAGAGGTCGGGTTCACGGATCACGCCGCGGATGATGATCGGATAATCGAGCGACGGTGCGCCGTTATAGCGCGGGAACTGGTTTGCCAGACCCTCGACGCCTTGGCGCTGTGCGAAAGAGAACTCGCGCAGCAGTCCTTCCAGATTGGTCTTGATATAGATGCGTCCGCACATAGCTTTCCCTCTCTCACCCAAACAAGTCGGTGCCGCCGGCGTCAGTTGCGCAAGTGCTCATAGTTGGGACGACCACCCGCTGTCGCCATTCCGGCCGGTGCTCGAAACAGAACCAGTTCGGCTTGGCCTTCCCGGTCGCAAAACCAAAGGCGCCCCACTTCTTGCATCCGGGGTGCTCCCAGTAGTGAAGATACGGCCCGGCCTCGAAATGCGGCTTCGCGCTTGTTCGTCACTCAACAGATAACTCCTCGAGGAAAGCCCTCATTCTCAAATCTTTGGGGGTTCGCGCATTGATCCATTGTTCTCTGTTTGTTCTTACGTTACCGCACCGCCATGGTCGAGACAATTGGCGAAGCTTTCAGCCTAGGATGGAAACTTAAGGCGCGATGCGCGTACGGCAATCGTGAGGGAATGAAGTCTGTCCGTCAATGCGTCTGGACTTATGACCTCGATATGCTGACGCTTGTCGCCACGCGGGGCAGAGACTTCCCACTTTCGATCGTTGCCAGTCGTCTTCGCTGTCCCCGGTGCGGTTCAAGGTCGGTGACCGTCGTCTTCATGCCCCCGTCGGACAGCGACAGGCGGAGAGGGGCTGCGTGAGGGGAAGAAGCGCTGGCAGCGTTTACGCAAGGCCACTGTCATCCCGCCGTAACAAACAAGACGCTAAATTAGCATCCCGCACACATAAGACTCGGCCCCCCTAAACCGGAGAGGGCCTTTCTTTTGTTTGCTAATCTGGAATATCGCGAAGCGGCTTCCGTCTCGGCTTCGGCTCCGGCGGTTGACTTGATGACCTGCTCCCACCACGTCTGGATCACTGGTGATTGGGTAGCCATAGCCCTTTAAGCGCACGCGCATGATGCCATTGTCGTCTACCCAAATGACCTCGCCGCGCACGAGCACGTCATCCCCTTTTTCTATCTTTTTCGCATTGCGGCCACCAGACGAAAGACGCGCACAACCTAGACAACGAACAAGAGGGCGCCAGTATAAGCTCGCATGATACTCCAGTCTCGGCCCTCTCCCTTACCGGAGGGGGCCTTTTTGTTGATTAATCTGGAAAATCGCGGAGCGGCTGCAGCAGTCCAAGAAAACCAGCCACCGAGGCGAAGGAAAGTTGAATATTCGTAACAACTTTTGACCTGAGCTAATAATCCGATTTGCGCTACAATGCTTTACACTATACCAACGAGAAACCCCTAAAAATGCATTGCCTCATCCAGCTTTAGGTGTAATATCCGTTCTGCGCGGGCGCAACCTTTAAGTATTGAGCGATTTTTGCATGGAACGACTTGAAATCGTATTGCCATGTCAGCGATTTATATTGTGCGACTTGGGGTTGGATGAAATGAACCCTGACCGGTACCGGTCAGGACTCTCATTTTGGTGCGCCGCACCCACCTACGCGTCGATGATCTCGCGAGAGCTTCTCACTCCGCAATTCCCGTCGAGGCTGGGCTGTCCGCGGAGCGATTCGAGGGCGGTGACAGTCGTGTTCATGCCGCCGTCTGAGGGGACAGGCGGCGAGGGGCGGCTTAGGTACGATGGAAGAGAAATCGATCTAGTCTCAATGAGTTAGTCGACAAATCGGCCGGATCTGTCACAATGACGATAGCCAGATTATTGGCCTAAACTCTATGAGCCCGCTGGCCCCTCCCTGATATCGCGGGCTCTTGCTTCTTCCCGATACCGGCTCCTCAAGCTGCGGCTTTGAGTGTTTCTCGCAGAATGGCGGCCCACCTGATGCCATCTTGATAAAGAGCTATGATGCCTTGCGGCCTTTTCGCAAGTCCGTGCGTTAATGGCGCATGGCAAAACGTCATCGAAGATACCTACCCGCTCGATAAGCCCTCCCGATAGATCATGGCGCCCTAGCGCGGCATTTAAGGGCGCGGTAATATGCCGGAATGGCCCAGCGATATGAATTGAAGGATGACGGCAACGGACTGTGGAGCGTGATTGACCGCTTTACTAGAATGCCCGCACGTTGGGAGGGCGTGCTGCAGACTGGCTTGCAGCTAGACGCTGCGGACGATCTAAACGACTTGCTCAACCTGCTAGACGAACGCCGGCGTGCAAAGGGCAAACCAGAGCGAGGCCAACTGTTGTGAGCGAGACGCCGCGCTACACGATCCAGCAGAACGAGAACGGTAGCTGGAACCTCGTCGACACCGAAACGGGTCGCCCCGTTGTCTGGCATAGTGGCCGCGACAGTGGTCTAAGTGAGAGCATGGCGCGCGCCTTAGCGGCCAGCATGAACCGGATTGACGGACGCATGGGTATCGTTCAAGGGCGGCCTAAAGCGGCAGGTTTGCGGGTCGTCAAGGGCGGCAAAAAGGATTGATGCATCCTGTCAGTCACGGACGTAAGCAAAAGCGCATAGCCTCGCCTTGATCCATAAAACCCTCCGCTTTGACGTTCCTGCGGCCAAACCGATTAGCAGGATCGAATCAAAGGTTGGGGCATTTTCGCGGTTTTGCGCGTTAATAGCCGAATGGCCAAAACATCGTCGAAAACACCGCGCGGCACCTCATCGCCGGACCCGATGCCGGATCGGGTTGATCCATGCTTGGCGATGATCGTCGACAAGCCGCCAAAAGGGCCGGACTGGGCCTTCGAGGTGAAATTGGACGGCTACCGGCTGGCCGTTCACGTCGAGTCGGACCGGGTACGGATAATCACACGCGGCGGCTACGACTGGACGGCCCGCTTTGCCTCGATCGCCGCCGAGGCGCGCGAGCTCGGACACAAGAGCTTGATCCTCGACGGTGAGGCAGTGGTGCTTGACGATCAGGGCCGGTCGGATTTCGGCATGCTTCAGCGCGCCCTCGGCAAGCGACCTAGTCTGCATGATCCCCGCGAAATTATCTTCTTTGCCTTCGACCTTCTCTATCTCGACGGTTGGGACCTGCGGCGACTGCCGCTGCGCGAACGCAGGTGGCTGCTCGATCCGATCGTCGCCGGTCGTGACGGTGCCATCCGGCTGTCGGAAGAGGTGGAAGCGGACGGAGAGGAGTTCTATCGCGTTGCCTGCGAACATGGCCTTGAAGGCATCGTCGGCAAGCGGCAAGACAAGCCCTATCGATCCGGCCGCTATGGCGACTGGCAGAAGATCAAATGCGTGCGCACCGATAGCTTCGTGATTGTCGGCTTCGAGCCGTCGACTGTGCCAGGCGCAATTGGGCGCCTGCTGCTGGCGGCAAAGAAAGGTGAGGGGCTTGCCTACGTCGGCGGCTGCGGTACCGGCTGGACCAGTGAGATGTCGAAGGAGCTCCGCAAGCTGCTCGAAGGCATCGTCACGAAATCTCCGGCCGTAAACCTCAAGCGGAAGAATGCCGTCTTCACCGAACCGCTGCTCGTCGCCGAGGTCGAATATCGCGCCTGGACGGAAGATGGAAAGCTGCGGCATCCGTCGTTCAAGGGGATTAGGGAGCGGGCGGATGGCGCGACGATATATGAGCTGAAATAGCTCGGCTCGCATACACCGATGCCCCAGAGCATTTTTAAGCATCGTGTCTTCAACACAGCCCAGAGCCACTTGCAAAAATGCGAGTTGAAGGCACGGAAACTCCAGACAATCATCACGCCGCTCGGGCGGGAGCGGATCCAAGGCAGTAACACGTCGCTGACGCGGCGCACGTTTGTGCCTCCGCAGAGCCAAGACCTCGTTTGCAACTGGAGGCCGTGTCCGTGGCGATACCTCATTTCTCAGTCAAGACCGTCAGCCGCGGCAGCGGCCGCAGCGCGGTTATGGCGGCGGCTTGCCGAGCGGCCGGGGCTGACGCTGAACTGACTGTGGTGCAGGAAGCCAATGTGCAATCCAGCGGCTCAGGCTTGTTGCGGCTGCCAAAGCGGCGGTTGCTGATCTCTAGCATTTGTTGCTGAAGTGAGCGTTGCCGAGCCCCGTGCCGATCGTCAGGACTCCCCAGCCTGATACGTCCTGCATGAAGGGGATTTGCGACAGTCCTTGAACGACGGCGTCGTTGTGCATGATCACCAAGGTTTCGTCTTCACCGATTTGTGGAATGGCGCTCGTGAGGGCGACGGGCAGATTGAAGTGTTCGCTCTCCCAATTGCTGCCCGGCAGGTTTTGCCCGCCACGCGCAATCGACCCATCCGCGTTGATGATACCGGGACAGGCCACGCCGATGACGGGTGCCGGCGTGAGATCTGCCTTGTCCGCTTTGGCAATAAGCTTTTCGATCATCGCGACGAGACGTTCGATCGTGGCGCTGCGATTAGGTTCGTCGTCCGCATGTCGCCAGATATCCGACTTCCAGACCTTGGCCTTTGAGAGGTCCGGGTCCTCCTTCAAATGCAGCTCGACTATTCCGACGCGAACATTCGTGCCGCCGATATCAACGGCGAGAATCGCCTTGTGACCCTTCAGCATCCAAGATGGCACAAGATGGACGGCTCCGATAAGTCCGGCATCATGTGGATGGTGGACGATAGGGTTGAGTTCTATCTTGAAACCCTCGGCTTTTAGCAGCACCATCGCACGGGCAATTGCGAGTTCGCCGATAGCGCTCGCTCTAAAGCCGCCGCCAACCACGACACGTTCAGTATTCTTCCAGCTTTTCTGGCGCAAGAACCGGCCGAGAACATTGGCTAGTTCGCCCGCAAAATCGTCAACCGCCCCTATAATCAGGGCGGCTGCCTCCTTGTCCTCACTGCGCAGAAGGGCATCGATCTGCTTTTTAGACAATTTATTGGTTGGTGTCTTCCCGAGCGGATCGCTGCCACCCTTTCGTACGCGCTTGCGCCAGGCATCGAGCTTTTCTTGAAAGGCGAACTTGTTTGCCTTGTCACCTAAGAAACCGTCGCCGTCGCGCAGTTCCATATTGTAGTCGTCGACTGTGACTGACGGCAGATCATCGGCACCATGGGTGAGAGGAGCGCCGTTTTGCTTCTCTTTCTCCGATTTGACCACGCTGCCTCCCTTATGATGCCTCGCCCGAACTTCCTCCGTCCTGGCGTAAATCTAACAACATAAATCGACGACGTTCCCGCGCAACGCCGGTCCTTTGCGATCAAGCAAAGCCCGACCATCTTGTCTAACGTTATCCTCGCTATCCAGCTTAGGCCATGAACGACCAAAGACAGAACCATTCCGCGAGACGATGCTCTCTAATTTGGTGAAAGGGCCGCCGGAGGAGGGAAGACGAGCAGTCGGAGCTACGTCACGCCGATTCAGCCGGACGAAAATGGCCCTGACCGCCCGATCGCCGAGGGCAGCCGGGAATTTTTTCAGAACGTTGGGCGTCGGCGTGAGCGTCAGGATCCGAGGCGAACCTGGTCTTCGCGATCTTTTTTCCCGAAGGTGTGCCCATCCTGACGAACAGGGCGCCCTGGCACTCGCGTTGGTTTCGGATGAAACGCTCAGAAGCACTCCTATGTCGGCGCGAAGCCTGGTCAATCTGTTACAAAACGCAGCATGGAATTTCTCCGCTTGTTCGTGACCGCGAGAAAGCTGAGGAAATGCGTTAGGGCGAAGATCGCGAGCAAGGATGGCCAGCGCATAGCCGCCCGTCAGGTCATGCAAGAAACCGGCAATAACGGGACCGCCAGCCATGCCGGCGCCGGATGCGAAGCGGCAGATACCGAGCAGGCCGGCAAGCGCCCACAGGCTGACGATGAGGCATGCGCCATTGGCGAGCAGCACCTGCTGGCCACCGAAGCTGATTCCGAGGTGGCGGCGTGATGTCAACGCAGCTTCTTTATTTTAGCCTCGTCGACTGCAGCGATGAACGCATCGCGGGCCTGCTCCCGCGGAGAGGTGCCCATCATTGCATCGGTGCAGACATTGAGAGCCGTGGAGTAAGCGGCACCGTATTCGACGGGCCAACATTCGCTGAGCAACCGAGCTGCGTGAGCTGGCGTCCATACAATCTCAACGCCGTTTGGGTTGGGCAGTTGGATGATGACGCAATCTCCCCAGACGTCGGTCATGGTATCTTCTCTGCTTTCGATGCTGCCCTAACCACACACGCTTGCCTTGGTTCCTATCCCGCTGCTTCTAGAGCGGAGGAACGCGCGTGACGGTCGTCGCCTCCAAATACGCCCGCATCGAGAACGACCTTTACCAGACCGAACCCTGGGCTACGGAAGCGCTGCTGCGTCACTTCCCGGTTAAGGGATGCTGATTTGGGAGCCGGCCGCCGGGAACCACCTGATCGTCGTGGCGCGGCGGTCGTCATATCGGACATTGCCACTTACGGCCGAGAACACACCTTCGCGCCTTACGACTTCTTGTCCGATGATCAGGACGGTCCAGACGCCGACGGCATCGTTTCAATCCGCCGTACGGTGTCCAGAACCAGACAGCCGTCAAGTTCGTGGAGAAGGCGCTCGCGCGCTGCGATGGTCTCGTCGCGCTGCTTTTGACCGCAAAGTTCGATTCCGGGAGCACCCGCGCTCATCTATTCCGCGACAATTATCGCTTCGCCGCAAAGATCGTTCTCGTCGATTGGATCAGCTGGCTTCAACGGCGAGACCGGGACGGAAGATCGCGCCTGGTACATCTGGATTGAGGCGCCACGCCTGCCGCGCACCGATGCTCCATGCAGGGAGGGCCCTGTGAACCAGCTCATCACTCGCGCTGTCGGGATTGCACAGCATCTCTCACTGGACGATCAGCGATGCTTCTTTCGAGGCGGCGATGAACGTCTCGCGCGCTTCGTCGGGCGTTTTGACGTGCTCCAACGCAGCGTAGCACTGGCGTTTCGCTTTTTCATAGAACTCGCCATGGTCCGTGGGCCACATCTGCAAGAGGCAGTTCAGGCCGTCTCGCGGGCCATCGATCGACATGCGGGTGCCGTCTTCGAAACGCAGCCGGACTGGTGTGCTCCAAGGTATCTCATGCATGGCGTTTCGTCTCGCAGTTCGGTTCCGGTGCCGAGTAAACGGCTGGCCGCGGTCTTGGTTCCGCGTGGTGAATCCGGTGCTGAGCCACCGAAACAGGAGGCTCTGGCGCCATGAGCGAACGCCCGTTCATGCAGCTCTATGTCTCCGACTTCATAGGCGACACCTTGCATTTGAGCACGAGCAGATCGGGGCTTACATGCTGATGCTCATGGCCATGTGGAATGCTGGCGGCAAGCTGCCGAACGGTGACGCAAAGCTCGCGCGGGTCGCCAGGATAAGCGTCAAGAAATGGAAGTCGATCGAGGGCGATCTTCTCGGCTTCTTCGACGTCACGGGCTCGGACATTTCCCATAATCGTCTGACGAAAGAGTTGCAAAAAAGCGAGCGAAAATCTCAATCGAGAGCCGACGCCGGGGCGAAGGGTGGTAGCGCTAAGGCGTTAAAAGATAAAGAAGCACGTCTAGCAAATGCTAGAGGTTTGCCACGGCATTCTTCAGATACCAGACCAGAGATATACCCTCCTCACTTCGTTCGGAGGAGGCGCAGGCGCCTCGCAAACGGGCGAGCCGTCTTCCCGAGCAATTGGGATTTCGCATCGGGACTTGGCCTCAATCGCCCCCAAGCACTAGAAAGGCGATGCCAGCTTTGTCCATTCCCCATTTGCTTTTGCAATGTGAGAAATTCGGGGCATTGCTCACGAGATCGGGAAGGTAGCGCAACTGCATCGCGGATCGTTAAGTTGCGGCCATGTTGTCTACAGGTGATCCAAAGCTCACATTCAAGATAATCGCGATCTGCGTTCCTATCTTCCTTTTGGCGGCTGCGATTGCAGAGTGGCTTGGCGCAGTCGCGGGCATGTTCGCGGGAGCAATTGGATTCACCGGAGTGACGACTTGTCTACTTGTCTCGCCTTGTCAGGCTTAGTAAACAGTAAAAGCAACGGCGCGGGCGAGCATTCGTTGAAGGCCATCTATGCGGCAGGGTGGTCGCCTTGATTACGGAGACAGCGCCGAGAATGGCGGCAAATCCGCTGCGGTGTTAAATTGTCAACTGCACGATGTGAGAGAACGGCGTCATCGCCCACTTGCCGCTATCATCGTTTGCGGTCTTGGGTGACGAGAGTGGTGCGCCGCTGTCCCTCTACCCGCTGGAAGTGCGTAACAGGGTCCATGGTTGATGAAGATCGGTCCATTGTTGTTGTGCAATTTGAGCCAAACAGGGGGCGTCCTCTCTAATTTAGCGGTTCATTGAGATATAGCACAGGAGCGTGGCCAGGACGGCGACACGGTGCAATTCTCGGGAGGCCCGCCCGTCCCGACTGTTCCCAAGCCCGCGCCCGGGCAGAGATGCAGATCAAGCAGGGGTTCGACTTCATCCTTGATTTCATCATCACGCTGGACGCCGAATACTGCCGAGAGTGCGGAGACGCCTAGTTCGTGGCGCTCGTCGAGCACGAGCTCTATCACGCCGCGCGCAGGAGACGGATGCATTCGGCGCGCCCAAGTTCAGCAGATCGGCGGGGCGGCCGATCGTCACCATCCGAGATCACGATGTCGAAGAGTTCGGTCTCGTCCTCAAACAATGGCACCTCGGATGCCATCCTCGCGATGGACTCGACGTGCCGCGAAGTCATACGCCCAAGCAAAAAGAGCCAGAGTCCGAAAAGAGATAGGCGGCGGGCTTTGGCCTTATCGTGTCCAAAGGCCAATGCGCGGCTTCGTGGGACGCCAAGGAATAGAGTAAAGGTCGGCAGACTTAAATGGCAGTCACCGGCAAGCCGGGGAGCAGCTTGTCCAAGGTGATCGGGAATTCGCGCACGCGGACACCGGTCGCGTTGTAGATGGCGTTGGCAATGGGGCGCCTGCGCCGCAGACGCCGAGTTCGCCTAGCCCCTTGGCGCCAAGCGGATTGGCTTTGTCGTCGTATCGCCGCAATGACTACGTTTGCTTTCAGGTCGCTTCATGCGTCGACCGCTCGCTTTCGTTGTCGCTTGCCGCACCTTCCGAATGCTCGCGGCTTATCTCGCCCTTAAGCGTAACGAGATCGATGAAGTGATCGGCCTCGCGGCGCAGCTCGTCTGCAATCATCGGCGGATTGGTCGACATGGTCGAAACCACAGAAACTTTGCATCCCTTGCGCTGCAGTGCCGCGACGAGCGTCGTGAAGTTGCCGTCGCCCGAGAAAATCACGAAGTGGTTGACGGCTTCGCGCATTTCCATGGCGTCGATCGCCAGCTCCACGTCCATATTGGCCTTGATCTTGCGTCGCCCGAGTGAATCGGTGAATTCCCTGGCCGCTTTAGTGACGACCTGATAGCCATTATAGTCGAGCCAGTCGATCAGTGGGCGGATCGAGGAACTTTCCTGGTCTTCGATCAGTGCTGTGTAATAGTAGGCCCTCAGCAGATAGGCGCGCTTCTGAAATGCCTCAAGCAGCTTTCGGTAGTCGACCTCGAAGCCAAGACTCTTTGATGTGGCATAGAAATTGGCGCCGTCGATGAAAATTGCGATTTTCTCGCGGGGGTCGAACATTGCGACCCTCTCCCTAACGTAGCGGGTAGGTTCCCAAACCGAAGCTCATCACCTATGCGGCGGAGACCTGTGCAAAGCATTATACGCGAAAGTGCCCCACTGGCGTTTAGTTCATTGGGCTAAGGTGCCCTCAGTGATAAGGCGGATCAGCCGACAGGGGCAAATCGGGTCATGAAATCATTAATTCCGGGGGGCTTCGCAGCTCTTCTTATCGCATTTCCGGCATTGGCTGATGAAGCCGTCCGCGGAACTGTCGTCACTCAAGTGGCCGACGACTACTGCGGCCGAGTAGTGTTTTTGGCGATCAACACGCTCTCGTAATATTCACGGACACCACGCAGATCAGCAAGGATTAAGCCGACCTCTGACGATCGCCGCGGCAAAAAAGGGTGACGGCTCCAGCGAGGAACGTAAAGGCGCAGGCCCGCAACATCTTCATTCGGCGAGGTCGCTCGCCGGTCCAGTCGTAGCCCATCATGTGGTCCGAACTCTCAACCGCTTTTGGTTGAGCACTTCTTCTTCAGAAAAGAAAATCAGATGGAACCCGCGGCGCGGCGATCCTGCTTGCCTTCATCGAGATAACCAAAGACCCGTGATCCTGGCGGGGACGGGTCAGGCCGTAGCCAGGCCTACGAGAGGTGGCCGACGGTTGCTATTCGGAGCTTGCTTCGGGCTTGACGTCAGGCTCAATCGATATCGGCTGCTCAACCGGCACTGTGGCCAACACCTTGATATCCTCGGCCAAGGCAGCGAGTTGAGCCGCAATTCCTAAGAGGTCAGAAGCCGGTTTTGTATGGCTGGCGCTTTCGGTATCGCGGTCGTCCATGTTCTCAGTCCGTCATCCGTGGCTGATAGGCCAAGAGTATTTTCCATTTCGCTGAAGTGAAAACCATTCTCTCACTGGTCGCAGGGCGAGGCCCGCCGCCAAGTGCGGGTGGCGAGAGGGCCTCTGAGCGCGTGCTCGACGGGACAGGCGGCTACAGAAAGCAAACTACGCCGCTGAGCTGAAGGCAATTCGCCTTTCGGGCTTAATCCAGCCCGCACATTCGCATCCACATCAAGCAATTAAGAGACCTAAATGGCTCGGGAAACTCTTCCGTCGCCCTCGAACTCATGTTCGGGAGTGGCAGCACTTCCTGAAGTGAAGTTGGCATTGGTGAAGCCCTCGACGGAAAAACCGTCATTGGCGGCGGAACCGTAGGACTGCTCCACGCCGAAAAGCGCTGCGTATTGCTGCGCCGCCGATATGGGGTTGAAGCCGCTGCCTTGCTCGCCGCCGTAGCTGTAGCTGCTGCCTGACGTCGGAAAGGCATGGGTGATGGTGCTGTTCCACGCCGAACCCGACAGCGCGCCGTCGATCAGGTCGTTGCCGGTCGGGTTTACAGTTTTGAGGGTCTTACCGGTGCCGCTCATGCGAAATTCCCAATTGCGAAGCTCAAAGCCATTGCTTCGGTTCCAAAAACGCGAATCGTGCTAGCGACGATAGGCCCAGTACCTACTATTGCCGTAACGGGTTCAGTAAGATTGGAGGGAATTGTGCCGTTTCAGTGATCTCAGTAGCACGCGATTCACGTTGTCCAATCTGCTGTCTATCTGCCACTGAGAGCGGAAGGCTTTTCTGGCTGCACTACACGTCGCCATCGAACGCGGGTCTTAACGCCAGACATGCGGGCAGTCCATTAGAGCCAGTGGACTAGACCTGTCGCGCGGCCGGTAATCGGATCGGCAGCACGCGCAGGATGAGAGGGAACGATCGCCAGAAGCAGGATCGCGACAGCAGGTAGGCAACGGAGAAACTTCATAGAGTGGGTTCAATCGGATCGAGGTATCGGGCATGTCGTTCTTGGGTGATCCGACCTTCCTGTCAATGGCCCACATCGTCATCGGTTCGGCCGGGAAGGGTTGCATCAGATCGAAGGGGTCTGGCTCCGGCGAAAGCCAGCGCGCGTAATCCTCGCGCTGCAGGATTAATGGCATCCGGGGTCTTGGATTGTCGCCACCATCTCATTCGGCGGGCATTTCCCGATCCATGATCTTGGTGTCATCGCTCAACAGGACGGGTTGTTTCTGTTTCGGATCTTACATGGCAACTCGAACGCACCGCCCCATAAACCAACGCCTGCCGCCTGTGCAAACTTCTGGAATTTCGAGTAGCCGCCGCCGCTGTATTTCGGCCAATCCAGCGCGTGACCGAACTCGACAAGCCAGCGATTGACGTCCTTACCGTCGGCGCGGAAACAGACACCGACTGATCTTCTATGATCGCGGCCGAGGAGCACGCACCGGGTCGGGCGTGACGCCTTCAGGAAAGTATCAAGAGCAAGGGCGGCTTCCTGCCCGCAACGATAAGGCTGGCCCGCCCTGTCGGAACATACCTGAGAGCTTTCCGGCGCGTCGATGCCGTGCAGGCGGATTCGCTCGCCTTCGATTTCTATTGTGTCCCCATCGATTACCGACGCGCGGCCCGCGATTGTTCGGTCGCCGAAAGCGGGGACGCAAGAAAGTGCTCCAATGATCCCAGCTAATAGGGTTTGCTTGTACACGACAGTGCCTTTGCATTGCTCGCAATTACTCGCGTTTTACGCGCATTCAGTAAAAAGTGCCAGTTTTTGCAGACTGTCAAGTAGGAAGCAGTGCCCGCGGGAGAGGAGGGGCGAACACTGCTCGTTACAGGTTTTGGGGAACCTGATGTCGCGGGGAGCGAGGTGTGCCAACCTGCTAGGTGCAGAATTGTTGGAGTCGGATTAGTTAAGGATCACCGATCGTGTTTTCAGTGTTCGCCCCCATTGTCCATGCCAGGTCTCCTTTTCGCCCGACGGTAGGCAAGGGCAGAAAGCATGGTGACTAGCAAATGTATTAGTTCACGTGGTGGAATCGACAGGATCGAGGATATCAGCTGTGTCGTTCTTAGGTGATCCGACCTTCCTGTCAATCGGCCACATCGTCATCAGCTCGGACGGGAATGATTTCATCAGGTCGTAAGGGTCTGGCTCCGGCGAAAGCCAGCGCGGATAATCCTCGCGGTGCAGGATCACTTGCATACGGTCGTGGATTGCCGCTATCATCTCATTCGGCGGGCAGGTGATGACGCAGAAGGTGCGGATATCCTCGCGGGTTTCCGGGTTGCGCCAGGTCTCCCAGATGCCGGCCAGCGCGAACGGCTCGCCCGATTTCATGGCGATGGCGTAGGGCTGTTTGTTCTTGCCCGTGCCGTAGATGTCCTTCCATTCGAAAAAGCCATCGATCGGGATGAGGCAGCGGCGGCTGCGACAGGCGTCCTTGAACATGCCGCTGGTCCCGATGCCTTCGCAGCGCGCACTGACCAGAGGCGGGCGTTCGGCTTCCCCTTGATCCAACGCGGAATGAGGCCCAGCGCGCGCTGATGAAGACCGGGCCGAAGAGGTCCGGTTCACGGATCACGTCGCGGATGATGATCGGATATCAGTTCATGTGGGCAACTTGGTAGATCTCTCTAAAGCCATTCCGACGATCAGCGGAACGGATCTCTTAACGCCCGACCCGCTTAGTTATCGGTTGCCCGACCTACAATGGCGGTTATCCGGGCTTATTCAAGCATCTATTTGACCTGCCCGACCCAAACGACTTACGCGGGAAGCCGGTTCTCTTTACTGCTGCCGGAGGTGGAGAGCGGGGCATGCGCTGATGGTCGAGCACCAGCTTCGGCCGCTCTTTGGGTTCTTCATCACTCATACCTTGCCGACGAGGGTCTATGCTTCGGAACGCGATTTCACCGATTATCGCATTCTCTCCGGGCGATTGAAAAAGCGCATCGCCGGTGCGGTTGACGAGTTCGCCGCTTCTTTCCGAATTGCAATTCGATGCTCGCAGCGGAGTGATGTGCTCCCCTGTTATCTATGAGGGGCATGGCCAGCGCCAAGGCTCCGGCCGTTGCGGACTAACCACATAGGACATCTCCCGCAGCAGTGCCGCCGAGAGGGAAGGTTTTTTTGACGAGAAGAGCTGCGTCTCGCAGCCGCCTATTGAAGCTTCCGAAGAAGGGTTCTGGATCGGTTTGCCTGGCGCGATGTAGTGCCAATCCAACTTTCCCCGATCAATTCATTGCAGAATGGCGTCGCTGGTGAATTCGCTGCCGTTGTCGCTGACGATCATTCTGGGCTTGCCACGTTCCTCGATTATCCCATCCAGCTCACGGGCGACCCGCAGGCCGGAGAGCGCTTGCTTTCCCCGCAGCACAGCAGCCGAAACGACAGCATCCCAATTCTGCAGGATACGGTCTGGTCGATATTTTTGTGCAGTCGCCTGTGCATTGCTTGCCAATTTCGCTCTCAGATTACTGTCGCTCAGCACGAGATCCAAAGCTTCTCCGAGTGCATCAACATCGTTTCTCGGCACGAGAATTCCGTCGCTGCCATTCGTCACCATCGCACCTGGTCCCCATTCACAGTCGAAGGCAACGACGGGAAGGCCGGCGGCCATTGCCTCAAGCAGGGCAATGCCCCAGCCTTCAAAGCGCGAAGACAGCACGAAGGCGTCGGCCGTCTCGATCCATTCTCCTGGGCGAGAGGTCAATCCCGGCATCTCGACCCGGGCAGCGAGGCCGAGGGCGTCGCGCTGCGCCTCCAGTTTCCCGCGCTCGTCGCCATCGCCCCAAATCACCAGCTTCCAGTCGGGATGTTTGGCCGCTATCGACGAGAATGCCTGAATCAATAGATCGAAACCTTTCTGATGCGTCAGCCGGCCAACCGCCGTCAAAATGTTGTTTCCGCGCCTCCTTTGCCAGGCCGGTGGCAGGTTGACGGCATTGGCGATGACCCACCCCCGTGTGCTCTGGGAAATAGTTGAGTGCGCCTTCAGTCATTGTCACCAGTCCAAAAGCGCGCGGATACAAGTAGCTTCGAAGCTTCTTCCAGATTTGACCGAAAGGTTGAAGCGCCGGATTGTTGCGCTCGGATACCATCACTGGGACCCCCATTCCGATTGTGGCTGACAGCGTCATGACAATGGTCCGGGTGAGAAAACTCAGGACGAGATCGGGTTGAGACGAACGGATAGCTGAGCGCAAGGGCGCCCTCAGCTCCCCTACGCTGGAGCCTATAGAGGGGCATAGTCTCAACCCTAAATCGGCGAGACGGCGGGGCACCGGAATGAACGCTCCGTCTCATGGTCCGGATCATTGCCACCGCCTGGAACTGATCCTCCTCCTACTTCGTACGCCGTTGCATTTCAGAGGTAAGGATTGCCGGCAATCGCGCCGCGAATTCGACGTGAGTGCTACGTCAACCGAAAAGTGCGACGAAGGCGCACTTAAAGACCAGGTTCCCACACTTTCGAACCTGTCTCAATTCGGCTATGAGAGACACTATTGCGAGCGGCAGACAGCGAGAACACCGATGCAATTTGAGCCGACTGAGATCCCCACCGTTTTCTTGGTTCACACGCGAAAGTTTTGCGATGCTCGGGGGTTCTTCATCGAGTCTTTTCGGCAATCCCTCTTCGATGAGGCGATCGGACATTACAGTTTCGTACAGGATAATCATTCCCTTTCCAAAGATGTGGGCGTGGTCCGCGGTCTGCATTTTCAGCTCGCACCTGCAGCGCAAGGCAAGCTCGTGCGCTGCATCGCAGGGGCAATCCTCGACGTGGCGGTCGATATCCGCAGAGGATCCCCAACCTTCGGCACGCAGGTCGCGCGCGAACTGTCAGCGGCAAACGGTTCGCAGCTTTGGGTCCCACCAGGCTTTGCTCACGGCTTTTGCACTTTGGAGCCAAATACTGAAGTGGTTTACAAGGTGACCAATTATTACAGTTCCGCTCATGATCGCGGCCTTCTCTGGAACGATCCGGCCTTGAACATTGCGTGGCCAGTCTCCGCAAGTGCAGCAATCCTATCAGAAAAGGACAAGATGCATCCCCGTCTTTCTGAGCTGGAGGATGCTTTCACCTACGGTGAGATCTAAGAGGCGGCGCAGGAAAGGACTATTTTCTCAGGTCAGTCCCTGATCCTTCTAAAAAGGAATCGGCATGCGTGTTTTGGTGACCGGCGGCGCCGGATTTATCGGATCGGCTGTGGTCCGACATCTGGTCCTTAAAAAGGGCCATGAAGTGCTCACCGTCGACAAGTTGACCTATGCAGGCACTCAAACGTCACTCGCGGCCGTAGCGGATCACTCTAATCACAGGTTTCTGAAGGCGGATATCTGCGACCAACGGCTGATCACCGAAGCATTTGAAACATTCCGTCCCGACCGAGTGATGCACCTTGCTGCGGAAAGCCATGTCGATCGTTCCATTACCGGTGCACGAGCGTTCATCGAAACCAATGTCTTCGGCACGTTCAACATGCTGGAATGTGCGCGGTGCTACTGGATGTCGCTGGAGCCGAAGCAAAGGCAAGTCTTTCGCTTCCTCCATGTTTCGACTGACGAAGTCTATGGTTCGCTTAGCGATCAGGGCCTCTTTACCGAGCAGACCGCTTATGATCCAAGTTCGCCCTATTCCGCCTCGAAGGCTTCCTCGGACCATTTGGCAAAGGCATGGGCAAGAACTTATGGGCTGCCGGTCGTAGTTTCGAACTGCTCCAACAATTATGGCCCCTATCACTTCCCCGAGAAGCTGATTCCTCTCGTCATCATCAACGCCCTCGAAGGAAGGCCACTTCCGGTATATGGGACCGGTGCGAACGTTCGTGACTGGCTCTACGTTGAGGATCACGCTCGGGCCCTGGATCTCATCGCGGAGCGTGGACTTATCGGGGAGACGTACAACGTCGGCGGTAGCAACGAACGGCGCAACATCGAGGTCGTGAAGCGGATTTGCGAGCTGATGGACAAGCACCGGCCGCAACCTTCGCCGCATGAATCACTTATCTCATTTGTCGCAGATCGCCCCGGCCACGATACGCGCTACGCGATCGACGCAACGAGACTGGAGAAAGAATTGGGTTGGAAGGCTGTCGAAAACTTCGACAGCGGCATAGAAAAAACCGTTCTCTGGTACCTCGAAAATGAGTGGTGGTGGAATCCCCTGAGAGAGGGGTACTCGGGCGGCAGGCTCGGTCTTCTGGACGAACTCGCAGAACGGACTTCAGCAGCATGAGCGGCACAAAGAAGAAGATGGTTGTCACCGGAACCGAAGGTCAGGTGGCAAGAAGCCTTCTGGAGCGAGCCCGCTCGATAGAGGATCTCGATTTGGTTGCGCTAGGTCGACCACGGCTCGATTTGGCAGACCTTTCTAGCATCGCTAAGTCCCTGATCTCAGAAAAGCCTGATGTCATCGTTTCCGCTGCAGCCTACACATCCGTCGACAAGGCGGAAGAGGATAGCGAAGCGGCGTTCAAAGTGAATGGCCACGCCCCTGGAGAGATCGCGAGGGTGGCTGCCGATCTTAATATTCCACTCGTGCACATTTCCACGGATTACGTGTTCGATGGTGGAAAGAATGAAGCATACACGGAAGGTGACATCACGGCGCCAGCGGGGGTCTACGGGCATTCAAAACTGCTCGGCGAACAAACTGTCCGCGAGCATACTACAAACCATGTGATACTGCGCACCGCATGGGTCTACAGCCCGTTCGGCAAGAATTTTCTGCTGACGATGCTGCGGCTTGCAGAAGGTCGGGACGTGATAAACGTGGTCGACGATCAAATCGGAAATCCGACATGTGCACTTGCTCTTGCCGACGGCATACTGACAGTTGCCAGAAACTTGATATCGAGTGATGCGCCCGAACTCCGTGGTGTGTTTCACGCTGCCGGCAGCGGAAGTGCGAGCTGGGCAGATTTTGCCGCCTACATCTTTGAGACGTCCAGGCGCTATGGCGGACCGTTCGCGGAGGTACAAAGAATTCCGACGTCGGCGTACCCGACGCCCGCACGTCGTCCCGCAAACTCAAGGCTCGATTGTGCAAAGCTAGAGGCCGCTCACGGGGTCTTGTTGCCGTTTTGGAAGCAGTGCACGGAAATGATTGTGAGAAGACTGTTAGTCGATCGCTGATGCGAACAGATATCATCGAAATGGAGTATTTGAGAAATGAAGGGGATCATCCTCGCCGGCGGTAGCGGAACGCGACTTCACCCTATGACGTTGGTGACCTCCAAACAGTTGTTGCCAGTCCACGACAAGCCGATGATTTATTATCCGCTCTCAACTCTGATGTTGGCAGGCATCCGAGATATATTGATTATCACCACACCTCAGGACATGCCAAACTTCCAGCGTCTCTTGGGCGACGGCACCAACTGGGGCATTGAATTGAGCTATGCCGTTCAACCTTCACCGGAGGGCCTGGCGCAAGCCTATGTCATTGGGGCGGATTTTGTCGGGTCGAGCCGTTCCTGCCTCATACTAGGAGACAACATCTTTTATGGGCACGGGATTACCGATCTCTTTCGCGCCGCTACAAAACGGTCGGAGGGGGCTACAGTCTTTGCCTACCACGTCACCGATCCCGAGCGGTACGGCGTGGTTGAGTTCGATTCGACAATGAGAGCGATTTCCATCGAAGAGAAACCCGCTAGGCCCAAATCCTCCTGGGCTGTAACCGGCCTGTACTTTTACGACTCGGATGTGATCGAAATTGCCGCCAACCTGAAGCCCTCGGCACGCGGCGAGTTGGAGATAACAGACGTCAATCGCGCGTATCTGGAACGGGGTAAACTCAGTGTAGAGCTGATGGGAAGAGGTTACGCCTGGCTTGATACAGGTACGCCCGACAGCCTTTTGGATGCGAGCGATTTTGTCGCCACACTGGAGCGCCGGCAGGGTTTCAAGATTTCATGCCCGGAGGAAATAGCCTTCAACATGAATTTTATCTCGGCACAGCAGCTGGAGAGACTAGCTGGGGCAATGGGGAAAGGTTCCTACGGCCAATACCTAATGAAACTAGCGGCGATGGCTTCGCTGCCCTAAGCGTGTTTCAGGACCCCCGCGTAGCCTATCCGCTGGTTGATCTCTATGCATGTCGATCACCCCGCTAGCGAAATGGACCCGTGGACTCGCAGCCGGATCTCGCCATGCCTCTTCCAACGAGCGGATCAACCCTCAAGCGTCTCCCACGCATTCCCCGCGCGATCAATCATCTGACAAAGATATTCTCTTCCCGACCGTTCGATCCATTAGCGCCGCGAGTTGACGCTCGTTGCTTATCCACACCTCATAAGGTTGTTCGAGATCGATCAGTACGACGCTGCTCGTCGGAAAACGGAATGACGTACTCAACCACTGGCTCTTGTTCGCATTTTCCTTGATTTCGCACTTCTGCAGACAAAAGAGAATATAACAACGTCTTATTCTTTGTTGACGCATCTTTAGCGAGAGAAGTGCAATTCGACAGCACCATTTTGAGAAACGCGGCCGTAGATCATCACTAGGGTTGGCGTCAGAAACCCTGCCTCTTACATCATTCGGCTCTTCGACGCCGCTATAGGACCCACGGCGACGCGAAGGAGGATGTATTCGACTAAATCGAACGCTTCTACAACCCGAAGCATCGCCATCTCCCCTAGGCTGTCTCAGCCCGAATGGTGCGTGTTTGTCCGCTTGTCTTCCTCCTGAACAAGACAGTATCATTTGGGATACTTTCCTCCCTGTAAGGCACGAATCTTTTCCAGAAGTTCCGGCGCAATCTCGAACTGCCGTGCCTTTCCGCGACCCATCGAGTTCTTCACGAACCTTTCGGTCAACAGGCCCCGCTCTACCAACGGGTCTATCGTTTCGGTCACACCGGTGCGCGTAAGGCCGGTATTTTCAACGATATTTGAAAGCGTTAGCGGCTGATGGCCCTGATGCATGATGTAGAGCACGCTCATCATGCCGATCTGCTTGAGCCGCGACTGAGGCGTCTCATCCGCCAAGGGGTTGTCGAAGATTTCATGGAAGATGAAGCCCGAGAAGGCAAGGCTGTGCCATTGAACGTTTAATGCTCTTGTCATCTGTTTAACTGCATCATATAAGTCTGTATAAGAGATTCGCGGCGCCGATCATGGCAGACAAATCCCTGATACCGCGATCATGGAGGCTTGGGTTCATGAAAAACCTTTTGGTCCGCGCTGTGCTTGCTGTTGTTGGTACCGCAGCATCCTATCTCATTTCAGAGAGTAATGTGCGGGCTGATGATTGGGGATGCAAGGTTATCCTCTGCCTTTCGAGCCCTGGCGGCCCCTTGCAATACGCGGAATGCCGGCCGCCTATCCAGAAGCTTTGGCGCGAGCTTGCGCAAGGACACTCGTTTCCGATCTGCAGCGGCGTAGGGTTCCGGGCATCCAGCCCGGCGTATGAGCCTTACTATTGCGATGAGGGTTACGGGCTCACAACGCGATATGGCGACAGCGGACGAGAGGCAAGCTGCATCTCAAGGAAATCGCAAACCGTCTCAAACAGGGAATGCTATTCCGATCGCGCCGGCGGAATCCTTTCTTCCCGCTGGTACTGGAACGGAAGCGAGCGGCAATGCCGCCGTTACGTGACCCGGCGGCCGCATATACGCTCGCAACCCCATTACGTCGACGTGATCATCGATGGAATCGGAAGACAAAGGGTGTGGTACTAGTCATGCCCGTTGCTTTCGTAGATCTCGCGCGAACATGCGCTCCTGACTTCGCGGTCGAAACCATCGCCGCCGTTGTCAGCCTGGAGAGTAATTTCCAGCCCTTCGCGATCCGCATCAACAGCGGCCCTCCGCTTGCTGATCAGCCCGAAACCATGGCTGAAGCGATAGAGGCCGCAACAGTGTTAATCGCCGATCATCAAGATATTCAACTTGGCCTTGGCGGTTTGGGATTGAGCGAACTCAGCAAGCTCGATCTCACGGTCTCTGATGCCTTTGATGCGTGCCGGAATCTAAAGGCGACAGCGACATTGCTCGATAGCCATTACCGATTGGCGCTCCGTGCCGGCGCGACGTCGGCTGAAGTCGAGCGGGTCATGCTGCAATCCTTCTATGGGCGAGGCGATGCTTCGGTCGGTGCGATGGTCAAATACGATGAACAGGTCCGGCGCGAAGCAAAACGGCTTTCCGCGAAGCTGACCTCGTTGGCGGTACGTCAGGAGGCGCCCGAGCGTGATCAAGCAGCGTCGGCTGTCACGGAAAGCGACGCGGTCCGTTCCGAGAAGCATGAGGCAAACGAGTCGCCCTGGGATGTCTTCACTTCGGGACGGAAAGCTTCCGTTCTCGTCTATCGAAATGATCAACAGGAGCAGTACAAATGATGTCGAGAGTCAGAGTGTGTCCGCTTGTCACCGCCACTTTCATGGCAGCCGCTTTCTCGATCGGCATGATCGAGCCAGCCTTTGCGCAGGCTACCGGCGGTATTGAAAGCGTCCTGCAGAACATCGTCGACATGCTGACCGGCAATATCGCCAAGCTCCTGGCGACGATTGCCGTCATTATCGTCGGCATTGCCTGGATGTTCGGATATCTCGATCTGCGAAAGGCGGCCTATGTCGTGCTTGGCATAGGCATCATCTTCGGCGCATCGCAGATCGTCAGCACGATTTCCGGGGCTTGACGTGCATGGTCGGGGAGATTGCTCTCGAAGAAGACACTCTGTTCCTCGCCTGTACGCGGCCTGCGATGGTCGCAGGTGTGACTTTGCAGGCGATGGGTCTAAATGTGATGCTGACGACGATCTTCTACATAGTCGCGGGATCGGTGGCCTACGCGATAGTCGGCGTTGCCTTTCATTTGTTCTTCCGTGCCCTCGTGAAGCACGACCATAACATGTTCCGGGTGCTGATTGCCTGGGTCGAGACCCGCGGCCGCTCGCGGAATGGTGTCCACTGGGGCGGCGCCACATTGACACCTCTGAAGCTAGTCCGACGTTATGATGAAAGGGATCTCGGCCTTGCCTAACCTTGTCGCCATCAAATCTCGTGAGCTCGAGCCGGAAACGTTCATCCCGTACGTCCGCCATGTGGACGAGACGATAATCGCGCTGGATTCCCGGGCCCTGATGGCGATGGTGGCTTTGGAAGGAGTGTCGTTTGAGACCGCCGACGTTCTTGACTTGAACGGTCTTCATCGCGACCTCAACACACTCTACCGCAACATCGCCGACGAGCGCCTGGCGATCTGGGCACATATCATCCGCCGCCGCGACAACGAATATCCCGAAGGCGCGTTCACAAGCCGGTTCGCGGCGTCACTCGACGCCAAATATCGCGAACGCATGGTGCGCGAGGATCTATTCCGCAACGACCTCTACCTGACCCTCGTCTGGTATCCGAGCCGTGACCCGGCCGAGAAGATAACGAGCGCTACTTCCTGGCTGTGCCGCCGGGCAGCGCGCTGGCGGCAGCAGAAAGGGTTAGGATGATAGACCTGAAACAGGAACGGATCATCTCCTTCTCCCGCTCAAACCTGTCCTACACGGAAAAGTACTTCTTCGAGAAGTTCAGGGAGCATGGGCTGCTCGATAATGTCGCCTGCAGCTGCGACGACACTTTATCGCTCGTTTCTCTGGTCTCTGCGGGAATTGGCGTGGGCTTCGTTCCGGAATGGACGAAAGATTTGCCCAATCGATCGTTTCTCCTTCGTGAGGTGGAGGGCATGGACTTCACGATCGGATTAGGGCTCGCTTGGAACAAGGAAGACCCTACGGCGAACCGCGACGAGATAGTTGAAATCGCTCGCTCGCTGGCGTCCGCATCGCGACCACGTAAAGCTGCCGGGAAACATACAGACAAAAGTGGTCCCAAGCGCCATCAATCGCTGGATGGCGGGTGACGAATCGAAAGTGCCGTGGAGGGGAACCAGCGCAACTATATCTTCGTGCGTTCGTCATCGGCTTCAAGGACGTTGATAGAGCGGGAAACGCGCTGACGGTATGCACGTGGTACAAAATGGGATTTCAGAAGGTGAATATCTGGTTTCAGAAGTTGACCAACATTTCGGCCTTGGCGCGCTCCAGGGAGATGTTCGAGGAAGCGCTCGCCGAGCTCACCGGAGAGCTCGGTTTCGATTGTTACGCCTACCTCAATCTTCAACCGATAGGAACATATGCCGTGTCGAACTATCCGGCTGAATGGCAGGATAGGTATTTTGCGAAGAAGTTTGATGAGCTCGATCCCATCGTCACGATTGCCAAATCGACGAAGAGGACCTTTACCTGGTCTTCCGACAACTCAAGAAGAAACACTTCGAAACGTATCCGACGGTTCTATCTGGATGCTGCCGAGTTCGGCATCCGATCGGGCATTACGATTCCGGTCGCAACGGCATTCGGGCGCATGTCCATGCTGACGATTGCCTCGCACAAGCCGAGCCTTTCGTTAGACAGAGACATTGATCCGATTATGGCGGCAACCGCCGTCGCCCAGCTCCACGCAGGAATTGAGCACGCGGAGATCGACGCCACGGCGAAATCGAGCGTCAACTTGACGGCGAAACAGGCCTTGCTGCTCAAATGGTCGGCCGAGGGCAAAGCCATGCGAGCGATCGCCACTATCGAGAACATGAGCTATTTCAACGTGAACTTTCATCTCAACAACGCTCGCAAAGCGCTCGATGCCGGCACTCTGCCGCAGGCGACGGCGACAGCGACAAAACTCAAACTTATTTGACGCACTTCTGTACGCTGATGGGGCTGCGACTTGCCTGGTCGATGCTACGGGCGCTCGCGAGATGTTTGAGTGTTGCGACGTCTTCGACCGTGGCAGGGTTGCGTCGAGCGTGTTCAGCCCTTCGGCGCGGGCGAGCGTCGCATCGTTGCCGATCTTCGCACATGTGTCCTTCATCGCGACAATTCGCCCTTGGTACTAGACTTTGGTCACGAACCCGGCTTCGAGAAGCGATTTCCTCCGCGCCGGCGAGCGCCTTTCACGCAGCATCAACGTCTGTGCGCGAGAAAATCCTCGCCCTTGAAGAGTAGTGGCTCGTTACACGGCCAACGCATATGCCATGGAGGCGATCGAACCGGGCGAGCGCGCGACGTTGTAGGCGCGCCTGACCTGGGCATGGAAGCTATTTCGGCGTTGCAGACTTCGTGCGGCCCTCGGATCGAGTCGAAGTAACTCTTGCCGCAGTGGTTCGGAATCAGGAGAAGAACAGCGAGCGGACCTTTCCAAAGCGGCCACCGTCAAGCAAGACGACGGAGTTGCGGTCCGGCGCGACTCTTTGCGAACACGCATGACTGATGTGACCAGTCGATAACTGCCCGCGCTGTGCTATTCTAGGCCCATTGGGCGGGCACAAGATGAACTTCGTACGCGGCCTTTTTCGACTGTGGCTGATCGCCTCTTTGCTTTGGATGGTGACGCTTGTTGTCTACGTAGAAATCGAAGGACGGCGGCGGGACGTGGCAGATGGCGGCTCCGTCTTCGTGAAGGGTTGGGCAGTGATCGCTGACGGTTGGAAAGCCGAACGAGAGGTGGCAGCCATGAGGGAAGTGGCGGCTGCGTCCGGGGGGATGAACATTGTCGTGCCAGACGAGACTTCGAAGCGAATTCGAAACGGCAAGGAAGTACAGAATGCTGCTTTGCTCTTCGGCGGCATGCTGCTGGGTCCGCCACTTATCCTGCTTGTCCTAGGAGCTTGGGTTATCCATGGTTAAGGCCTTCTCGGCAGATTTGGAGGCGGCTTGCTGGTTCATGATTTGGCGTTTGCCGCAAAGCCTTAGCGACATCGGGTTTTTGCCGTCAGTGCGACGGGTCCGACCGCTGCTTTTCGCCCACAATCCGTTTGTATAGATCGAACTGACACACGTGGCCATTCAATGAAGTTCGTGAACCCACTGCCTTTCGTAAGCGACATGGCTCGCTCAAAACAATTCTACTCCGAAGTCATGGGCCTTCGGATTTTGGAGGATCACGGTGATTTCGTCCGCTTTGATATTGGCTTCGCTCTGCATGATGGAAAGTCACTGCGTCAGACGGTGTTTGGCAACGCATCGGACGTAGACCGCCCCTACGGACGGCTAAACCTTATACTTTGTTTTGAGATCGAAGACATCGATTCAGCGTTCGAGCGCATCGCCGAAAAAGTCGAACTCATCCACGAGGTAAGACGAGAGAGTTGGGGACAGCGCGTTTTCAGATTCTTCGACCCGGACCGGCACATCGTGGAGATAGGCGAGCCGCAGTGACGGCTGAAATTCTGCGGCGAAGGCCCAAGGAGGCCGTTGACTTGCTCCCGCCGCGTCCCAGTCGCGGCGGTGAAGTTCCTGACCTTCGGCTTCGTCTCAGCACAGATGATGCCTGGCTGCGGTCGTGATCTCGCGCGTCAGGTCAACCAGCCGGTCAGCGGCGAGACGATTGATCTGCCAATACAGGGGAACGTCCAGTGGCGTTCCCGGGATCAGCTCGACCAGCCGCCCGGAGTCCAGGTGCTCGCGCACGAGCAGGGCCGGGTTCATGCCCCATCCCATGCCGGAAAGGCTGGCCTCGATGAAACCTTGCGTCGAAGGCAGCCAATGGGTCGGCGGGGTGAGGTCTTCGCCGAACACCTGACGAATCCACCGGCTCTGGAGCCTGTCCTTCTGATTGAAGGTCAAGGCGGGCGCATTGCCGACCGCCTCTGCCCTGACGCCCTGCGGGAAATGCCGGGCGATGAAATCGTGGCTCGCCGTCGCATGATAGCGGAGCGCGCCGAGAAACATGCGCCGGCAGCCCTGAACCGGCTTTTCCAGGCTGGTGACGGCCGCGATCACCCGCCCCCGCTGCAACCATTCGGCGGTATGGTCCTCGTCATCGATCGCGATGTTCAAGAGATACCCGGAACGTCGGGCGAAGTTGGATACGGGCGCCAGGAACCAGGTGCCGAGACTGTCGGCATTCGTCGCGATGTGGAGCGTCACCCTCGGTTCGGGTTCCGCCGGATCGACGAGGGCGGGCAGATGCTCGAACAGCTCGGCCTCGAGAATGCCGACATTCTCCATATGCCGGCAGAGCCATTCTCCCTTCTCCGTCGCGGTGCAGGGATTGCCCCTGGCGATCAGCACGATGCCGAGGCGTTCCTCAAGGTGTTTGACGCGCTGCGACACGGCCGAGGGCGTCACGTTGAGAAGGGATGCGGCCTTTTCGAAGCTGCCTGTTTGAACCACCGCCGAAACGGCGCGCAGAGCGGAATAGTCGAGCATGGCTTAGCTTTGCTTAATCGGAGTTAGCAGCATTAACTATCCTGAATTCAGGAGACGCGATAGCGGAAAGGCTCACGGGATTTCGGGAGCGGTTTTCAGGCATGAATTTTCCGATTTATGGCGCAGGCCTGATGATGGGGCTTAGCCTGATCGTCGCGATCGGCGCGCAGAATGCGTTCGTGCTCCGCCAGGGCCTGCGCAACGAGCATGTGTTCGCCATCTGCCTCGCATGTGGATTGTCCGACGCCGTGCTGATCACGCTCGGCGTGACCGGTTTCCGGCAGATTGCCGCATTGCTGCCATGGCTCGACCCGGTCATGCGCTATGGAGGAGCGGCGTTCTTGATCTGGTACGGAGCGAAAAGCCTCTATTCCGCCTTCCGTTCGTCGGGAGCGCTGACCGTGCAGGAGGCGGGCTCATCGAGCCTTCGGAAAACGCTCATCACCTGCCTTGCGCTCACCTGGCTCAATCCGCACGTCTACCTCGATACGGTTGTGCTGCTCGGTACCATCTCGAAGCGGTTTACCGGACACGAGGTTTCGTTTGCGGGCGGAGCCGCGACGGGCTCGTTCCTGTTCTTCTTCTCGCTCGGTTACGGCGCGACCTTGTTGCGGCCGATCTTTTTGAAACCGGCAGCATGGCGCGCTCTGGAGACCCTTGTCGCTCTTACAATGTGGATGATCGCCTTCAAGCTGTTGAGCTAGATGCAGGAGCCGGTTTGTACGCTATGGTTCGACCGACCTTCATGAATCACCAACAGCAGGAGTGGGCCTCAGATTGTCCTCCGAACTCCACCATCTCCTCATCGTCTATACCGCTTATGTGATCGCAGCCGGGAGCCCCGGTCCCAGCAATATGCGGATCATGGGGGTGGCGATGCATAGCGGAAGACGTGCGGCCCTCATGCTCGCTGCCGGCGTCGTCAGCGGTTCGATTTTCTGGGGTGCAATGGCTGCAACAGGTGTCTCCGCGGTTCTGACCCGTTATGCGGAGGCGCTGATCGTTCTCAAAATCTTCGGCGGCCTTTATCTCCTCTATCTCGCCTTCAAGGCTGGTAAAGCCGCGCTTGCTTCCGACGCCCAGGCTGCTGCGCATACGGGGCCGAACGGTGCCGCATTGTCGGGAGCAGATCTCTATCGGCGCGGATTGCTCATGCATCTTAGCAATCCAAAATCGATCCTTGCTTGGATCGCCCTTGTAACGCTTGGACTTGGGCCGGACTCGTCATGGCATACGCTTGCTGCGATCCTCGGCGGTTGCGCGGTGCTGAGCGTCACCATCTTTTGCGGTTATGCGATCATCTTCTCGACCGCACCCATGGTGCGCCTGTACCGTCGCGTGAGGCGCTGGATCGAGGGGCTTCTGGCCGTGTGTTTTGGCTTTGCCGGTCTCCGGCTGCTGTTATCGCGCGCATAAGACCTAAGGGGAGCACCATGAAATTGTTCGCTGGCCTTTCGGCTTTTTCCATCACGCCTGCGGATGCGTCGGGGCATGTCGATACGGGAGCGCTCGCGCGGCTCCTCGAACGGATATCTGCGGCCGGTGCCGACTCGATCGGACTGCTCGGGAGCACAGGCGGTTACGCCTTTCTGTCGAGGCACGAGCGACAGCGCGCCGTCGAGGCGGCCATGGAGTGCGTTGGCGGCAAGATGCCGGTCATCGTCGGCGTCGGCGCGCTAACAACCGACGAGGCTCAGGCGCTTGCCCGCGACGCAAGGAAGGCGGGGGCGAATGGTCTCCTGTTGGCCCCCATGTCCTATACGCCCCTGACGGAAGAGGAGGTTTTTCAGCATATTTCCGCGGTTTGCGTGGAGAGGACTTTCCTCCTCCTTCGGGATCGTGTGCTCTGACGTCGTTCCGACGCGCACACCCGCTCCCAATGACCGCTTCCGCTCACCATCCTTCTGCGACCTCCGAGGAAGGTGAAAGCTCGAGCCATTGCCGATGTCGAAGACCATGGGCTAGAAGTGGCAGCAACTGATATCAAGAGGAACATGTCATGCAAGGGAGATCGGCACTCCTTGACCGCGCGCAATGGGCTGAAAAAGAGGAAGTTTGGCAGGGCCAGTTTGAGGGAAACGTATTTGGCACCAACGTCTCAGTTATGTTCTATACCACTGATGAAGTCGGCCGCGGCCCTAAACTCCACAAGCATCCGTATGATGAAGTCTTTATCGTTCGCCAAGGCCGGGCTTTATTTACTGTTGGAGACCAGCAGCTAGAAGCCACTGCGGGGCAAATCGTCTTCGGGCCCGCCAACACGCCACACAAATTCATAAATCTAGGTCCCGGTCGCCTGGAGACGACAGATCTCCATGTCACAGACAAATTTGCGCAAGAGGACCTCGAGTAGCAATCGCCTCTCCACCCGACGCGACGGACGGCAACCGGAAAGATCGACCCATTGCTGCTGCTCGTGGGATACGGACCGGAATTTCCGGTGCGTCCCATTGCGGACGTTACATTTGTTGGCAGGCGGGAATGATCCGCGTTTGTGTCACCCCTCTGACGCCGCTCTCGCCAAGGGGTGCTCTACCAGCCGGTCGATGGTAAAGGCGCGGGCCGCCGTCTCGCGAACCCTGCCTTCGACCTCCGGGGAAAGCTCCGCCGGCGCTTTCAGCGGCGCTCCGTTCTCATCGATATACTTGGCGTTATAGCTGTAGAAGCCGTGGCTTTCGGCCGGCACGACCTCGCTGGGATGGGAGACGAAGAGGCCGCCTTTCGTATCTTCCAGCACGCTGCATTCGATTTCGCGCCCGGCAATGAACTCTTCGGCGAGCAGCTTGCGGTCATGCCCAAACTCCTCGGCGAGCGCCGGTTCCGGCAAAAGCACCAGGGAAGCAGGCTGGTGACCGAGCTGCCCGGCCTCGGCTGCTCGTATCCAGCGGAAAAGCAGGTTGCTGTTGACGCCGCGCCTGCACGCCACCTCCGCAACCGAATTGCCGGGAAACTGCGCTTCTTCAACAATTCGCCATTTTGTCTTCCACCGACCAAATTTGTCGGCCGCGCTTCGTCGCCTCACTCATTCCCGACATCAGATACCGCCTTAGTGTCCACTTAGCACTTGGTGGACACTATCAGGGCGGTGCCCGGTAGGCGATCACCACCCCACGTTTACCAACATGGGATCGGAACAGACGAATTCAACAAACGGCCGCCCGCCCACCCGTCGCGCTCAGCACCGGCATACGCAGTGAACGGCTCGATTGAGGCCATTGCGGGCATTGTGCGCTGTCGCTCGCGCTACACAACATTGCATCGGCTTCTGTGGAGGAGACGCGACGGCTAACTATGGCCGATCTCCGAACTCGCCAAAGACGCTGATACAGAAGATGGGCGATTTGAAGCGATGGAGCAGTTGGTGCGCAAGGTTCGGGCACGATTTCGGAAAGCGCACCGACTTGGTCGAAAACAAGATGAAGGCGCCCCGGCGGGAAAAACAGGTACAGATTGTAGGACGAAAAACAGAACCGCTATTGCCGGTAGAGCCAAAATGGGCGACCGTCGGCGTCTGGAACAAGCGCGAGGAGCACCGAGTCGGGTTGTACAGTGGTATCATGATGCGGCTTGGCCGCAGGCGCAGTAGCCGAACGAGGAGCGGAGGCTATAGCGGGAATGTTTAAGGAAATGAACAAGGGCGCGGCGAGAGCCAGAACCCTCGCGGCGGTAGCCGCGGCAGTGATCGCCTATGGTTGTTGGGGCCTCGGTTTTGTCGGCCCCGCCGGTGCCCAGGAAAAATTCGTGAGCCTCACAGGTTCAGTTCAGCAGGTGACATTGCCGCCGAACGATACGATGACGATTAGGACCGGCCGGCCCTTCGGCGATCTGGTGATCGGAAGCGCCGAACTGATCGACGTGGTGCCACTTTCCGACAAATCCCTTTTCATTCGCGGCAAGCAGACGGGTGCTACCAATATTTCAGTCTACGACGACGACAGGTCGCTGATCGGCGTCATCGATGTACGCGTCGCCAGCGATTTCAGCGAAGTGGCAGGCGCCATCCGCGCCGCCGCGCCCTCCGCGCGGGTCAGGGTGTTCAATTCAAACGACCGAATTCGCCTCATGGGTACAGTGCGAGACGCAGTCGAACTGCAGCGCGTGCTGGAGATTGCACAGTCCTACTCCGAACAACCGGTGCTGAATCAGTTGCGTGTCAGCGATTCCCAGCAGGTTATGCTGGAGGTTCGGGTGATCGAGGCCTCGCGCCAGACCGGCCGCGACCTTGGGATCGGTTGGTCCGGCCGGGGCAGGAACGGCATCGGCAAGGCGACAACTAGCCAGGGCATCGGCGTAGATGACGGCGCGCTCGTGCGCACGCTGGAAGATGCGGCAGGCGCTGCAACGGGCATGCAGCCCTTCGGTCAGTTGATCGCCAAGGTGTTGGAGATTTCCGGTGGTCAGATCGACATCGTCATTAACGCACTCGAGCAAAAGGGCCTGGTGCGGCGCTTGGCACAGCCGAACCTGATCGCCATGAGCGGCGAGACGGCGAGCTTCCATGCAGGCGGCGAAGTGCCGATCCAGAGAACAGTTGCGAACGGCGCAACGGTCGCGACCGAAACCGACTATAGACCCTTCGGCGTGAGGCTCACCTTCACGCCCGTCGTGCTCGACGGCGGGCTGATCAACCTGAAGATCGAGCCAGAGGTCTCGGAGATCGACACCTCGATCAATGTCAATGGCAATCCCGGTTTCATCTCGCGCGCGGCAAGGACGACGGTGGCGCTGCGCGACGGCCAGAGCTTTGCCATGGCCGGCCTGCTGCAATCGGTGAATGCGAAGGACGTGCAGCAATTGCCGGGGCTGGGCCAGCTTCCCGTCATTGGCGCCCTGTTCCGCTCGACGAGCTTCCTGAAGCGGGAATCCGACCTCGTCATCGTCGTCACGCCGCATATCGTGCGGCCGTCGTCGCCCAGTGAGGACCTCTACAGCCCGCTCGATCAGACGCGCTCGTCAAATGACGTCGAGCTTTTCGCGCTTGGCATTCTGGAGGTGGACAAGGACATGCTTCGGCGGTTCCGGGACGGCGAAGGCGTAAAGGGCCCCTATGGCCACCGTCTCGATCTCGATGTGGGAGGCGACCTTGACGTTTCAAAGAAGTAAGCGCGCTTTCGTGATCCTCGTGGGCGCAAGCGTGCTCTCGGGCTGTGCCGACTACATGAATCATCGCGACTCGATCACCTTCGGGCTCGGCAACGCCGTCGAAGCTAATAAGGGCATTCACATACGGGATGCTTTCCCGAGAGCTGCGCAGAACACGCACATTGCCAGCGACGGCAAGGTGATCGACCGCGCCATCCGTAGCTACCAGGGCAGCGGCCAGAGCGGTGCGCCACCACCGCCGACTGCCCTGCTTTTGCCGACCGCGACGCCGCCGAATGGAACGAATGCAGCCGCACCTCAGTAAGCCGGGGTGAATTGAAGAACGGCAAAGAGCGCCGCAAAGAACGCATAGCAGCACGTCATGGCGGATGAAACCGCCGCAATTCGAGGGGCATGCCAATGTTGCGTAGTGCTATGAACCGCTTCTGGGGCGACTATCGTGGCATCGCGCTTTTCCAACTCGGAGCATTCGTCCGATGAAGGCATGCGAGTGCGACAGCAGCAGGTCGGCGCTACTTGAGGGGCGGGGCATAGGGCGTCGGTTGGCCCAGACCGTTTCGGGTGTTCTTTCCCTTGGGTTGGCATTCCTTTCGAGCAGCGAAGCGGCGAGCCAGCGGGTGCCGCGGGATCTCGGAATGGCAACCGGCAGGGTGATCACCACCGCGCAGACCTATCCAGTAGGCACGATCGTCATTCTCACCAAACAACGGACGCTCGAGCTCGTTCTCTCTCGTAATCGCGCCATCCGCTACACAATCGGCGTTGGCCGCGATGGATTCCGCTGGAGAGGTGTTGTGAGCGTCGGCCGCAAGGCGGAATGGCCCGACTGGCGGCCGCCTGCCGAGATGAAGGGGCGGACACCGGAGCTGCCCGCGCTCCTGCCGGCTGGCCCCTTCAACCCGATGGGCGCGCGCGGCATCTATCTTTATCAGGGAGACGCCGACACGCTCTATCGCATCCACGGGACAAATGAACAGTCTACGGTCGGCGCCTTTGCATCCTCGGGCTGCTTCCGGATGAGCAATACCGACGTCATTGACCTCTACAAACGGGTGAAGATCGGGGCGACCGTGGTTGTGAAATAGTTGGAGTGAGGCTGATGGCGAGCGGGTTCATAGGACGCTTTTACAAGCAGCCGACGCAGGTACAATGCAGAGGCCCGGCAGATCGTCGATTTTGCCCAGAATAGTGCGGCCGCCGTTGCTGCAGAGGCGACCGCCGGAGAGCAGGCGACGCATCGCGTCATCAACGGCCCGGCTTTGTCGGGATGCATATTATCGGGGCCTTGGCCCGACTTTCGGCGGAGCAAAATCAATGACTAGCATTGCGAATGTCGACGTTGAGCCTGACGGCGTGAGACGCGAGCGAATGGTAAACACACCGAATCGCTCAAGAAGTGCACCACTCATTGCGTTGGCGTTTGTCTTTCTGCCGTTGAACGCCGGCATTCTCCTTTATACGGCCAAGAATGCTGCCGATGTGCGTGAAAGCCGAGAGGTGCTCGCCGGCGTCAAGCGGTCGATCGATGGCCTCAAGCTGCACATCGAAAAACAGACTCGAAATATCGCCAGGACCGAGGAAATGGCAGTCGTTCGTCAGCGTCTGGAAGTACTGCAGAAAGATATCGCGAATTTGGACGATCGGCTGCGTACCGGTATGCTCGGCTCTGGCGGTGCTCTGGTTCTCAGCGCACCAGGCAAAGGGGTGACACAGCGCCTCCAGCCCTCGGTCAGTGCCTCGGGTGCGGGGGAGGTGCCGGAGGACAGCCCACCTACGATCGGTGCTGAAGGTGTTTCGTTGGCTGACTTGCCGCGTTACGAAAGATCAGTTTCCCCTGAAGGCAAGCTGATCCTTCGCAAAGTTCGGTAGGTCTACGTTCGCTCGGAGGAGCTTCCATTGAAACGCTGCGATCTTCGGCAGGCCACTTAGTTCGGCTTTGCGAGAGCGGCCGGTCGGGCGTCTCCCATCGGGGCCAGCCGGAAGGTCTGCGCTGGGGCCGGGCGGCCGACATGGAAGCCCTGGACGTAGTCTATGCGACATTGCCGCATGAGCGTCATCTGCTCCTCCGTCTCCACGCCTTCGATCAGGATCTTGTGTCCGCGGTTGCGCACGAGGCCAATGATGTCCCGCAGCATCACCTTACCCTTCGGACCGTTGCAGTCGTGCAGGAACGAGCGGTCGATTTTCACGGTGTCAAAATCGATGAGGCGCAGCCACGACAAACCCGCAAAGCCGGTTCCGAAGTCGTCAAGCCATATCCGAACGCCGAGCGTCTTCAGATCGTTGATGCAGCGAAGGATATCCGAGTGCATCTCCAGCTCAAGCCCTTCGGTGACTTCGAGCGCTAACCTGCCGCCGGCAACACCCGTCTCACCCAAGATAGCGGCGACGGACGCGGCGAAGCCCGGTGATCTCAATTGAATCGGAGAGACGTTGACGCTGACGACCGGGACGTGCTCATCTATAAGCAGCTCAGTGCATGCAGTTCTTATTGCCCATCGCCCGAGCTCGAGGATTGCGCCGGTGCGTTCTGCAATCGGGATGAAGAGACTCGGCGGAACGGAAGTGCCATCCAGCATCCTCAGCCGCATCAGCGCCTCGACCGCATCGAGCCGGCCCGACACGACGTTTCTAATCGGCTGATAGACGAGCGAAACGAGACGCTGGTCGATGGCGATCTTCAGCAAGGCAGCAATGTTCTCGCTCTCGTCACTGCTCTGGGGGTCGTTGGGATCAAAGAGGCGGGCACAGTTTCGGCCGCTCGCCTTCGCGCCGTAGAGCGCGCGGTCGGCCTCGTGGATAAGTCTCTCGAGCTTGGCTCCCGTCTGCTTCCTGGTGAAGCCGGCGCCGACGCTGACGGTGACGATAGAGATGCCGTCCCGTCGCTGCTGGTGTTTCAGGGCAAGATTTTCTACGCTGCAGCGGATGGCCTCAGCGAGATCGGCCGCCTGCTCACCGGTTTCCATACGTGCCACGACGATGAACTCTTCGCCACCGTAGCGTCCGATCGAGCCGTCGTAGGCCTCTATAGCCTCCTTCAGCGCATTGGCGACCAGCACGAGACAGCGGTCGCCTTCCTGATGGCCGTAATAGTCGTTGTACTTCTTGAAGAAGTCCACGTCGATCAGGATCGCGGCGAAGGTCACGCCGTGCCTCTGCCAGTCACTCCAGTAGTCTCGCAGTTTCTGATCGACTGCCCTGCGGTTGTCGAGACCCGTTAACGAGTCAGTGTGTGACAGCCTAAGCAGGGCCTTGCCGCGTTCCGATGCCTGCTTCTGCTGAATTCTCGCCTCCAAGGCATTGAGAAAGACATTGTAGCGTTCCCTGTTGAGCTTCCAGTTCACATAGGAGCTAAAGGCGAAGCACGAGACGTCGAACGTGCCGAAAGCGAGCCGATAGGAGGCTTCGGCGGGAGAAAAAGAAAGCACAGCGGCAAAGAAAATCAGGAGAATAGTGCCGGAGGCAAACAGGGAAAGACGAAATTGAAAACTGAAGAACAGGTTTACGCTCATCATGAAGATGGCGCCGAAAACCATGTAGTGGGAGATGCTCTGAGCATCCGCCGTCATCATAGCTGCGTAAAGCCAACCGGCATACGCGACTACGAGTGCAGCGGCAGCGGTCAAATCGATGGAATTCGCGCTGGCATCCAGGCGGACCTGCGTTTCGAGCACGACGAGTGCGATAGCGGAAATCGCGAAGCGTGCAGCGATCGTGTAATGCGCGACGTCGGGTATCAGCAAAATGTCCGTTATTGAGAACAGAAGATACACTGCAACCGCAGTCCAAAACCCGTGTCTGGTTGCCTGCTTTCGCGCGCTCTCGCCTTCTTCCTGATAGAGCATGCGAAGCTCCGCCGGCGCCGGTCTCGGCGGTTCGTTTCGGAGATCGATCTCAACTACATCGGCCAACGTGTGCTTCATGCACCGATCCACTGCTTTGCGCTGTCTTGCCGAGAGCTTAAGTCTCTCGTCCGAATTGTTGACGCTGTCTTAGGCTCCCACGCCCGCCATCCCCATAGATACCTACTGACGACCGGCAGAAATATCCGGCACAGTAGTTCAGTCCGATTAAGTTTTGTTGAATTTAAGAAGATCAACGACCGCGTAGAAGTGTAGCGAAATAGCTCAATAAGAGTGCTTGTTAACCATATTCTTCGAAAGCTTGAAGACCCACTGGTCTACCGAGCATTCCTGGGCATATTGTTAACAATCTATTAACGGATGAGTCTCGAGTGACCCAAATTCAGCTTGTTTTCGACGGCGAAAGCCTTATCACCCCGCAGGCAATTACAACCGAACTTTCTCCACCCAAAGCGGATCGTCATGATGAGCAACTGGCGACAGGCAGGGCCGAACTCGCCATCGTGCTGACCATTGCGCAGCAACAAATCGATCAAAGCCAAGATCCGGCTGCGGTCACACACCAGCTTATCGGGGCGCTTCATGCGATGCGCGCCAAGTTTCATTCAAGCGTCTGGCAAGCGCTGATCCCAATGGTTCAGAACCATTCTGTTTCGGACTTTTTTCATCATGATCCATTCACGCGTTGGTCTTTCGAGAAACCACGCGGCTATTCCGGCGACGCCCAGTTGATCGACTTCATCTATGGTCATCCGAGCGTCTCTGAGGAAATCGCAAAAGCCTCTCCGCTTGGTCGGGCACTTTATGACTACACCAAGAATGCGCCGTCGTCGGTCGCCGTGCGGGAGCGGCGCGACCTCCTGACCCGGTATGTCGACGAGATTGCGGCCGAACGGGGCCCTGAGACGGAAATCCTGACGATCGCGGCGGGCCATCTGCGCGAGGCTGATCGCTCCACCGCCCTTAAGGAGCGACGGATAAGGCGCTGGGTCGCGTTAGACCAAGATCCCCTCAGCGTCGGCTCGATTGCGCGCGATTTCAACGGAACCTGCGTGGAAGCAATCGACGGTTCTGTTCGGGGCCTCCTGACGAAAGCCCACAACCTCGGCCAATTCGACTTTATCTACGCTGCGGGTCTTTACGACTATCTTACCGACAAGGTAGCAGTGAAGCTTACTCAAAGATGCCTGCAGATGCTGAAGCCCAATGGGGTCTTCCTCTTCGCCAATTTCGCGGATGATATCAGCGACGACGGTTACATGGAGACGTTCATGAACTGGGCGTTGTTGCTGCGCTCGGAAGCGGATATGTGGAGGATCATCAATGGAAGCGTCGACCGCAACATGGTCGATACACGATTGGAGTTCGGCGCCAACCGAAACATCGTCTACGGCATCCTCCAGAAGCGTTCGTGAACTTTCAAAGCCCGCTTTCCGCGGGCTCACTTCTTCACGTCCGTTTAGGCGGGGGCGTCCGAGGGTCTCCTCGCTGCGTCCCCACACTACCTGTCAACGCTGCGCGTATTTTACGCTGTTTTTCATGAGCTCGAGATTTCGCGCGGTCGTCTCGTTCGCAGGATCTAGTTCGTAGGCCTTCAGAAAATAGCGGCGTGCCTTCGGCAGATCGCCACGCAGGAGGTGGGAATAACCGAGATTGTTGTAGTAGACTGGGTTATCGCCGATCATCCTGGCCAGCTGCTGGTAGGCGCGATCTGAGTTGTCGAACCGGCCGATCATGTCGGCGGAGGCGGCAAAGCCCAGCCAGGCGGCCGGATCTTCCGGGAATACGGCAACCGCGCGTTTGTAGATCGCGTAAGATTTTCCGTAGTTCTTTTCCTTAAACTGCAGCTTCCCCGTCGTGATCAATTCATCGTTCTTGTTGAAGGCTACCGCCGAGTCGTCCTCCAGGATCTTGGCGCTATCACCAAATGCCGCCACGTCATCGAGAGCGGCCGATTGGCATCCGGCCATGGCGATCGCGACGACCAGCGGGGCCGAAAGGCGACCGAAATGCGACCTGATCTGAAATGCGACCATTCGTTCCCCCAAGCTTTTGGGTATCCTAGTCGGGCACATATTAGTGCTCACGGGAAATCTTCCTTGAAGCAAGCTAAGAAATAGAGAATAGAAGCAACGAGTAGCATTAAAGAGACACATCCGATCGCTGACGGCCGACTGTCCGCGAGCTACCAGTCAGCGATTTCCAAGGCATCAAGGGGCGATTCCGGGTCGTCCAAAATGGTATCAACGTGAACACGTGAGGCGGGATTGGCGGCTCCCGACAGGTTCACCACAGACGTCGTCGAGGTCATGAGGGCGGCCGGTCTCCTCGTCGGCACGGTTGCGTTCCAGACCTATGCCGGATTATTTGGGTGTGCGGCTGTCTGGAGCTTCGATGCAGACCGGAGATGCCGATTTCGCCCAGCACTATTCGCTGTCGTCGACTGTCGAGGACAGTCTGCCGCCCGTCATTGACATTCTGAAAAGCGTTGACCCGACCTTGAGAGCGATCCCACACCGTTCGGACCCCCACCGGGTGAAACAGTTCGAATGCCGCGCGGTGCCGAGTGGAGTTCCTCATACCCAATCGAGGATCCGATGATTACGCCGATCGCGCCAGTCCAATGCCTGCTCTTGGTGGAGCCTCGGCACAGCCGCCTTTGCGTTTTCTCGATTTTCTTGATCCATGAACCTATCCGGACTGTCATGTGCATCGTTCAGGTGTTTCCGTGATCGTGCCGTCGCCGGAGCGATAAGCAGTCCACAAACTGATTGTCGCTTGGCGCAGACAATCGGACGAAAACGGCACCGCGAAACGTGAGAAAGACGTCTAGCGGCCAGTCTCCCAATCGAGGCACTGCTAGCTACATACCAGCAAGGTCGGCGAACAAGCGTCCCGAAGGTGGGTCCGGCCAGAAGCTGCCAGACATTGGTCACGAAGGACGGGACGATCAGCAGGCTGACCGCCGCCAAGGGCGAGATCAGCGCGCCAAGCACCCCCATCGCCACCGTCGGCAACCCCATGCCGGTCACTCCCTTGACGATGCCGGCGGCGAAGAAAGTCGCGGCAGCCGCGAGCAGGATGGGCGTGGACAGATCGGTCATGCCCCTTTCATACCTTCTGGCGCCCCACAGACAATGCGGAAGTGCCTCAGTCAGCCTTCGGCTGGACCGAAGCCTGGCGCCCGGTTATCCTGCCGGCATGCGTTTTGATCTGACCGACCTTCGCCTGTTTCTTGCCGTGGCCGAGGCCGGCAGCATCACACATGGTGCGGCCGAGGCCGGTCTGTCCCTGCCAGCGGCCAGCGAGCGCTTGCGCGAGATGGAAGCGTCGGGAAGGGTGAGGCTGCTGGACCGTGACCGGCGCGGGGTGACGCTGACCGAAGCCGGCGAGGCGCTCCTGCACCATGCGCGGCTGATCATGTCCCAGATGGCTCGGATGCATGGTGAGATAGGGCAGATCGCGAAAGCCGTGCGCGGCACTGTCCGCCTCCTGGCCAATACAGCGGCGATGGCCGAGTTCCTGCCAGCGCGGCTCGCGCCCTGGCTCGCGACCCATCCTCAGGCCGATATTGTGGTCAAGGAACGCCAAAGCGCCGACATCGCCCGCAGTATCGCGCTCGGCTTCGCCGAAATCGGCGTGCTCTCGGATTTGGTCGAGACGACCGGGCTGACGCTGCGCCCCTTCGTGACGGACCGGCTTGTCGTGGTGGCGGGACGCGACCATGCCCTTGCGGCCATGCGACAAGTCCGGTTTGCCGATCTCTTCGGTCAGCCTTTCATCGCGCTGAGCGAAGGCGCCTTGCAGGATCACCTTGACGCGCAGGCCGCGCGGATTGGTCTGCGGATCAGGCCGCGCATTCGTCTGCGCGGGTTCGACGATATCTGCCGGATGGCAAGCGCCGGTGTAGGCATAGGCATTATCCCCGAGACTGCCGCACGCCGCTGCCGGAAATCGATGCAGATCTCCGTCAAACGACTGTCGGACGACTGGGCGGTGCGCCGCTTGTCGCTCTGCACCCGCAGCGATGCCGAACTGACGCCGCTCGCACAAAGCCTACTGCGGCATCTTGAAAGCGGCGAAGATGCCCGCGCATTTTAAATTGACTCAGCACAACAGATGACCATTGGCGCAATGTCCCGCGACAATTCTGCGGAACTCTAGTTCGAGCTCCAGATCTTCTTTGCCCTGGCCTGGTTTTTCACGGGGCTGCGAGATTCGCAAACCATATGGCATGCACCCCTATCGTCGTGAAAACGTAGAAATTCGTTGGCCTTTTCCAAACAGAACAGGAGTGCCAGCTGGTGTGGACTTTCTGGGTTTGCATACCGTCGCTTTAATGCGTCATTTTCGAATGACAGCCGCGATCACGGTCATCGGTGTCGCTTCCAGTACTGCCGAGAGATCGTTCAGAAAGCGTTCACGGATGTCATCGAACTGTAGGAAACTGAACGGGAATCTCCTCTTCACGATATCGCTTTCATGCAGCACGAAGCTATCGTGTCCGAACCACCTAAACTTGAAGTCCTGCAGATCCCGACTCGCTTGGGCAGAATTCTGCGCTTTTTCGAACATACAGAACGAGAGCACGAAGACGGGGTAATTCTCGTCAATAGATGTAAGGCTATGGTCGCCGCTTTCGTCGACATAGATAATGAAATCGCTGGAGCTCATGCCCTTTGTCTAGCTGAGTCGCTCAAAAGGTTCATGCATCCCGTCGCTGAATCTGTGGCGAAACGGTCGCCGTGTATATCATTCGCTTTCCCCGAGGGTAGCGGCCGCCTTAATTGCTGGGTCTGCGGTTCGAATCTCTTCAAGGCGATGGGAAAACAAGCCCCACACCACGGGCGGGCGCCCGCAGCCTCCCGACCGTCTCAGTTGGGTGATGGGGTGGACGCCCCCTGACGGCATCGATGTGCCAAAGTGGAGGTGTTGAACAGCACTTGGAGGAGGCGTCCGTGACTGAGGTTAGCACAATCGGGTTGGACATTGCGAAGCGGGTTTTTCAGGCGCACGGCGCGAATGCGTCGGGTGCGGCTGTTTTCAGCAAGAAGATCGCGCGCGCAAAGCTGCTTGGCTTCTTCGCCTCACAGCCCCGATGGGTCGTAGCGATAGAGGCTTGCGGCGGAGCGCATTACTGGGCGCGCGAGATCGGCAGGCTCGGCCACACGGTTCGGCTGATCCCGCCAGCCTATGTGAAGCCGTTCGTGAAGCGGCACAAGAACGATGCCGCCGATGCCGAGGCGATATGCGAGGCGGCACAACGCCCGAGTATGCGGTTTGTGGCCGTGAAGGAGGAAGAGCAGCAGGCAAGCGCAATTGTTTTCCGCGCCCGCGATCTGCTGGTTCGTCAGCGCACGCAGCTCATCAATGCCTTGCGCGGCCATCTGATGGAATATGGCTGGATCGTGCCGCAGGGCCCGTCTCACATAGCGGTGCTCATCGAGGGGATCGAGGATCCGGCCTGCCCGCTGCCGGAGAGCGCCCGTACGGCCTTGAAGGTGCTGATCGATAGCCTGCGGGTACTGGACGAGCAGATTGCCAGCCTGGATGGCGAGATCGCGCGACGCTCGCGCGAAGATGCGGTTGCCCGGCGGTTGATGACCATCCCCGGCGTCGGCCCGATCACCGCGACCGCGATCGTGGCCCTGGCTCCGCCGGCGGGAATGTTCCGCAAGGGCCGCGACTTTGCAGCCTGGCTCGGCCTTGCCCCGTTGCAGAAGTCGAGCGGCGGCAAACAGAAGCTCGGTGCCATCTCAAAGATGGGCGAGCGAACGTTGCGACGGCTGCTGATCATCGGCGCGAGCGCCGTCGTGCTGCAGGCCGGCAGACGCGGTGCGCCGACCGGATCATGGCTGGGGCAGATGATGGCGCGCAAGCCGCGCATGCTGGTGACGGTGGCGCTGGCCAACAAGATGGCGAGGATCGTCTGGGCGCTGTTGGCCAGCGGCGGCATTTATCGGGCTCCGGCCGCGGCGGCGTGATGCCGCTGCGGATGTGAGGTCGTCGCAGGCGCAGGAGGATCGAAGGAGGGTATGGCACCCAGTCGGCGAGACGGGACCGGAAGAACCAGGGCTTTCCACCGTGCTCTCAAGCACGCTTTGGGTGATTTGGATCCGGTCCGCGAACTCCCATACAGGCCCGCAGCTTTATCACTGCACCCAGAGGCCGGACAGATGGCAGCATCCGACTACGTGCTTATCCTTTCCAGAAAAACCACTTGCGCTTGAGGGGGCGTCCACAGATGGGAAGCGGCATCGCTTGTCGCTCGCCTGTGGAATGCCATCGCTCTAGGCCAGCAGGGGATCGGCGGCGTCCATGAAGACAGACGGCTCAGTCGTTCCTCACTGGGTCAGCGTGTTTTTGTAGATGACGCCGTCCTTCATGATAATTTTGAAGCTGTTGGCAGGATCGGCTACCAGGTCGATGTTCTCCAGCGGATTGCCTTCGACGAGCAGGAGGTCCGCGAGTGCGCCCTCCTCGACCACGCCGAGCTTTCCCGGATAGGGGTTGCGCTTGCCCGACAGCGCCAGCAGTTCGGCATTGGTCCCGGTGGCCATGACCAGTGCTTCGGCAGGCGTGTACCAACGCACGAGCGAGGCCAGAATTGCCCCCTGCTGCTTCGCCAGCGCACGGGAGAACAGGACGTCCGTACCCCAGGCCGTCTTGATCTTGTACTTCTTTGCCAGTCCGTATGTCCTGCCGATGCCTGGCCACACCTCATCGGCCTTGGCGCGCTCGACCGAACCCTCCCGGAGGCCTGTCCTCATCAATTCGGGAAGCGGCTGCAAGCTCAGCCAAACGTCCTTTTCGGCGATCAGCCTGGCTGTTGCCTCGTCCATGAGAAAGCCGTGTTCGATGCACTTCACACCGGCCGCGATAGCCTTCCGGATCGCAGCCGAGGTGAAGGCGTGCGCGGCGACGTAGGTGCCCCAATTCTCGGCAATTTCAACGGCGGCCCGCAGTTCGGGCTCGGTGAAGGTGGTGACGTCGAGCGGGCTGTGGGGCGACGACACGCCGCCGCCCCCCCTGTCAACTTCAGCAGCGCGGCCCCCTGCATGAACTGCTCGCGGGCACGCAAACGCACCTCATCGGGGCTGTCCACGACTATGCTGCCGCCGTTCCTCTCCATGGGGGTGAACAAGCCGCCTATCGCCCGAGGCAAGTCGCTGAGCTGGCGGAAATCCCCATGCCCGCTTGTCACGGTGATCATGGCTCCAGACGGATAGATGCGCGGTCCCGCGATGATGCCCTGATCTATCGCGCGCTTGAGGCCGAATGCCGGCCCGCCCACGTCGCGAACGGTGGTGAAGCCGCGCATCAGCGTATCCGTCGCCTCGTCGCCGTCCGCGAGATTGGCGAAGCCGACGTCGCCCATCGCCTCTACCGGGGTGGACGCTATCAGCATTGCGTGCCAGTGAGCATCAATCAGCCCCGGCATCAGCGTTCGCCCGCCGCCCGCAATGCGCTCAGCGCCTGCGGCCTCGATGGGGCTTGTCGAAATCTCCGCGATCACATTGCCCTTGACCAGCACATTCGACGGAGCCGAAAGAGCAGCACCTTTTCCGTCGAAGATGCGGACGTTTTCGAAAAGCACGTCGGCCCTCGCGGTGGCGCAAAGTCCGAGCAGGAGAGCCACGGCGAGCGTTTCTCTGCCCGAGCGAAGCATCGTGAAAACTCGGCGCGCAAGATAGAACAACGATGCGGCGCAGGACACGGCATGCGCCACAACATTGCTTTTTGCCAGCTCCTGCGATCCAAAGGATTTGTGACACATGACGATTATCCCGCTTCAGGAGGAGCGATGGTCACTGCGCAAGGACAAGTTGTAGCTTATACGGCGTCCGCGTCAAGAAGCGTTCCAGACCGGTCTCTTTTGCAGTGAAGGGTCGTGTCGAAAGTACAGGCCGCCGGCGATGATATCAGGGCTAGCAGTGCAAGATTTTCGATTGGAAACGAGCAGACGATCGGTCGAACTTTGCCGTTCCCAGTCGTCGCGAATGGGTCCACTACGACGCAGCGCGAGCAAACCCAGTGGCCGAGAGTCGCCTACCTCCACAAGCCCTTGAGCGCTGCCCGCAATGGAGGCGTTCTCGTTCGGTGCTTCGAAAGTCGCATAATTGTATCAACGGGAACATTTTCCCCGCTATAAGTGCCAGTTCTGCTTTCTCTTTGGCAATCAGCTTGACAAGAGACCAAGACGGTCGATTGCATGCACATATTGCGTTCATTTTTCTGATCAACTGCACAAACGCCATCCTCGTGACGTTTTTCCGCGCACGTTAGTGTGCGAGGAGTAAATTCTGTTGAGTCAACGACTTATTCAACGACCTTGACGTTTGGCACGACGCTTGCTCTCAAGATTGCAGCGGCCGAGGGTGTCGCCCGCGGTGATTTTCGCTGAATGGCCGCAATCAAGCCGCCCCCGGGTTTCGAGAATTCCCCCGCTCGACATCGAGACCATTCCTGCCGGTCGTCGATTTGGACGAATCTATGCGAGCGCCTTTCCCGATCCGTTAGGATATGGAAAGACGCCGAGCCGGTTCAGTGATCCCGCCGGCGTGGCCCGGCAAGGCGGTTTGGCGTTGTCTATTTGGGCGACACACTCAAGGTCTGCTTCCTGGAAGCGGTCTTGCGTGATCGGCGCGATGGCCTCGTGGGCGATCTCCCGATCGATGAGAAGAGATCTATGCGGCGCTACGCAGAGATTGAGACGATTGCGGATCTCCGTCTTGTTGATCTCCGCGAGGACCGCGCGATCAGGATGGGAGGTGCCGACGGATGTCGCGAAATCCTCCCGCCACTCCCTCGGGCGGGCGTGGTCGCTTGCTTTCCATGAGCACCGGTCCGTGCCGGACGGCATCATCTATCCTTCCCGCCCGAACGGACATACGAATCTCGCGATCTTTGACCGTGCCATCTCGAAATTGTCGGCGGTGCGCGTCGTGCAATTAATTGGAGCACCGGGCCTTGCCACCATCATCAACGATCTTCGTGTGAGCCTCGTCGACGTCATCTAAACCAACGCCCCGAAACTTTGAATCTGCTGAATCCCGATTGCGTGAGAGGGCTGAGCCGCCGCTAGGCAGGCGGGTCGGCGTGCCTTGCGATCGGTGGTCCAGTGCAGGGCACCGTCTCGAGGAAGACCAACGGAGAGTGGATGGCGGAGCCGAATTCATCCAAAGCTCAAGCGGACCGGGTACTTGAGGTGCTCGGCGAGACCGTAATCATCCGTGGCGATGCGGCCGTTGCGGTTCTCGACGCGGCAGTGATCGAGGAGATTGTGCGCCCTTCTGTTGGCGCGCCGCGCACGGCCACAGCAGCCAAGATGAGATCTCCTACATTATCGAAGGGATGTTTCGGATCTGGCGTGGCGATGAGGTGCTCGACGTCGCTCCGGGCGGTATCGCATTGCTACCCCGCCATCAGGTCCACACTTTCAAGAACATTGGTATGGGCCCCCTAGCCGCCTCCTCAAACTGTCAAGCCATCTCGACGTGGGAATCGTTCGCCCCTTGCGCGATCAACGGCGCGGGAGACTTCCGTTGCAAGTGGGAAGCGTTAAGTCGGCGCGCCACGATATCGTGGTTGAGCCATTGAATGGGACCGGAGGGATCTGAGGACTCGCCAAAAATGAGCTTCCCCGTCGCCTCGACCACGAGAGCACTCAGGAGGTCGCTGATCATCGCCTTGCTGTCCCGATGCATGTGCGTGATCTCGTTGGACGTACCGATGGTCAGATCGGACTGTGCTTGGCTGTTTGCCATGGGCCACGCCGAGAAGTCGTAAAACGGACGCATAACCTCGTTGGCCTGCATATCGGAAATTTTTTGGAACACATCCTTCATCGTGAAGCCGTCTGCCAAAAGCTGTTGGCATGCCTGCCATTGCTCCTCTGCCCATTGGCCACCGTTCTCTTTCTTCAAGGCGAGCAGCAGCGGTATCAGGGGAAGTTCGATACCCGTAAATACGTCGGACGAATTGGTTCGGATTTCGGGACAGTTATAGACGGTTGCCTTAACACCCGCTTCCCAGGCTTCTTGCGCAATGCCTTCGAGCCGCATCTTGGCGTAACCTTGGGTGTAGTTGGTGTAGGTCTGCCAACGATAGCTCCCGTCAATCAGGACTGCCGTTCCATGGTAACCGTAGGCCGTGTACCGGACCTGACCACCCGAAGCCCCTACGCGCTCACGGATCGCCGCGCTGAAGTCGATTAGATGTCGAAAGGTGATTGCGGAGACTTCGTCGAAATTTTGCAGGATGAGCTTGCCCATATCGCTGTCGAGCAGCGCTTGCGACGACATGTGGCGGGGACCACGTCCCTTGTAGATGCGATTGGCAACAACCAGGAATACCTTCGCTTTCGGGATGCCTCCGGCCATAGTATGGGCGAAGAAGACGTTGCGGCCGTCGGCAATCATTCCGTCGAGAACGGCCATGACCTGTGAAAGCGAATTCGTGAACCGTGAGGTGGCGATGTCCCGGCACTGCTCAATGTAGTCCCAGTCGACCGTGTCATGTTCCCAACTCTCCAGCGTCATAGTTGCGAGGAGATCCGTCGGAGTGGGGCCTCCTGCCGGAGCGTCGAGATCGAAGCCGGCCATAAGAGGTATGTTGATAATCCTGCCGCCCAGTCGGTCCTCGGCGGCAAAGAGTTCCTCGGCGTCCAGAGGCCGCAGTGCGTTGTTCTCGTCGCGCCGCCCGACCGTGATGCCCACGATCTCCATTCCAGCCCGCCGGGCTTCGTCGAGCAAACCAGTCGCATATCCGCGACCGAATAATTCGCCGAAGAGGACGAAAACATCACCTTTACGAAAGACCTTGTTTTCGGCGATGCGGTTCAATGAGACCGGGTTTTCCATGCAATCAGCTCTTTGGTCCGTTAGTCGTCGAGCAGTGGTTCAGACGAGCTTCGATAATCCACATGACCGTAATGACCCGTAATAGGAAGTCATTTTAAGTGACCGTTCATTTCAAAGCGTGAAGTCCCCCCAAAGGATTTCTCGCTATCTGAATGACCCCAACCTGACTGACAAGAAGTTTCCCTGCGATCCCACGCAGTCGTACCGCTCTCGCGAACGGCTTCGCGTCATGGGCGAAGTCGCGGACTGGCAACCCCACTCGGCTGAACAGCTGCAGCAGATGAAGGACGGCCTCGCACGCCTCAAGGAAGGCAAGGACATTATCATAGACTGACGCATTCGAGGTCGCCGGCGATTGCCGGCGGCCTCATATCCAGAGCGCTACTCGGCCCGGCATGCGCCGCCAACCTAGTGCCTTACAGATGCAAAGAGTTCTCCAGCATTGTCAGTCCGATTGCGCCTGATTGCTCAACCCGGAAGGGAATATCAGCTGCGAGGCTGCAGCAGCGTCAAGGCGAACGTCGATGCGGCTAGGACGGCGGTAAGGATCAAGGGCCCAACAGCGCCGTAGTGATCGACGACATAGCCGCCGAAAACCGCGCCGATACTGATGGCAACCTGAAACGAGACGACCATCAGGCTCCCTGCTGCCTCCAAAGCGTCGGGTGCTCCGCGGGAAAGATTGGTAGGCAGCACCACCGGCGCCATGCCAAAGGCGAATCCCCAAAGCGTCACGAAGCCGAAGGCAGCGCCGACGTGGACGCCCCAAAGCACCAAAGCAAGCGCCGCAAACGCCATTAATGCGGCGGTAATGGCGAGTGCCATGCGGATACTGGCGTCTGCCATCCGGCCACCCGCAACATTGCCGATCACAGCGGCGATGCCAAACCCGAGCAGCACCAGGGCAATCGGCCCGGTTTCAAGGAGTGTCACTTGCTCGAGGAAGGGACGCACATAGACCGAACCAGCAAAATGTCCCGTCATCAGCAAAAGGATGGCAAGCATTCCCAGTTGAACACCACGCCGTCCTGTCAGCCGGAGCACGTCGGAGAGGCTGTTACTAGTGCTTGCAGGCAGCGTCGGCAAGCTGAGTACTTGCAGCAGCATGGCCAGCGCGGCCAGCCCCGCTGTCATGGCCATGGCGCTGCGCCAGCCCAGCCAGTCGCTGATCAAAGCACCCATTGATGGTGCAGCTATGGTGGCGAGCGAAACGCCGAGGGTGACGATAGCCATGCCCCGACCTGTCGCATCGGCGCCAACCAGCCTTGCCACGACGGCAACTGAAAGCGCCCAGAAACCGCTAAGCGCGATGCCCAACCCAGCCCGGCCCAACAACAATTGCAAAAAATCAGTCGCTAACGCTGCAAGAATATTGGAGCCGATCGCCAACGCACTGAGACCGACCAGCACCGCCTTACGGTTCAGTCTGCCGATGAGAACATTGCTCAATAGGGCGGTCACGGCGCCGACGGAAGCGGTGGCGGTGACGACCTGCCCGGCTGTTCCCTCGCTAATGCCGAGATCGCGCGCCATTGGCGTCAATAGGCCCGCCGGCAGAAACTCAGCCGATACTAGCGCAAAGCTGGTGGCTGCCATCGAAAGAACGGCAAACCAAGTCGCCGCGGTCCACGCGGCTGGCTCAGCGGTGTCAAAGTCTATCGCCGCGTCGCGCAGTTGTGATGTCGTGTCCGTCATTGAAGTATCTCCTACGTTCCGGAGATTTCATAGACGAACTCTTTGGGATGATATGTATCCTAAAATCCGAAATCCATGTCCATTCGTCTGGAATTTGTGCGGCGCACAATGCCCGGTGAGACGCTAGTGATGCGCTTGAAGGCGCGAGCAAAGGATGCTTCAGACTCATACCCTAACCGGGAAGCTACCTCGGCGACCGACATGCCGCCTTGACCCAACAGTTCGCGGGCAAGCTGCATACGCAGACGGGTGAGATAGCGCGCCGCGCCTTCTCCCAAGATAGCGCTGAAGCGTTCAGCGAAGATCGAGCGCGATTGGCCTGCCACGCCAGCGAGGCTTTCGAGAGTCCAGTTATGACCGGGGTCTCGGTGCATGGCTACCAGAGCGCGGCCGATGTGAGGGTCGCGAATGGCGGCGAGCCAACCGGTGGTCGAGGCTCCGCTGCAATTGACCCAGCAGCGGATGAGCCGGGCGGCAAGCAAGTCCGCCATTCGTGATAAAACTGTAGCGCTGCCCATCTGGGGCTGTGTGGCCTCCGCGGTCATAGCAGCTAGCAGGGGACCAACGATCGGGTCGTTGCCGGCTACATCGCAGCCTTTGATGATTGGCGGCATCAACGCGATCAAGGGGTTCAGCGCATACGCTCCCAAAGCCATGGAGCCGCAGAAGAGCGTGCTGGTCGCACCAGTTCCTTCCCGCACCACTTCGCAGACGTTGCTCCCCAACCTTGTCACTTGGCAACCCTCGAGCGAGTCGCCTACAACATCTCGCGCGCTGGAAAGTCGATGTGCGATGCCTTGCGGCAGCAGTACCAGATCGCCATCGTTCAACTCCTGCCATCCTTGGGCTTCGGTATGGATCCAGCATGGGCCCTGGCTGACAAAGTGAAAACGAAGCAACTGTTGTTGCGGAAAGGCGATGCTCCATGGATGTCGGAGTTCGCAGCGCCCATAGTTGACTCCGCTCAAGCGAAAGTCTCGGAGGACTTCGCTTAGCGCATCCATTGGGATATTTGACGGCGACAACTGTCGAGACGAATGGTCAAGCATTTAGCGAATTTAGGTCTCGAGCGTCTGGTATGCAAGCACGATGGTGGCGCGAGACGATTGTCTTCCGGCAGCGATGCGATGGAAACTCTCTACAATATTCCCTCTTCGGCGCTTCGGCTCTTGCTGCAGATCGGCCGGACCGGGAACCTGACGGAGGCGGCGCGGGCCTGCGGCATCAGTTAGCCCGCCGCGAGCAAAGCGATTACCCGGTCGGAGGCGCAAAGCGGGCTTACGCCGGTGCGGCGCGACCGGTGCCCGCTCAGCCTCACCGCCGAGGGATGGATCCTTGCCGATTACGCGCAGCGGCAGGAGGACATGGCGCGCGCTGGAGGAAAGCCGCGTGCAGGGCCGGGGGCTGGTTCGCATCGCCTCTTTCGGCGCCTCGGCCTCGACCCATATCCTGCCCGCACTGGTCGCGACCGTCACCCGCAGCCGTCCGATGCTGCGGGTGGAGATCTCGGAAAGCGCCGATAAGCCTAGCCTACAGGCGTTGCGCGACGGGCTGGCGGATTTCGCCATTGCGGTCGAACATGATGCACCCGATCTCGAAATGATCCCGGTCGCGCGTGATCGGCTGGTCGCGCTGGTCCGGCACGGTGAGCCGCTGGCGAAACGCGCGACGCTGGACGCTGCGACACTCTCCGGCTGCGATTTCATCCTAACCAAGGGCGGCAGCGAACCGCTGGTTCGGGCTTGGTTCGCGCGGACGCGACATGAACCGAGTGTGCGCCATAATATCCAGCAGATCACCTCGATCCTCGCCATGGTCCGCGCCGGAATGGGCGTATCGGTGATCGCCGAAATGGCGGTTCCCGAAACCCACGCCGGCGTTGCCGTCATTCCCCTTACGGCCGAGCAGCCGAGAGTGATCTGTCTGGCCCGGCGGCAAGGCTCATTCGGGTCGTATGCGGCCGAGTTGCTCTGGAAGACGGCTTTGGAGACATCAAAAGCGGAGCTGTAACGGCAGCACGGCTGCTTCGCCTTGTTACTACCCCCGGGATCGGCACGGGGATCACCGACCCGCCCGGCTATGCCGCCCTGGTGCGCGGCAAGCTTGCAGTCATTTACCGGCATCGACCTTGTCACGCTCCCGATCTCGTCGAAGCCAGGATTGCGGTGCCTTCGTTCAGCTTGAAGCGCATCGCCGTCAAGCTAGCGTGAGCCGCGCGGAGGCTACTGCGCGCGTTGGTCTTGTGTTCCCGCCTCCATCAGACACATCGCACCCGATCCATTTCACTCAGGCTGGCCGTTACGCATCCTCGCCGGCTCCGTTCGGGACGCTGACGAGGGCCGCGCATTGCGGGTCTCCACTATCGAGAAGCTCCGCGGGCGCGGTGCGGCCGATTGCTAAGTTGACGACCGTGGCCGCCGCCCAACCGTAGTCGCCCGCGGCGCGCTCGATCAGTTGCGGGGCCTGGGAGTTGAGGCAAGCCTGGGATTGCCGAACGATCTCCACGGGAAGCCTCGCGCGCTCGACTTGTTCCTGAACCTGGGCTTGCAGCGGATCGACGACAAGAAGGGCAAAAATCCAGCCGATGAAATCCGAGATCATATCTGTTTCCTTCTAGTTAACGGTGTTTCTGGGAGCAGAGCCCGTCATGCAGGCTGCTGCTGATCCCGCGTCTTCATCAGGCTCCAGACTACGCCGGCAGCGATGATCGCGAAGGTGACGCCGCGCGAGAGCGCGGCCGGGAACTTCTCGATATAGAGAGCGGAAAGCTTGACGCTCTCGCGGACGCCGATTTCCTTGTTCTGCTTATGGAGAATACCGAGGTCGAACGACAGGATGGCGATGACGAGGACGAAAAAGCTCGACCACATCCACAGCGGCGTTTCCAGCCACTCGACGAACAAAAGAGAGAGGTCCATTTTAGATCCCCTATCGGCACTGCTTGTCGGAAAAAAGGTCCGACATCGCAAAAGTGCCGAGGCTCTCGCCAAAGGGGTCCGGACCAACGGGTTGCTGCACAGATCGTAACTTCATCCCCGGGCGTCAAGGGGGGCCGGACTTATTTGGCCTATGGGGCTCACGCATCGAGCCACTGACAGCTAGCCCCAGCCGAGGGGAGGCGGCCTCAAGATGGCTCGTCAGCCTCACTTCATTGAATTTCCATTAGGGTGAGGAATCCTCTGCATCCGCTGGAAGGTCGATCGGCGCGCTGGTGGCACCAGCACGCCGACGTCGCTTCCTTATTTTTCGGGCATCATGGATGAATGGTGCCCGGTGATGAGCCACTTCCCGTCGATGAACTCGTAAGTGTAGGTGTACCGAGCCGGAACTTTCGTGCCATCGGCGAGTGCGAAGGTGTAGGTGCCGCTGTCGGCAGCCATGTTGCAGCCGATCCTGATCACACGGCTATCGATCGAGCCTACCGGCCTCTTCTCGAGGAAATGATTGAAGTAGTCGACCCGTTGCTCCTGTGTCAGGCGAGGCGTGTTCGAAAGGGTCGGCAGCAGGATCGCGTTCGCGGCATAATTGGCCGCCACCTTCTCGGAATCCAAGGTGGCGAGCGAAGCATTCCAGCGATCGAAAAGCTCGGCGACTCCGTCTTCGGTGATCGGCGCGCATTCGGCCGTGGCCGCGGCAGCTTGCTGGAACGAGAGGGTGGACAGGACTACGGCAGTGGCGAGGATAAGACGCATGATTAATCTCCGGTTCTGCTTGGGGTCGACTGAGCGACCGTACAGATGCTATCTGGGAGGCCGGGTGCGTCGATCACATTTGCCGGGCGGCATAGGCCTGGTATGCCAAGCGGCATAGGACGATTGCTTTGATCAAACGGCGATGAGCCAGCTCCAAGGACATATGCGAGACTCCGCCGAATCCTCGACCGTCCATGAACTCCGCCGGCTCTACCGCGATGCAGAGAGCCAGGCAGCACGGCTACGCTTCATCGTGGACGTGCACGGCCTCCTCGATGGTTCGCCTTTCACAAAGGCGGCCCAGAGCGTGCTTTCACGTATTGCCGCCTTTGCCGGCGCCCAAAACGTCGCTTTGAGCGTCAAGGCGTCACATGGGCAGGCTCCATTGGAAGCGGTTCTTGGATTGAGTCACGGAGACGATGCCTGGGACGTTCTTATCCCGGTCGCGGACGGAGGCGTGATGGCGCGCCTGGCGCTCCGCCTGCTTCCTGGTCGGCAGATGCTCGCCGCAGAAGATCGCGAAGCGTTGGACGTGATCATCCGCCGTATTGCAACGACGATCGGCGTCGAGCGCCAGGCGACGGAAAGGGAACGCCTGCTTGATGAAGTCGCCGCGCAGCGTACGGAACTGGCCGCTCTGGTGCGCCGCCTCATCGAAGTCCAGGAACAGGAAAGACGCCGAGTTGCCCACGACCTGCATGACGGCTCAGCCCAGACGGTAGCCGCCCTTGGCCATCGGCTGGAGACCGTGATTGCGGGGCTCGCGGAGACGGACGTGCTCAGGCAGGAGCTGCAGGGACTGGTGGCGATGGCACGCCGGTCGGTAGCGGAGATCCGTGCCGCCATCGCCGGTCTCCGGCCGCCCGAGTTGGATGGCCTCGGCCTTCCCGCGGCGCTGCGGGCGCGCTTCGATGACCTCGAAGACCTCAGCGTTGCCGCTGATCTGGCTCCCGCCGCGGAAGACTGGCCGCCGGCGATTTGCCTCGTGCTTTACCGTGTCGCGCAGGAGGCTCTTGCGAATGTCGTGAAGCATGCCGGCGCGAGCCGCGTGACCGTGCGCGTCTTCGAAGAGGAGGACATTGCTCATCTCCACGTCTGCGATGACGGCAAGGGCATCGCTCCAACCGGGCCCGGCGCAGCGGGCGAACGCTTGGGCATCGCCGGGATGCGGGAGAGGCTTGCACTCCTCGGAGGAGAGTTCCACTTAGGGCGCACGAAACCGCGCGGGACAATTGTCCGCGCCTCCGTTCCGCTGCGTGCTCGGCCGGGTTCCTGATGATTGCCTCCGTGTTGATTGCCGACGATCACGATCTTGCCCGGGCCGGCCTTGCCGCGATGATTGGCCGCGAGAAAGACTTTCGCATCGTTTCCGAGGCGTCCGATGGGGCGGCCGCGGTCGCGGCCTGCCGGGTTCACGCGCCCGATCTCGCCATCCTGGACATCCGCATGCCGGAGCTGGACGGGCTTGCGGCGACCCGCGAGATTCGGGCCAGCTTACCGACAACCCGTGTTCTGATCGTATCGATGCACGACAGCCTTGACTATCTCGAAGCGGCGATCGAGGCGGGCGCCTCCGGTTACGTGCTCAAGGACGCCAGCCGTGAAGACATATTGGCGACGATGCGGCGGGTGCTGGACGGCGAGGCCTTTTTCAATGCCGATCTCGTGGCACGCCTGCTTCGCCGGGCATCTTCGCGCAGCATCCCTGAAAAAACCGGCATCGATCGGCTCACCGTCCGCGAACGCGAAGTGCTCGTGAAGATTGCGGAGGGCCTCACGAACAAGGAAATTGCGCGCCGCCTTGCTATCGCGCCAGGGACGGTCAAGATCCACATCGAGCGGATCATAGCCAAGCTTGGCGTAGCCGACCGAACCCAGGCGGCCGTACTTGCAGTCCGCAGTGGGCTTCTTCCGGTGAGCTCACAATGATCCGGAGCCACCGTTCCATTCTTCGGCGATTCGAAGACCTGCCGCTCAAGATCAAGGGCGTGATCGTCGTCGCCGGGCCGCTCATGCTGATCATGTCGGCCCTCGCGCTCGTGTTTCTGGCGGATCGGCAAAGTACGATTGCGGACAATCAGGTGCGTCTGACGCTCGCAATCCAATCGGACATTCAGGAGATCCATGCCCACATCGCGGAGGCGGCGACCGGCGTACGGGGCTACCTCCTTACGGGAAATAAGACATGGCTCGCGCCCTATGAGCGTGCGAAAACCGCGCTACCAACCGTCATTGCCAGGATGGGGCAGCAACTTGCCGACCCCGAACAGAAGCAGCGGCTGTCGAAGGTTCGCATCATGATCGACAAGAAGCTCGCAAGCCTTGAGCGATTGCGGGCGGTCGCGTCCGCAGACGCTTTGGCCCGGCAGGAGCTGGCGGGCCTCCTGACGGGGAGCAAGAAGGATCTGGACATCCTCCGTGCGGAGATCGACGCGATGGTCAAGCGCGAGGCCGAACTTCTTGCGTTGCGCACAAACGATGCGGATCAGGTGCGCACTCTCTCGCGCGGCCTGCTTGTCGCCGCGGCGCTGCTGGGCTTGACCGGTTCGCTGGCAGCGGTCGCCCTGTTCTCGAAGGGAATTGTGCGGCGCGTCCATGCGCTTGAAGGCATGGCGCACCGCCTTGCACATGGTGAAAGGGTCGGGGCGCTCGATCCCGCCAAGGACGAAATCGGACATTTGGAACAGGCACTTCAGAATGCGAGCACTCTCCTCAAAAAGCGTGAGCACGAGCTGAGGCAGAGTGAACGCAATCTCATTGCAGCACGCGAGGAGGCCTTGCGAGCGAGCCAGGCCAAGAGCGAGTTCTTGTCGCGCATGAGCCATGAACTGCGCACACCGCTCAATTCGATCCTCGGATTCGCACAGCTTCTGGAGCTCGATGCAAAGGACGAGGTAGCACGGGACAATATCGAGCAAATCCTACGGGCCGGGCGGCATCTACTGACCCTGATCGGCGACGTGCTCGATCTGGCGCGGATCGAAGCGGGCCGGATGGACCTCACCATCGAACCGCATTTGGTACCGGAAATCCTGACCGAAGCGGCGACGCTCGCAAGGCCTCTTGCTCAAGCGCGTCAAATCAGGATCGACGTCTCGAACCCGTCTGGAGCAGATTTGACGGCCCTTGCCGATCGCCGGCGGCTACTGCAGATCTTGCTCAACCTGCTCTCCAACGCCGTCAAGTACAACCACGAAAGCGGGCATGTCGTCCTCGCTTTCCGGCCCTTGGATGAAACGCTGGTTCGAATCACCGTACTTGATTCCGGGCCGGGCATCCCCCCCGAGCGGGCGGCCGGACTTTTTCTGGACTTCGACCGCCTGGGTGCGGAACGCTCTGTGGTGGAAGGCTCGGGGTTAGGTCTCGCGCTTTCACGCCAGCTCGCAGACGCGATGGGCGGCTCGCTTGCGCACGACAACCGGCGCGAAGGCGGCTCGGCGTTCCATCTTGATCTGCCTTTGGCGAAACGTCATCAATCCGAGGCGGATGGCCGAACTGGAGGGAAGCACGTGAGCTTGATGGTTGAGGGGCAGTGGCCGGAGGCAAACGCTGACGCGCCGTAGCCGTTCATGTCCATCGTTTAACGAGCATCTTGTACCAATTGTGAACCTGTGAGGGATGATGCCAGAAACCTCCGATCTCATGCGCAGATCCGTAATCCTGATCGTGGATGACGAACCCGCCAACGTCACACTGCTTGAGCGGCTCCTGAAACGGGAAGGCTTTACTGACCTCCTGATGGCCACCGACCCGCGCGAGGGCCTGCGGCTTTTCCAGGAGCATCCGGTCGACCTCGTCCTCCTCGACCTGATGATGCCCGACCTCGACGGCTATGCGCTCCTGGAGAGTTTTTCCCGGCTGGTCCCCGCCCATACTTATTTGCCGATCCTGGTGCTGACGGCAGATGTTACGCTTCCCGCCCGTCGCCGCGCACTCTCGCTCGGTGCCAAGGACTTCTTGACGAAGCCGTTCGATGCGATCGAGGTCGTGCTGAGAATTTTCAATCTGCTCGAAACGCGCATTCTGACGCTCGAGCTTGCCAAACACGGCCTGCCACGGCCGAACAGCCCGAGGCCGATGTTCGGCTGACAAACTCGACAATGGACCTGGCGAGAGCGTCGAGGTCCGCTTCCGGGCCAACTTGAGTCATTCATTGCGCCGGATGCCAGTGACAGCAAGGGTCGACTTTTCGCGTTCACCGCCGTCGCAGAAGGGTGGTTCTTTGCCGTCCGTTTCGCCTACTGGATCAAGCAGGAAGTGCCAGGAGCTGCCATTCCCGGCGCTTCTCCAAACCTGACCTTCGCGAGTCGACCCTGAATTGACGGTGAAATTTCAGGCGAATTGGTCTGCTTGCACCGAAAGCAGACGTAAGAAGCAACGGCAATTGATGGGACGAATTTTACCTCCTAAATGAAGCAATCGGTTTGCTCCGGGAGACCGTGGGCGACTTGGAGCATGGCTTCGGGATATGCTGGGCGAGAAACCGTCGGTCGCTCCGACATTAGCGCATACCAAGACATCAGCTTCGGGCAATCTTTTGGCAGGGGCACGCCGTAAAATTGATCGGTGAACTCGATCAGCGCCATCGCCACGCAATCTGCCATTGAGAGCACATCTCCAGCGAGGAACGGCCCAACGAACTTCTCCTCCGCGATGCGGAGCTTGCTCGCATAGCGCTCCGCACCCGCCAAAGCAGCTTCGAGGCTGGGCCGGTGTCGATCGGCATTCACGGCGCTGCCTTGACGCGCCCAAAGCCCGAAGAAGGATGCCGCTTCGTCGAAAATGGCGATCCACTCGCGAGTCGCCGCCCTTGCTTCCGCCGTCGACCCGATGAGATCCGGGGTCGGATAGAGTTCTTCCAGATATTCGAGGATGGCAATCGATTGACCTATCATCGGCCCTTTTTCCGTATCCAGCACCGGGAGTGAATGCGCCGGATTCAACGCCTTGAGAAATCCTTCCGGCCAAAGTTCCGGTTGATGAGGGAACTCGACTTCGACAAGTTCGAGCCCCTTGATCGCCTTTTCGCCGAGGTAGAGTTCCACGCGACGCGGATACGGTCCCCAGGGGAAATTATAGAGTTTCATCACACGACTTTCCTCACCTTTCGAGTGCGGCTTCGACGCGGCCGGGGCGCTTCACCGATGCTTCGCAGACTGCCCGCGCCGCTCCGCCGCGACCTGGTCGCCTGTTCGTGGCCAGTCTCACGCCCACACGAGCGAACGGTGCAACTGCGCGCCTGCCCAGGCTCCATCCCCGACAGCGAGCGAAATGGAGTGGGGAACGCGCGCGGCGTCGCCGCAGGCGAAGGCGCCTGGCACGGTGGTTTCCTTGGTATCGTCCGTCTGGATCTGGATGCCCATGGGCGTCTCGGCGAGGGCGCAGCCCAGACCTTTGGCGATGGGGGTGGCGGGCGCATTGCGCGAGGCGGTGAAAATGCCGGCAAAGGACAGTCGCCGTCCGCCCGCCAGGATGACGTCTGCATGGTCGTCGAGCCGAGCGATCGGGGTCTCCTCGATTGTCACGCCCCGCGCCGCCAGATCATCGCGCATGGGGGCGTCCAACGTCACCGCATCATTGATGAAGAAGGTGACTTCGCCCCATTCGGGAAGCAGTTGCGCCTGATGCAGAGACATCGGCCCGGTCGCGATCACGCCGATACGGCCCTGTTTCAGCTCGTAACCATGGCAATAGGGGCAAAGGAACACGCTCACGCCCCAGCGTTCCGCCAGCCCTTCGATCGCCGGTAGCGTGTCCGACACGCCAGCCGCGAACAGCAGGCGGCGTCCCTGATGGCGCGCGACGTCATCGGTCGCGACGATGAAGCTGTCCTTTTCCCCTGACGCCGCCTCGGCCACGCCCTCCACCCACGTCAGCGTTGGATACGCCCCAAGCTGCTGCCGCGCCGATTGCACGATCTCTGCGGGATCAACGCCATCCTGACCGAGAAATCCGTGTGAATGGCTGGCGAAGCGATTGCGCCTCAGCCCCGCGTCGATCACCAGAACGCTGCGATGGGCGCGCAGGAGCTGGAGGGCGGCAGCCATACCGGCATAGCTGCCGCCGATGACGATGACATCATATTGCATCTTCTATTCCTTTCGGGCGCGGTGTTCTGCATGCCGGCGGCTGAAGTCGGCAGACAAATCGGCCAGAGTGACGTGATCGAAGTGCTTGAGCAGCAGCGCCTCGGCTTCCGCAAATGCCTCGTCGAGCGCCGCGTTCACTGATTGCTCCACAAGGCAGTCCGGCGTTTCGTTGCGGTTGCCGATGGCAAAGATCGCGGGTTCGCCGAGCGCCTCGTGCAAATGGCGCAGGGTGACTGTTTCGAGGTCCGCGGTAATCCGCCAGCCACCATCATGGCCGCGTTCAGATGCCACAAGGCCCGCCTTTCGCAAAAGGCCCATCGTTCGGCGCACGACCACAGGATGGGTTCCCATGCATTGGGCCAGCGCTTCGGAGGTCATTGCTTCGTCATGTTCGGCCATATGCAGCAGGGCATGGAGGACGGAAGAAAGTCGGCTATCGCGCTTCATGTAACTTCAATTATTACGATATTGGCGAAATTGCAAGTGTGCATTCCCATGGCGCGTCCCGAGGGCGCCAAAAATTCGCATCGTCTGGAAGCGCATGAAGTAACGTCGGAACGTCGAGGGATGCACCTTTCCAAATTGGATCGGCGGCGTGTGCACCCCGCAATGTCCTCTCAATGGCCGGTGATGGTACAGAATAATGCAGACTCGCGTGCAGGGAATCCCAACGTCAGCAATGCAGCGCGACCTTGCCGTTGCGGTAGGCGATACTGACGACCGAGTTTGGCCCGATCGCGACGTAGAACGCTCCATTGCGGTACAGCCTACGCGCCGGCCGCTCGGACGCGCCAGGAGCCGCCCTTCTCAGAGCGATCTGTGAATGTCGCGATTGGGGCCGTTAGCCGGCGGACTGGTTTCGGGGAGCAGGCGCTGAAAGCTGACATTCGTTCATCCGCGGCTCGAAGGTCCGCTTGCCCCTCAGCAGACGATTTTTGCTGCGGCCGCCGCGGTGTATGACCTCGACTGACCGGTCTACGGCAGGGAAAGTTCGGGACGCTTGCGCTTCCTGCGCGAGCAAGATAGACACTGAACTATATGGTTCAGTATGTAAGCCGTCCCCTCGATCTCTCGTTCGCGGCGCTGTCCGATGCGACCCGCCGCGGGATCATCGATCAGCTGGGGCGAGGGGACGCGTCGATCACCAGTCTCGCGGATAAGTTCCAGATGACGCTGACCGGCATGAAGAAGCACGTCCAGGTTCTCGAGCGGGCGGGGCTCGTCGTCACGCAGAAGGTCGGACGGGTGAGAACCTGCAAGCTTGGGAAACGCGGCCTCAAGGCGGAGGCCGAGTGGATCGAGGCGCATCGCAAGCTCTTCGAGGCCCGCTTCGAAGCATTGGACGAAATCATCAGCGAAATGAAACAGGAGGGAAGCGATGAATCAGCAAGTTAACAGTGCAGGTGGTGCGCAGAACCGCACGTCAGTCGAGCGCAAAGGGGATCGCGAACTCGTCGTAACGCGGACATTCAATGCGCCGCCGAGCACGGTTTACAGGGCGTGGAGCCAGCCCGAGCTGTTCCAGCGCTGGTGGGTGCCGAAATCGGCATCCGGCGTTTCGCTCGTATCATGCGATATGGACGTCCGTACCGGCGGCAAATATCGGCTGGAATTCGGCGCCGGCGGTTCGGACACCATGGCCTTCTACGGCAAGTATCTCGAGGTGGTGCCGAACGAGCGCATCGTCTGGACCAACGACGAGGGCGAAGAGGGCGCGGTCACGACCGTGACCTTCGAGGACCAAGGCGGGAAGACGCTGCTGAATCTCCACGAAATCTATCCGTCCAAGGAGGCGCTTGAGGAAGCACTACAGGGCGGGGCGGCCGCATTGCCGGAGCAGCTGGAACAGCTCGACGAATTGCTTCCAGCATAGGCGAGTAGCGCGGGTCGGGAAACTCGCCTCAATCCGGGTGTGCAGGTCTCGTCGACAAGGCTGGCTTCAAAGATGTGGACGAAGCTCTGCAAACATGGCCTCGATTTGAGTGGCCTCTTTGTCAGTCAGACCAGCAAATTCCCGTTCGCGGGCACGCTTCGACAGTCTGCCGTCGTTCTGTCGCAGGAACCGGAACAGGAGATCGAGCAGCCGGTCCGGCATGTCGACTATCCCGTGAACCCTGTCCTTGAACGCATCGTATGCCCTGAGGAACGCGGTCTCAGCCGGCAAGTCGACGTCGACCGTGCGCGCCACGCAGGCGAACAGGAATTCAGCATGCGGCGTCGCGTCGAAAAAGCGGTAGAAATCGGCCGTCTCGTTCAACACCTCGACGTTGCCGCGATCGGTCGACCTCCAATGAATCTGTGGTAGTAGGCGGCGCGAATAGCTTTCCAGCACCTTACGATAGTCGTCGATCTGATCCAGGATGACGGCAGAAACAGGAAAAACCAGGCCGGGCGGATTGAAGCCGCGCTCGGCCAGAACATGATGGATGAGATAGCGGTGAAGACGGCCATTCCCGTCTTCGAAAGGATGAATATAGATGAAGCCAAAGGCTAGGACGGCGGCAGCAAGCACTGGGTCGAGCTCTCGGGCCGCTCCCTTGTCGAAAGCGGTGAGCCCGTCGATGAGCTCTGGCAGATCCTCATGTCGCGCGCTGAGATGGTCAGGTATGGGTTCTCCAGTATGGCGATCGTGCTCGCCGACGAAGCCTCCCTCGGCGCGCAGTCCCAGGCGCACGAAGCGCGCATCGCCGATGACTATGCGTTGCAGGCGCTCCAGCTCGGCGCGGTCGATCGGGCGACGGCCCGCCTCGGCGATTACCCGGCCCCAGCGCTGGATCCGATATTGCGGCGGGTCTTCGCCTTCGATTTGAAAGCTCGATCTGGAGTCTTTCAAGAGCAGGAACGCCGCCGTTCGTGCCACTAGATCAGCCGGCATCTCGGCAATCAGACGCCGAGCCTCGCCTGCCAGATTGCGCGCCACGAACGCCTCGAGCGCCGGCGTCCGAAAGACCATAGGACAGAAGGCCGGCGTTCCTGGCAGATTGTTTCTCACGCGATGGCGGGTCGACGTTGCGCCCCCCGTCACCCACTGCTGGTCAGGATCGACCACAAGCGCATAGCTGCCTTGGATCGCATCAGGAAGATCTAGCCGTGTACCAAGTAACCATTCGTAAAGAAACCACAGCCGCCGCGCATAAGAGCCGGTCGGAGACGCCCGCACGATGTCGGTTATCGCATCGGGGCCAGTGGCGCAAAACAGCGCTTTAAGGACTGCTAAGTCCAATCCCTCATAGCGCAGGGCAAAAGTCAGATTCCCGATAAGATCGGCATCAGGAGCGTGCCGCGGCGTATAGATATTCCAGTCGTCCGTCTGATAGACCTTGTGGCGTGGACCAATGGCCGCCAGGATCCGAGGCAGCGGGACGGGCAGCTCATAGGCGCCGATCAAAGCAGCATATCCGGCAGGGATCGCTTCCTCCGGCAGCCAGCGGCCGTGAAAAACTCTTACAGCGGCTGAATATGGCTTCGGCTGCATTCCGCCCATGAATTTCAATACCCGCTCGTGAAAATAAGTCCTAAGGGGAGAATTTCATGAAAACTGATAATCTGCAACTACGGATGCGTGTTTCAGTAAGTCCCGGACACTGATTTCCGGTAAGTAGCGGACAGCAATTCCGCTAAATCCCGGACAGCGATTCCACTAAGTCCCCGACAATTGCCGGGCGGATTTGACGGTCGGTTCTCGGCTGCGCCGTTCTGGCAAACTGGCCGCGCACGAGGCGTTGAGAGGGGGCCATGCCAGGACGGAAGCTTGAGGCGACGCTTCGACGGGCGCCAGAGATAGCGTTGTTTGCGCGAGGTCAACTTTCAGTTAATTGAGGAGCACACAGGCGCCGAGCTCTACCATCTTCTCCATTGCCTCGACAGCGACCGCCTAGTCTGCGAGGGTTCACCAGGGCTGCGGAAGGTGAGAAACGGGCGGCCTTGGTAGCTCGGTGAGCGCCCTACCGAGATGGCCAAGTACGCCCCGACGGCGAGGCCAAAGACTATATGGCTGCATACGCCACAATCTCGTGAACGCCTCGGTAAATCATCTCCATCGCAACATACAGGATGACCGCAAGGCCGACATAGGCAATCCAGCGGTAGTGCTGTAGCAGCCGAGCAATAAAGCCAGCAGCTACACCCATGAGAGCGATCGACAATGCCAACCCAAAGACGAGCACGCCGGGGTGTTCGCGGGCAGCGCCTGCCACCGCCAGCACGTTGTCAAGAGACATCGATACGTCGGCAATCACGATCTGCGACGCCGCTTGTGCAAAAGTCTTGCGCGGCGCATTTCCAGCGACCCTTCCATCGCTGTCGATATCGCGATCTTCCAAAGCTTCGTGGGCGTCGACATCGCCGTGCTGGCCAGCGCGCAATTCCCGCCACATCTTCCAGCAGACCCAAAGTAGGAGGATGCCGCCGGCGAGAAGCAGCCCGATGACCTGCAAGAGCTGGGTCGTAATCGCCGCAAACCCGATGCGAAGCACGGTGGCAGCCGCGATGCCCACAAGGATGGCCGTGTTGCGCTGTTCTTTGGGCAGGCCAGCGGCCGCCAATCCAATGACAATCGCGTTGTCCCCAGCGAGGACAAGATCGATCATGATGACCTGGAGAAACGCGGAAAGGGCTTCCGCCGTAAGAAATTCGGTCATTGGCATTCGCCTTTATGGTCGGGAGGGCCTGAATGCGATGGAACGATCCAGCCCGTCGCGGTCGGCTTTGACGAGCCCTAACATAGCCGGTTTGACGATAAGATCGGCGACCCCATCGAAGTCACTGACACAAGTTACTGCCCATCTATAATGCACCGAGCACCGCCCACAATAGAGCTAACGGGCAAGCTGAACAAAGACGCTAGGGGCTACATGACCAGAGCCATTGAGCTTTTCTCTAGCACGTGGTGCCCACGTTTGACGGCAGCGATGATTTTGTCGGGATCGGCGGCCCAAGTGTAAGCGATGTTTACGGCCGAAGGCGTGGTCGCGCTGCTACAAGGCCTCAGCCGTCAAACGCGTGCTTTCATTCTGTTGGGGCGAGGGCGCAGTTGTTCGCTTCTTCGAGCGAAGAAGTTCGTTCTAAAGCCCAGATAGGCGAGCGCGAGGATCACGCCCAACCCCAATGTATGCATTCGTGTAGAGTGTCACCAATAGCCCCAAGGCGATGCTGCTGCCGCCAGATTAGTCCGAAGCTTAATCGAGTATGGCTTGCCTTTCCGACGTTCGCTTGCGTATTCGTGGCAGTCACCGGGTTCCTTGCGCTGGTTCGTGGGACCGACTGACTTGTCCAAGAACAGGATCGACGGATGCGGCCATGTGGGCTTAACCGGCGTTCACTCTTCAACCGCGATCGCTCTGATGAGAGCTACCACTTGGCGACGAACCCGCGTGTCGCTTAGCTGAGCAAATGCCCGGTTAAGAGCAATACCCTCTGGACTGGACAGATGCTGGTCAAGGTCACCATCGGCCTTCGACACAGCGCCGCCGTCGCCTGGGCCGTCAAAGAGGTGGGAAACCGGCACGTTCAGTACGTCCGCGATGGCTTGAAGACGGCTCGAACTCACCGTGTTGGCGGCTTTCTCATATTTTGTACCTGCTGAAACGTCACTCCGATGGCCATATTGATCGAGCCCGGCAATGGCCCGCCTTTGGAAGGGCTTGAGAACGGCAAGTCGACCGCGATCAGGTTTGTGATTTCATCTTCAAATGTTCGCATGGCGCACTTTCAAATGCCGCATGAGCGGATGTCCGGTCCCCCTAAGTTTCGGATGTGGTGCGCCGCATCGCTGGTGAATGTTCTCATTATGTTCTCATAATTCTGCAAGTCAATGACGAGAGTTTGATCGTGTGCAAGCCGAAATATCTGCAACCGTTCGGGACCCTCCGAAGCGCCGATGCGTTTAGCAAGCTTGGATTACGCAATTGGAGGCAGGAGTTTGCACCGAGAACTGAATGCATCAGCGATCCACATAGCGCTGCTGGAGATCGATGACGACTTACGGCAGAGGCTCCTGTCTGGTCAAAAAATAGAACCGCCTGATCGTAGGAGCGCCGCTGCTATCGCCATTCATGTTTTCATGCGCGTGCGGCGCGACTACCAATTTCACCGGAACTCAGCGGAAGCGACCCAGGACGAGGTCATCGGGCAAATCGCCAACGCTATCTGGGCGGTTCCGGAGATGATTGTTGAGGACTTCGCGCGGAAGCCGCCGGGTCCACGTACCGCCGCTACGCACTACATCGCCCGCGAAATCTTTCGAGCGCTGACCGCTGCCTTTAAGCCGGTCTATGTTCAGGCCGACCATGGCTGATCTCGATTGATCCAGAGGTATTTTTAATGACATGGCACTGCCGTTAATTGGCCCTCGTACGTTAATGATCGCATGGCCAGAGCACCGCCAAAACCACCGAGCGACACGCCTCCACCAGACCCGATGCCGGATCGGATTGACCCATGCCTGGCGCTGCTGGTCAACAGTCCGCCGAAAGGGCCTGACTGGGCCTATGAGGTGAAGTGGGATGGCTACCGCGTGGCCGTGCACGTCGAGCCGGGGAGGGTGCGCGTCATCACACGTGGAGGGTATGACTGGACGCAGCGTTTTCCCGCCATCGCAGAGGAGGCGTGCGAGCTCGGGCACGACACGATGATCATCGACGGCGAGGCGGTCGTACTCGATGAGCATGGCCGGTCCGATTTCGGTGCGCTGCAGTGGGCGCTCGGCAAGCGGCCAAGCCTGCAAGATAACCGTGAGATCATCTTCTTCGCATTCGATCTGCTTTATATCGACGGGCACGATCTGCGGCGTCTGAAGCAGAGAGAGCGCCGGCGTCGTCTGGAGCCGATCGTCGCCGGCCGGACGGGTCTCATTCGTCTTTCGGAAGAGGCAGATGCTGTCGGCGACGAATTCCTCCGCGTCGCCTGCGAGCACGGTCTTGAGGGAATCATCGCAAAGCATCGCGAAAGCCCCTATCGCTCAGGCCGGCGTCCTGATTGGCTCAAGATCAAGTGTGTGCGCAGCGACAGCTTCTTGATCATCGGCTTCGAGCCATCGACCGCGATGCCCGGCGCGATCGCGCGGCTGCTTCTGGCCGCGAGAAAAGGTGACGAGCTCGTCTACGTCGGCGGCGTCGGTACCGGATTCTCGCGCGAGGTGGCGGTGGAGCTGCGTAAGCTGCTCGAGGGGATGGTCACGAAGAAACCGGCCGTCGCCTTAAAGCGGAAGGGTGCCGTATTTACCGAAACGGTGCTGGTCGCCGAGGTTGAATATCGCGCTTGGACGGAGGACGGGAAGCTGCGGCATCCATCGTTCAAGGGGATCAGGGAACGAGCTGATGATGCGACGGTGTATTCTCTGACACGTGAGCGGTAGTTCCCGAGGCAAACGACAGGGCGGAGCTCGGCGCAGGTTGAAAGCTCCTCGACTCCCATTGAACTGCAAAGTTGAATAGTTGACATCAAAGGGACTCCTAGCTACCTATGGTAGATTAACCCCTAATTTTGTAGTGTAGATTTTTTTACATGAAAGGGCGCCGGATGATCCGAAGCGTCGTTGAGGTTATTGCAGTTGTCGTTTGCGCCTCAATCGGAGTGGCACTGGTTACACTCGGAGTTGAGTTTGTCGAATACGGTAGCGTCTTGCAAATCCTGCTGGTTGTGTCGGCCGCTGTCGTGCTGAGCGCCGTAGCGATATGGAGCGCTTGGCGCATCTTCTATCATGAATACCCGTTTCACCCCGGGTAAGCCGTTGGTCTGCAACTCGTCCGCCCTTAGGCCGATGACGGAAACAAGGTCTGCGCAACAGGATGACGAGTCGGCGATATTCGACATCTCAACAGGCGGATCGTGATTTTTCCAGCTGAGCCAAAGCGCGGGTAGTAATTAGGCTTGGCCGGGCACCTGTTCATGTTCACATTTCGAAAATCAGCGTTCTCTAAGCATTGAAGGAGGAACGGGACAGCCGGAGAGGGGTTCCAATGGGCGGCCGGTGTTGGCGCTCGCTTAATCCCTCCCGCTCGGCACGTTCTTCAGCGTCTTTATGACATCGGCCGCATCAATGAGGGCATCGCGGATCTCTGCTGCGGAAAGCGTCCGGTGATGCGCGCTCGGCTATGCGATCAGGACCACAAGAGCGATCACGAGTACCCACGGGATCAGACCAAACCATCCTTCCATGGGGGCGTGGCAGAGCAGTGCGCCATCTGAGACACGTTTAAATCCCAACCAGTTAAACCCTGTCTCGGTAGAGGATGCGGGTTCTACGCGCACCTTCCCACGGGTGATGAGCGGCAATATGAGCCTAGCCGTGGTGTAGCCGATCACTTCAAGAATAAAGTCGATAATGACCAAGAGTGACGCCTCCGGCGCGATGTTCAATGGCAATAACTCGTCGCGAGGACGGCAAGTTGCGAGCTGATGAAGTCGCCTTCCGCTGCTGTTATACAAGACACGGAAGACGTTGATTGGCTGCCCAATTGATGAAGATGTCACGGTTTGGATTTTTGTTCTTGCTTCTCATCAGCATGGTGCAACGGGCGGCAGCAAGCTCCGATGAGGTCGAAAAGTTCGTTATTGCCGCTCTTGATCTCTCAGAATTTGAGACAATGCCAGCGGAACAGCGCAGGCAACTCGTTGAAGCTTCGTTGGCCTATTGGAAGAATTTTGACAGTCGCGTCCCGCGCAACTCTCCGGCTGATGCTGAATGGTTCCTCAGTGAACTGGATACGACCGATACAACTCGGATCGGTCGGGCAATAAACACCCCGGCATATGCTCTTATGCAGCTTTCCGACCTGGATTGCTGTCTCGTCGACTTTAAGAACGTCCCCCAAAAAACAACCGCTGCGGGGTCGTTTGCGGGAGAGTGGCAGACAGAAATGGACCGAGAAGCCTGACCGGGTGCTGCCGGTCGGGTGCGGCGCGACGATCAAAGTGAGCGCGCGTACGCCTTTGTCGTCATGACCTGCGTGCCCATGGTCGACAGCGCCCATGTCCTTCGCTCCTTCCGCTGACGCACGCCGCGGCTGGTGTCAGTGCGGTCGGGCGTTGGATGACGCTGACTTTTTTCGGCTGCGCTTTCATCGCTTCATCGTGCCACTCGTCGTCGACGGTCCGCTCAACCGCACCCCTCTTGTGATTTTGATCGAGCAGTGCGTGGCACCCCTCAACGAAGCGATATGGTCAAGTTCAATAATCGACGCAGGCACAAAGCATGCCGGGTATGCTTCAATGCAACCCTGGTAAACCCTGGGATCGTGGACAATTTACGGGGGAGGGGACAGGGTGTACTCTTTTCCGAGAACCGCGGTGGCGACCTTGAGGAGTGCAGGAAATTCCTGTTTGAATGCGTGCAAGCCGTCCCGGAGACAGAGCGATGAGCCTGACGCGACGTCATATGCTGACCAGCACAATCGGAACAGTGGCATGTGCGGTTGCCCTGCTGACGCCGAAGCGTGCGCGGGGGGCGGATGAGGTGGAGGACTTCCTGTGGCGCCTGACCGGGCGGAAGGCAACGCCTTCGAATCGGCTTCGCCTCGTGATGCCAGCGGAATTCCCGACCGGCTATACGGTGCCTATGAGCATCACGGTCGACAGTCCGATGACCGAGGCCGACCACGTTAAATCCGTCCGCGTTTTCGCTCCGAAGAATCCGCTCGTCGAAGTGGTGCAGTTTCATTTCGTTCCGGGGCGCAGCCTCTCCAGCGTCTCAACCCGCGTTCGGCTGGCCGCTCCGCAACATGTGGTGGCGCTTGCTGAGATGAGCGACGGTAGCCTACTGATGGCAAAGGCCTGGGTGGCTGTGGCCACGAATGGCTGTCTCTGAAATTTGCGCAAGGAGGTAGGCGTGACCACTCCCATACCCCGCGTGATGGTTCCGGGCTCGGTAGCAAAAAATGACGTATTCACGGTCAAGGCCATCATTCAGCACCAGATGGAGACGGGACTGCGCACCGATTCCACGGGCAAGACGATCCCGCGCAAGATCATCAACCAGTTCGTCTGCCGCTACGGCGGGCTCGAGGTCTTCCGCGCCGATCTGCACGAAGCGGTCTCGGCCAATCCGTTCCTGGAGTTCAATCTGCGTGCGACGGAAAACGGTCGCCTTGAGTTCTCCTGGCGGGAGGACGGCGGCGCGACCTATTCCCTCTTTCATGACATAGTGGTCACCTGACATGCAGCTCGTACGGAAGGCCGCGACTGTCTCGCGTGCGAAGGGCCTCGCAGCCGAAATCCGTTGGTTGCTCGGTGTTTCGCTTTCCGCAATTCTCCTTTTTCCCGGAAATTCGGCCGCCGAGGACGGGAGCCAGGGCGCGCAGATCGCCGCCACCTGTGCCTCCTGCCACGACCCAGCCGGCCGCGGGCAGGCCATTCCGCCGATTGTGGGAATGGACGAACAGGGGATCGTCAAGGCCATGCTCGCCTTTCGTGCAAGCGAAAGCCCCAGCCTTGTGATGCATGCCGTTGCACTGTCGCTCACCGACGGCGAACTGGCCGCGATGGCGCGCTATCTCACTGGAAAAGCCAACGCCGGATGGCAGCCATGACGGATTGGACGCGCCGCCAGATCGGTGGCCTAGTCGGAGGAGCGCTGCTGGGGGTGGCTGCGCCACATATTGCTCGTGGTCAGGGACGGCCGAGGGTCATAGTGATCGGCGGCGGCATCGGCGGCGCTACTGTTGCCCGATACCTCGCTGACCTGAAGTCAATCGACGTCACTCTGGTCGAACCGAACTCCACCCACGTCACCTGCTTCTTCAGCAATCTCTACCTTGCCGGTCTTCGCTCGCTCGCCTCCCTGACCTTCGGTCTGGAAACGCTGGCCGAACGCCACGGCATAACGATCATCCGGGACAGCGCGGTGGCGATCGATCCCGCAGGCAAAGGTGTTGAACTTCAGGGCGGCCCAAAGCTCTCCTATGACCGCCTCGTCGTCGCTCCGGGGATCGCCTTCAAATTCGGTGAGATCGGCGGCTATGACGAGGCAGCGGCAAAAATAATGCCGCATGCCTGGATTGCCGGACCCCAGAGCGAACTGCTGCGCCGGCAGCTCAAAAGCATGGACGACGGAGGTGTGTTCGTTATCGCTGCGCCTCCAAACCCGTTCCGCTGCCCGCCGGCCCCATATGAGCGGGCCTCGCTGGTCGCTTACTATTTCAAGCAGTTCAAACCGAAATCGAAGATACTCATTCTCGACGCGAAGGATACGTTTTCGGGTCAGGAACTGTTCCAGGATGCGTGGTCGCGTCATTATCCGGGCATGATTGAATGGCTACCGTCTCAGTTCACCGGGGCCATCAAAGCCGTAGATGTCGCGGCGCGATCGGTGGTAACAGAAGGCGAGACGTTCAGGGCGGCGGTCGCCAATATTATTCCGGCCCAAAAGGCGGGGCTCATCGGCGAGAAGGCAGGTCTCACCGACGCGTCCGGCTGGTGCCCGGTTGATCCCGTGACCTTCGAATCGACCTTGCAGCCCGGCATCCATGTCGTAGGCGACTCAATTATCGGCGGCGACATGCCGAAGTCTGCCTTCTCTGCAAACAGCCAGGCCAAAGCATGCGCTTTTGCCGTTGCGGCTTCCCTCACGGGCTCGCCTCACTTTCCGCCGCACCTGTTCAACTCGTGCTACACGTTTCTAGCGCCCGACGACGCTTTCACCAATGCCCTCACCTTCGCATCCGAGGGCGGAAAGATAAAAACCGTCAAAATGTTCATAAGCAAGGTGGGCGAGAGCGCTGAGGCCCGCCGCCGCACCGCCCATCATGCCGTGGGCTGGTATTCAGCCTTCACTGCGGACGTGTTCGGCGGAGGCTCCTGAAGGGGAGTCTGCCCACCAGCGATCTCTGATGGATCCGGGGCCGGCAGGCGCTGGAGCCGCATCGAATCCATAACCACGAGAACGCTCGATCCGGCCATGAGGGCCGCCTGGAGAATCGGCTGCGGAGATCCGAGGGCCGCGGCGGTCAATGCGATTGTAGCCAAAGGCCAGAGGAGATTGGTGAGAATGGTCCGGCGAACCGCGCGGGCCACGTCGACGACCCAAGGCAACATCCAAAGCCCGCCCTCGGGCAAGACGAGTGCGGTCTCTGCCAAACCATGCTGCCTCTTACCCGCGCCAGTTCGGGTTCACGCAAGGATTGCCGTGGCCGCTCAATCCGGACAGCGGCCGCACTAGTACTTGCCCGGCTGCAGCACTGAACCGGTGTTGGACCAGGTAATGTATGCTTCGAGCGCCTTCATTGCTTCGGATTCCGGGTCGATCTTCACGCCCTGCATAGGCTTCTCGATGCACCAGTTAATCATGTCGCGAAGGGTCGCGAACTTGGCTATCTGCGCTTGGAACTTCGGGAAGGATTGCGGATGGGTGTCCGATGCCATGGGATGACACATCGCGCAGGCCATTCCCGTATTCGACAGGTCGTCGGCGACGCCTAGTGCCTCGGCGGTTGCCTGGTCGCCATGGAAGAGGAGGTCGCCTTTTCTTACCTCCTCCATGAATGCTTCCTGGTAGAGCTTCAATTGCTCCGGCTTTACCGGATCTTTATGGGCGTTGGTCGGTCCCGCGAAAACGGCGGCAATGGCAATTCCCCCCACCAAGCCGAAGCGCCGCAGTGAACAGCGGATTTTCGAGTGGGTTGTCATGACCCTTCCTCCGCTAGAATGGCCACATGTTATCGGCGATCCTTGGGCGAATGACCTCCGAAACATGCTTGTCATGGTCTTCAGGGGACTGCACGAAGACTTCCTTGCGTCCCCACATTATATATTCGGTTTCCACCTTGTCGGTGGCTCCCACGTCGATCTTGCTCCAGCCGACACCATCATAAGGATCGCCCGGGTCGACACGGATCATCGGCTTGGTGAGCTTCGGCAAGCCTTCTGGCGCATAGGGCCAAGGCCAGGAGGTCGCCAGCATGCCGATCGACCGCATGGTGCCGATCTCGTTGTAAAGTACCTGATGCACGTGGCCGTGAATGTTGGTGACTTTGGCGAACGGCTTCAGCACTTCATGCACTTCGCGCCAGTCACGTATCCAGAAGTTCCAGGGCGGATAATATTCGTAGAGCGGGTTATGGCTAAAGATGACCACCGGCCGTGCCTTGTCCCAGTCGGCCAGCGTCTTTTCCATCCAGTCGAGCTGGTCCCTGCCGACGCCAGCCCATGGTCCGGCGACTGTGCCATCGAGTGTCGCCATATGGCCCATGCGCTCCTCGGGCGTCATGTTCTTGGCAGTCCAATAATCCGGTCCGCGACTGACGGTATCGAGGCCGATAAAGCGTACGCCCTTGTGGTCGAAAGACCAGTTGGGCTGGCCAAACAACTCGCCCCACTTCTTCCCCATGTCGAGGTACCAATCGTGCTCGCCCGGAATGTAATGTTTCGGGATCTTGATCTCCTTCAACAGGTCGACGCCGAGTTCGAGCTCCTCGATCTTCCCGAGTTGCGCGAGGTCACCCCCGAAGATCAGAAAATCGGCCGGTGGATCCATCGCCTGGACTTCCTGCGCTGCACGCACGACCTTGTCGACGAAGCGCGTGTTCAGGGATCGTGGATAGAGATGGGTGTCGGAGATCCAGGCAAACTTGAAGGGTGTTTCGGCTGCATGCGCGATGTCGAGCGTGTTGAGCAGCGGCCACCACGCAAAGGCCTGGCCCACCGTTGCTGCACCGAATATCAAAGAACCGTGAATGAATGTGCGGCGGGTGATCTTCAGCGAGTCGTCGGGACGAGCTCCTTCGGGTTGCAGTACGGAATGCATTTCGCGACGGATGCGATCGAGTTCGTCCGACATGACGTTTCCTCCTTTAAGGCCGAAAGAAGAACTCGGCCCACAGAGGCAGACATGGCTTGACAGCCACATCGTTACTTTTCTTGTTTTTAGCGTGCTTTACTTCGCACTACTTCTTTTTAAGCTCGATATCGAGCGTCGTGGCCTTTCCGCCCTCAACGCTGACAGGCATCTCAATCGGCCCGATGAAGGCCTGCACCGCCACGAGTTTATAGTCGCCCGGAGGAACATCCGTGATCGAGAATTTTCCGTCCGGGCCGGTCACTGCGTAGTAGGGATTGTCCACGACGTAGATCCAGCCCTCCATCCATCCATGCGCGTCGCAGTCGATGCGAACCGTACCTGGGCGGGGCAATTCGACGGGGATGCGTTGATCCTCGTTCGGCAGAGCCAGATTGAAGGCGGTGCGCTTGCCGTAGTAGCCATGGGTGTTATGCAGCACCGGGTCTGAGTTGATGACGTCAAGCGGTCCAGGGGCGATCACCTGCACTTCCGGCACAAAGCGGCATTTCTCATTGTCGAGTTCAGGTGTTTTGCCGGCCGCCGGCCAATCCTTGCCGGAGGCCACGTCGACCAAGTACACGACCGCGCTTTCGACCGCCTGATTTGCGCCAACGCGGATCAGCGGCTCTTCCCGTGGCTGGCCGCAAACCTCGACATCTTTGGTTGGTATGATCTTCTGCGTCGGAACGCTGTCACGATAGACGACAACGCCTTCGATGGAGCCACCTCCGGATACCGCGCTTACCTCGTAGGACAGCGCGGGCGGTGCCATCGTCATCAATGCAGCGGTTACGAGAAACCCGGAGAAGTGGCGCTTTTCCACAGCAAAACCTCCTCCCAAAGGAACATTGCATTCTCATTCAGAATGATTCTAATATCAAGTTGAAATCGCGATTTCGGTAGGGCTGGCGACGAATATGGCGACACGCAAGCGGGAAATTCCCGGCCGCGCCAAATCATATCGCATCGATCGGCTCTTTCTGACCAGCCCCGCCCCTCTCGCAGGCATCCGTTTGTGTCGCCGTCGACAGCGTATGGCGATAACATCGGCTCACGAGGAGTGAGGCACATGGAAGGGCGGTTCGGTCAGTGTAATGCTTCGGCCTTTACCCGCGCGGCCTTTTATCGCTTCATCTCAGCCGCGGCATTCCTCATCATCATCATTGCGCCTGTTTACGCCGCGTCGCCGGTGACGATCGGCGGACCGTTTAGCTTGATCGCACCGGACGGAACGACGGTAACCGACGCAAGCTTTCGGGGGAAATGGATGCTGGTCTTCTTCGGTTATACCCATTGTCCCGACACCTGCCCGACGACGCTGAGCGAGATTGCACTGGCCCTTGACAGGCTTGGCCCCGACGCGGCGAAGGTGCAACCGGTCTTCATCACCGTCGATCCCGAACGCGATACACCCGATGTGATCGGGCAGTATACCGGCGCGATCGACCGGCGCATTTTAGGGCTGAGCGGAAGTCAGCGGCAGATCGCTGCCGTCGCGCAGGAATATGGCGCCTATAGTGAGCGGCACCCATCGGAAGGTGATCCAGACGACTATGTCGTCCATCACAGCACGTATATCTATGTCATGGACCCTCAGGGCAGGTTCGTGCGCGGACTGGAGGCCGGCACGCCCGGTGACGCTATAGCTGACACGCTGCGGCGCCTGATGACGAAGGCCGGTCAGTAAAGCTACGTCGAAACCGAGCAACGCGGAGACAGGGAAGGCCATGCCGGAGCGCTTGTCGCATCCCGAAATGTCAGGGTTGGTGCCTTACGATCGGTTCTTCGCCGACGCGATAGCGCAACTCCATGCCGAGCAGCGCTACCGGGTGTTCGCGGACCTTGAACGGATCGCCGGTTGCTTTCCGCGTGCAATCTGGCATGCACCAGACGGACCAAAGGAAGTCGTTATCTGGTGTTCCAACGACTATCTCGGCATGGGGCAGCACCCAAGTGTGATCGCCGCCATGATTGAGACTGCGAGGCGTCTGGGAACAGGCGCGGGCGGCACGCGCAACATATCGGGAACCAGCCATCCCATGCTCGAGCTGGAAATCGAGCTTGCTGACCTCCATCGCAAGGAGGCGGCGCTGGTCTTCACCTCTGGTTATGTCTCAAACCAGACGGGAATCTCCACGCTTGGGAAGCTGGTCCCCGATTGCCTGATCCTATCGGATGCGCTCAACCACAACTCCATAATCGAGGGCATACGGCAGTCGGGCGCAGAAAAACGGATTTTCCGTCACAATGATCTCCGCCACCTTGAGGAGTTGCTGAGGATGGCCGGGCGGGCACGGCCAAAATTGATCGTGTTTGAAAGCCTCTATTCGATGGATGGCGACGTCGCCCCGATCCGCCGTATTTGCGATCTTGCCGATCGTTACGGGGCCATGACTTACCTTGATGAGGTCCATGCCGTCGGCATGTACGGTCCGCGCGGCGGCGGCATCGCCGAACGAGACCGTGTCGTGCACCGGATCGATGTTATCGAAGGAACACTGGCCAAGGCGTTCGGCTGTCTTGGTGGCTACATTGCGGGAAACGCCACGCTCATCGATGCGGTTCGCTCCTACGCCCCGGGGTTCATCTTCACCTCGGCGCTGCCGCCACCGATTTGTGCCGCGGCCACCGCCGCGATCCGCCATTTGAAGGTGTCGCAGTCTGAGCGCCAAGCTCATCAGAACCGGGTCCAGCGGGTGAAGGCCGAACTAACCGCGGCGAAGCTGCCGGTCATGGCCAGTGACAGCCACATCGTTCCGGTGCGGCTCGGCGATCCGGCGAGATGCAAGGCCGCGAGCGACATGCTGCTTGCCCAGCATGGCATCTACATCCAGCCGATCAACTACCCGACCGTGGCGAAGGGAACAGAGCGGCTCCGCATCACACCCTCTCCGTGCCACGACGACATCATGATCGGGCAACTTGTGACGGCGCTCAGCGATGTTTGGGATGAACTCGGGCTGCCCCGCGAAGGGGCGGCCTCCTCGGCGGAAAGAGGAGATTGCCGCGTGAAGTCTTAAATCGGAAATCGGTTTAGCGAAGGGACCCCACGATTGGGAAGCGTCATTGCGTCCTTGTTCATCCGCTCAGACGCCGCAACGCAGTAATGGAGGGAGACATGACGGCCAAGGAGATCAGAATCGCCTTCCAGGCGCGCGACAGCATGCTACATGGCATCGAGACGCTTGCACGCGCCGTCGCTGTCACGCTTGGGCCGCGCGGTCGAAACGTTGCCATCAACCGCTCCTTCGGCACGAAGATCACCAAGGACGGCGTGACGGTCGCGCGGGAAATCGAACTCGAGGACAGGTTCGAGGACATGGGCGTTCAGTTGCTCAGGCAGGTCGCCATCAAAACCTCCTACCTGGCGGGCGACGGCACGACGACGGCGGTGGTGCTCGCCGACGCAATCCTCAAAGGCGGTGTCCGGGCGGTCACTGCTGGTATGAACCCGATGGACCTGAAGCGCGGGATTGATCGTGCGGTCGACGCGATCGGCGCGGCATTGAAGCAGAATGCTAGATCGGTCACCTCAAATGACGAGATCGCACAGGTCGCCACGATTTCGGCCAATGGCGATCGGGAGATCGGCCAGATCATCGCCGAGGCGATGGCGAAGGTCGGCACCAATGGCGTGATCATGATCGAGGAAGGCAGGTCACTCGAAACCGAAAGCGAAGTCATCACCGGCATTCAGTTCGACCGCAGCTACATTTCTCCCCATTTTGTCACCAATCGAAACAAGATGCAGGTGGAGATGGAGGACGCGGTTGTCCTTGTTTGCGAGAAGAAGCTGTCGAGCCTTAGCGAAATATTGCCGCTGCTAGAAAAGGTCATGCAGGCCGACAAGCCGCTTCTTATCATTGCCGAGGACATAGAGGCCGAAGTCAGGGCGGCGCTGGTTGTCAACAGGCTGCGCGGCGGCCTGAAAGTGGCGGCCGTCAAGGCGCCCGCTTATGGCGAGCTCCGCAAGGCGATCCTGCAAGACATAGCATTGCTCACCGGCGGAAAGGTCATTTCCGAGGAGGTCGGCCTTAAGCTCGAGTCCATTTCGATCGACGACCTCGGCCGTGCTCGGAAGATCAGGGTGGACAAGCAGAATACCACGATCGCGGAAGGCGGCGGCTCAAGCGCGGAAATCGCTGCACGGATCGGCGCAATCAAGGCACAGCTTGAACTAAGTACGTCCGACTTTGATCGCGAGAAACTTCAGGAGCGGCTGGCACGGCTCTCCGCCGGGATTGCCGTGATCCGAGTCGGCGGCGCGACCGAGTCGGAGGTTAGGGAAAAGAAGGACCGTATCCGCAACGCGATGCATGCCACCCGTGCCGCCGTAGAGGAGGGTATCCTGCCGGGCGGTGGCGTCGCTCTCTTGCGCGCAAGCAAGGCGATTCGGACGCTGAAGGGTGAAAACCTCGACCAGCAGGCCGGCATCAACATCGTCAAGGAAGCCGTAGCCTGGCCGGCGAAACAGATTGCGTCCAATGCGGGTGAGGATGGCTCGCTCGTGGCCGCCAGAATTCTCCAAAACGATGACTACGGATGGGGCTACGATGCGCAAGCCGGAATGTTTCGCGATCTGCTGGTGGCCGGCATTGTCGATCCCACCAAGGTCGTGCGCACAGCACTTCATGGTGCCGCCTCAATGGCCGGTCTCATGATCATGACGGAGGCGATGGTGGCCGAGGTGCCTGGCCCGCCGCCGCCCGAGCTTCCCGGCCATCACGATCATGAGGACAATCTCGACATTGATTTCTAGCTCATCCCGCCGGTTCAGAGTGGTAGAGCTCTTCCGTGACAGATTGGAGGCCGAGAGAAGGTTTTCGGCGCCCGTCATGGACTTCGAAGACTAGAACTTACGCGCGAGGGCCGCAGCGCAATCACGTTCTTTACGCCGCCAGGTTTGCTGGTGTGCAACGCTGTGGGCTCCGCCATCGCCCGATTTCCCTGCTTGCATAAGAATCAAGTCGAAGCGCGATGCGCGCCCGATCCCGCTCGCATCGTTCTCACGACTCGCGTTCAGGAAGGTCGAAGTTGAGCTGCAACATTCGCGCAATGTTTATCAGAATGGTCTCGCAGACCTTATCTTGATGAGGATCCAGATATTTGACAGTCCAGTTTGCCCCGTTCTCCTTGGTTTCGAGCCGCTGAATCACAAAGTCGGTAACGTGCTCGCATCCCGGTTCCTTATGAAGATCCGCGAGGATCAATTCCTTAAGCTCCGAAGCTTCCTTTGTATGTCTTTGCATGGCCGCTCTCCTTCCGGATGACATCTTTCGACGCATCGCTCAACTGCATAATGGCGATCTCCGTCATGGCTAGACATGGTACTGTTTTGGCTCTATTTTTAAAAGTTGCCCCTCGTCCCCATGAAGGAGGTGGCTTCTATGACGATGCGCGAGTTGATGAGCGGGTTACTGGTGCATCGAGGAGCCGAACCAGGGCGAGAAGATCGATCCCGAATCGCAGGCGATGAAGGCGCTCGAGGCGTACATCACCTGGTTGAACACCGGCTCGGTGTTGGTGCCACGCAAATACTGGCCTAGTCGATAGCCGGGGCACCGGCTGCAGGGAGTGCGATGCGAGTCCACCATCGGGGTGACCTCGATGGCGGAAGGGTGGGGTTGAAGCAGTCGTGCGGCCCAAGAGCCGCGCGGGAGGTCGATGCGTTGGCAGAGACTGGGATGGAGCTGCGCGGCAACTTCGCGAATGTGGACCTGGATGCGCTGGTCGACAACCGGGTCGTGCGGACCTGGCTTTATTTCGGCATGTTCTGGCTGATGGTGACGCCATCCGTCGGCGTTTTGATCTCGAGCACCTTCAACTACCCTGACTATCTCGGATCGGGCAACCTTGAGTTCACCTTCGGCCGGCTGCGCCCGGTCCACGTCAACGGTGTCATCTTCGGCGCCTTCTCGACGCTTTTCATCGGCCTTTGCTACTATCTCGTTCCGCGTCTGTCGGGGGTGCGGGTGATATGGTCGGAGTGGTCGGTTCTTCTCGCATGGGTCTGGAACATCGCAACACTTGCCGGTTTGGTCGGCTTGCTGATCGGCGACAGTGACGGTTTGGAAGCCGGAGAGCTTCCGCTCTACGCGAAAGTCGCATTCTTCATCGTGGTGGCTGTCGCTACCGCGCAGTTCCTGATCACGATCAGTCGAAGGCTCGAGCCAGCGATCTATGTCGCGCTATGGTACCTGATCGCCACTTTCGTGTGGACGACGATGAACTTCGTGCTTGGAAGCTTCATCCTGCCATACACGATTTCGGGCATCAACAGCGCCGCCTTCCATGGCCTCTATCTCCACTATATCGTCGGGCTGTGGCTAACGCCCGCAGGCTACGTGATCATCTACTATTTCCTGCCGGTCAGCGCGCGAAATCCGCTCTATGCCCATAAGCTCTCGCTGGTAGGCTTCTGGTCCCTGGCATTGTTCTACCCGTTCGTCGGCATCCACCATTACCTCTACAGCCCGATCGCCGACTGGGCCGAGACCTTGGCCGTCGTCACGTCGATGCTGCTGATCATTCCGGTGTGGACGGTGCTGGTGAACTTCTTTGGCACCATGATGGGCAAGTGGCATGAGTTCGGCAGGAACCTGCCGGCGAAGTTCCTGATCATGGGCTCGCTCATGTATCTGGTCGGCTGCTTCCAAGGCTCGACCGAGGCGCTGCGGCAGCTGCAGCAGCCGACCCATTTCACCGATTTCGTCATCTCGCATTCGCACCTTACCGTGTTCGGCACGTTCGTCGTCTGGGCGATGGGGGGCCTCATCTATACTTGGCCGCGGCTGTTCGGGCGCGAACTCTGGTCATTCAAGCTCGGCAACTGGTCGTTCTGGCTGATCACCGTCGGCATCGCGACCATGGGCCTCGTCCTCACAGCGGGCGGGCTGCAGCAGGGTTATCAATGGATGAATGGGGTCGAATGGCTCGACTCGCTCGTCTGGGTGAAGCCCTACTGGCTGGCGCGGACCCTGGCAGGCATCAGCATGGATATCGGCATGTCGCTGCTGGTGCTGAATCTGATGCTGACCGCTCTGACCAGCCCGGCGGTTGAGGCGCGACGCGTCCGCGGGCCGGTGGAGGCGCCTATCCCGGCCCCGGCTGGAGGGCTCGCACGGTGAACGTTCGCTTCTTCGCGCTGTTCGCCGGCGTCTTCTGCATCACCCTTGCGGTGATCACGCAGGGCGTGCTGCCCTTCGTGGAGCCGTCCTCGCGAACGACGCGCGTGACCTCGGTGGTGCGCACGGATTTCGGCCAGTTGAAATGGATGGTTTCAGAGGCGACGGACTACACCGAGCAGCAGCTTCGCGGCCGCAACATTTACCTGCGCGAAGGCTGCTGGTACTGCCATTCGCAATTCGTGCGGCCAGTGACCGGCGAGATCCGCCGCTGGGGACCGGTCAGCGAGGCGGGCGAATACGCCTATGACGTGCCGCACCTGTTTGGCACACGCCGGATCGGACCGGACCTGACGCGCGTCGGCCTGAAATACAGCGACGAGTGGCACCTGGCGCACTTCTACGATCCGCGGATGCTGGTGCCGGACTCGATAATGGCGCCGTATCGCGGCCTCTTCCACGAGCCCGATGCAGCCGTCCGTATCGTTGACGACGGCGCTGGCAATCGGACCCTGGAACGGACAGAGGTCACCGAAGGCCTGTTCGACTTCGACAGCCAGCAAGCGATCCAGCTGACGCCGAATGCATCCGGGTTGCTGTTCGTGCCGCTGAAGGCGCGCGATAGAAAGCCGATCGTCCTGACGCCGAACGACGAATACACAGGAGAAACCGTCAGTATCGTGGCGGAGACGGAATCGGTGGCGGCGCTCGTTTCCTACCTCCAGAAGCTCGGCACGAACCGGGGTAAATGGCGCGATCTGTTCGAGCCGCAAAGCCTGGAGGTCATGGATGCGACGATGCCGCGATCCGAGGAATGGATTGCTTATGGCAAGGAAGTCTATGAGCGCCGCTGCATCGGTTGCCACGGTGCCAAAGGCGACGGCAACGGGCCGGCCGCCACCTTTATGTTTAACCAGCGGCCTAGGGACTTCACGTCCGCAGTCTTCAAGTTCAGGTTGACAAAGGAGCCCCTGCCCACGGACGGCGACATGCTGCGCACCATTACTCGCGGCGTCCGCGGCACGGCAATGCCCCCTTGGTACGACCTGCCGCTCAACGATCGGCTGGCGGTGATCCAGTACATCAAGTATGAGCTAGCGGTTGACCGTTCCGATCCTGCCAGTCCTTACGCTTTCTTCGTCGAGGAACCGCCTGGCCCACCGTTGTATATCGGGCGCCCGCCGATCCCGTCCCAGACGATGCTGGACCGTGGCAAGGAGGTTTGGCAGGTGGCGAAATGCTGGGAGTGCCACGGCCAAGGCGGCAAGGGCGACGGCGAGAAGGCTGCCGGCCTCAAGGATGATCTCGGGTTCGCCAGCGTGCCGGCCGACCTCACAAGCGGCCAGTTCAAGTCTGGCCCGGCCGTCGAAGACATCTTCCGGACGATAACTACCGGCCTCAGCGGCACGCCGATGCCGTCCTACCGGAATGCCTTTCCGGACGAGGACCGGTGGGCGCTTTCCTATTTCGTGGTGGCGCTTTCCGCCTATAAAGACCCGCTCTCGCTGCAGCCGCTCTCGATCAAGAAGGAGGCCCGCGCGGCGCTGAACGATCTGGAACTGGTCGCTGACAAGCCTGAGCGAGCGTATGTACCCGATCCGTCGGTGCCAGCGTCTGGCCCGCCAGCGCCGCCTGGCGAGGAACAGGCACCCGCCGGAGGTTAGCGCATGCTCGGTTTTGAAGTCACCGGACCCTATGCGGGCGCCATGCTGATGAGCCTGGCGGCCCTGTTCTTGTTCATCTGGGGCGTCCTATCCGGCGCCTTGAGCGGCACCGACAAAGCCGCCAACGGGTTTTTTGAAAGGGAAATGGAAAATGAGCGATCTGCAGAGCAGCGATCCGGAGAGCCCGAGGCATCCGGAACTGGAGGTGCGTCAAAGCTCGCACCCTGAACTGGAGGACTATGCCGGCGGCCTGATACAGGCGCGTGTGGGATTCATTCCGCTATGGCTTCTCGTCGTCTACGTACTGCTGTTCGCCTGGGGGCTGTATTACATGTATGTTTATTGGGGCGGACTCGGCCCCGGCCGTCTGTTCTAAGAAGACTGTCGCCAGGGCCGGTAAGGCAGGAGTGATGGAGATGTTGATACCTAAAATTCTCCTTGGGGTCGCCGCATTGAACCTCCTTTTCCTGGCCTTCGAGGTGGCGATAAACGTGCTTCGTCTTTATTTCGGCTGACATAGGAGCAGCGGATGCTACAGGACACCGTCTTCAAGCTCGCTGACGCCGGCTTGCCGCAGATGCTCGGCTTCCTCATCTATGGCGGCTGCACCGTCGGCTTTATCATCTACCTTTTCTATCTTGTGCGGCAATAGCGGCGCAGCGACAACGCCAATGATCTACTACCTCGTGATCTTCGCCGCTGGATTTGCAGGCAGCTTTCATTGCATCGGCATGTGCGGCGGCTTTGCCTGCGCGCTGGGCCGCGATCAGCGAGGCGGAGGCGCAACCGTCCTTCGCCATCTGCTCTACAATACCGGCCGGTTGACAACCTATTGCTTTCTGGGCGGGCTCGCGGGTGCGATCGGTCAGGTCATCTGTACCACGCAAGGTCTAACGGCAGCGCCGCTCTTGAACGGCTCCCTCGACATCGCCCAACGAATTCTCGCGATCGTCGCTGGCCTGCTCATGATTGCCATGGCGTTGCAGTTCTTCGGCTTGCTGCAGGTCTTTCATCGCCTTGCGATCGGATTTGGCGGCAGCACATTTGCATTGTCCCTACGCGGTCTCTTGACGGCCCGGAGCAGCGCCGCACCGCTCGCCTTTGGCGTTTTCAACGGCTTCCTGCCATGTCCGCTAGTCTATGCCTTCGCCGCCCAGGCGGCGAGCACCGCCGGAGCGCTTCCCGGGTTCCTCGTCATGGCATGGTTCGGACTGGGAACCTTCCCCGCGATGTTGATGATGGGCGGCGTTGGCCGGATACTCGGGCCAGCCTGGCGGCGGCGCGGCGTGCGGCTGGCTGGTGGCTTTATACTTTTGCTCGGTCTCATCACGCTCGGCCGTGGTCTCCTGCCTTCTCACCCGCATATCGGCCTTGCCTGGCTGGGCGGACATCCCGTATGACTGCGCATGACCATATCCTCTGTAGCCATTGTTCGCTGCCCGTCGGCCTGCGCCCGATGGAGCGCAGGCTCAACGGTGAGGCTTGCGCGTTCTGCTGCTACGGCTGTTGCATCGCCTTTCAGGTGAAGAGCGGCAGACACGAAGAGTGGGAAGCCGCCTGGCTTCTGATCCAGCTCGGCGTGGGAGGCTTTCTCTCCATGAATATCATGATGTTCAGCCTCCTCCTCTATTCGGACGCGTTCACCGGCGTCGATGCGGGCGTGCTGCCGTGGGTTCACCTTTTGCTCTGGATCTTCGCGACGCCGGCGGTGGTGATTCTCGGCGGACCCTATCTGCGCGAAATGTGGCTCAATGGCATTCAGGGACGAGTGACGTCGTCGGCACTCATCGTGCTCGGCGTCGCTGCCGCTTACCTCTATTCGGCATTTGCCGTGTTCGAGGGCAGCACGCATGTCTATTTCGATACCGCCGTGATGGTGATGATGCTTTTCACCGTTGGCCGCTATCTCGAGGCTGTTGGCCGCGCAAGGGCGGCGCGCGACCTCGAACCTCTTCTGGCCGCAGAAAGCGAGAGCGCGACCGTGGTCGATGGCGCGGCAGAGATCCGCCGTCCGGTGCGGGAGGTGTCGGCCGGCATGCTGGTGCGGGTCCGGCCAGGCGAGCGCATTCCGGTCGACGGCCTGGTTGTCGAGGGGGAATCGAACACCGATGAGGCCGTGATTACCGGAGAAAGCCGGCAAGTGACAAAGGGCGCCGGCTCAAAGGTGATTGCCGGCAGCATCAATATCGACGGCCCGCTCCTGATCCAAAGCAGCGGTGACGGAACCGCAACCCGCTGGGCGCGGATTTGCCGGTCGGTGCGCGAAGCGCTGGGCCGTCGCAGTCCAACCCAGCGCCTTGCCGATCGCGTCGTTGGCGTGTCCGTGCCGCTCGTCCTCGCCCTCGGCGGTTTGGCGATCGTTTACTGGGCGCAGTCATTGCCGCTCGATCGGGCGTTGCTGATTGGCCTCTCGGTACTGGTGGTTGCCTGTCCTTGTGCCGTCGGCCTCGCTGCTCCGATGGCGACATCACTCGGCATCGGCCGGCTGGCGCGGCACGGGTGCCTCGTCCGCGACCCCGGCGTGCTCGAGACTCTCGCGCGTGTACGGTTGCTCGCCTTCGACAAGACCGGCACTCTGACGGCGGGCAAAGTGCGTCTCGTCGGCATCGACCGCGAGGAGGTCGGCATCGACGAAGTACTGGCGCGCGCCGCCGGTCTGGAGCGCCTTTCCCAGCATGGTCTGGCGCGGGCAATCGCGGCGGCCGCCGCTCAGCGAGACATCACACCGCTCGTCACCCGCGATGTTCGGACGGTTCCTGGCCGTGGCATCCGCGGCAACGCCGAAGGCCGGCCCGTGGCGGCAGGGAACGGCAGATTAATGAATGATCTGGGCTGGCCGCTTCCCCCGTCGCTGGTCGAGCGTGCGCGGTCGCTGGAGGCGAGCGGTTATTCGGTGGTCTATGTCGGTTGGGGCGAGCGGGTTCACGCCGTGCTGTCGCTCGATGATTCACCGCTTCCCGAGGCGCAGGCCGCGATCGCGGCCCTGCGTGAGCGCGGGCTCGACGCCACGCTGTTGACCGGCGACTTGGCGCAAGCGGCGGAGCGGATCGCGGCCCTGGTTGGGATCAAGGACGTCCAAGCGGGCCTTTCGCCCGAGGCCAAACGGCTGGCCCTGGATCGGCTCCGCCATCACCACGGTTCGGTGGCGATGGTCGGCGATGGACTGAATGACGGGCCGGTCCTGGCCGCCGCAGATGTCGGTATCGCCGTCGGCTCCGCCACCGATCTCGCCCGCGAGACTGCGGCGCTCGTGCTGCCTGCGGATGGATTATGGATGCTGCCCTGGATCGTCGACGTGGCCCGCGCGGTCCGCAGGACCATCTTGACCAACCTTATGTGGGCGTTCGGCTACAACCTCGTCGCGCTGACGTTCGCAGCATTCGGACTTCTGCAGCCAATCCTTGCGGCGGCGGTCATGGCCGGCTCGAGCATCCTCGTGGTGGTGAATTCGCTGCGGCTGGAGCGGCTGCCCGATCCTGTTCCAGCGCTGATCCCGGAGCAACGATCCGGCACCAAGGCGGAGCGTACCCACAATGGCACCGGCATTTCCGCAATGGCCGGCCCGGCCGTCGAGCGGAGTTGAGTTTCGTTTCAGCCATACGATCTCCGACATCGGACCAAGAATGCGTTGGAAGAGGATGACCTGTCGGCGCAGACGGAAAACGCGGCGGATCTCCTCGCGCTCGAGAAACGCCACCAGCCTGTGCTTTTCCATCGCCAGCACCTTGTCCTCGATCGTCTGCACGACCGGGAGATAACCATCGACTATGAAATCGATGATCGCGTGTAGTACGTAATCCGGCCCCCTCTGCAACGATTGGGGCGAGGCCTCCAGTTGTGAGCGAAGCTCGGTGTAAGCACGTGCAGAGCCCTGCCGGACCGAGATGATGTGGTGCCGCCCGACAAACAGCGACGTTTCGCCGTAGAGATCTTGTCGCACTCGAGGTGCGCGGTTTTGGCAATCACAAAGAGCTGCTCGCCGTAGATGTCCACCTTTGCTATCTGCTGCGAATTGAGTGCATCCTCGACGGCAAGCTGATGAAGCGCGAAGGGTCGCCATCTCTTCGACCGTCCGGGGCGTAGAAGCCGATCCATGCGAATTCATCGTCTTTGAAGGAAATCGGCGTTGGGGAGAGCGGCAATTCCTCCGCGCGCTTTCCGTCTCGGTACATGAACGAGGCGACTACGGGCATGAGATTTCCTTGTTTCCAGCAACGCGAAGCAGGTATCGTAGTCTAGCCTCGGGTGTGATGGACCAGCGAGCAAATGCTGCGAGTACGGACCCCACCGCCTTCGAGCTCAGACCGAGTGAACCAGATGCGATTAGCCAGCGCACTACCAGAAGGAAGCTCTCAGCGAAAAGTCCGCTGCTAGGCGCACGGGCCTCTGAGCCTCGTGTTTTTCTCTTCAGTGCTTGGAGGGGAGGAATTGTCGGTCCGGCGACTGCCATCGCCGGACCGACGTCGTGCTACTCGGCGGGCGTGACCTTGCCGGGTAGGCTGAGATTGCCCGACGCGACCTTGAAGACGTTGCTTACGCACAGCAGCGGGGCGTGCAGGTTGCCGCTGACCTTGAGGCCTGCCGTGACGCCGTCGTATGCAGCGCCTGCGATGCCGCCGATGAGCGACAGCGGAATGGTGACGTCCACGGCGTCGCCTTTAAACGTTATCGGGTATTCCGGGCTGTCGATCAACAGCGGAACGCCTGGCCAGGTCTCCGGGACCTTAGGCTTAGCGCCTGCCGGAATGTCGATGACCTTAAGGCCACCGCCACAGGTCTTGTCTTCCGCCAGAACGACCCAGTGCGGGTGCCAGACGTCGCGGTTCTTCCCGCCTTTGGCGGCGTCGTCGAAGTCGGGGTGGAACGTTACCGCAAGCGCGACGATGCCCTGGTCTTTGTCGAAGCCGATTTCGCCGCTGTTGAACGAGGTTGGCCAGACGTAGGCGTAGACGTCGGACCCTTCGAATTTGCCCGTCGCCGCGGGTTTTTCAGAGCCTGCTTCGCCACGCACCCGGGTTGTGAACACGGCAGTGTCACCCTTCGTCGCGATGGTGGTCTCAATGATGTCAAACGGGGCCTGGACAGCCTCCGCCGGTTCGGCCTTGATGGAGTGAGCGGCGGCGGCGCTCAGCCATAAGAGCGCTGTCCCGGCGAGAAGCGCGCCGGCTGCGAATTTCCTGGCCATTTCGGTACTCTCCTTCCTTCTACAATTGCCTGGAGGCGTTGGGGCTATCCTTGTAGGCGGTGGCAGCCCGGGACGAAGAATCGGCTGTATCGTGGTCGCGGCAGTCGATGCGGATAGGTTTTAATGGTCTACAGTCGATTCCCTCAGGGCAAAGGTTTGAACAGTCGGCTTTCCGGGCCAAAGTAACTATAAGCCCGCATGGAGGTCTCATCGAGAGCAAAAACCGCCGAGAGCGGCTGCTCGTGCCGGAATGCGCGATGACTATGTCGCCGAAGACAACTCTGTCCGTGTTGTAGATGTTTTCATCGATGAGCTGGATTTGAGTGCAAAAGAGCTTTGCCGCTGCGGCGGCGACTGGGCGGCCCCGCAACGATGCTGAAGCTCTACCTCCATGGCTAGCTCAACCAGGTGCACTAGAGCCGACGGTTGGAGCGAGGCAGGCCGCAAAGTCGAGCTGATGAAGCTGACGGACGTTGATGGGCTTCCCTCCTGCTACCCAACTGCCGCCCCAATCTGCGATGTGCGGATCAGGGCAGCGACGTAACGCCAAACAGCCATTCGTGCAGTTTCCATACGAACAGCCCATAAACCAAGAGGCCTGCGATTGCAGCCATCATGTCCCGTTTTGCCGGCCCCGGCGCCGGTATGTCATTGCCCCGGCGTTTTATCGAGATGATCAGCGCGGTGAGCGAATAGAACCCTCTCCACGGCCCGTTCCCCATAACCGCAATGCGCCGGTTGCGCCAGGCCGGCGCAAAAATACGAACCGAGTGGACGCCCAGAAAGATCAGCAGGCCGAGAACCAGGATAAACATCGTCGCCTCCGCGAGAGTTACGCGCCAACCTAGCCGGTTGCTCGGAAGCGGCACTCCATGCCGCGCCCTGAGATCAGCATTATTCACTGCTGGGTAGACTACAGCCCTGCCAAGGACCAGCAACCTTGTCGACCAAGAATATTCTCCCCGCCTTCAGCGCATGAGAGACATGATCAGCGGTAACATCAGTAGTAGCAAAAAGGTTGAAAAGAATGGGGGCCTGCTCAAATCGCCCGCCTGAGACTCAGCCGACTACTGCGCGCACCCGTTCCCTCATTGAATTTGAAGGAGAGACAAAATGGCCACCAAAGACAACGCGAAGCCGGAGTAGGCAATTCCGAAAGACGTACACCGGCCATCAGCACGTCGTCGCCAAGCTGCAAGCCAGTTGCGATGCGTGTCGAGCGGTGCGCCGGGCGCACGCGGCGGCGCTTGCTCGAGCTCATGTCATCGGCAGGGTTCGAGGACTATTTTCGCGAGCTTGCACCATTCTTAGCTACCGAGACGACGCTGCAATCGGCAAGGTCGTTGCCCGATACGAGCTTGATATCCACTTCAGCACTATCCCAATCCTCGCCGAGCGGTACGGTTTGCGTCTTGGGTAACCCCAAAGGAGTGGAGCGGATCCGAGCGAACCCAGAGGGCCCGAATACATGGCCGCGCGCCGCGTTGTTAGGTGCAGCCATCGCTGCATCTGCGGCGTTCAACAAAGCCCAGTGCGGGACAACTGGGTGGCCATTGGCTTAGAAATCAGAAGCCTTGGGGCGTCGCAACTGAAAGCAGTGCGGCGCCCGATTCCGCTACTTCAGCAGGAGCGTGGAGGTTGGCACTCGAAGTGCAACGGCGATGCGCCTGAGCCTGCCCGGGTCGACATCGGCACCTAGCTCAATCCTTTTAATTTCGTGGCGCCAGTCAGACCGCAGGTTAATGCGAGGTCCTCGACGCTTTATCCCGCGCGCTTCGCGAGATCGCCGAACAGCGTCACCCTATATCGATGTGGCCTCGGCACGTGGCGGAAGCGTCTATATTGTACATTGAATTTATCATGAGATGACTCCTTCTGTCATGCGCAAGGAGCGCTCTTCGCGTGAAGGGAGCCTGCAGCCATGGAAAAGTCCGGACAGGCAGAATGATTACTATTGCAGTGCAATATAAGTTCAAGGATGACGATGCAAGGCATCGCTGGATGCGGACTTTATCGGCGCGACACAACCGCGAAGATGATCAGCGGCAGCTCTGTGTCGACACGAGACTTTCGCAGCGTCACGAGCAGAGGTCCGGTAGCGGCACGAAAGCTCTAGCGAGCGTGTTCCCGATCTGTGCTCGATAGATCGCATTATCAAGGGGAACCGCGCGCTGGGTTCGGCACTATGCGCCAGAGACGAAGAAGCGGCTGCGCTGACATGGAAGCGGCCGTTGAGGCGGTGCTAGAGCGGGTCGATGAGAGATAGTGAAAGTCAAAGGCAAATGGGGGTGTCGGGCCTGGCGCTACAGCAGCACCAGCGCAGGCAGCACTGCGCTGTGCTCAGTTCGCAGGCGGCTCGAAAAGGTGGGCGGTCAGGGGCGAGCGGTACGCTGGCTGTGGTGTCGCTCCCCGAACACGGCCCTGTTGATCGTGGCGTGCACGCCGAAATTTCCGTCGGCGACTTGCGTGATGCCGAAGTCGGCGGCGAGCGACATGATGCTCAGCACCTCGTCCTCCGTGAGATCGTATGTTTGCATGATGAATCGGCGCGTCTGGCGGAAGGCGTTGCGCAGCGCCAAATCGATGGTGGATTTCTTGTAAACGTCCGACTGTGCGTTGCTGCCCAGGTCCTTGAGATAGTTGGGGTGGCTGAAGCTCTGTATCACCCAGCTGTGCTGGGTTTCTATGAGCGGCGAGTTAAGACCGCGCAGGAAAGCCGGGCATGCGTCGCCCGCCTTATGCAGCTTTATCACGATGTCGCCCGTCAGCGAACACTCAAGCCCCGTGCCGTTGATCTCGCCGTCCGCCTGCGCGAAATGTCCATCGCCGAGCGAGAGCAGTGCGCCCTGAACCGCAACGGGCAAATAAAGCTTCGCACCGGCTCCAATCCTCCAATTGTCGACATTGCCGCCGAAATAGCCCGGCGGAATGGAATCGACCAGGTCGGCCTCGCGCGGAGCCACCGCGATGCACCCGAAATGCATGCGCGCCGGTATGAGCACGCCGCTTCCACTCAAGTCGCGATGCGAAACCTTGCTGTGGTCGACGGGCACGCCAGGATAGTCGATCGTCTCGTGGACAACGCCGAAGGGGTCGGTCTGCGGCTGCCATTCGTAGCTGTATAGCGGCCGCGCGGTGGCCGGGCACTGCATGTCGATCTCGAAGATAGTCACCGTTTCGCGTTTGACCTCCCGGTCCAGAAGGTCGTGATACTGAAACCCCCACCATGCCGATACGTTCGATGCAAAGGCCTTGCCGGGGAAGGCAGCGCTTGGCCTTGGCCGAATATCGACGAACTCGATCTCGAGCACGTCGCCCGGCTCGGCGCCGCGCACATAGATCGGACCGGTCATGATGTGAACGCCGAATCCCTCGCCGGTGCCGCGCCCGAAGATCGACGCGTTGGCCGGACCGGCACCGCGACGGTCGACGCGCTTGTGTTCGGGTGACCAATCGAACACGCTTTCGGCCCCGCTATCACCTGCCACCATCCGCTGCCAGTCGTCGCCGGCGTGCTGAGTGAGTGTCTCGACGGTGACTATATCGCCCGAATCGACGCGTAACACCGGCGGCAGCGAGCGGCTGAAAAAGCCCCAATGCACGGTCTCCGCTGTTGCTGGCAAATGCCAATGATCCGTGCGTTCGCGCGCTCTTACCGTTGGCGGCCGATCCATAGGGGCCTGGAGCATTGGGGCAGCCCGCGCCGCCGCCATCTTGCGGCCGTCAGGTTTGCCGCGCAGCAGATAAGCTTCCTCCGTCTGCGCCCTAGCGCGCCTCGCTTGCGTGGGACTCATTCCAAACGTCGCGCTGAAAACGCGGCTGAAATGCGATTGATCGCGAAAGCCCCAGCGCTGGCCGATCGCGGCGACGCTTTCATGTGCATGGTTGGGATCCGCCAGGTCTATGCGGCAATGCTCGAGGCGCTGCTGGCGCACATAATCGGAGAAGCTTCCGCCGCGCCCCTCGAACAGTTTCTGTGCGTAACGGACGGAAAGCCCTTCTAGTCTAGCGATGCCTGCCAAGGCGAGCTCCGGGTCGGACAGCCGCGCGTCGATCGCCGCCGCGACGCGCCTGAAATGCGCCGCTTGCACACCGGTCAGGCTGCCAGCGGGCTCGCGCACCTCGCCGAGCAGGGCGCTTGCCACGAGCTCCGTCAAGGCCACCTCGGCCGCGGTCAGATCGGCTGCACCGGAAGTCTCGAGATTTGAGCCCAGCGTTCGCAATCCGGACTTCGCGACCGCAGCGACGACGGTGCTGCCCAGCACTTTCGGCAAGCGAATGCCGCTGCGGCCAAGGCGTGCCTCCAGCGGACCGGCGGCCGCCTGAAGCAGGAACGCGCGGAAGTCGCTGCGAAAGGTCAACGACCAGTCGTCGGCCGTGCCCAGCACCATCATGTCGCCGTCAGCGAGATCGAACGCCTGTTGCGAGGCGACAAGGCGCCCGCGCCCGGCAACGATAAGAGCGAAGAGGATCCCGTGGCTTCGGCGCATCGGCACGATGCGCTGCGGTGTGCCGGAGACGTCGGCGAGGCGCGTGGTGGCGTTCGCTGCCCGCAGGCGCATTGTGCCTCTCGGGATCGGCTGATCGTCGACAGACGCGGAAAGGGAAAGCTCCCCGAACCAGTCGAGCCACGCCCTATGACGTTGATCGAGGGGCAGATGGTCGATCGATCGCGGAGCCGCAAACATATGAAGAGGGTCCTTGTTGTTCCGCGACACGTGACGTCCATCGGGCGCCCGTCGGCCGCAGATCGAGTATATCGCGACGCCGGCTACAGTATTTGTGCGCATGCGAACAATCTCTTGACTTTATCCGGTCAACAGGCGGAGCTCAAGCTTGCACAATGTTACCGGCGTTCTCATAACGCGTTGAATTAGCGCGCGTTTTTGAGGTGGCCACCGCGACGTATTGATTTTCGTGGCCGTTTCGCTGGATTGCCGGTGGCGCCTGTGGTGCATAACATCGCGCATATTCCTTCCAACAAAAAACAAGGGGACTGTTCATGTGCAAAGGCGATGATGTCAGCTGTCCGCATTTCGAACTTCACTACAAGAAGTTGAAGCAAGATCTAAATGCCGAGCGTCGCGGCTTTCTGAAGGGTGGCCTGTTCGCGGCCAGCGGACTGGCCACGCTGGGCGCCGGTGGCATCTCGCTGGTCACACCGGCACTGGCGCAGGCCACGACATCGAAGCTGCCTGCCCAACGCGCCTATCACTATTTGCCGGCCAACGCCGAGACTGTGCATTGGGGCTACTTCAGCAAATCACTGAAGCCGCGCATCGAGGTCAATTCCGGCGACATCGTCACGATCGAGTCGCTCACCCACCATGCGGGCGATGACCTGGAGCGCATGGTTGAGGGCGACGAGGGTGCAGAGAGCGTCTATCTCTGGACGAAAGAGAAGAAGGGCGTCGACCGCCGCGGTGCCGGCCCTACCGACCCGGCAAAGTACAAGAAAGGCTCTGGTGAGGGGCAGGGCGTGCACATCATGACCGGCCCAGTCTATGTCCGCGACGCGGAGCCAGGCGACATACTGGAGGTGCGGATTCTCGATTGCGAGCCGCGTCCGTCCGGCAATCCCAAGTTCGGCGGCAAGTCATATGGCTCCAACGCGGCGGCCAATTGGGGCTTCCACTATAACGACCTCCTTGGCGGCACCAAGCGCGAGGTCGTCACCATCTACGAGGTCGACATCGCCAGCGGCAAGAGCTGGGCCGAAGCGGTGTACAATTTCCAATGGGTGCCGCAGACCGATCCGTTCGGCGTCAAGCATGACACGATCGACTACCCTGGTGTTCCCGTCGACCATAGCCTGACCAAACGGAACTACGATGTGCTGAAGGGGGTGAGACTGCCTATTCGCCCGCATTTCGGCACGATCGGGCTGGCGCCGAAGGAAGCGGACGTCGTAGACACCATCCCGCCGAGTTACACCGGCGGCAACATCGACAACTGGCGCATCGGCAAGGGCGCCACGATGTATTATCCGGTCTCGGTCGACGGCGCGCTGCTCTCGGTCGGTGATCCCCATGCCAGCCAAGGCGACAGCGAATTGTGCGGCACGGCGATCGAATGCTCGCTCACCGGTACGTTCCAGCTCATCTTGCACAAGAAAGCGGACCTTGCCGGCACACCGCTCGAGGAGCTCAACTACCCCATGCTCGAGACGCAAACCGACTGGCTCGTGCACGGGTTTTCCTACGCCAACTACCTCGAGGAACTGGGACCGAGCGCTCAGAGCGACATCTATTCCAAGTCGTCTGTCGACAGAGCGCTGCGCGATGCGTTCCGGAAAATGCGCCATTTCCTCATGAAAACCAAAGGACTAACAGAGGACGAGGCGATTTCGCTGATGTCGATCGGAGTGGACTTCGGCATCACCCAGGTCGTTGATGGAAACTGGGGGGTGCATGCGGTGGTGAAGAAGGACATCTTCGCCGCACGTGCCGCGTGAGATGTGTTTGGTAGGGGCGACCAAATCTCGCACCACATGAGCTGGAAGGAAGTCGGGAGTCGAGCGAGGTTTTGTTGGTAGCCCCGGTCAATCTGATTGCGATTTGCCGGGATGGAATGGCCTTTGAAGCTACGGGGGTGGTTTCGCAGCGAACGTCAGAGCCGTCTTTCTTGGCCGTTTCGGCGCTGCTCTTCGCCGCCAGCGCGGCAGTCACCATCGTCTGGAGCGCGCCCATGTCATGGATGGGCGGGATGCCGATGCCTGGCACGGCTGGACGATGTCGATGACGTGGATGCGGATGCCCGGACAGACATGGTCCGCTGCCGCGGCATCGTTCCTCGGCATGTGGCTTGTGAAGATGATGATGGCAATGATGCTGCCGTCCCTGGTGCCGATGCTGCGGCGCTACCGCCAAGCCGTCGCCAATGCGGGCGAAATACGGCTCGGCCGGCTGACCACGCTCGAGGGCGAGCTTGCAATCGTCACTGGGGCAGCCATCAGCGAAGACCAGACACTCCGCGCGCGCCCAAGCAACGGGCGGACTTTTTGAGGCGACTTTTACCCAAGCGGCCCATTGGTACACTCGCGAAAGTCGCGAGCGACGGTCCATAGCTCTAAAAGGATGTATCGTACCAATTAGCTTGTGCTGTAGAACGCCCAGGCAACCAGCGGAGGGTTTTATAGATCAAGGCGGGGCTATGCGCTTTTGCTTTGCGTCCGTGAACTGACCGGATGAGTCAATCCTTTTTGCCGCCCTTCACGACCCGCAAACCTGCCGCTTTAAGCCGCCCTTGAACGATTCCCATGCCTGCGTCAATCCGGTTCATGCTGGCTGCCAAGGCGCGCGCCATGCTCTCACTTAGACCATTGTCGCGGACACTGTGCCAGACGACGGGGCGACCCGTTTCGGTGTCAACGACGTTCCAGCTACCGTTCTCGTTTTGCTGGATCGTGTAGCGCGGCGTCTCGCTCACAACAGCTGGTCTCGCTCTGGTTTGCCCTTTGCACGCCTGCGTTCGTCTAGCAGGTTGAGCAACTCGTTTAGATCGTCCGCCGCGTATAGCTGCAAGCCAGTCTGCAGCACGCCTTCCCAACGTGCGGGCATTCCAGTGAAGCGATCGATCACGCTCCACAGTCCGTTGCCGTCATCCTTCAATTCATATCGCTTGGCCATGCCGGCATTTTAGCGCACGCTCAAATGCCGCGCTAGGCGTCATGAACTATCGGGAAGGCTCATCGAGCGGGTGGGTTTCTTCGATGACGTTTTTGCCGTGCGCCCAATAACGCGCGGACTTGCGAAAGGCCGCAATGGTTCATAAGTCTTTGTAAAGGTGGCCTGAGGCAGGCGGCCTTCTGCGAGAAATTCTCAAAGCAGCAGCTTGAAGAAAATCGGCCACGAAAAGAGCCCGACGGTATGAGAGACCAGCGGGCTCATAGAGTTAAAGGGCCAATAATGTGGCTATCCTTCATGCACAGTTTCGGTGGATTTCGAATAAGCTATTGATACTAAATCCACTACATTCCAAGTCGCACAATATAAAGCGCTGACACGGCAATACGACCCTAAGTCGCTCCATGCGAAAATCGCTCAATACTTAAAGGGTGTGCCCGCGCAGGCAGGATATTACACTTATAGGTGGATGACGCAATGCATTTTTAGGGGTTTTTCGGCGGTTTGGTGTAAATCATTGTAGCGCAATCGCATTAGTAGCTCAGTGTTGTTGCGGAGTTCAGGATTCGTTCGGTCTCGACGCTTGATTTTTTGGACAGCTCCACCCACTCCGCGACATTCCAGATTAACAAAAAAGAGGCCCTCTCCGGTGGGGGAGAGGGCCGAGACTGGATGTGATCATGCGAGCTTATAGTAGTGCTCTCTTTTTCGTTGTCTAGGTGATGGGCGTCGTTCGTCTGGTGGCCTGATCTTCGACGACACGACAACGCATGGCGCGACCAAGGCGCGAAGCTGAAGCCGCGTCTATCCAAACGCAGCATGCTGACCACTGGGGGGGCCGGTAAGGCTGAGTAGTGACTAAGCGGCAGAGGGGGAACTTTCCTTTTGCCGCAGCGTTTGAATATATCGCTCTCTCGGCGGAGGCGAAAGATTTAGGAGTGCCCGTCGATCGACGGGCACCTTTTTTATGACACCCGATCCTGTCGTTGGCGCCTGGATCGCACCAGCGCGGAGCCCGTCGATAGCTCTAAAGGCGTATATGGCAGCATATTAGCTTGTGCTGTGTTATGGATCAGGAAAGATCAGAGCTGCAGCCCTCGCGGAGCGATGAGGATCGGCGTGAGTTTCTGAAAAGTTGCGGACGTTCGCAGCGGTCACTCCTCCGCTGGTGACGATGCTGCTCTCAACCAGCCTCACATCCTCCTTGATGGTGAGGATCGCGTTCTCCGGCATCACGTAGACATGGTTTGGCTCGGTCGGGATCCCGTCTTCGGCGACGAGTACCGGCATTTCTGTATAGCGGCTCACCACCTCGTTGAGGAGGCTCTGACGTTGCGGATTCAGATGGGTTACGATGACGAAGGCCATCTCTGGCCGTGCCGGCAGCCCCCGGAAGAAGCCTTCCACGGCAGGAATACCACCAGCCGATGCCCCTATGCCGACGATGGGTAACGTTGCCGTTCGGATAATATCGTCATCGTTTCCTGCTGCGCAGATGACCTAAACAAGCTTATCATCATAGGGTGAAGCGCCACCCTGCGCCCGCAACGACGTCCAGGCAACTACCCTGAATGTCGACTTCGTCGCCGTGAAAGGATTCGTGTCCGTGACCAGGAGTGACGAATCACTTATTTTGGGAACGACTTCGATGGGTTGGCGGTTCTGCATACGGCCTTTCAGGAGGTCCGAAAATGAAAGAAGTGCCATGGCACGTTCCACTGTCGGTGACGCTGCAAAACGGTATGAAGCGACGGTTCTGCGGCCCTTACGACGCACTTGATTTCCTCGAGAACGAATGGCCGATGCATCGCACGCAGCAGGTCCGGGCCGTCCGAGCCTGTCGCGCCGCTTTGCATCACCCGCAATATTCTGATTGGGCAAGAAATTCCTTCGTAGCCGCATGCATTGAAGCGTCCTTCGCCTGCAGCGACGTCTTGGAACGAGCCAAGCCGTCCCGGCCGGATTTTACATCAGCCTCCGGTCGATTGGGGGCTGGGCCGGTAAAGCGGTAAAGCCCCGGCGGTACTAACGGTATTTCACGTCCTCGCGCCACCTCGATCCAGGAAAAACGGGCAAGATCCGCGGGGACGACCGCAGGGATGTCTTGCTCACGTGACTAGCTAGGGAAACGTCCAGATTCCATTGCAGAACGCCTCTCTGATTCAGCGACTGCTCTGGCTCGCGAGACCGCCAGATTCGGCTTCGCAATAAAGAGCGGTAACTGCGTCGGCACTGACTGGCCTGCTAAATAGATATCCCTGGAGTTCGTCGCAGCCGGACAACCGCACAGCCGTGGCCTGCTGTTCAGTCTCTATACCCTCGGCGGTGACGGGAATTTGCAGAGCATTGGCAAGAGCAACCGTTGCCTGAAGCACGGCGCCGGCATTATGGTCGAGGTCCAGCGCCGTCACCAAAGAGCGATCCACTTTTATACGGTCGAACCCAAAGCGCCGGAGTGATCCGATGCTGGCGTATCCAGAGCCAAAATCGTCTAGCGCAACTTTGACACCGATTTTCTTCAAGCCATCGATCGCCCGACGCGCCTGTTCTGGATTGGAAATCAGAACACCCTCCGTCACCTCAACCGTCAATCGACGCGGATCAAAATCCGCAGCTTTGATCGCTTCTTGGACCTGCGAGACGAAGCGCGGGTTCTTCAGCTGCAGCGGCGAAACGTTGACCCCGAGACTGAGCCTCGGCCATGCGGTGGCGGCGTGCAGGGACGTCCGCAAGACCTGCATTCCCAGCAGATCAATCATTCCCGCGCGCTCTGCGAGGGGGATGAATACATCCGGAGAAATTGCAGTACCAGCCTCTTTACGCCATCGCGCCAAAGCCTCCACGCCGGTGACCGCGCCCGACTGTGCATCGATCAGCGGCTGGAACATAACCGACATACCGTCATTCAACAGCGTGGCTCGCAGCTGACTCTCTAGTTCAGACTGTTGGAGGGCATCATCGTCAAAGCTGTCGTCGAAGTCGATGGTCATGCCGCGGCCAAGGTCCTTGGCTCGGTAAAGGGCGATGTCGGCGCGGCGCATGAGCTCGCCGGTCTCCACGGCACCTCGCTCAGAGACCGCGACGCCTATACTGCAGCCGATTTCGATCGACCGTCCGTCAATCTCGAATAGGCTGGCCAAGGCCTCTTGAAGCCGTCCCCCGAAGCTAGGGAGAAGCTCAGCACCGAGCTCATCGACGGTCACTACGGCGAATTCGTCGCCGCCAAGGCGCGCAGCAAACGCATCCTTCGGCAAAGCGTCCCGCAGCCGGTGGGCAACGGCGACGATCAGGGCGTCTCCGACGGCATGCCCCCAGGTGTCGTTGACGGCTTTGAAGCCGTCCAGATCGATGAAATGGAGCTTCACCTGCTTCTCGTTCAGTCGAGCCCAGTCGGACGCGGCAGCAACGTTCTCAAGCAGTCCGGCGCGGTTCAAGAGGCCCGTCAGAGGGTCATGCAATGCACGTAGGCGCGAAGAGTGTTCGCTTTTCCGCAAATTGTGAACCGTTGTGCCACCGGCTACCCCAATGCCGCAGAGAAACAGGATCAGGATGGCGCCTGCTGTTCGCAGATCCCCATCGACTTTCTCGTAACTTTTGGTCCCTGGTGCCATCGAGGGCCAGGTGAAAAAGGCAACGTCCTTAGAGGACACGCCTGTCAACGCGACGGCCAATCGCCCTGCAGCAGGCTTCGAAGCAAGACGCAGGCCGGCAATTGCAAAACTGTCGGACACCTCGGCCACCACGGCCGGGGTGATCAGCTTTGCGAAGACAAGCACATAGAAACGTCGCGAATCGAGCGCGTCGTCACTTTCGAACGGTTGGATTGCGGCCGCGCCGATCAGCTCAGTTCCCGCGGGGGAGCGCGCGAAATGCACGGGAACTGCATCGGACATCCTCGCGCGCCTCGCCGCGTCGATCAATCCTTCGAAGTCGTCAAAGAATTCGCTCGGCGGGACGTCCATCGGAGCGCCTTTGCGGTACGCAACGACCGGAAGATTCCGGCTATCGACGACGATCGCCGTGTCATACAAAGGGTAGTCGGCGGTGGTCGAGGCCCAGTTTTCGATGATCCAGTCGATGCGTGTTTCGGCGTTCACCTGGGCATAGGCATCATCCCAGTACGCGTTGTCCCGCAAGGTCGCCGCCATTTGCTTGCGAAGCGCGTGCACCGCTCCCGATGTTGCTTGCAGGGCTCTTTGATCATCGATTGCATCTGCGGTTGTGGTGATCGTCGCGATCGAGCCCGCAACCAGTCCGGCGAGGGCGGCTGCGACCAGAATGAAAACGGCGGCGACGAGCAGAACCAGTAACTGGGTGCGCCGATTTTCCGAAACTGTATTCCTGTGCATGGAGATACCTGCGGGGATGGCTCTATGAATTCCTCGGATAACCGGGGACGCAGGAGGCATCATGCCCGCAGTGCGCTGCGAATAGAGAGTATATGCTGCGGCCCTAATGGAGGCTTAACATCCCGCGGTTGGCACAGATGATCGCATGTTTTCTAGGCCCAGCCCGCAGGAAGCAAGCCAATCGCCTGTTCGCTGTTCAGCCGCGAGGCGGCTGGAGAATCGTTGCCGTTGCGCCGCTCATCCTCGTCGGCGTCCTTGCGCAGGATGGCAGCCGTCGGTGCAGGACGAGGCCGGTCCCAGGCTTCCTTTGCCTTACAGTCCCTCCGGTTTCTCGCGTCCCTGCCGCGCGGCATCTTGCCGTCAATGACCTGCCCGCACCAGCCTTCGGGGGCGGGACGCCCCGGCGATGGCCCGTGTTGGCCATGACGGCGGCGGCCGCTGCCGTCCGGCCTTTCACGCCGCGTCCTTCGGACCGAGCAATGAAAGGAGAAAATCATGGGACTCGACATGTACGCCTGCACTCTTCGCGAGTCGCCCGGCCGGCGCAAGCATCCGAACTTTCACGGCAGGATGGAACAGCTCTACCGCGAGAAGGGCGGCAATGACGCGAATTTCAATTGCGTCATTCTTCAGCTGACTGCCGAGGATCTCGATCGCCTGGAAACAGCGATCCATGATCGCAGCCTGCCGCCGACCGAAGGCTTCTTCTTCGGCGTGTCCGAGGGCAGCGAAGTCGACGATGATCTCGCTTTTGTCGCCAAGGCCCGCGAAGCGCTCGCGGCCGGCCTAGCTGTCTTCTACACATCCTGGTGGTAGTCACCCGGCGCCGGGACGGTTAGTCCGTCCCGGTTTCCGCCATCGGGCGGTATCATGCCACCTTTTCTACGGCTAAAGGAGTACCTGAGTGGCCGATGGCGACGCTCCCGGTCGCAGATGAGGATCAACGGGTGTACGTGATCGGACGTCCACTCGGGGGCGAGCTCAGCTTTTCTCTTCAGGACAACCAACTCCTGGACCACGAAGGTTCGACCAGCGGCAAGCCGACGATCTCCGGGCGGGTTCTCTTGCATTACCGAGCTCCTACCGAACCGGGAAGTTCCGGCAGTCAGTATTTTCGGCTGATTGGGATGTGATCGGTATCCACCATGCGGGGGCGGACTTCATGCCAAAGTTGAACGGGAAGGCCGACGCGCGCAAGGTCAGCGGCGGCCTGATCGAGAATGGAAGTCTCGCGGAAGTTCCAGGCCTGCCGCCAGGACTGAATCGTCGCAGTCGGAGCTGACCTCAGCATCTTCGCGACGGCAGCTCGGGCCCCTGCTTCGCGCCCAAGACGCATATAGGCAATAGCTAATAGCAACGGAGCGTCGGCGAATTCTGCGGCCTTCAGCACCTCAACCGCGTCTTCGTTTTTGCCAAGCACGATAAAGGTGGCACCTCGCACGTAGTTAATGAACCAGTCCAATCCGGGGTCCCGCGCGGCCGCGGCGTCGGTCAGTTCCAGCGCCTTTTCGGGCTGACCGGCCGACAGGAAAATATTTCCCGCGTCCGTGAGGGTGAAGGCATTGTATGGTGCTGCCGCGAGCACCGCCCGGCGAACGCGCGCCGGCTGGCCAGGGTTGATAGCCGCCGGGGTAACATCCCGCCTGCGGAGTCGCGTCTTCGCATAGATAGGATTAACCAATTTCCCGGAACGGCGCAGTCGCGCCAATGCCCGAGCGTCTGCCAAATCGGAGATGCGAGTTGGAAAGCGCCGACGTCGGATCGCGGAGGTCGAGCACGCGATCAGATGCCGGCGGCTTTGCTCGATCCTGATGCGCTATTGATTGATCTCAGGCTCGACGAGCCGTGCCAGGTTTCGTAACGACTCCTGCCAACCGAGATAACAAGCCTCGGGTGGAATGACGTCCGGCACGCCTGCCTGCACGATATCCAGTTCGGTACCGATCGATACTTTCTTCAACGTCACAGTAACCTGCATCTCGCCGGGCAGGTTGGGGTCGTCGAATTTGTCCGTGTAGCGCAGGCGTTCGCCCGGGACGAGCTCGACATATTCGCCGCCAAACGCGTGGCTTTCGTCCGTTGTGAAGTTCCGGAAGGACATTTTGAACGTGCCGCCGACTTTTGGCTGCAGATGATGCACAGTGCAGGCGAAGCCGTTGGGCGGAAGCCATTTCGCGAGCGCGTCGGCCTCGAGGAACGCGCGATAGACTTTCTCTGGACTGGTTGCCAGAACGCGGTGCAAGCGTACGGTGTTGGGCATAATCGTTTATCCTTATGAGTTTACGACGGATCCGATGAAGTGCCGATCCATGCGCCGAGGACGAACGAGGCTTCGCTAGTCCGACACGGGACCTCAGATTTCTTGCAAACTGCGAGCTACACTCAGATTAGCTTATCGTGATGGCGAAAATTGACAGTCCGCGCTCCTATGCCGCCACTGCTTGGGTCGTCAAAGGGCGAGTGCCTGAGCGATAGCCCAGGTATCGCTCTCTGCTGAGCACGGCCAGGTGAGTCGCCGTCCTTCGAGGAAGGCCTCAAGGTGGCAAGTTCAGCTCGGGACCAGGAGCACCGGTGCGCCCCATTGTTCGGTTTCAGGAAGATTGGCCTAGGAAGGCCAGCATTGGGCTCAATCGAGCCATTCATCCGCCGGGAGGCCAATGACTCCGACGCGTCGAGAGTAGCCGTTCCTACGCGGGCCCCAGGCGCGAACCCCGGGGGGGGGAACGTTCCCCTTTGTGCTGAAAAGATGGTGTAACGGGCGGAACCCGGCCCGGCAGGTTTGAAGGGCCGGTGGTCGTCCCTGACAATGATGGTGTCGCGGAGTCAGGAGTGGCCTGCTCCATAGCAGCACGGAGAGACGACCATGAAGCAGTATGCCGGCATCGACGTATCACTGGAAGACGCCAGTGTGTGCGTGGTGGATGCGGATGGCCGCATTGTGCGGGAAGCAAAGATCCTCAGCGAAGCCGATGCGCTGATCGCCTGGTTCGGCGCGCACGGCGTGGCGATGGAGCGCATTGGTCTGGAGGCCGGCCCTTTGTCGCAGTGGCTCGATGCCGGGATGGTGAAAGCAGGTCTTTCTGTCGAGCTGATCGAGACGCGCCACGTGCGTGCAGCCTTTAAGACGATGCCGGTGAAGACCGACAAGAAGGACGCGCGGGGCATTGCGCAGTTGATGCGGCTTGGCTGGTTCAGACCGGTCCACTGCAAATCTCTTGCCGCCCAGGAGGTGCGGGCTCTGCTGACCGCCCGCAAGCTCATTTCGGGCAAGCTTCACGACATCGAGATGAGCCTCCGGGGCATCCTGCGCGGCTTCGGCCTCAAGGTCGGGGCGACGACGCGGCGCACTTACGTGGGGCGCGCATCCGCGCGCTGATTGCAGGCCATTCGACCCTGGAAGCGATCGCGACGGCCCTGCTGAAGGTGCGCGACGCGCTTGTGCATGAATTTGCAGGTTTTGAGCGCAAGCTGCGTGCCATCGCCCGCCAGGATGAGAACGCACAGCGGCTGATGACGACGCCAGGCGTTGGCGTCCTGGTGGCGCTGACGTTTGTCGCGGCCGTCGACGCGCCGGAGCGATTTCGCTCCTCACGCGCGGTGGGGCCGCACTTCGGATTGACGCCGAAGAAATATCAATCGGGCGACACCGATCAGAGCGGTCGCATCTCGAAGATCGGCGACGGCAGCGTGCGCACCGCGCTCTACGAGGCGGCCAACGTCATCCTGACGCGACCGGTCAAAGGTTCCGATCTGAAGGGCTGGGCGTTGGCGGTCGCCAGACGTGCCGGTCCCAGAAAGGCGCGCGTGGCGCTGGCCCGCAAGCTGGCGGTGGTGTTGCATTGCCTGCTCAGGGACAGAACATGGGGTAATCGCGGCGCGACCGCCCCAAGCAGATGCTATCGGGGGTGGTTGCTCCCGATAAGATGGTGAAACGGGCTCACGATGGGAAACCGGGCCCAACATCAGATGGAGAGCAACCATGGACCAGTATATTGGGCTTGATGTTTCATTGAAAGACACAGCAATCTCGGTTCGGGAGGACGGCAAGCGGATCTGGCGGGGAAAGTGCCCTTCGGACCCAACGCTTCTGGCCGAGCTTATCCGCAAGCACGCGCCGCACGCCAGGCGCGTCGTCTTCGAAACGGGGCCGCTGTCGACGTGGTTCTACCATGCCCTGACGGCCGAAGGGGCTCCGGCGATCTGCATTGAAGCGCGGCACGCGCAAAAGGTATTGAACGAGACACTCAACAAGACCGATGCCAATGATGCCGATGGTCTGGCGCAGCTCGCAGAAGCCGGCTTTTACAAAGCGGTTCGGGTCAAGTCGTTTGACGCTATGCTGACCCGCGCGTTGGTGGCGGCCCGCAATCAGCTCCTGAATCTCTCAACCCAACTCGGCAATCAGATCCGCGGTGTCATGAAGACCTTCGGCCTTATCGTACCCAAAGGCACAGGTCGGGTTTTTGATACCCATGTTCGAGAGCTCCTGGAGAGGCAAACTTCTCTGGCACAGATCATTTTGCCCTTGCTTGATGCGTGGCACAATATTCGCAAGCGTGCGGCCATTCTTGACCGTCAGCTCATTGCAGCGGCGCGGCAGAGCCCGGCTACGAAGTTGTTGATGACAGTTCCAGGTATCGGCGCCATTACGGCGGTCTCTTACATCGCCGCCATCGAGGATCCGGAAAACTTCCGAACTTCGCGCTCGGTTGGCGCCTGGCTCGGGCTGACCACCCGCCGCTATCAGTCGGGCGAAGTCGATTATGACGGCCATATCTCACGCAGAGGCGACAACCGGCTGCGCGGGCTGCTTTACGAAGCGGCGACAACGCTGCTGACGAGAACCAGTGCCAGAACTGAGAGCAGTCTCAAGAATTGGGGACTTAAGCTGCGCGAGCGGCTTGGCTTTAAGCGGGCGGCTGTGGCCGTCGCCCGCAAACTCGCGGTTATCATGCATACCATGCTCAAGACGGGAGAAACCTTCAATCCTTCAGCCGGCACCAACGCATTAATGAAGGTCTGACAGCCGATTACTCTCCGCGCATCACCTTTCTGGCGCGACAAGGCGTCCCTGTCGTGGACGTAGGTCTGGCCATTCCGTGAAGTTGGCGGCAGCTCCCAGAGACTGCGCGCAGAACATAGGAAGACCTTGCCTGCGAAGACCATCATGCGGCGGGCTTGTACCGACCGCGAAGACAACCCTGTTCCCGACATACGATTGCTCTCACGTCAAAATGGAGCGCTGGGCGACGACTAAGAACATGAATGCGCCATATGACGTTGCCGAATCCGTGCCGCGCTGGCATTCGGAGCTCATCGCGCATACTCAAACGCGATTGACTCGTGAGCCGCGATCAGACAACCAACTTCATTGCGCATAAGGGAGCGCCAGCCCTGGCGGCTTGATCGGGAGGAGACGACAAGGCAGGCTTTCGGACGGGCACCGCCATCCGCCCTCCGCAGCAAGGTCCCTTCGCCGGGACGATGGATGGGTTAGGCCGCTATGCGATCAGCAGCCCGCGGTGACTGCGCCGCTAAAGCTTGGCCAACCGGTCCTCAGCAGACCCCATAGAGCAGCGGCAAAGCGCCGACTGCGGACAGAAGCAAGCCCTCGGCGAGGGATTAAGCGCACAAGGGATTGACGCAAAGCCCGTTACAGAAGATCGCATAATGGATCATTGGGAACACAACGATGATTGTGTGCCGTGCGCCGGCCGCAGCGGGAGGTGAGGGCACGGCGTAGTCCCCGGTCAAAGCGAAAGAAATGGGGCTGCAGCACGTCCACCGTTTCAGTGAGGCCGTTCGCTTCCATGTCTAGAAGCAGAACAGCGGCAGTTTTCTCGGGTTTTTTGAAGCGTTCTCTCATTCGCCGAATCGCCGCTACCGCTCTACCAGTGTCCAAGGCAACTGTATCAGCAATGAAGGCATCAGCCGACCGCGCTTCAAGATTCAGACGGCCGAGAAATGCTTCCGGGAAGTCCTTCAGATTATCGGTCACAATGGTAGCGGCCTATGTCTTCAGAGCGGCCGCAACTACATGCGCATCGTTTTGGTCGGGGAGACCATCGCAAGCGGAGAGAAACTGATCGAAGTCAGCAACCATCGCTTCCTCAAATGCCGCCTCCATGCCTGCTCGCGCACGCGATGCTCTCTCAGAGGCGTCGGCGACGCCCTTATCTGCTAAGATTTTCTCAATGGCTTTCTGCGCCTCTTCGAGGACCATTGCGGACCAGCGAGGCGGAAAAATTCCGCCTCCGCAAGGGTCAGCACCGGCGAGTGTGCAGGCATCGATGAAGGCCGTGAAGCGATTAGCGAACAAGCTTAGAGATACTCCGAGTCTAGCTCGGCAAGATCCGCAAGGGCCTTACTCCGTTTCTCGTCTCGTTCCTTCTTGTACTTAAAAAGATGGTCCGCCTGGATCCTTCGATGCCGCCCAACAAGCGTGTGTTCGATTTCTCCCTTGTCGAGAAGAGAAATGAGGAATGGGCGCGATACATTGAGAATGTCGGCCGCTTGCTGTGTCGTCAGCATTTTGCTGACAGGGACGAGAGTGACCGCGTCGCCTTTGCCGATGTGACGCAGCAGCTCCATTAGGAGACTGGACAATGCTGGCGTAAGCGTGATCTCAGTTGGCTGCTGCGCCTCATCGTCCAGCACACGCAGTTTTGCGTCACCTGTAACATGGGCCGCCAGTAATTTTCGCAGCTGGTTTGCGGCAGTTTTTTCAAAGGCAGACGGCAGGCGCCCGCCAAGTTCCTGGGCTGCTGCTGGGATTGTCATTTACATACCCTCCGTTGAAAACAACTCCTACTCCATATTCGCAATAAACGAATCCGTCGAAGGCGCATCCAGTTCCGTAAGTTTGGGCTGCGAACTGCGCCGAAAGCGCCCCCACTGTTGGTCGACGCCTGGGTTCCGATTAGCTTGGTGCTGAAAACGTTCCAGCGCTCAATGGGACAAAGTGGCGATCGCGCACTGGAACACATGGTTGCCTAACGGCTTACCTCTGTTGAACAGAAAGGAAGCGATCGATGAAGGAATTCATAAGAAGCCTGGCGGCTGAACTGGCCCCGGTCTGGATGATGCAGCAGAAACCGCGACGCGAAGGCGAACCGCCTTCACCGGCGCCCGGTCGTGAGCCAAATCCGGGTGACGGGCTCGGCAAGAAACCAGCTCCGGAGCCCGAAACTATTCCACCACTTGATCCAGACGAGCAGGATCGGCCGATCACGCCAGTGCCCCCGGTTCGGTGATTCATTTCCGGGTGCGTGAGGCTTGGCAAGGCCGACTGGATATCAATTCCGACAGCGGCGAGCGATTTGGCCCGTCTGCCCCCGATCGGAACGAACCAATAGTCCCATGGGCCAGTTTGCGGCAGACCCAGCGCGCTCGCTCGTGTATATTTCAGTGTTGGCAACCCGTGAGATCCTGAAATGGGAACGTGGTAAGCGTTACGGCGTGGCTGCTCCGTCTGGGGCTCGGCAAGTATGAGCAGGCCTTCCGCAATAATGATATTGATGCGAGCCTGCTTCCAACCCTGACTGACGATGACCTGCGGGAGCTCGGCGTAGTGTCGCTCGGCCACCGAAAACAGAAGTCGCCGCCATCGCAGAACTTGACAGACCGGCCAACGCGCCGCCGATGGTCGCATCAGCCATTTCTGAAGCAGAGCGGCGACAGCTTACCGTCATGTTCGTTGATCTGGTTGGTTCGACGGCTCTATCATCGCGTCGCGATCCTGAGGATATGCGTCAGGTCCTGCACGCATAACAAAATGCTGTGATGGGCGAGATCGCCGTATGGGTGGACATCTTGCGAAGCTGATGGGCGACGGGGTGCTGGTCTATTTCGGTTGGCCCCGTGCGGACGAGGATGACGCCGAGCGGGCCGTGCAGGCGGGTCTGACGATCGTTCAGGTCGTCAGGCAGCTTTCCACTCCGTTCGGAGAGCCGCTCCGAAGGAAGCAACAATGAAGAACAATCACATTGTCGCCGGCGTGATTTTGGTCGCAATGGCATTCACTGCTCTGGCACAGAACAGCTCAGGTTCGTCATTCGGTACCGGCTCGACATCCAGTACAACACCTGAAACTGGTGCAACCGGCTCGACATCCACTGCAGCACCTGGAACTGGTGCACCCCGGCACTGACATGATGCAGATGACGGAAGCGGAGAAGAGCACGACATCGAAATGGACCCGCCCCATCGGCGAGGCACTGTTCTCCGACACGTCGATGTCCAGGTTGCGCAGCCGGAATGAAATTCGAGCCACCTGGTCGAAGCTGACGGCAGAGCAACAGAACCAAGTCAAGCATGACTGCAATACAATGGAAACCGCCTCGGCCGGAGCGGGCAGTGGCACAACCATCACCGGGACGACGGGAAGCGGCACATCTACTAATACGATGGCCAGCACAGACGGCACATCTACAGACACGACGACCGGCAGTTCGGCTTCTGCGACGACCTCTGGCGAAACGACAGGAAGCACTATGGCTGGATCGACGGGCGGAACAGCCGGTACATCGGATAGCGGCGGCAGCACGATGACGATCGCGCAGCTCCGCAGCATGGTCAAATCAATGTAGGTTTTGATCAATATCGAGTGCCGCGGGGGCCTATCTGCACTCCCGCGGCGCCGGAAAACGGCTCATAGGCGTTGGGTCACTTGTGTCGGTGGCCAATTCGGGATCCCTTTTATGAAAGGACCTGATTTTAGTGGAGGCGGCATCAGGTGTCGCCCTATGCAAGTGAGAACAAGGCCGCTAGCGACTAGGCTGCTGTCTCCGGTTGGGCGTTATCTTGATCGGACGGCAGTGCGTCTGATGTTCCCGCCTGGCAGTCGCGGCTTCGATTTTTCGCGGCCACTCGGCGAGCCTGCACTGCTTTCACATGACTCCGTCTCCTGGCGAATTTATAAGAATCCGGTATCGCTCTTCATTGGCGGGGTAGCCGCGGTGATCCTGGAATTGGCTGAGCCAGCGGTACGGACGGGTGTCTGGGAGCATAGCACTTTCAGAAAAGAGCCGCTAAAACGCCTGCAGCATACGGGCTTGGCGGCAATGATGACCGTCTATGGACCGCGGAGTACAGCCGAAGAAATGATCGCCGGTGTTGTCCGGCGTCATAACAACATTTCCGGGGTCACTCCGCACGGCGAACGCTACAGTGCGAGTGACAGTCGTCTGTTGGCCTGGGTGCAGGCCACCGCAATCTTCGGGTTTGCGAACGCCTACAGCCGGTACGTGTCGTGCCTAAGCGACCGCGACATTTCGCAAGTCTTCGCGGAGGGAATCCATGCTGCTCGGCTCCATGGGACGGTGAACGCTCCGGTGTCTCTGACAGAGTGGGTTCGACTCCTCGATTCAATGAGGGATCGCCTTGAGCCTTCTCCCATCATATTCGAGTTCATCGATATCATGGAAAATTCGGAGCTCTTGCCTCGACCTTTCCGGGCCTTTCAGGGGGCGATGGTGCGCGGTGCCATTGAGGTAGTCCCGGCCTGGGTTCGTGAGCGCGTCGGCCTGACTGAGAAATTCGGTCACCGCTTGGCTGAGCACAGTTTCTTGCGCTGCGTTGGCGCGCTTGCGGACAGGACTGTGCTGCCGTCCACCCCGCCGGTACAGGCCTCTCGCCGATTGGGCTTGCCGCCGGACTATCTCTATAGGAGCTCGAAACTCTGGTGAGGTTGGTGACTGGCCATCGCCGGTTCGCGTTATCGTCCGCCCGTGTCGTCCCCGCGCGCGAATCTTCCGACAGCTCATTCGGCGCCGACCACAAAGCCACATTTTCACGCGTTTACCTCCGGATTCCGTGGCACCTGGAGCAAAAAACCCGTCGCAAGGGGTTAGTTCCGATGCCCTGATCGCAGCCGTTCGATGTGAGAAGGCCAAGTGCTTCGGAATCAGGCCCAACGGTATCGTTCGCCGCAGTGTCAGGAGACGGAGGAAGCTATGATCTAGTTCTGATCGGAAGCACTGCGAAGAGGCAGATTCGTCTGCACTTTTAGTCGCCATTAAATGCGCTGTAGCGACCGAAGCCGACTTCGATGCCGCCAATCGTCGTTATCGACCCCTCGGCGAACACATTGTGATCGAGGGCGTGCGGCTGAAACGTTTCTCAAGATGAACTCGTAGAAAGAACTGCCGCCGAGATCGCTGGATAGCGTCTGTTATCGTAAGGATTGGAGCGCCATGATGGAGAAAGCAGCGTCCTCCGGGGGACTGCGGACACTGCAACGGGGCATGGGTGTTAGGTGCGCTCTTATATGTTGAGCGGTGCGTGCTAAATTCGATGAGTTTAGATCTCCGGAGGGAATGCCAAGCGGGTCCCCTATCGCTCAGGCTCGGCTAGCGATCCAAGAAGCCCGGCCTCAGTTTTTCGCCAATCATGCAGTCTGCGGCAGGCTGGTCCGCCGCGAGGCGAAGACTCGAGGCTCGAGAAAGGCCGCTCACCTCCAGAATCAATTTCTGACGGATAGCAACCGCAAAGTCTTCTGGCTCATGCACGGCAAGCACGAAGGAGCCCGGACCGCCCATGACGCAATCAGCGTAATATTGGTCGAGGGGGCCGACAGATGCCGACGGCCGTATCAGAATCGCAAGTCCGTTGATGACGATGCCGCGGGCCAGGGCGGCATCGCGTGCGGGCGTGACCGGCTGTCCCGTGTTGTTCGGTCCGTCGCCGGAAATATCAAGAACCCGGCGCACCCCGGAGAATTCATTCGAGTCAATAAACGATGTACCGAAAAGGATCGCATTGGAGATGGAGGTCCAGGGCCGTGTCCCGATAGGTCGAGCTTCGAGCTTGGCCGCGAAGGCTTCGGCGTCCGCGGCGTCGGCAATCACCTGCCAAGCCATTACGGATGCTTGATTCACCAGCCCCGCCCATTCGAAATAGCCGATGGCAATGCGCCCAAGATAACCTCCTTCGACGGCGCTGATGAAGTCCGGGTGTCTGAGCGCCTCCAGATAGCCGGAGCGCTGCACACGGGCCTCCTCCATGTCTATCGAGCCGGACATGTCGACGGCCAGCACGAGTTCCAGATCTACCTCTTCGGTTGCTGCTGTCGCTTGAACCGGGATTCCACTGAACACCAGGATTAATGCCAGCACTTTGAACACCGCCTCGGCCCCCACCAAGTTTCCAGATGAGATGCGCAGATGGGCAGGCTGCAGGAAATCACGGCCATCCCAGGAACGATATCTTAGCGGCTCACATTGCCATCGCAAAGCGACGACCGGCCTGGCGCTTTGACAAGCCGCAGTCCCGCAGAATGGCTTTGCCATCTACGCTCCTGATGAAACCTGCCATTGACCTATGGCGCGCCGGTCTCACTGCAGGCCGGACACCGCGGAATCCCACGGGCGCGGGTCTACGGAACCGGTCCTGAGAGAGTCATAGCCAGCCACCTTTTTTGAACCGGTGGAAAGGAGAGGTGTCGCTTGGCACTTAACCGTAAGAATGCAGCAGTTCATGCAGGCGGTAGCACTTAATTGGAGAATCTCAGCGCGTCGGTTCTCAGCACCAGGCACACGGCAGTCCGTTTTGAATCGCATAGACGCTTCCGGCATGCGTCGCGATCCATCAAAGAACGGCCGCTTTGGATCAGGCTGCGCCATAGCAGTTCGCCGCGGAACGACCGAAACGGTTCGCTTCCAGCCGCTGACCGGGCGCTACTGGCTAGCCGATTGGCTAACTCTGCTGGCTAGCCTGCTTCTAAGCTATTGACTCTGAAAGTATATGGCGGCCCGGAGGGCCAACGCAAGGCACTGCTGTATAAGGGAATTTTTAGAGCCCTTCCTCTTTTGTTCCTAGGGTTTCTAATTGTGTTCTGGCCTCTAATTCTCTCGCAATTCAAAAGAAAATACCCCCGGGGGGCCCGCTCTACACGGGGGGCTCAGCACGGGCACATCACGCGCTCGCACGAGGGAGCCTAAACCATGTCCAGCGATATCATCCTAATCGTTGTCTTTTGGGCCGGTGTCATCGTGGCTTGCGCTTATGCGGGATACTGGTGCGCTCGAAGGGGCGACAAGGTCGGGCAATGGGTTTGCGTGTTTATGGCGGTCGCCGGCTTGCTCGGTCTGGTCGCGTCGCTCTAATAGATGTCGCCGATGCATACGAGATTGCTCTTGTGTTTTGGGGCGCTTCGATATTGTTGAGCCTATGGGGCGCTTATCGGCTCAAGGCTACGAGCGATAGGTGGGCGTGGTGTTTTGCCTGTTCATCGCCTTCGTCGCCATTATCGCACTGGTTCGCGAGAGGTAGCAGCCTAGATCGTCCTTAAAGGCGGACAATCGGCAATACCTGCCGCGCTGCTGGGAGGGTCTATAGGGTGGGCGGAGTTGCCGCTCACATGTCGCATAATGTATCAACGGGAACCGCTACATGGTTGTTGGCCCGCGCGCGGGGGTTCTCAGCGCCGTGGAGATCGAAATTCAGTTTGAGGTGGATACCCCTTTTGCGGTGAACATGGTCACTATTCTCCGCGAAAGATGCGGAGAATTCACCTGCGGGTGCGGAGATTAATAGCCATATTCACCGCAAAGGACGCGGAGAATATTGAGCCATATTCACAATCTGAACGGCTGGCCGAGATTTGGCTGGAGATGCGCGGTTAGCGGCGGTCCGACATCAGCAAGGGCGCCTACTCGGGCGGATGGAAGCGCTGGGCTTTGCTTTTCGCGCTGAGCAGTTCTGTACATGCTGACTGAAGACGTTGTGAAGTCCAGTGAGATCGAGGGCGAGTTTCTCGACAAGGAGCAGGTCCGCTCCTCCATTGCCCGCCGGCTCGGCCTCGACATTGGTGCGCTCGCTCCTGCCGACCGCCATGTCGAGGGCGTCGTTGAGATGATGCTGGATGCCACCCAGAACTATGAGGCTCCGCTTTCCGATGAGCGGCTGTTTGCTTGGCATGCCGCGCTGTTTCCGACCGGCCGCAGCGGTATGACCAAAATCATTGTGGGTGCTTGGCGCGATGAAAGTTCTGGTCCAATGCAGGTGGCCTCTGGGCCGGTGGGACGAGAGAGGGTCCATTTCGAGGCGCCTGCAGCCGAACGACTTCCAGGAGAGATGGCTGCATTTCTTTCTTGGTCCAACGGGCAAGCGTCGCACGACCCGGTGCTGAAAGCGGCGATTGCGCATTTGTGGTTTGTCACCATACATCCTTTTGAGGATGGCAATGGCCGCATTGCGCGCGCTATTGCCGATATGGCGCTCGCCAGGTCGGAAGGCACCTCGCAGCGCTTCTACAGTATGTCCGCGCAGATTCGGCAGGAGAGGAGGGACTACTACACCATCCTTGAGACGACACAGAAGGGCGATCTCGATATCACCGGCTGGCTTCTGTGGTTTCTCGGCTGCCTCAATCGTGCCTTTGACGCTACCGAAGAAATTCTCGCCAATGTGCTCCGCAAGGCGCGCTTCTGGGAAGCGCACGCCGGCCAGCCGCTTAGTGAGCGCCAGCGCAAGGTCGTCAATCGACTTCTCGAGGGCATTGAGGGCAAATTGACGTCGTCCAAGTGGGCCAAGCTAACGCGGACCTCACCGGACACCGCCCCGCGCGACATCAATGACCTCGTGGCACGCGGAATTCTCATTCGGGAAGCAAGCGGAGGGCGGAGTACCAGCTACTCTCTGGCTGATGTCGAAGAGATTACTAGCTGTGGAGCCTCAACAGGTTGTTCCCGGTCAGACCGAGTCGGCTGATGGGTGGTTTTGAGCCGATACTGCCATGCGGTCTATGCCAATTGTAGCGGTGAAGCCATCGCGGCAGTTCGGCGGTGCGTTCGTCTGAGGTGTTGTAGGCGCGAGCATAGGCCCATTCGCGCAAGCTTGTCTGAATGAAGCGCTCGGCTTTCCCGTTGGTCCTGGGAGTATAGGGCTTGGTGAAGATCTGGCGCAGGCCGAGACGCTTGCAGGCTGCCCGGAAAGTCTTTGACCGGTAGCAGGAACCGTTGTCGGTCATCACGCGCTGCACTTTGACGCCGAGACTGGCGTAATAAGCAACGGCGGCCTCAAGGAAGGCGACAGCGCTGTTCTTGCGCTGATCGGGCATAACTTGGACGAAAGCGACGCGCGAGGCATCGTCGATGCAGACATGGACGCACTCCCAGCCGATGCCGGTGTGACGGTTGATCATGCCAGTTTGTCGTCCGGTGATGCGGTGTCCGACAGAGCCGATCCGGCCGAGCTTCTTGATATCAAGATGGATGAGTTCGCCGGGATGCTCCCGTTCATAGCGGCGCACGGGCTCCGGCTCCAACGCGCTCAGCTTATTCAAGCCCAACCGGCGCAGAATACGGCTCACCGTCGCTGGCGAGACGCCGGCCTCAGCGGCGATCTGTTTGCCCGTCCAGCGCTGGCGGCGCAGCCGTTCGATCGTTTCGATTATCGCCGCAGGCGTCGGCCGGCGCAGTCGATGGGGCCGGGAGGAGCGATCATGCAATCCTGTCAATCCTTCGCGGCGATATCGGTCTATCCACTTCCGAATGGTCCGCAGGCAGACGCCTGCGGCTTTGGCCACGGCCTCCGGCGTCTGCCCGCTCTCGACCTGCCCTACAATTCGCTCTCGACCGCGCGGCGTCAGCCGCGCATTCTTGTGGATGTTCATCCGGTCCTCCGAGAATCACTGAAGCTTCGACAACCTCAGCTTTCCCGGTCTGGGCCGGATGGACAACCTACTGAAAGCTCACAACTAGCTAACCTTCGGTGTCGATCAAGGAGCCGCTGGTTCGATTCCGCTCAAGGCGAGGGACAAACATCCGACACCATGGACGGCGCTCCCAGCCTCCCGACCGTTGGGTGGTTCTCTGCTGTCTGTCTCGCCGATCGGAAGGAGCAGGTCGCGGACGCTCAACAGCAGCAAGGGCGCATCCTTTGAGCTGTATTTGAACTGACCGCGAAAATTATCTCGAGCATGGGGTGTCGGAATCTCGTTTAGCCAGTCGTCTTCAAGACAGACAAGCTATGGAGAACAACAATGACTATCACTATTACCGCCTTTGAACGGTCGCCCGACCGCGGCAAGGGCCTGGCGCGTGACATGCGCGTTCGCTGGGCGCTCGAAGAAGTGGGACAGCCTTACGACGTTCGTCTTCTTTCGTTCAAAGCGATGAAGGAACCCGCGCATCTCGCGCTTCAACCTTTCGGGCAGATTCCGACCTATGAAGAAGGCGATCTCGCCCTGTTCGAGTCGGGGGCGATCGTGTTCCATATCGCGGAGCGCCATGCGGGCCTGCTGCCAGACGATGCGAACGCCCGGGCGCGCGCGATCACATGGATGTTTGCCGCGCTTGACACGGTGGAGCCGCCGATCTTCGACCGCACCCTCGCCAGGATCTTCGAGCGCGACGAGCCTTGGTACGAGCAGCGCCTCCGTTTCCTCGAGGACAGCATCCGGAAACGGTTGGGCGGCCTTTCCAGTCGCCTTGGCGATGCCGATTGGCTCGATGGTGTGTTCAGCGCCGGTGACCTGCTGATGGTGTCGGTGCTGCGCAGGTTGCAAGGCTCGGGCATACTGGACGAATATCCGAACCTCTCCGCCTATGTCGCCCGCGGCGAGGCGCGGCCCGCATATAAGCGTGCTTTCGACGCTCAATTGGCGGTTTTCACCGCCGCCTCGACCGGCTGACAAAGGTCCGCTCTGGGCTCAATCGAGCCATTCATCGCGTCGAACGCCAATGACAGCAAGGGGTCGAGGGCAGCCGTTCTTCACGAGCCTCACGCGCGGCTCATCGCTAGGTTCCCGTTCCGTGCTAAGAAGATCGCATAATGTATCAACGGGAATTCGCGAGCCTATTTGCTGGTGATCAGGCGCAAGGCAGCATTGCCCCTTGTGACCGCCGCTGCTGACAGCTTGCGATCGAATGTCGCCAACTGGCCCCCATGCGCCTTCGCGAGTGCAAGCAGATAGGTGTCCGTTACCTGCCCCGAAGTTAGGATTTTCGTGGCAGCGATATCACCTGACCCGACGAGGCTCACATCGTCCGGCCAAAAACAGTGACCGGGTAGCGACCGCAATTTGCCAACGATCTCCATCACGAGTGACGGTGAGCCGGGAGAGTTGGGATACTTGGCGTTGCCCACGATCCGGATGACACCATTTTCAGTAATGGGGCAGGTAGCCCACGCGGTCTGGCCGATCGATGCGAACCAATCGTGCGCGTCATCATGGGCTACATGGCCCGGATCGATTAAGGCGATCAGCACATTGACGTCGAGCAGGAAAGTCACGGCAGTTCGTCACGCAAGGCGTTGACGATCTCGAGAGTCACTGGCGGCGCGTCCGGCCGAGGTGACAGAAGAGGAATTCCATTGCGCTCGCCGCCGCTGCGAGGCCGGCGCAGAGAACGCCTCGCCAGTTCGGAAATGACCTCGCCGACACTACGGTGCTGCTGGGCTGCCATCGCTTTGGCGGCGATCAGGACATCGTCATCGATCGCCAGTGTCGTTCTCATATCCGCCTCATCGCGCATCAAGCATCAAGCATCAAGCATCAAGCATCACGCATCACGCATCATATAAAGTATGCCGTCGGGTTTCTCAAGGCGGATAAAGGCATTCCTATCCGGAGGAATGCCCCGTTGAGACGAAAAGCGTTGGAGGCAATGAGGAGCGGGCCTTCCCGCTTTGAGCGCTTTTCACCCGCAGCACGCGTTTTAATTATGAGGAGCGATCAGCGCGCGGGGGACTCTCTTCGGTGAGGCAGGAGGCCTCGCGTTGGAGCTTCTTGCGCGCAAGCTTGCACGTGCGGCGATAGTCCCGCAACACCGACACGCCTCCGCCCGCCAACGTTGCAGCCAGAGCCGCTGTCGCGTGCATTGGCCTGAAGGAACCAGCAACACTGATGCAGAATCCGAACACCGTCCTTGCCTCGGTCCTTTTTGCCCGTAAGCACCGCTTTTGGCCCTTCACCCATTACTCTCAGAAGACGTTTTAGGACACGTTTCGTCGCTCGACGGTGAAAGGTGCGCGACATCTGATGGTAGTGTGCAGGCCATCGCTGATGGGTGCATGTCACGGTATAAGACGCAGGGAGGCACATGTCGCAGGAGGGTGGAGGCCGAGTTTTGGTCGCGGAGCGCAACCCTTTGGTGATTGCCGCTCTTCGCGGACTTTTTTCCGACAATGCCAGATTTTTCATCGTTGATACGGCTCGGACATCGGCCGAACTTTGCGAGAAGCTTGCCTCCGTTGAGACGGACTGCGTGCTGCTCAGTTGGCAGCTCGACGATGCCGAGGCGCCCGAGGTGCTCGCCGATCTCGGCCGGCTCGGATTCGACCCCCGGATCGTTCTCTTCGCCGACACCAGCAATCCTTCGGTCGTCAACGAGACGATCCGGCTTGGTGTCAATGGTCTCTGCTATCAGTTCGAAGATCCTGAAATCCTGTTCGCGACGCTCACCGCGGTAATGCAGGGTCGGATCTGCATTCCCTACACGGTGCTTTCGAAAATCTCGCACACGCCGTTTCAACAGCTCACCTCTCGGGAAAGTGAGCTGCTCGGCATGCTGGCCAATGGTTGGACCAATATTCAAATCGCCGCGCGAACAGGCATTTCCGAGAATACCGTGAAGTACCACCTCAAGAATCTTTATGACAAGCTCGAGGTGCGCAACCGCGCCATGGCGGTCGCCCTTTATGCCAAGGAGCGCCGGCGCAATCCGGAGTGACTACCTGTGGGTAGTCTTTTCCCTACCCATTCCCTCCAAGTGACCACCCGTCAGGGCCGCTCCTGCGCTGCCCGTCGGGCATTCTTTTCTGCCTGAGTGAGTGTTGTGCGGACATGGCCCGGAAGGCAGCTTTGGTGCCGAGGAAACGTCGTCCGCGGACGCAGCCATTGGAGGAACGATGTCAGGCTACAATCATCTCTTCATTCCCGGCCCCACCAACATTCCCGAACAGGTTCGTCAGGCGATGAATCTGCCGATGGAAGACATGCGCTCCCCTCGATATCCCTTGTTGACATTGCCGCTCTTCGCCGACGTCAAGAAGGTCTTCAAGAACCACGACGGCCGCGTCTTCATCTATCCTTCATCGGGCACCGGCGCCTGGGAAGCGGCGATGACCAACGTGCTCTCGCCCGGCGATCGGGTGCTGATGAGCCGCTTCGGCCAGTTCTCGCATCTCTGGGTCGATATGGCCGAGCGCCTCGGCTTCGAGGTCGATTGCATCGACGGGGAATGGGGCACGGGCGTGCCGGTCGAGCTCTATGCCGAGCGCCTCGCCGCCGACGAGGCGCACAGGATCAAGGCTGTCTTCGTGACGCACAACGAAACCGCGACCGGCGTCACCTCGGACGTAGCCGCGGTCAGGGTTGCGCTCGACGCCTGCGACCACCCGGCGCTGCTCTTCGTCGATGGCGTCTCCTCGATCGGCTCGATCGATTTCCGCCAGGATGAATGGGGCGTCGATTGCGCCGTTTCCGGTTCGCAGAAGGGCTTCATGCTGCCCGCCGGCCTCGGCTTCCTCTCGGTCAGCGAGAAGGCGCTCAAAGCCGCCAAGACTGCGCGTCATATGCGCTGTTATTTCTCGTTTGAAGACATGATCAAGACCAACGACGCGGGCTATTTCCCCTATACTCCGCCGACGCAGCTGTTGCGGGGCTTGCGCGCCTCTCTCGACCTGATCTTCGAGGAAGGCCTCGAAAATATCTTCTCACGCCACCACCACCTTGCCAACGGCGTGCGTGCCGCTGTCTCCGCCTGGGGTCTCAAGCTCTGCGCGACCCAGCCGAAATGGCATTCCGACACGGTGTCCGCGATCCGGTTGCCGGAAGGGATCGATGGTGCCGAGGTCATCCGTCACGCGTACCGCACCTACAACACCTCGCTCGGCAGCGGGCTCAGCAAGGTGGCGGGCAAGGTCTTCCGCATCGGCCATCTCGGCTCACTGAACGAGGTCATGGTTCTGGGTGCGCTTTCAGCCGCCGAACTCACGCTGCTCGATTGCGGTGTGAAGATCGAGCCGGGCTCGGGCGTCGGCGCGGCGATCAAGCAGTTCCGCTCCGCCACCAGCACGTCGACCGCCAAGGCAGCCTGAAGGAACCGGAAGGGAGCAATCTATGAGCCACACGATAAACCATCTCCGCCGGCTGCGCCTGCAGCGCAGCGAACTCGCCGTCCCGGGCTCTAACCCCGAGATGATCGAGAAGGCCGCCAATTCCGACGCCGACTACATCTTTCTCGACATCGAGGATGCCGTGGCGCCGCCGGAAAAGGAGCGCGCCCGAGCCAATATCGTCGCAGCGCTCAACCAGATCGACTGGCGCGGCCGCGGCAAGACGATCTCGGTTCGAATCAACGGTCTCGACACCCACTACATGTATCGTGACGTCGTCGACCTTATGGAGCAGGCCGGCGACCGGATCGACACGCTGCTCGTGCCGAAGGTCGGCGTGCCGGCTGACCTCTATATGGTCGAGGCAATGGTCAACCAGATCGAGATCGCCAGGGGTTATAAGACACGCGTCGGCCTCGAGGCGCTGATCGAGACCGCGTTCGGCATGGCCAATGTCGAAGCCATCGCGTCCTTCGGCGGCAAGCTCGAGGCACTGCATTTCGGCGTCGCCGACTATGCCGCGAGCCTGAAGGCCCGCACCGTCAATATCGGCGGCCTCAACCCTGACTATCCCGGTGACCAGTGGCACTTCGGCCTGTCGCGGATGACGGTTGCCTGCCGAGCCTATGGTCTGCGCGCCATCGACGGCCCCTTCGGAGATTTCTCCGATCCCGACGGCTACAAGGCGGCTGCGCGTCGTGCCGCGGCCCTCGGCATCGAAGGCAAGTGGGCGATCCATCCGAGCCAGATCGCGTTGGCCAACGATATCTTCTCTCCGCCGGAAAAGGAGGTCGACCGCGCCCGCCGCATCATCGATGCGCTGAAGCTCGCCGAGGGCCAAGGCAAGGGCGCGGCCTCGCTCGACGGCAAGATGATCGACGCCGCCTCGGAACGCATGGCGCGCAACGTGCTCGCAACCCATGAAGCAATCACCGCGGGCCGCCGCTGAAGGGAGGATCCTATGGACATTCACGAATATCAGACGAAGGAGCTCCTCTCGCGCTACCAGATCCATATCCCGCGCGGCGGCCTCGCCTATAGTCCCGAGCAGGCGGCTTATCGTGCCAGGGAGATCGGCGGCGACCGATGGGTGGTGAAGGCACAGGTTCATTCCGGCGCGCGCGGCAAGGCGGGCGGTATCAAGCTCTGCTCGTCCGACCACGAGATCGTCGAGGCCGCCGACTCCATGCTCGGCCGCACGCTTGTGACGCACCAGACCGGGCCGCAGGGAAAACTGGTCAGCCGCCTCTATGTTGAGGAGGCGATGGATATCGCGCGCGAGATCTATATCGGCTTCGTGCTCGACCGCAAATCCGAGCGCATCATGATCGTCGCCTCGTCTTCAGGCGGCATGGAGATCGAGGAGATCGCCGAGGCCGAGCCGGACTCGATCATCCGCGCGACCGTCGATCCCGGCGTCGGCATGCAGGACTTCCAGGCCCGCGAGATCGCGTTCGGGCTCGGCATCGACAATGCCCTGATCGGCCGCGCCACGCAGACGCTGCTCGGCTGCTACCGCGCCTTCGTCGACTATGACGCCGCGATGCTGGAGATCAATCCGCTCGTCGTGACCCGCCGCGGCGATCTCGTGGCGCTCGATGCCAAGATGAGCTTCGACGAGAACGCGCTCTTCCGCCGGCCGCATATCTCCGAGATGCGCGACAAGAGCCAAGAGGATCCGCGCGAAACCTACGCGTCCGACCGTGGGCTTTCCTATGTCGGCCTCGACGGCAATATCGGCTGCATTATCAACGGTGCCGGCCTCGCCATGGCGACCATGGACATGATCAAGATCGCCGGCGGCGAGCCCGCGAATTTCCTCGACATCGGCGGCGGCGCGTCGCCCGATCGCGTGGCGAAATCGTTCCGCGCCGTGCTGCACGACAGACAAGTCGAGACGATCCTCGTCAACATCTTCGCCGGCATCAATCGCTGCGACTGGGTGGCGGAAGGCGTGATCAAGGCATTGCGCGAAGTCGGCGTGCCGGTTCCGCTCGTCGTCCGGCTCTCCGGCACCAACATGGATGAGGGCCGGCGCATCCTCGCCGAATCCGGCGAGAACATCATCATCGCGGAAACGCTGGCCGAAGCTGCCGAGAAGGCAGTCGCCGCATGGCGTGCGTTCACTGCCGGCAAGGCAGCTTAAGGAGGCGAGACATGTCCATTCTGCTCGACAAGAACACCCGCGTCATCGTCCAGGGCTTCACCGGCAAGATCGGCAGCTTCCATGCCGAGGACATGCAGCGCTATGGCACCAATGTGGTCGGCGGCGTCACCCCGGGCAAGGGCGGCCAGACTCATCTCGGCATGCCGGTCTTCAATACGGTGAAGGGCGCCGTGCAGGAAACCGGTGCGGATGCCTCGATCGTCTTCGTGCCGCCGCCGTTTGCGGCCGACTCGATCATGGAAGCGGCCGACGCCGGCATCCGGCTCTGTGTCTGCATCACCGACGGCATCCCGTCCCAGGACATGATCAGAGTCAAGCGATACATGCGGCGCTACCGCTTCGAGGATCGGATGACCCTGATCGGGCCGAACTGCGCGGGAATGATCACGCCTGGCGAGGCGCTGATGGGCATCATGCCGGGCTCGATCTACCTGCCCGGCCGCATCGGCATCGTCGGCCGCTCGGGCACGCTCGGATACGAGGCCGCGAGCCAGATGAAGGCGCTCAGCATCGGCGTCTCCACCTCGGTCGGCATCGGCGGCGACCCGGTCAACGGTTCGTCCTTCAAGGACATGCTGGAGTTGTTCGAGAAAGATCCGGGCACGGACGCGGTGCTGATGATCGGCGAGATCGGCGGCCCGCAGGAGGCGGAAGCCGCTCTCTGGGCGCGCGACAACATGAGGAAGCCGCTGATCGCCTATATCGCCGGCCTTTCAGCCCCGAAAGGCCGCCGCATGGGCCATGCCGGCGCGATCATCTCGGCTTTCGGGGAATCGGCACAGGAGAAGGTCGAAATCCTCAAGGGTGCCGGGGTCACGATCGTGCCGACCCCCTCGTCCTTCGGCGAGACGGTGTCGGACGTGCTGTCGGCCATGACGAAGGCGGCCTGAAGCGAAAATCCCCGCGTGTTGGTGACTCGGCGCTGGCCGGGAGTAGTAGAGCGCGTGCCGACCGCGCGCTTCGACGGCGGCGATCGCCGGCGCCGGGCTCGACGTCTATGAGGAGGAGCCATCGGTCCCCGCTGGACTGACGGATCTCGAAAACGTCGTGCTTCTGACGCGTCCCGAGCCGGATCGTATGAGTGGCCAGGCGGCTGGTATCAGGGGCGGCCTGGAGGTTAAATAGGAGGAGCAAAAAAATGGAGCCATCACGACCTAGTCAGATCGATCCGGCCGTATTCTGGCCGGCCATGTTCATCATCCTGGGATTCGTCGGCTGGGGGACGGTATTCCCTGAAAGCCTATCCTCGATCTCCAAGGTGGCACTCGACGCCATCATCGACGACTTCGGCTGGGGTTTCGTCGTCTCCTCGGCCAGTTTCCTGGTCTTCGCCCTCTTCCTCGCCGTGAGCCGCTTCGGCAAGATACGGCTCGGACAGGACGACGAGCGACCGGAATTCCGCACCGCCTCTTGGATCTGCATGATGTTCAGCGTCGGCATGGGCATTGGATTGATGTTCTGGGGTGTTGCCGAGCCGATATACCACTTCGCCGGTCCGCCCCACGGGCAGGCCGAACCGAGAACTCTTGAGGCAGCCCTCTTGGCAATGAAGTATTCCTATTTCCACTGGGCGCTTCACCCTTGGGCGATCTATGCGGTGGTTGGTCTTGCGATCGCCTATTTCACCTTCCGCAAGGGAAAGCCGAACCTGATTTCCGCTGCCTTCACGCCGATCCTCGGCGAGGCCACAAGCGGGCCGATCGGCAAGGCGATCGACGTGCTTGCGCTTATCGCGACACTGTTCGGAACCGCTACCTCGCTTGGCTTGGGCGCCCAGCAGATCAATAGCGGCATGAACTTCCTTTGGGGAACCGGCCAGTCCAACGGGATCGCGCTGACGATCATCGGCGTCATGACGGTGCTGTTCATACTCTCGGCGGTGTCAGGTGTGGGCAAGGGGATCCAGTTCCTCTCCAACATGAACATGATCATCGCGATGGTGCTGCTGGTCTTCCTGGTGTGCATCGGACCGACAATCTTCATCTTCAACACCTTTACCGAATCGCTGGGCTTCTATCTGAGCGACCTGGTGTCCATGTCATTGCGCACGGCGGCCTTCAGCGACGGCAAATGGCTCGGCAGCTGGACCATCTTCTATTGGGCTTGGTGGATATCCTGGGCGCCCTTCGTCGGCGTGTTCATCGCGCGCATCTCGCGCGGTCGCACGATCAAGGAGTTCGTGATCGGCGTGCTCCTGATCCCGAGCGGCGTTACTTTCATCTGGTTCACGATCCTGGGCGGCACCGCACTCCATTCCGAACTCTTCGGTGCCGGCGGGATCGTCGATGCGGTCAACAACCAGGGCGCGGCGGTCTCGCTCTTTGCCCTTCTGGCGCAGTATCCCTTCGCCTGGCTGACATCGTTGATCGCCATCTTTTTGGTCGCGATCTTCTTCATCTCGGGCGCGGATGCAGGCGCGGTCGTGATGGGAATGCTTTCATCACGCGGGGCACTGGAGCCAAAGCCTGGTATTGTCGTCCTTTGGGGCGTGCTTGCCGGAGCCTCGGCCGCGGTGCTTCTGGTCATGGGCGGGCTCCAAGGCCTCCAGACCGCGTCGATCATCGCGGCCGCACCGTTCCTGCTCGTGATGGTCGGGCTTTGCATTTCGCTATGGCATGCCCTTCTCGATGAGCTCGAAGAAGGAAGCGGGCGTCGGCCGGTGACGGCCTCCGCTACGCCGGAAACGGGAAATGTCGAAGCTTCGGCGCTTGTGCCTGAAGCAGCGTCGTGATCTGAGATCGCTCGACTGCACGGCCGGTCGACGGGACCGGCCGTGCAGAAATGGTCTCCAACTCGCCGCGGCGTGATCTGAGCTAGAGGCCCAAATGAGCGAGCGGCAGCAATCTCTCATTACAGGCGAACCCACGACGCATTCCGCGTGCTGTTCGGCGCATATGAGGTCTCCTTTCTGGCGTGTTCGATCCACTATCCCCCGCATCCTCACGCCTCGAAAAAAGATAGGCAGATCATGATGAATATCGCGCAGATGCAGGAACAGCGACTGAAGGCACTCGAACTGACCAGCGATGGCGCGCCGAGGCTGCCGTCCAATCCGTTCTTCGGCGTTGGCCCGATCACCGATGCGACCACCGACGAAGTGGACAGCCGCCTGCGGCGCCTCGCCTTCGACGACTGGATCGAGAAGACCTATCGCAAGTTCGACGACAGGGGCAACGACATCGGCGGCTTCACCACCGCCGAGATTTCCCGCAGCATGCACCGCGGCTATCCGGCAGACAGGATCCTGACCGACATGATGCGGGCGATCCATCGCTATTTCGGCTTTCCGAAGACGAACCGCATGGCAGTGGGGCTCGGCGGTGGCCACAGCGGCTTCACGGTCTGCGTCCAGCACCTGATGAACGCCAACGACGCCTCCCAACGCGTCTATGTTGATACGCCGCCGCCAGAGAGCGGTCCGTCCAAGTCCGCCGGCTTCTTCCGCCAGTCCTGGGCCACCCAGCTGATCGAGATGCAGCGCTTCGCCGAAAAGGGCTGCGAGAGCCGCATCCATTTCGCCGTCTCCGAAGGGGTGATCCCGACGGCAGAAGAGCTCTCCGCCCTCGGCGTCTCGATCTTCGTCGGTGTCGGCCATGAGACGACCGGGGCAAATGCCTATACCAGCCGTGAGATCCGCGAACTTTTGAGCTGGATAGACGGCGATCCGGCAAACCGCCATGCGGTGTTCGATGCCACCTCTATGCTCGGAGCGATGCCGTGGGAGCCCGAACTGGTCGAAGCCGTGATGGCGAAGTGCTGCCTGTTCATGCCGTTCCAGAAGGCGATCGGCGGGGTTTCGGGCTATTTTGTCGCCTCCTTCACGCCGCATGCCCTGGCCCTGATCGAGAAGAACCAGCAAGATCCTGCCTGGGCGATCCCGCGCCAGCTGAAGATCGCGCCGCCGATCGATCCCAAGCAGCCGCTGTCGGCCAAGCGCTCCGTCGATGCCGGGCCATTCTACGATGCTGCCGAAGACCGCATGCTCGGCGGCGTCATCAACACCTACAGCGCGCTCGCCTTTGCCGAGACCACCTTCGGCCTCCTACAGTCGAAGGCTCGGGTCGGCTCTGTCGTCGAGCTCAACCGCCGTTCTGCCGCCAATCGCAAGGTGATCGACGAGTGGGTCAAGTCGCATCCGCTTCTGTCGCTGACCGTCACCGATGCCGAGCGGCGCGGCGCGGCGGTGACGCTCCTGAAGGTCGAAGACGACGGCATCACCGATCCCGACATCCACGCCCGCATCATCGCCCGTTCGAAGCAACTGCTCGGCTATGAGGGCATTACCCATCCGAACGGCGAATACGAGCCCGGTCTCGACGCGGCCCGCTACGTCAATGCCTTCCCGGGCACGCCCGGCGACTACCGCGCCTGGGTCGGCGGCATCCGCGAGCCGGAAGATGTCGTCGCGCTGCTGGAGAACCTGCAACACGCCTATCTGCGCGCCAAGATCGTCGTTCTCGAAGAAGAGCTGGCGAAGAACGGCGTCACTTTCGAGGCCCGGGCCAGGGCCGGCGGGGCAGTCCGCAAGGACGATCCGGCGCGCGCCTATACCGTGCTGATTGCCGACCTGGTCGGCCTGCGTTTCGGCAGCGACGGCCAGCCGGATCACAGCGAGATCAAGGCCTATATCGAGGAAAAGGGCGGCGTCTTCCATCTCGGGCCGCTCGGCGACCGGTCGGCGCTCGAGAAGCACCGTATCCACTTTTTCTACCAGCCAAACCTGAGCACCGAGGCGGAGATCCTGCCGCAGACCGATAAGGGTCAGTACGACGCGCTGATCGCGGCGGCGACCTTCATCCCGAAGAACTCCGTCTTCCCGCTCGGCGGCGTGCGCATCGGCGCGGGCACCGGCAACATGGGCTCGGCCTCCTGGGGCGGCGGCAACGGCGAGGGCGGCATCGCGCCGCTGATGAACACGCCGGGCATCAACAGCCGGGCGACCGCCCAAATGGCGATGAAGGCGATCCTGAGGGTCGTTCCCGACCTGCCGGTCGACAGGCTGCACCGGATGGTCGCCGATGGCGACTTCGACACCGGCCGTCAGCTCAAGGATTTTCCGACCGCCAAGCTCGAGGGCCGGAGGATCGCCATTCTCGGCTACGGCAATATCGGCCGCGAAGTCGCCAAGCTTGCCAAGGCCTTCGGCATGACGGTGGCGATCTACGCTCGCGAGCATCACAAGCGCTGGATCGAGGCGGAAGGCTTCGAATATGCGACAAGTCCGGTTGCAGCGGCGACCGGCGCCGACGTGCTCTCCGTCCATATCGGTCTCGGCCGGCTGGACGCGGCGACCGGGGTCTATTCCAACGCCGGAACCGTCGATGCGAAGGTGCTCGGCGCGATGAACGACCGCGCCGTGCTGGTCAACTACGACCGGGGCGAGGTCGTCGATGCCGCCGCGCTCGATGAGGCGCTGTCGTCCGGCAAGATCGCGCACGCGGCGATCGACGCCGACCTTTTCAAGGACGCCGCGACCGGCAAGCTCAGCGGACCCATGCTTCCCTACCTGCCGCTTGAAGAGCGCCATAAGGGCAGGCTGGAGCTGTTGCCGCATGCGGCCGCCGACACCGATCATCCCTCGCGGGTGGCCGGCGCGAAGCAGGCGGTCGACCAGATCTTCGACGTCATCCGTTTCAAATCGGTCACCAATCTCAAGGGCGACCTGCCGGCGGGTTACATGTTAGTCGGCAGCCGCACGCCCACGGGCATCGGCCGGGTGACGAAGCGGGCGGTCAGTGAGGTCGGCGGCAAGGCGGAGCTCCTGGAGGAGCTGCGTCAGACCTCGGAAAAGGTCGCGGCGATTTTGGGTGCGCTCTCCGCCATTTCCGATCCGGATCATCGCGCCCGGATCGTCGATCGCTATACCGGCCTGCTGGTCGAAAGTGCCGACCGGCAGCGGGCGATGCTCGACAAACTCGGCCTCTACGGAGCGGCGGAGGAGGCGTGAAACTTGTTGCCGCCCGACGAGCGCCGTCCGTTCTTGACCTCGCTTTTTGAAGCCGCGGTCGTTGCAGCCAATCCAGCAAAGGCGATCGCCGCCAATCCGCCGCCGCGCCCGAAAGGCCGCGCCGTCGAGGTTTCTACAAGCTACGCCCGTTGCACCCCTTGAGCATCGTCGCTTGCAGCGAACAAATGCGCCAATTACGCTGATTTTTCCTGAATGGCGGCCGCTATACTAGATCTGCGGAAATGTTATAACTATGGCTCGGAACGGCGATTCCTCCGTGATGGCGTCCCTGTAACTCCGGCTCCGTGAGGCGTCGAGGAGTTCGCGGGCAGGAATCGGCCTCGATCCTTTCGCTCGGATTACCTGACTTGCGAGAAGGTGCGCGTGGTCGTCCGACGTTATAGATCGACAGCTCTGACATAGCCGCTCATTGTCATGGTCAGTAGGCGTGGTGTCCCTGCCCAACGGCGAAGGAAATCGAGCTCGTTGATCGTTCGCTCAGAGCGCGTTATACTATAATTGCAGTTCTAGTATAACGGCGGAGCCTCCCATGCTGAAAACTGTCGACATGATGTACCAGACAATGCTCGCTGAGATCGGGCAGCGCGCCATGGATGACGCCTGGACACTCGACTTCCCGCCGGCCGGCCGCTTCGTGAAGGTCAAGGTCAAGGGTCGTGAATACTGGTATTTCGATCAGCCTGATGGCGAAGGCGGCCAGAAGCGCAAATATGTTGGCCCTGCTGAGGATCCGGAGATTTCGAAACGTGTTGAAGACTTCTCCCGCACGAAAACCGACTACAGGATACGTCGACGTCTGGTCTCGAGTCTCACGCGGGATGGCGGCCTTCCGGCGGCCGACCGTACCTCAGGGTTGATCGTCGAAACTCTGGCGGCCGCGGGCCTCTTTCGACTTCGGGCCGTCCTGGTCGGCACTCTCGCCTTCGGAACGTACTCTGGCCTCCTGGGTGTCCGCATTCCCTCTGCCGCGATCATGACCGCGGATGCCGATTTCGCGCAAGATTATGCGATCTCGGCAGAGGTCATGGATAGCCTGCCGCCAATCCTCGAACTGCTGCAGTCAGCCGATCCGACTTTCCGTGCTGTCCCGGCGCTCGACGGGGCAGAGACGACCGCATTCGTCAACGACGAAGGCTATCGCGTCGAATTCCTGACCACGAATCGCGGCAGGGACGAGTATCTGGACAGGCCGGCAGACATGCCCGCCCTGGGTGGGGCAAGCGCACAGCCGCTGCGGTTCATGGATTTCCTGATCCGTGAACCGGTTAGAACGGTCCTCCTGTATGGAGCCGGTGTCTCGGTGCTCGTCCCCGATCCAGCTCGCTACGCTGTTCACAAACTGATCATCGCGTCCCGACGTCACGCGCACAGTGCGCTCAAGCGCGACAAGGACATAATGCAGGCCGGAATCCTTGTCGAAGCCCTACTGCAAACCAAACGATCTCCCGATCTGGCGATGGCCTATATCGAAGCGTGGGAACGCGGGCCCGCATGGGAGGAAGCCATGAAGATCGGAGCCGCGATGTTACCGGATGAGCGGAAGGATTGTCTTAGGGAATGTCTCGAGGCCGGGGGGAGGGAAATAGGAGAGAAGGCAGTCTCGCCGTTCTGAGGACCCATGGCAGCAGCAAAAACCGCGGCGATGAGATCATCCTTTGTGCCGAAGTGACGGTGGAGGCTCGTCTTCGCGACACCGGCCTAGCGAATCACAAAGACGAACTGACTGGCTGCGCTGCAGTCCTCCGGGCCCGAAACCAAATTTCCAACTTGTTCGGAATAGAGGGCGGAGGTTCGATTCCATTCAAGAGCATCGTTCCAATGCCGCGGTGAAGTCCTGGCCAATCGTCGCAGGGATGCGTTGTTGCTGCCTCCACAGCCCATCCGTGTAACCGCGTCGGCGGCGATCGATGCGGTGTTCCGTACGGGCGGATCGATGTAGTTTATGGAACGATTCTTCGCTTAAACCTGCAGGCATATGGAAACTTCGCTTTATCTGCCCGTCAAAGGCTTTCTCGAAAGGGCAGGTTACGTCGTTAAGGGCGAAGTTGGCGGCTGTGATCTCGTCGGCTTGAGTGATGGCGATCCGCCGGTGGTGGTGATCTGCGAGTTAAAACTGAGCTTCAATCTGGAGCTCATCCTGCAGGCCGTCGATCGCGCAGCCGTCGCAGACGAGGTCTGGATCGCGGCGCGAGTCTCGGCCAAGGGCAAAGGTCGCGACGCCGACAAACGCTACCGCGATCTCTGCCGCAGGCTCGGGATCGGCATGCTCGGCATTTCCGATGCCGGCGACGTCAGCGTTATCGTCGGCTCCGCATCGCCGATGCCGCGAACCAATCCGAAACGGCGTTCGAGGCTCATGCGCGAACACCGGAGGCGACGCGGCGATCCGGCAGTAGGCGGGAGCACACGCGCGCCTGTCATGACCGCGTACCGTCAGCAGGCGCTCGGCTGTGCGGCAGCGCTGGCGTCAGGACCGCTGCGCGTGCGTGAAATCAGATCCAGCATACCGGATGCCGGGAAGATTTTGCTTGCGAATGTCTATGGCTGGTTTGAACGGCTTGACAGAGGCGTCTACGGCTTGACAGACGCTGGGCGGGAAGCACTGCGGCGATGGCCGCAGCAGGACATGCCGGCAACAATCGCCGTCCCTGCCTGATTTTTGTTCCACAACAGAGCTTTACGCCGCTCAATCGAAAACATGGCCTGTAGTTCGAGTCCGCTCAAGGCGAAGGGTTTGGTAGGTCGAATCTTGGGCTGCCGTCCCACGTCCGGATGATCCTGAAGGACCGCAGTGGGGCGCAAAGCCGCTGCTCACGTTTCGAGAACGAGAGTCCGCTTCGGGTCGAGAGCAGCGGTACCCTCCGCCACCCTCGAGGCGCACAGCGACCGATGTTCTCGTTCCGTAAAGATCGCAGAATGTATCAACGGCAACAGCTGCCACGTGGCGCCGGCCGTCCGACGCGGAGCCGGATTCAGCTTTCTCCAAGGTGGTTCTATTTCTCGCATCGCTGACGCGGGGCAAATGTGCAATTGTTTGGCCTGAACGAGCGTGGGTGCGCGCAGGAATGAGACACCCTGAGCCAAGCTGACAACCCGTGTGGGAGGTAAGCGTCTAGCCCGCTTTCCTTCATGTAGATGCGGGAGCCGTTCAAAGAGCGTGCAGAGCGCATCACCGCTTTGCCGTACGCAGGGTTTCTCGGCGCCGCACAACGTGTATATTGCAACTGCGAGTAGCCCTTTGACGAACAGGCGACACAATGAATGCAGCGCGTGGAATCCGGCGCCGCGATCCCGTAAAAGTCGATCTTGCGCTGCAGGGCGGCGGAGCGCACGGCGCGTTCACCTGGGGCGTGCTCGACCGCCTGCTGGAGGAGCCGTGGCTGCAGATCGAAGGCATTTCCGGCACGTCGGCAGGCGCGATGAATGCGGCGGTGCTTGCTCATGGCCATGCCCGCGGGGGCGCCGAAGAAGCGCGCACGGCACTCGAGGCCTTCTGGAAACAAGTGTCGGAAGCGGCCCGCTTCAGCCCGTTCCGTCGTAGTCCGCTCGATGTTCTGCTCGGTCGCTGGACGCTCGACAATTCGCCATTGTTTGTCGCCATGGACGTGGCGGCCCGACTGTTTTCGCCATATGACCTCAATCCCGGCGGTACCAATCCGCTTCGTGCGATCCTTGCTGAGACAGTCGACTTTGCCCACTTGGTGGAGAGCCCGATCAGGCTCTTCATCACAGCAACAAATGTGCGTACCGGCCGCGGCCGCGTCTTTCACAACGGCGAACTGACGCCCGATGCGCTGCTCGCTTCCGCCTGCCTGCCGACGCTGTTCCAAGCGGTTGAAATCGACGGTGAAGC